>DATMGK010000043.1:0-75557 GCA_035555595.1 Croceibacterium sp. | reverse complement strand
CTTGCATAAAGCCCGATGCGCTCGATGCGGTCTATGGATCGAACCCGATGGGCTACACGGCCTTCGCGAAGCTCAGCCTCGGGCAGTAGGTCTGACGCGGGATAATTGATGGAGGCGGCTGACAAGGCCGCCTCCACTCATTACACGGTCGCGCGTGACTTGGCTCCGCGCCTTTTCCCGGCGGCATTCCTGGCTGCTCGCTCTCGCCGTGCTGACAGCGCTGGCGCTGCGGATGCTCGTTCCCACGGGTTACATGGTCCGGGTGGAGCCGGATCGTGTGGCGGTCAGCCTCTGTACCGCCCACGGCACTGAAACGGTCTATATCGACCGCGCACCGGGCAAACAGGATCAGGACCGCAAGACGGGTGACGCGGCTAAGCGGTGCGCTTTCGCTGATTTCTCCGTTCCGGGCCTGCCCGCTGTTCCGCTGCTGGAACTGGCGGCCGCGCTCGTTTTCATCCTCGCGCTGTGGCTGGCGCGGGTCGAACCCTTGCGGCTGGCCGATGCCAGTCGCCTGCGCCCGCCACTGCGCGGGCCTCCTTCGCTCGTCTGACGCGCCTGCCGCTCACCGGCAGGGCTTTCACCCGAAAGATGACAGGGGCCCGGCCGCGTTGCGGATCGGGCGCGAAGGACACACTGCACAATGAAGAAGATCGTACTGGGCCTGCTGATGGCAGGCGCGGCCGCCACGCCCGCATTCGCGGAAAATGCGGATGAAAATCCCACCATCATCGTAACCGGCCAGCGCGCCAGCTCCGATGCAGAACGGCGGGCCGCCGCGACGCCCGGCGGCGCCGCCGTCATCACCCATCAGGATTATGCGGACAAATCGCTCGTCTCGCTGCGCGATACGCTGGCCTATACGCCCGGCGTCTATGTTCAGCCGCGTTATGGGCAGGAAGTGCGGATATCGATCCGCGGATCGGGCCTCTCGCGCGGATATCACATGCGCGGGCTTACGCTGCTTCAGGATGGCGTGCCGATCAATCTGGCAGATGATAACGGCGATTTTCAGGAACTTGACCCGGCTTTCTTCGATCATCTCGAAGTCTACCGGGGTGCCAACGCCCTGCGCTTCGGCTCCGGTACGCTGGGCGGCGCGATCAACGGCGTCACGCCCAACGGGGCGGATGCGGCGGGCCTTTATCTCCGTGCGGAAGGCGGCTCGTTCGGCACCGCTCGCGGGTTGATCGCCTATGGCGGCGCGACCGATACGGCGGATTATTGGGCGGCGGTCAGCGCCGATACGTCCAATGGTGATCGCGAACACGCCCATCGCAATTCGCTGCGCTTTCACGGCAACGCCGGTTTCCGGGTCAGCGACGCGGTGCGGACGCGCTTCTATGCCAGCCTCAACAACATCAACCAGCAGTTGCCTGGCGCGCTCGATCTCGCCACCACACTCACCGCGCCCAAAACGGGCAACTTCACCGGCGATCAGGCGCGCGACATAGACTCGCTTCGTCTCCAGAACCGCACCACGGTCGATCTCGGCGATGCGGAGCTGAACCTCGGCCTGTTCTACAACCGCAAGTCGCTGTTCCATCCGATCTATCAGGTGATCGATCAGGATTCGAACGATCACGGCGCCTATTTCCGGCTCGACTGGGCACAGGGGCCTGTGGAACTGACCCTGGGCGGGGAAGCGCGTTTCGGAGAGGTCGATTCCGAACGCTACGTCAACGTCGATGGCCGCAAGGGCGCGCTCACTTTCGCCGCCGCCCAACGATCTCGCACCGCCAATGTTTATGCAGAGGCGCGCTATCATGCGACCGATGGCCTGACGCTGATCGCCGGGGGTATCTATGCCGATGGCTATCGCCGCCAGCACCAGACCTTCAATAACGGTATCACCGACGTGACGGGCCGGGCGGATTTCAGCGAATTCTCTCCGAAGTTCGGCCTGCTTTATGAACCTCTGGGCGGCGTGCAGGTCTACGCCAATTACTCCCGCTCGGCGGAATTTCCGGGCTTCATCGAACTGGCGCAGCAGGCGGCCTTCGTGCCTATTTCCGCGCAGACCGCATGGACGGCGGAAATCGGCACGCGCGGCCGCTCGGGCATCGCACAATGGGACGTGTCGCTCTATCGCGCGTCGATCGATGGGGAACTGTTGCAGTTCAATGTCGGCCCGGACATTCCCGCATCGACTTTCAATGCCGACAAGACCCGGCATCAGGGTCTGGAGGCGGCCCTCACGCTCGATCTGATGGACTATCTGCGGTTGCGGCAGGTCTATCAGTTCAGCGATTTCCGCTTCGTGGATGATGCCCAATATGGCGACAATCGCCTGCCGGTCGCCCCGAAGCATGTCTATCGCGCGGAACTGCGGATCGGCGGCGATGCGCTGCACCTGTCGCCCAATGTCGAATGGCAGCCGCAGGGCGCATGGGCCGATTACGGCAATACGCTGAAGACCGATGGCTATGCGCTGATCGGCCTCACCGCCGGTGCCACCGTGACGCACGGGGTCGACGTATTCCTCGACGCCCGCAACATCGCTGGCAAGAAAGCGGTGGGGGATATCAGCGCGGCGATCGCCGCTACGTCCACCTCCGTCATCTTCTATCCTGTCGAACGCCGCTCCGTATTCGGCGGCGTGCGGGCGCGGTTCTGAACCGATGGGCGCGCTCTATCCCGCGATCTGGCGTTGGCATTTCTATGCCGGGGTTCTGGTCATACCGTTCGTGGTGCTGCTCTCGCTTTCGGGCGCGGTTTACCTGTTCAAGCCGCAGGTCGAACGGTGGGAAGAACGCGCCTTTCACGCCCAGCCGGTCAGCGCCCCCGTCGCGCCGAATCAGCAGCTCGACGTCGCGCTGCAACGCTATCCGGGCGCTGTCTTCCTCGACTACCGATTGCCGGAACAGGCGGGGGATGCAGCCCTGATCCGCCTCTCGCTGGCCAACGGTGGCCCGGTGCGGGAAGTGTTCGTATCCCCTCGGGGCGATGTCCTGGGGGCAATTGATCCCGACCGGCGCATCATGGCGATCACCAAGCGCGTCCACAGCCAGCTTCTCGTGGGTGGAGAGGTCGGCAACCGGCTGGTGGAACTGGCCGCATGCTGGGCGATCGTGCTGATCCTGTCCGGTCTTTACCTCTGGTGGCCGCGCGGGCGGGGCGGGGCGGGCGTTGTCTGGCCCCGCCTCACGCGCGGCGGCCGCGTGTTCTGGCGCGATCTCCACGCCGTCACGGGTTTCTGGGTTTCCTCGCTGGCGCTGGTCATGCTCGTCAGCGGCCTCCCGTGGACCAGCGTGTGGGGCACGGCGTTCGGTGCGGTGCGGGCGGAACTGGGCTGGGTCAACGGCCCTGCTCAATGGGATATCGACGGCGCAAAGCCCTCGTCAGCCCCCGCCACCGGTCAGGGGCATGGTCACGGTCACGGTCACGGCTCCGGGCCGATGTCCACGCCCGATGCGCCGTTCAACCCGCAGGTGTTCGATCAGATGGTGCAGGATGCTCGCGCACAGGCGCTGGCCTTCCCCGCCATCGTCACCCCGCCGGGCGCACCGGGCCGTTTCGGCGCGCCGGGGCAGATGCTCTGGACCATCCGTTCAGACGCGCAGAACCAGCCTCTCCGCACAACGATCCGCTACGATCTCACCGGCCATACCGTGCTCTCGCGGGAAAGCTTCGCGGACGGCCATCCGATCGACCGCGCCGTTGGATACGGCATCGCCTGGCACGAAGGGCAACTGTTCGGCCTGCTCAATCAGATCGTCGGCCTGCTCACCGCATTGGCGCTAGTCATGGTGGCGATCAGCGGTGCGATCATGTGGCTCCGCCGCCGTCCCACGGGCTCTCTCGGCGCACCTCCCGCTCGCAGCGTCGGTAACCGACCCCTTCTCGCGGTATTGGTCGCCTGTCTCGCAGTATTGCTACCGTTGTTCGCATTTTCTCTCGTGGCGATAATATTGCTGGAAATCTTTGTATTAAGGCGATTTTCTTCCCTTTCACGCTGGCTCGGCCTGCGGTCCGCATAAAGGTCGTTCCGGCCCGTCTCCGTCATCCCAGCGGAAGACCGGTGTGAAGGACGGGGGCTCGGCGCCCCGGTTTTCCTGAAGGACAAGGAGAACCCATGAAGTATCCAGTTTTGATCGCCGCCGCCCTCGTCGCCACCGCCGCTCCCGCCTATGCGCAGGACGTGTCGGGCTTCCGCATCGAAGGCCGCGCCGCCTGGGAACAGACCGGCGCCAAGGCCACAATTCCGAACCCCGATTTCGATGAAGACGACGACGAAAGCGGCCCCGAATTCCTCACCGCCACCGACGATGACAGCGCAATCGCCTATGGCGTTGAACTGGGCTACGACCTCCAGGTCGGCCCCGGTCTGGTGATCGGCGCCTATGCCGGTGCGGAACTGTCCGACAGCCGCGTCTGCAACCAGTTGATCGAGGACGATCTGGCCTGCTCCGATCTGAAGCGCACTTTCACCGCCGGCGCGCGGGTTGGTGTTCCGCTGGGCGAATCCTCGCTGATCTACGCCAAGGGCGGCTATTCGAACGGCAAGTTCGACGTGGCTTACGATCCGGACATCACCGATAACGACGATGAAGAACCCGGCGACACCTACGGCTTTTCCAAAAGCCGCGGCGGCTACCACGTCGGGGCAGGCGTTGAAGTCGGGCTGAGCCAGGGCCTCTATGGCAAGCTGGAATACGTCTACACCGATTACGGCAAGGGTTCGTACCTGCTGGATGATGGCGTTACTGGCGCCGACCCGTCGGTAAGCATTGCTTCCGATCGCCATCAGGTTTCCGTCGGCATGGGCCTGCGGTTCTGATTTGCGTGCGGGAGGCTGCGCAGAGCGGCCTCCCGCATTCAACGAAGTGCGAAAGTCAGACGCTGCCTGAATCGTCCAGCGGCACTTTCGTTTTCAACTCATCCAGCCATACCGCCGCAGAGGCATCGCTTGGTGCCCGCCAGTCGCCACGCGGGCTCAGCGCGCCGGATGTCGAGACCTTCGGCCCATTGGGTATCGCGCTGCGTTTGAACTGGCTGAACGCGAAGAAGCGGCGCAGGAAGCTTTCCAGCCAATGGCGCACGGTCGCTAGATCGTATTGGTTGCGGTTTGCCTCAGGTAAGCCCGCAGGCCATATGCCCCGCGTCCGGTCACGCCATGCGTGCCACGCCAGAAAGGCGATTTTTGACGGCAACTGGCCATAACGAACCGTGTGGTGGAGGAAGAAGTCGTTCAGCTCGTATGGGCCGATCTTTGCCTCCGTGCTCTGCATCGCACCATCTTCGCCGGGGGGCACGAGCTCCGGGCTGATTTCCGTATTCAGGATCGCTTCCAGCACCGCGTCAGTCGCCTTGTCGAACTGATCGGTGCGCGTGGCCCAGCGGATCAGATACTGGATCAGCGTCTTGGGCACGCCCGCATTGACGGCATAGTGGCTCATCTGGTCGCCCACGCCATATGTGCACCAGCCCAGCGCTAACTCGCTGAGATCGCCCGTTCCGACCACGAAGCCGTTGTGCTGTCCGGCCAGTCGAAACAGGTAATCCGTCCTCAGCCCCGCCTGCACGTTCTCGAACGTCACGTCGTAAACCGGCTCTCCCTTTGCGAAGGGGTGGCCGATGTCTTCCAGCATACGGTTAGCGGCGGGGCGGATGTCGATTTCCTCCGCCGCGATTCCCAGCGCATTCATCAGTTTCCAGGCGTTGGATTTCGTTCCTTCGGAGGTGCCGAAACCGGGCATGGTATAGCCCCGGATCGTGGTGCGCGGCAGGCCCAGCCGGTCGCAGACCTTGGCCGCGACGATCAGGGCGTGGGTCGAATCCAGCCCGCCTGAAATACCGATCACCATCGTGCCACCGGCGGTCTGCTCGAAACGGCGCATCAGGCCATCGACCTGAATATTGAACGCCTCGTAACAGTCGGCGTCCAGCTTCTCCGGACGGTTTGGCACGAAGGGAAAGCGGCTGACCGGGCGGATCAGGCCGATGTTGCCGCGTGCGGGCTCATGGTGGAACCGCACTTCGCGAAAGTGGTCCTCCGGGCGGCCCGCAGCTTCCGCGGCATCGGCATAAGTGGGCAGCCGCTGGCGGTCGCCCAGAATGCGGGCCGTATCCACGTCCGCAATGGCGAGTTCGGGCGCACGGGCGAAACGTTCACTTTCCGCCAGCAGATCGCCCAGCTCGTAGATCACGCCCTGGCCGTCCCACGCCATGTCCGTGGTGCTTTCACCATGCCCTGCCGCTGAATAGACATAGGCGCTGGCCGTGCGGGCGCTTTGTGCGCGGCACAGCAGGTGCCGCTCATCCGCCTTGCCGATCACGATGTTGGAGGCGGATAGATTGGCGAGAATTGTCGCCCCCGCCAGCGCGGCGGCGGTGGAGGGGGGATCGGGCGCCCAGAAATCCTCGCAGATTTCCACTGCCAGCCTGAAGCCGGGAATCCGTTCCGACGCGAAGATCAGATCCACGCCGAACGGCACTTCCACCCCGGCGACGGAAATCGTCTGGCCCCGCACGGAAATGCCGGAGGAGAACCAGCGCTTTTCATAGAATTCGCGGTAATTCGGCAGGTAGCTCTTGGGCACTACGCCCAGCACTTTGCCATCGGCCACCGCCAGCGCGCAGTTATACAGCCGCCCGCCCCGGCGCAGCGGTGCGCCGATCAGCAGCACCGGCGAAAGCTCGGCGTTGGCGGCGGCGATTTCCGCCACCGCGCCTTCCACTGCGTCCAGCAGGGCCGACTGCATCAACAGGTCGTCGATGGCATAGGATGATACGCACAACTCGGGATAGACCAGCAGGTCCACATGGGCGGCATGGGCTCGTTTCGCCTGTTCGATGATGCCATCGCGATTGAACGAGACATCGGCGGTGCGGACCGGCGGCGTACTGGTCGCTACGCGAACGAATCCGTGTGTATGCAGGTCGAAGAAGGGATGCGCGGGTTCGCCATGCGGATCGGCGCTTTCGGTGGGTCCGACGGGCAGAAGCCAGTCCTCGGGTCGACATACGCCTAGTTCGGCCAGACGTCGCTGGGCAGCCGCGCGGGGTATCTTGCCCTTTGCCTCCCATCCATAGACCGTGCGGCTTGGCCAGGGGGAGGGGGCGCCATAACGTTCACCGAATTCGCCTGCGGACAGGGGCGGTTGGTGCGCTTCGCGCCAGGCGCGTATCTTCTGACCAGCTTTGTGCATGTGCGTTATGTATCCGAAAGGGATACCTAATGCAATAAAGTCACGCTTTCAACGTATCTTCCAGCATGTGCAAAGCAGTCCTCAATGCTTCGATGCGGACGCCCTGTCTCCCTATAGGGCCAAAGTGGGCTTCTCGATGCAGGGGGTCGCAGCCAGGTCGTTCACAGGCGAAGTGAACCAGACCTTCCTCCTCATTCTCGCCCGCAGGCCCGGCAAAACCGGTCACGGCCAGGGCAATGTCCGCGCGAGAGTGGCGTAAAGCGCCACCAGCCATCTCGATCGCCACTTCTCGGCTGACTGCGCCGCAGCGGTCCACTGTATGTCGCGCAATGCCCAACAGGTCGCATTTGGCGTCGTCGGAATAGACCACGAAGCCGCGTTCGAACACATGGCTCAGTCCCGGCACATCGGTCAGCAGGGCGGACAGCAGCCCGCCGGTGCAGCTTTCGGCGGTCGCAAGGCAAAGGCCTTTGGCCTGCGCCAGTTCCAGCACCGTTTCCGCCTGTTGCTGCACTTCCACGGGCAGGGCGGGATCGAGCGTTTCGGCCATAGGGCCACTACCGATGGAACAGGCCGCCAGTTCCCCGGCGGCCCTTCATCACGCCTCAGGCGGCTTCGCGCTCGCCGCCGATGGGCAGGCGCGCCCGCACCGTGGCCTTGGACAGGTCCAGCCCATAGAGCTTGGCCGCATTGCCGCCCACGATGCCGCGCACCGCTTCCGGGTCCATATGGCCCATCGTTTCCCCGATGGTCCGAACGGAATTGGGCCAGATCGAATCCGGGTGCGGATAATCGCTGGCCCACAGCAGGTTTTCCGGCCCCCAGAACTCGGTCAGGCGCATGGCCGTGGGGCTTTGCTGGAAGGTGCCGTAAACTTGCCGCTGGAACACTTCGCTAGGCTTCATCTTATGCGGGATGCCGCCCTTGTCGTCCCAGAAATCCTTGCATTCCCACAGGCGCCAGTGGCGATAGTCCAGTTCTTCCACCACCCACGGAACCCAGCCCACGCCGGATTCGGCGATCACGATCTTCAGCTTCGGATGCCGTTCCAGAATGCCCCACGCGAACAGATCAACGAAGGGATCGAGGAACTGTTCGATGAACATCTTGGCATGGAGGAAGGTCGCGCCGGGGCTGCCCTTGTATTTGTCGAACGCATCGCCTGCCTTGGGGAATACCGTGACGTGGAAGCTCAGCACGATGCCGCTTTGTTCCAGCAGATCGAACAACGGTTCCCAGCGCGGGTCTTCCAGTCGAGGTTCGGCCACCGCGATTTGCAGGTTCGCCTGCCGCACGCCGCCCCGCTGGGCAAGGCGCTTCAATTCGTCATAGGCGGCTTCCGGATAGGGCGGCAGCATGGCCACGCCGATCAGCCGATCCGGCGCGGCGCTGCAGAAATCCTCGTAAAGCCAGTCGTTGAAGGCGGCATAGCAGGCGCGCATGAATGCCTCGTCCTGCGTCCTGATAGATGTCACGGGGCCGAACACCAGATGGCCCCACACCTGATCGCGGTCCATGTCGGCAAGGCGCAGCGCGGGGTTGCCGGCGCGCAACTCGCTCAGGTCGTCGATCCCGCCGCGGTCATAGGCGGTGTGCAGCGGTTTCGGGCCGGGGCCAAAGCCGCGCCCTTTCGCGCCTGACCACATGCCCCAACGCTCTCCGTCCGCGATCCACAGGCCGGGACCCTGCTCAGGCACTTCGATATGCGGTGCGCGGTCGCCCCATTTGGCCGACATGCGCCGCGTCCACACGTCTGCGGGCAGCATGTTCAGGTCCAGATGGTCGTCGCAGGAAACCAGGGCGGTTTCGATCATGGTTCTCTCCGGAAAACGCTTTTTATTAGCTTGCGAACGAATGGCAGCGACGAGCCGCGCCCGCAACGAAAAAGGGCGCCCCCACGCTGAGGGGACGCCCTTTTAAGCTGTTTGATCGGCGGCTTGCGCTAGCTGGCGAGCCGCCCTCTTGAAGATTTCATCACAGGCGCGCGATCTCCGCCCGGGCGTCCGCCAGCGACTGTTCCCGTGCTTCGGGGCCGAAACCGATCTTGTCGGCACGGATGAATTCTACATCGTCGATGCCGATGAAGCTGAAAAAGTCGCGCAGAAAGCTCTGGTGGTGTTCGAACGGGGCATCGGTTTCGTAAACGCCGCCCTGCGACAGCACCACGATTACCCGTCGACCGCCCGCGAGGCCTTCCGGGCCGGCCTCGGAATAGCTGAACGTGACGCCGGGCACACCCAGCCGGTCCAGCCATGCCTTCAGCGAAGACGGGATGGTGAAGTTGTACATGGGCGCCCCGATGATCACCACGTCGGATGCAAGAAACTGGTCGAGGACCGCTCTTTCTGCCGGAAACGCCGCTTGCATCGCCTCATCCCGCCGTTCTTCGGGAAAGCGGATCGCGCCCATGGTCACGGGATCGATGTGCGGCAGGGGGGCGGTGGCGAAATCCAGTTCCGTCACTTCCGCCTGCGGGTGCTTCTCGCGGAAATGCTCGGTGATCTCCTGCGTCAGCACTCTGCTGGCGGATTCGCCCTGAGTGACGGAGGTATCGATGCGGAGAATCTTCATGACGCTGGAAATCCCTGGTTACTGATAATAACTAGGGGCCATATGGAAACTGTCACCTCACCTTCGCAAGAAGGCACTTTTTCGTCCCTTGGGCACACCGATGTGCCTGATGTCGCTCATTTTCCATCTGCCTGCCAGACGGTGACCGAGGTGCTCGCCCGGGTGGGTGACAAATGGTCGATGCAGGTGGTGATGAACCTTGCCGATGGCCCAATGCGGTTCAACGCGCTGCTGCGCGCGATTGCGGGGATCAGCCAGCGAATGTTGACCCGAACCCTGCGTAATCTTGAACGTGACGGACTGGTAAGCCGCACGGTGACGCCCAGCGTTCCGCCACGGGTTGATTACGCGCTTACGGAATTGGGTAAGTCATTGAGGGCGCCTGTCGCCGTGCTGGGCGAATGGGCCGTCACTCATCGCGAGGCCATAGCGGCATCGCGGCAGCGGTTCGATCTGGAAAACGCTGAAGAGTAACCTCCCCGGCAGCCTTGCCGCCGGGGAGGTTCGTTAAGTCAGAGCCCGATCACGCCGCCATCGTTGCGGGTGATGGCGACAATGGCAGAGCGGGGGCGGCCAGTGGCGTTGCCCGACTGGCTTTGCGGCCAGTTGCTGCCGGGCGCGGCGGCGTCACCGTCTTCACCAGGGTGTTGGATGCCGACGAACAGCGTGCGCCCGTCGGGCGTACTGTCCACGCCGGTGATTTCGCACTGCTTCGGCCCGACAAGGAACCGCTTCAGCGTGGTTGCCGTTGCGGCTGCACCGATAAACGTCGCCTGCGTGGCGGTGGCACCGCCAGTGCCCGTGTTGGTCACGGTGCGGGCACCGCCATCGCCCACTGTGCCGGGCAGGGCGGCGAGCATCTGGTTGTTGGTGCGATCGGTGAAGGCACCGTCGTCGGTCTGGATCCACAGCAGCGGCTTCACCTGACCCGAAGGATTGGTGTTACGGCCGAAGAACAGTCCGTCCGGGCTGGAGAAATCATTCTCCGCCGTAAGGCCAGACAGGTTCACCTCCGCTCCGGCATCGGCCGAGTCGGCACCGAATAGATAGATATCCCACTGGAAGGTGGTAGCTGCCGGTTCGTCACCCGTTTCGCGAAGGCGCACAATGTGCCCGTTTGCGTTGCCATAGCTGGTGGAGCTGCCCCTCACTGCACCGTAGTGTCGCGGGTTTGCACCGTTTGTGTCGTTCAGTGCGCGGCCAGCTGCGTTATTGTTCGTCAGCGTCAGGTAGATCTCGCCGGTCACGGGGTTTGCGGCGGTCCATTCCGGACGGTCCATCGGCGTTGCACCAACCGCGTCGGCGGCAAGGCGGGTGTTGACCAGAACGTCCGCCTGATCGGCGAAGACGTATTCCGGCAATCCCCCGGTAGCCGGCAGGTTCGGCACGCTGCCGAACACCAGCGGCAGCCAGGTGCCGGTGCCATCGGCATTGAACTTCGCGACGTAAAGCGTTCCGTTGTCGAGATATTTGTCGCCAACCGCCAGCCGGTCTGACGACTGTGCATCGGCCGGGTTCCATGCCTGGGCCGAAACGAACTTGTAGAGGTATTCACGGCGGGAATCGTCGCCCATGTAAACCGCCAGCTTCTTGCCGGAGGTCAACTTGCCCAGCCATGCGCCTTCATGGCCCATGCGCCCCAGCGCGGTCCGCTTACGCGGCGGGGCGGAGGGGGTGTAGGGATCGATTTCTACCACCCAACCCAGCGTATTGGGTTCGTTGCGATAGTCTTCCAGCGCTGAGGCGCCCGTCGCACGCGCATCCCAGCGGCGGAACACCGGCTCGTTGCCAGCGCTCGACCAGGAATAGTTGCCGGTGCTGCTCGTCACGCCATAGCGGCGCAGCGACGAAAGCTCACGCGGGGTCCGCGCCGCATCGTCACCGCTGCGGCGGAAGTATCCGGCCCAGTTTTCCTCACACGTCAGGTTCGTGCCCCAGGCACTGTGCCCGTTGGCGCAGTTGTTGATCGTGCCGTTGCTGGCGGTGCCGGCTGGATAGGCGACGGTCTTTACCAGATCACTGCCGCGCACCGGGCCGCGCAGATCCATCGGCGTGTTCGGGGTGATGCGGCGGTTGAAGGTGCTGTCCTGCACCCAGCTCCACTGGCGATTGCCCGCGTCTCGATACTCGATCACGCCGACGCCGTGGGCTTCGATCTCCTTGATCGCTTCTGCTGCCGGGCGAACGCCGCCGCTGCTGGTCGGGCCATTGGGGTGGAGGTACTGAACGTTGAGATTTTCGAAGTTCTGCACGATCAGACCGCGCGCTGAGTTGGCATCATCGCGGGCGCCAGTGGCGTTGAGGCCGAACCAGGCCAGTGCGTCACCGTGATCGCCGATGCGCTGGGCGAAATTGGTGTCGGTGCCGTCGTTGGCATAGGCTGGCACACCGGCAGCGAGCGGATCGCCCAGCCGAGTCATGACGGTCACGCTGTAACCGGCAGGAACGGTGACAATATCGGCCAGCGTATGCGGAACGGCGGTGAAGCCGAGCACGGCAGGCGTCACGGTAATGGTGGTGCGCTGCGAAGAGCTCTGACCGCCAGACCCCATTGCGCTGAATTCGAATACCAGCGGCGTGGAGGATGCGACGGCGGGAGCGATGAAGGTGGCGGTAGCGCTGTCGCCGCCGATCAGTTCGACCGTGGTGCCGCTAACCTGCGTCCACTTCACGCTGCTGGCCGTTCCCGAAACCAGCTTGCCGCTGAGCGTAACCAGCCGTCCGGCCGAAGCGGTCGCGTTTTCACCCGCATTCACGAAGAACGAACCGCCAGAGCTTTGATCGCCGTCGCCGCAGGCGGCCAGCAGCGAGGTGCCGAGGCAGGCGGCCACGGTGGCGCCAAGGCCGCCAAGCACCGTCTGACGGCGCGAATAACGCTCGGCAATCATGCTGCCGAGGTCACGCTGGGTGCTGAGATTGGTGTCGATATCACCGTCCGTATAACGGACGAGGTCGCTGCCCTTCATGTTGTAGATTCCCTGGAAAGGTTGGTTGCCAGGGATGGCGACTATCGAACGATTGTGACTGCTGCGGGTAGGGTTCGTGACTGTTGAGCGACGGGTTGGTCACACCTTGAACCCGTGGATGTAATGAAGGCGCCGGGCGGCAGAATTCAGCCTAGCGCAGCCTGTTTTTCGGCCGCCAGCCGATCCAGTTCTGCGCGGGTTTTCTTTTCTGCGGCGGTCTTGAGCTGGCCGCAGGCCGCATCGATGTCCCGCCCGCGCGGAGTGCGTACGGGCGCGGAGATACCGCCTTCGAACACGATTTCGGAAAACCGCCGCACGCGTTCCGCGCTGGAACATTCATAGGGCGCGCCCGGCCACGGGTTGAACGGGATCAGATTCACCTTGGCGGGCAACTTGTACTGCTTGATCAGCCGCACCAACTCGCGCGCATCGTCATCGCTGTCGTTCTTGTCCTTCAACATCACGTATTCAAACGTGATGCGCCGCGCGTTCGATGCACCGGGATAGGCTGCGCAGGCGGACAGCAGTTCTTCAATGCCGAACTTACGGTTCAGCGGCACGATTTCGTCACGGACGTCCTTGTTCGTGGCGTGGAGCGATACGGCAAGGTTGACACCAATCTCTTCCCCGCAACGTGCCATCATGGGCACCACGCCGCTGGTGGAAAGGGTGATCCGGCGGCGCGACAGCGCCAATCCGTCGCCATCCATCACCAGCTTCAGTGCGTCGCGCACGTTATCGAAGTTATACAGCGGTTCGCCCATGCCCATCATCACGATGTTGGTAAGCAGGCGCCCGTCCGCGGTATATTCCGCCTCGGTTTCCTCCTCGGCGAAGTCCATCTTGCCCTTTGGCCACTCTCCCAGCGCATCGCGTGCCAGCATGACCTGTCCCACGATTTCGCCCGGCGTCAGGTTCCGCACCAGCCGCATGGTGCCCGTATGGCAGAAGCGGCAATTGAGGGTGCAGCCCACCTGGCTGGATACGCACAGCGTCCCCCGGTCGGCATCCGGGATGAATACCATTTCAAAATCGTGGCTATCGGCGGTGCGGAGCAACCATTTGCGTGTGCCGTCATTGGAATGCTGCGCCTCCACCACTTCTGGCCGGCCGATAACGAACCGTTCCGTCAGCCAGGGGCGCATGGTCTTGGCGATATCCGTCATCGCTTCAAACCCGGTCGCACCGCGATGATAGAGCCAGTGAAATACCTGCTTAGCGCGAAGCTTCGCCTGCTTTTCATCCAGACCCGCTTGCGCGAACAGTTCGGCAATGCGTTTCTTCGGCAGCCCGATCAGGTCCACGCGCCCATCGGCGCGCGGCGTGATGTCACGTGCAACGGGCACCGGATCGATTTGTCCGGGGATAGACATGAGGGCAGTGTCGGCCATTCGGGGCGCATATAGGGCGAGTTGACGCGAACGGCAAAGGTTGCCGCCCAATCGTGTTTCTGTGGCGTCGAAATGTTGTGCGCGCGACGCGCGAACCCTGTTTTCCCTGTTTCGTTCCTGCCGCTGGTCGACCTGCGTCAACAGTTGGTCGATGCAAGTGTGGCGAAAAAACATCAATATTTTCGTTGTGTTAGGTTAATGAAACTTCTGCCGATCAATCCCCATTTATGCGGTTCCACGGCCAACGCGCCGTGGGGTTTGAATGATTGGAGCTTACAATGAAAACGCGTTTCGCAATCCTGCTGGCCGCCGGTGCGGCCGTGATCGCCGTCCCCGCCATGGCGCAGGATACGGAGTTCTCCGGCCCCTGGATCGCCGGCGTAGCCGGATATGACAGGAACCAGGCTGGCAGCTCGCAAGACGATGGCGTGAATGTCGACCTCGACCAGAATTCCGAAGGTCTGCTTTACGGTGTGGGCATCGGTTATGATGCCGACATGGGTTCGATGGTTGTGGGTGCAGAGGCGGAACTGACCGATTCCACGGCGGATTCCAGCTATAGCGATCCCTACACCAACTTCGGCCTTGGCACCGTTGATGCCGGCCGGGACATCTATGTCGGTGGTCGCGTCGGCTTCAAGGCAACCCCCACCACGCTGGTTTACGGCAAGGGCGGCTACAGCTTTGGTCGATACAACTTCATCGGCACCGATGGCACCACCAATTACGATGAAAACCTGGATGTTAACGGCTGGCGCGTGGGCGCGGGTGTCGAACAGAAGTTCGGCAGCAACGCCTTTGCCAAGATCGAATATCGCTACACCAACTACAGCCGTGGCGAGATCGACTTTGAAGCTGACGGCGTTGCCGACAGCGACCGTTTCGACATCGATACCGATCGCCATCAGGTGATGGCGGGCGTGGGCTGGCGCTTCTGATTCCGGCCATCTTCCCGGGCCTTAGGGTCCGGGAAGACCCTTTCTGTTATCGCGATCGCGCACAACCCACAGTGGCGGCGTCGATTGCGGTGGCAGCCCCTTCAAGACTATAGCGATCGGTAAAGCGGCGCCCGCTGCGATCGCGTGAAGTAACAGCCATCGTTCCGGAAGAACGCATCGCGGCCACGATGGCAGAATCCATTCCCGCATCCTGTGACCACGCGTTCCCCGCTGATCCTTTCAGCGCGAAACGACGGGAGCCTATGGTAAGGGAAACAGCGGCACTCGGTGCAATATGGCGCGATAGCCGCAGGTGCACCTCTCCGCGCACATTGTTCCGGGGCCAGTCGCCCACGGTGGCATAGGGGGCCTGTTCACGCACTTCGTTCTGTCGAGGGTTTTCCGCCTCTGCGATGGCATAGCAACGCGGCACGCCAGGATCACGGAAGGCGCCCCACTGGCCGAAAACGCCCAGACTGTCGCGAGCGATCCCGGCCAATGGCAGGGCAAGAACGATTGCGGAGCAGATAACGGCGAAGCGGCGGAGCATGGGCTGCGTGGTTAATGCGCCGGATACTCTATCGCCAGCACTTCCCATTCCTTCTCCCCGGCGGGAAGGCGAACCGTCCTGCAATCACCCACTGCCACGCCGCGCAGTGCCCGCGCAATCGGGGCGCTCCAGCCGATCCGCCCGGATGAAGGATCCTGCTCGTCATCACCGACCAGCGTTACCTTGCGTTCGTTGTCGTCCTCGTCAGCGATGGTCACAGTCGCGCCGAACCATGCCCGGTCGCGGTCAGGGGCCTGCGCCGGGTCGATCACGCGGGCCGCTTTCATCCGCCGTGCCAGATGGGCCAGTTCACGGTCGATCTCGCGCATTCGCTTGCGACCATAGAGATAATCGCCGTTCTCGCTCCGGTCGCCGTTGCCGGCCGCCCATGAGACGATAGCCACAATCTCCGGCCGTTCAGTGCCTAGCAGATGGTCGTAGCGCGCCTTGAGCGCGGCCAGACCGGCTGGCGTGATGAGATTTTCCGGCGGCTTCATACATGCGCGGCCTACCGGCGTGGCAACGATCCGGCAATCATCGCAACTGCGGAAGGAGGAAACTCAGCGCAGGAATTCGTTCAGCGCCCGGGGGCGGCCTTGCGTCGCCTTATCCGGGTGCAGATTCTCATAGACCACCGCGTTTTCCAGCACGCGCTGCACGTAATTGCGCGTCTCGAAGATCGGAATGCGTTCGATCCAGTCGATCCAGTTAATCGATCCGTTACGCGGATCGCCGTTCGCGCGCAGCCATTTGTTCACGTTGCCGGGCCCGGCGTTATAGGCTGCCACCGCCAGCGGATAGCTGCCATAGGTGTTGAGCATCCGTACGAAATACCCGTTGCCCAACTGGATGTTGTATTGCGGGTCGCCCATCACCGACGCCGACATATAAACGATGCCCAGCTTGCCCGCCTGCTCGCGCGCGGTGCCGGGCATAAGCTGCATCAGCCCCTGCGCGCCGGCATGACTCACCCGATTGAGGTCGAATTCGCTTTCTTGGCGAGAGATCGCGTGAACCATTGTCCAGTCGGCGCCACCGGGGGTGGCCACGGCGGGGAAGCCGATCTGCGTCAGCGCCGGGAAGCCCTTTTCCGGCGCGACGCGGCCAACTACCACGGCCAGTTCAGGCAGGTTTAGCGTCTGTGCCAGTTCGCCGACCAGCGCCAGTTCTTCCGGGCTTCGCGCCTGGGCGGAAAGCTCCGTGTAGAATTTGCGTTTGGTCTGCCAGGGGTAGCTTGCACCGGCCATGACGCGGATCGCCTGAGCCAGCGGATTTTCAGATATCGCGGCGCGTTGTTCCGGCGTTGGCTGAACAGGGGGCGCGGCGGCGAAGGATGGCGCGGGCCGCCCGAGCCGTTCCAGCGCCAGCAGCCCATAGAAGTATTCGGGATAGGCAGCCGCCATTTCATAATAGCGCCTCGCTTCGGCCTGATCACCGGCCTGAGCGGAGGCGTTGCCCGCCCAGAAGAAGCCCTTCGACCGGGTCTGCGGCGTACGTGCCGCCGCGCCATAGTGGTAAAACAGCGGTGCGGCCGCCCGGCCATCGCCCAGATCCCACAGGGCGCGCGTGCCGCCCAGCCACATCAGCGACGTGTAATCATCGCGCAGCTTGTAAGACCCTTCTGCGATTGCGTCAGGGTTCGCGAATGCATCACCGGCACGCGCGGCGATCTGGTGCGCCGATCGTGCGTCGGCCATGCGGGCGACATTCAGGTGTTCGTCCACCCATGCGGTGGGGTTGAGAGGCTCGGCCGAAAGTGCGGGGCGTGAGGCAAGCAGCATGACCGCTTCCAACGGCCTGCCCTTGGTGCGCAATTCACGGCTGCGGTTGTAAAGGTAGCCCGGATCGCTGGCTGCTCCAGCATCTGCAATGGTGCCGTCGCCGCCCTGGATGATCGCCAGCCGGGCGCGGAACCGCACTATCTTGTCTGGCGAGACATAGGGCAACTGCCGCGCAGCCGCTGCCGCATCCCGCTGCCACAGCAGGGCATCCATCCGCGCGTCATGATCTTCGGGCGTGAAGCTGCCGGCATATGTCGCGAAAATAGTGGCATAGGCGGTTTCGCTCATGCCTCCGCCGCGCCACGCTTCCCGAGCAACTGTGGCCGCTTCCGTGGGGCGTGATGCCATCATGGCCAGGGCAAGTTGCGCCCGACCGCCGTTGGTCAGCGGGGGGAAGCGGTCGAAATAGGCCAGCATCCGGTCGGGCGTGGGATAATCGCGCGCCAGCCGATCCTCTGCAAAACCGCGCAGTTTCGCTTCATCGGGAAAGCCAGGATTAGCCAGCAGGAAGCCGGCATATTCGTCGAAAGTAAAATTCGGCCCGGCGGAAAGCATCTGCCACTGGCTGATCGCGCTGGCGGCGCGCGGCGAGGGTTGGGTGGCGACCATGCTGGTGCGGCCAAGATCCCATTCGCTGCTGCCTTGCGCAGCGACGTGCGGTGAGCCTAAGGCGGCTGACGCGAGGAGGGCGGTGACGATGACGTTGCGAACCATGCTGGACATCGTGCCAAGCCGCTCCTTATCAGGCGCTTAACGGATTTTCCCGGACCACCGCGGCCCCCCGTGGACCGGATACACAATATGACTGGAGCGGTGTAAATGTTCTCTGGCTCGATTCCAGCCCTGGTGACTCCTTTTCGCGACGGAGCGTTGGACGAAGCTGCCTTTCGCCGTTTCGTGGACTGGCAGATAGAAAACGGCTCGTCCGCGCTGGTGCCATGCGGAACGACCGGTGAAAGCGCCACGCTGGATCGTGTGGAGCATCATCGCGTGATCGAAATCTGTGTTGAACAGGCGGCAGGGCGCGTCCCGGTGATCGCCGGATGCGGTTCCAACGATACGCGCGTTGCACTCGACCATCTCCGTTTCTGCGAGCAGTTGGGCGGCGTGGCGGCTGGCCTGTGCGTTGCGCCCTATTACAATCGGCCGGGGCAGGCCGGGTTGATCGAGCATTTTTCGTATCTGGCAGAAAATTCTTCGCTGCCGATCATGCTCTACAACGTGCCGGGCCGCACGGTGACGGATATTCTGCCTTCGACGGTGATTACTCTGGCGAAGTGCTATCCGGATAAGATCGTTTCGCTGAAGGATGCGAGCGGTGATCTGCAGCGCGTGGTTCAGCAGCGCGCAGCCCTTGGGGGCGGTTTCAATCAGCTTTCGGGCGACGATCCGCTTGCTCTGGCCGGTTATGTGCTTGGGCAGGTCGGCTGCATTTCGGTGACCGCAAACGTCGCGCCCCGGCTGTGCGCGGATTTTCACGCTGCTGCGGCGGCCGGAGATTACGAGACCGCCCGCACGCTCAACGAACGGCTGTTCCCACTGCACAAGGCGATGTTCGCCGATGCCAGCCCGGCACCGGCCAAATATGCGCTTGCGAAGCTGCATACTTGGATGACCGACGAGGTTCGCTTGCCGATCGTTTCCTGTGGCGATGAAGGTCGCGATGCGGTCGATGCGGCGCTGGGCAGGTTGGGGCTGATCTAGCGGGGCCTTTGCTTTCGCACGGGCAGCGCCTACATGCGCCAGCCCTATGGCTCGTCCCAAACCCTCGACTTTCGACAAGCAGAAGACCGTCGCCGAAAACCGGCGCGCGCGGTTCGACTATTTTATCGAGGATACGTTCGAGGCCGGGATCGCCCTCAGCGGTACTGAGGTCAAAAGTCTGCGCTTCGGCGAAGGTTCGATTGCCGAAAGCTATGCTGCGGTTGAAGATGGCGAGGCATGGCTGATCAACGCCAACATTCCCGAATTCAGCCACGGCAACCGTTTCAATCACGAGCCCAAGCGGCCGCGCAAGCTGCTGCTGCACCAGCGCGAGATCGAGAAGATGATCGGCGCCGTGGAGCGCAAGGGGATGACGCTGATCCCGCTCAGCGTTTACTTCAACGCGCGGGGCAGGGCGAAGGTGGAACTGGCGCTGGCACGCGGCAAACAGACCCATGACAAGCGCCAGTCGATCAAGGAACGCGACTGGAAACGGGATAAGGCGCGCCTGATGCGCGATCGCGGTTGAGCGCGCTATTTCGTAAAGATCGATTGTTCCGGGCGGCTCGTCTCAAAGCGGCCTTGCAAGCCCTCGTTCACCCGAGCAAGGCAATCTTCAGGCCATGACGCAGAAGCGATCCAAGACTTTTATGGCGGACTTCATCCGCCGCAACATGCCCACCCGCGAACAGCTGGAGGGAAACCGCTTCGTGCGCCCGTTCGCGCATCGCGTGCTGCGTTCTGAACTATGGCGTTTTACGCGCCGGTCCGTTCCCCGTGGCGTCGCGCTGGGTCTGCTGGTCGGGATCATCGTGCCGTTCGCGCAGATATTCTTCGCGGCGCTGCTCAGCGCGACGGTGCGTGCCAATGTCCCGATTGCCGCGCTGATGACTTTTGTGACGAATCCGGCCACGACACCGGCCATCTGGATAGGCGCCTACTGGGTCGGCAAATGGCTGCTGCATATCGATGCGGCGACGGTGGCCGCGTTCAATACCGCTATGGAGAAGACAGACCTTCAGCGGTTCCTGGAATGGCTGACAGGCGCGACCATGGTCACTGCCTTCGGCCTGGTTGTTATCGGGATCGTTTCAGCCGCCATCAGTTATGTCATCTCGGGATGGGTATGGCGGGCGATGGTGGGGCGTAAGTGGCTGCGCCGGCGCCGCCATCGCGCCCATCGCACGACGGGGCCGATCGAATGAGCCCGCTGTTCCGTCCGCAGGGTTCGCGCGGGCTGGCCGACACGCTGGCCGTGGCAGCGGCCGTGCTCGCCAGTATTGCGATGATCCGCCTCGCCACCGGCAGCACTGTGGTGACGCTTGCCTATAGCGGCGGTCTGGTTGTGCTCGCTCTTACGGCGTTTGCCGCTGCCCGCAGGCGCGCGGCGCCGACGGAAAAGGCAGAGGCTGGATTCCCCGACTGGTCGGTTACTGTGGCCGCACTCGATCAGCCCGATCAGGCGATAGCGATCACTGATCGCGCCAACCGGCTCGTGTGCGCGAATGCCGCTTACGAGCAATGGTTCGGCTCATCCCACGCGCCGCCGCGCATGCCGGTGGATGTCGCCTCTGCAGAGCACCTCGCCCGCGCATCGCGCGCCGCATGGCGCGAAGGTGAGAGCGAGGGCGCGATCATTTCCGACGACACCCGCTCTTGGTCCGCCTCGGCGCAGCGCGCCGGGCGGGGCGATGCCTATCTGATTTGGCGCTTCTCTCCCATTGTCCGGACGGAACCGCTCGTGGCCGTCAGCAAGTACATAACGGGACCCTTCGGCCGCATTCTGAGCGCCGCCGGTATAGAGGTCGCGCTTGTCGGGCCTGACGGTGCGATCCGTGCGGCAAGCGCGGGTTTCGGCCGCCGCGCCGCGGGCGATGAGAACGCCAGCATGGCCGGTCAGGATTTCGTGGCGCTGCTCCGCTCTGACGAGCGCGACCGGATCTATTTCGCGCGGGAAGGGCGCAAGGGCTCGCCGCAGACTCTGGTCAACGTTCCGCTGATCGATCCCGAGCCGGGCGATGTTGGTGCGGGACCCTCCATTGGCGATGCGCCCCAGTTGATGATGTTGCTGGACAGCGGAGTTGGGCTGGGTGGCTGGAGCACGGACGCACGCGGGCATACCCCGCAACTCGAAGCTTTGGTGGAACAGCTTCCGCTTGGTCTGGCGATGACGGATCGCGACGGGCACTTCCTCTTCGCCAACCCTGCTTTCCGCCGGGCTGCGGGCATCGATGGCAAGATGCCGCCTTATCCATCCGATCTCGTCGTGCGGCAGGACAAGACTGCGCTGTCCGACGCGGTGCGCCGGTACGGGCAAGGGCCTGCTGCCAGCGGCGATATCGCCGTGCGCCTGCGTAACGAGCCGGAAGAACCGGTTTCGCTTGGCCTCGCCGGCGTGCGGGGGCTGGGGGAAGCGGCGGTCCTGCTCAGTGTCGCTGACACGACCGAGGAAACGCGGCTCAAGCGACAGGTCGCACAGGCCACCAAGATGCAGGCGGTGGGCCAGCTGGCGGGCGGCGTGGCCCACGATTTCAACAACGTGCTCACCGCGATCATCGGTTACTGCGATCTCATGTTGCTGCGCCACTCGCCGGGCGACAGCGACTACGATGACATCCAGCAGATCAAGGCCAATTCCAACCGTGCGGCTTCACTCACGCGGCAGTTGCTCGCCTTCAGTCGCCAGCAGACCCTGCAGCCTGAAGTGCTCCAGCTTCCCGATGTGATCAGCGAAGTCAGCCAGATGCTGAAGCGTCTGCTAGGTGCGCGCATCACGCTCAAGACGCATCATGACCGCGATCTGGGCGCCATCCGCGCCGATCCTCGCCAGCTTGAGCAGGTGGTGATGAATCTCGCGGTCAACGCGCGTGACGCGATCCAGTCGCGCGGCGGGGAACATGCTGCGGGAACGCTCAGCTTCTCCACCCGGCGCGTAGGGGCCAGCGACGTGCGCCGCACGGGGAACGAGATCATTCCCGCAGGCGATTATACCGTGCTGGTTGCCGAGGACACCGGCGGCGGCATCCCGCCTGAAAACCTGCCCAAGATTTTCGAACCCTTCTTCACCACGAAGGAACTGGGCAAAGGCACCGGGCTGGGGCTTTCCACCGTTTACGGCATCGTCAAGCAGTCGGGCGGCTTCATCTTCGCGGATAACGTGCCGGGGCCGGAAGGCAGGGTGAAGGGCGCGCGCTTCACGATCTATCTGCCCGTCCACCACGCGACAGAAGAAGAGTTGCGCAAGACCGATGTGGTCGAAGAAACCCGGGAATGGTCGGGCGGCGGCCGCATCCTGCTGGTGGAGGATGAGGACATGGTCCGCGCCGTGGCCGAACGCGCGCTTACGCGGCAGGGATATACCGTCGTAACCGCCGCCGACGGCGACGAGGGCGTGGAAGCCGTGCGCAACAATGCCGATTTCGATCTGGTGGTGAGCGACGTGGTCATGCCCAGCATGGACGGACCTGCGATGGCCCGCGAAATTCGCCAGCTTGCGCCGGGCATGCCGGTGCTGTTCATGTCGGGTTATGCCGAGGAACAGCTTCGTCGCGAAATCGACATTGAAAGGATGCACTTCATCGCCAAGCCTTTCAGCGTCCAGCAGATTGCCACGAAAGTGGCGACCGTGCTGCGATCCAGCCAGCGATAGCCTGTTCGCTTCATTGTTCGTTCACCCATTCAGGGTGAAGTCGCGTAATATAGTATCATTGCCCAGGGGAGAGTTCCGATGCGTATAGTCAGCTTCGCCGCCGTCTCCGCCGCCGCGCTTCTGGCGACGGGCGCATCGGCGCAGACCGATCCTGACGCCACGGCGCAAGGCGATGTGGCCGTGACAATCTACAACAACGGTCAGGGGCTGGTGCAGGATGTGCGACAACTGCCGATATCCTCTGGCCGCAGTACGATCTCCTTCCCGGACGTTTCGGCCCAGATCCGTCCTGAAACGCTCAGCTTCAATGCGGCCGATACCGCGATCGTCGAACAGAACTTCGACTTCGATCTGCTGACCCCTGCCAAGCTGATCGAAAAGGCCATCGGCCAGACGGTTACGCTGGTTCGCACCAATCCCGCCACCGGGCAGGAAACGCGCGAGCGGGCCACGGTGCTCAGCACGGCGGGCGGCACGGTGGTGCAGATCGGCGACCGGATAGAGGTCTTGCGCGACGATGGCCTGCCGGTGCGTGTGATCTTCGATCGAGTCCCGCCGAATCTGCGCGCGCGGCCCACGCTTTCGGTCACGCTGGAAAGCAACCGTGCGGGTACGCGGCCCGCGTCCTTGCGTTATCTCACGCCCGGCCTTGGCTGGTCGTCCGACTATGTGGCACTGTATGACGAAGGGAAGAACACCATCGACATGCAGGGCTGGGTCACTCTGACCAACAGCACCGGCACCACGTTCCATGCGGCCAATACGCTGCTGGTGGCGGGCAATCCCAACCGTGGCGGCGGTTCGCGCGTGGCGCGGCCGGTTTCGCGCCCCGGCGCGCAAGTGAACCCCGGCACCGAAACGGCCGATCGTGAACGACTGGGCGATTTCTATCTCTACCCCATCGCTGAACGCACCACGATCGCCAACAACCAGACCAAGCAGGTCAGCTTCCTTGACGTGCAGGGCGTCCCGGCGCGCAAAATCTATGGCCGCACCGTGGGCTGGCTTGCTTCCGACAGTCAGCCGGTCAACGTCGCCAGCCAGCTTGCCTTTTCATCCAGCCGCGATGGTGGGCTGGGCGATGCCCTGCCGGCGGGAACCGTGCGGTTCTATCAGCGCGACAGTGCGGGCAACCCCCAGTTCATCGGCGAAAACGGCATCGGCCACACCCCGATGGGCAGCGAACTGACGCTTTCCACCGGCGACGCCTTCGACATTTTCGTGCAGGCCGAAGTGGAGAAGCGCGACCGTATTACCGCCGCCGATTACGAACGCAGCGCCCGCTACCGCGTGGTGGTCGATGGCCAGACGGTGCGCGAGGTCGAGATCGATCGCGCCGTCGATTATTACCGCACGACGATGCGCTATACCTTCACCAACGCCAAATCCACGCCGGCAGAGGTGGAACTGGTGCAGGCCGGGCTTGACCGGGGGTGGTCGTCGCAAGACCTGCGCGTCACCAGCGAGGATGTGCCCGGCACCCAGATCAATGCCGATCAGCGCAAGTATGTCGTCAGCGTGCCCGCGAACGGCAAGCGCGAGGTCCGCGTCACTTACGAGACGCGGTACTGAGGGAGGGCGCGATGCGCCTCCGCCCGACTTGCTCCCGGACATCTCCGCGAAAGCGGGGGTATGGTGCGATGTTGCTTATCGCCCTCGCGTCCTTCTGGGTGAACCCTGCTTTTGCGCGGGAAACGGTCGAAGCTTCCACCCCGTCCGCGCTATCCGTCACCCTCTATCGCGACCCTGATCGCAGGCCGGATGGCGAGATGAACCGCGACTGGCCGCGCGGCTTCGCGATGATCACGGAGACCCGGCAGGTCACTCTGCCTCCCGGCGAATCGACCATTCGTTTCACCGGCGTGGCGGAAGGCATGGTCGCGGTCAGCGCCATCGTCACCGGACTGCCCGGCGGCACCATAGAGAAGAACCGCAACGCCGATCTGCTCAGCCCGGCGGCGCTTGTGGATGGATCGCTCGGTAATCGAGTGCGCCTAACCCGCACCGATCCCGCTACCGGGCAGGAGACGGTCGAACAGGCGATCGTCCGCACCCGCGCGGATGGCGGTATCGTGTTGCAGACCAGTCAGGGGTTCGAGGCGGTGCGTTGTTCGGGCTTGCCCGAACGGCTGACCTTCGATCGCGTCCCGGCTGGCCTTTCGGCGCAGCCGGTGTTCTCTATCAATACCCGCGATGCGCGCGGCGGCACTTATACCGTGCAGCTTACCTACCTCGCCTGGGGCTTCGACTGGCAGGCCCACTATGTCGCCCATCTTGAAGATGGTGGGCAGGGCGATGCCGTGAACATGCGGTTGATGAGTTGGCTCACGCTGCTCAACGACAATGGCCAGAGCTTCGAAAATGCAGAACTGCTTGTGGTCGCGGGCCGCCTCAACGTGGTCAGCGATTTCGATGCGTTGTCCGATCCGCCAGTGGCACGGCCACTCAGCCTGACCTGTTTTCCGCTTGGCAGTACTGCCGCAGGTACGCGGATTCCCGCACCACCTCCGCCGCCGCCACCTCCGCCCCCGATGGCCGCGCCGATGATGGCACAGCGAGCGATGGCGCTGGAGGCGGATTCCATTGTCGCTACAGGCTCGGCCATGAAGGCGGTCGAGGAAGCGCTGGGTGACCTGAAGCTTTACCGCGTTCCCGAACGGGTTACCGTTTCGGCCAAGGGGCTGAAGCAGGTGGCCTTCCTCGATAAAGATTCTGTGGAGGGACGCCTTCTCTACAAGGCGCGATGCGCGCCTTACGACGGCTCGGATCAGGCCATACCCGCAGGTATTCTGCTGACGACCGTGAACGATCGCCAGCACGGCCTTGGTGCGGCTTTGCCAATGGGCGGAATTACCGTTTTCGAACCGTCGGCCTACGGCGATCAACTCGTGGGTGAACAAACCCTGCGCGATTATGCCGAGGGGCAGGACATCGAAATTCCCATGGGCGAAAGCGCGCAGGTGCAGCAGCAATGCACAGTTGTCGCTCAGCCGGAGGGCAAGAAGTGGGGCCGGATTAGCAGCGTGCTGACCAACGCCAACCCCGCGCCGGTCACGGTAAGGCTGGTTGTCGGCGCGCCGGGGGAATGGGATCTGCGCGCATTGCGCGGAACCCGCGTCAAGGATGGCGAAACGGTGGTCGAACTGACGGTCCCCGCAAATGGCCGCAGGGAAATCTCGTGGCAGGTGCGTTCTACCCACGCTGGCGATTGAATGTTCCGTTCGTCAAAAATTTTGTTCCCCTCTTGTTCGTATAGAACAAATAGGATACGAACCCGTCAGTTGAAGAGTTAGACGCAACCCTAGGCAACTGACGGAGGCCATGTCATGGCGGCGGGATTGAAGCTGGTTGAGAAGGAATCCAACGTGGACCGTCAGAAGGCGCTCGAAGCAGCACTCGCGCAGATCGATCGCGCATTCGGCAAGGGTTCGGCGATGAAGCTGGGCCAGAAGGAAGCGATGCAGGTGGAAGCGATCTCCACCGGGTCGCTGGGGTTGGATATCGCGCTCGGCGTCGGCGGTTTGCCGCGTGGCAGGGTGATCGAAGTCTACGGGCCGGAAAGCTCGGGCAAGACCACGCTGGCGTTGCATGTCATTGCCGAAGCGCAGAAGACTGGTGGCACCGCGGCTTTCGTCGATGCCGAACACGCGCTCGATCCGGTTTATGCAAAGAAGCTGGGCGTCGATATTGATGAACTGATCGTGTCGCAGCCCGATACCGGTGAGCAGGCGCTGGAGATCGTGGACACGCTGGTGCGATCGAACGCGATTGACGTGCTGGTGGTCGATTCGGTTGCGGCGCTGGTCCCGCGTGCGGAAATCGAAGGCGAGATGGGCGATTCGCATGTCGGCCTTCAGGCTCGTCTGATGTCGCAGAGCCTGCGTAAGCTGACCGGTTCGATCAGCCGTTCGCGCTGCATGGTGATCTTCATCAATCAGCTGCGGATGAAAATCGGCGTGATGTACGGCAACCCGGAAACCACGACGGGCGGCAACGCGCTGAAGTTCTACGCCTCGGTTCGCCTCGACATCCGCCGCACCGGACAGATCAAGGACCGGGACGATATCATCGGCAACGCGACCCGCGTGAAAGTGGTCAAGAACAAGGTCGCCCCACCGTTCAAGCAGGTCGAATTCGACATCATGTATGGAGAAGGCATCTCCAAGATCGGTGAGATACTCGATCTGGGCGTCAAGGCAGGGGTGGTGGAAAAATCCGGTTCCTGGTTCTCTTATGATAGCGTGCGGATCGGCCAGGGGCGCGAAAACGCCAAGCAGTTCCTCAAGGACAATTCCGAAATTTGCGACCGTCTGGAAGCCGCGATTCGCGGCCGCACCGAGGCGGTGGCAGAGGAGATGATGACGGGTCCGGACGCGGACGACGATATCTGACCCTCAAGCGGCGCGTCCCCTGCGGGCTTTAAGCTCGCGGGCCGGGCGCGGATGCGGAACCGGAGCCGGCGCGGTAAGCCTTACGAGGCCCGCGCCGGCTTCTTCGCGTTTGACCGGCTTTGTTCTATGATCTCTCGTTCTTGCGACTGGAGGGAAGATCATGGTGGATCACGCGGCGGTGGGCGCGGATGAATGGTTGGGTCGGACGGGTCAGAGCTGGGCCGAACAATGGCGGCGAACCGATCGCAGCTTCGCCATGCTTACCGAACGCCTGCTTCAGCGTGCGCGTGAATTCAGCTTCCGGTCGGTATTGGACATTGGCTGCGGCGCCGGCGAATTGTCGCTCGCGATTGCGCGCATCAATCCGCACAGCCGGGTTACGGGTGTCGACGTATCCCCCTCTCTCACCGCGGTGGCTGCGGAGCGTGGGGCCGGAAATTCCCATGTATCCTTCGAAGTGGCCGACGCAGCGACCTGGCAGCCGGTCGAATCGCTTGAACCCGATCTGCTGGTATCACGCCACGGGGTGATGTTTTTCGATGATCCCGTTGCCGCGTTCACCAACCTGCGCGAAGCTGCGGCCCCACGGGCGGAACTGATGTTCTCGTGCTTCCGTGATCGGCGGGATAATCCGGTTTTTACCGATATCACGCGCCTGCTGCCTGATCCGCCAGCGCCTCCCGCTGATCCGCGTGCACCGGGCCCCTTCGCTTTCGCTGATCGCGACTACGTGGAAGGTATACTGCGCGGCGCGGGGTGGAACGGTATCGCGTTCGAATCCTTCGATTTCGCCATGATCGCAGGCGCCGGTGAAGATCCCGTCGAAGATGCGCTCGGCTATTTCAGCACGATCGGCTCGGCCGCGCGGGCGGTGCGGGAACTGGACGATGATGCGCGTGAAGCCTTCGCGGATCGTGTGTGTGATCATGCGCGGCGCAATTTGCGCGAAGGCATCGTATCGCTGCGCGCCGCGGCGTGGATCGTCACTGCGCGCAAGCCATAAAGCGCCTGCGCGATGTTTCCGGCCGTGTCATTGACGAACAGCAGCGTGTCTGACGCCTTAATCCGCTTGTCGACGGGGGTTCCCGCCCCTAATTCGCCACAATGAACTCGACCAACGACATCCGCAGGACGTTCCTGGATTATTTTGCGGCTAACGATCACGCGATCGTGCCGTCCGCGCCGCTCGTTCCGTATAACGATCCCACGCTGATGTTCGTCAACGCGGGCATGGTGCCGTTCAAGAACGTGTTCACCGGTCTTGAAACGCCGCCCGCCCCGCGCGCGACCAGCAGCCAGAAGTGCGTCCGCGCTGGTGGTAAGCACAACGATCTGGATAACGTCGGCTATACCGCACGGCACCTGACGCTGTTCGAGATGCTGGGTAATTTCAGCTTCGGCGATTACTTCAAGGAACGCGCGATCGAATTGGCCTGGGGGCTGGTTACGCGCGAATACGGCCTGCCTGCCGACCGTCTGTCCGTCACCGTCTATCACACTGATGACGAGGCGTGGGATCTGTGGAAGCGGATCGCCGGGCTGCCTGATGAACGCATTATCCGCATCGCCACGAAGGATAATTTCTGGGCGATGGGTTCTGATGGCCCATGTGGCCCCTGTTCGGAAATCTTCTGGGATCACGGCCCGGCGATCCCCGGTGGCCCCCCGGGTTCGCCGGACGAAGACGGCGATCGTTTCGTAGAGATCTGGAACCTCGTGTTCATGCAGCACATGCAGGAAAACGATCAGATTATCGGCGATCTTCCCCGGCCCAGCATCGATACCGGCATGGGGCTGGAGCGCATTTCAACGGTGCTGCAGGGCGTCCACAGCGTGTACGAAACGGACACGTTTCGCCACCTGATCGAAGCGAGCGAAAGCCTGACCGGCACTCGTGCGGAAGGTGATCGCCGCGCCAGCCATCAGGTGATCGCAGACCACCTGCGTTCCACCAGTTTTCTGATCGCGGATGGCGTGCTGCCCGCCAACGAAGGCCGCGGCTACGTGCTGCGCCGCATCATGCGCCGGGCCATGCGCCACGCCCATCTGCTGGGCGCGAAGCAGCCGCTGATGCACCGGCTCGTCCCTGCGCTGGTGCAGGAAATGGGGCAAGCCTATCCAGAGCTGCCGCGCGCGCAGGCGCTGATCTCCGAAGTGCTGGAGCGTGAGGAAACACGCTTCCGCCAGACGCTGGAAAACGGCCTGCGCCTGCTGGATGAAGCGACCGTCGGTTTGGGCGAGGGCACCAGCCTGCCGGGCGACACCGCGTTCAAGCTCTACGACACGTTCGGCTTCCCCTACGATCTGACCGAAGACGCGCTTCGCGTGCGGGGCATCGGTGTGGACCGCGCTGGCTTTGACGAGGCGATGGCCCGTCAGAAGGCCGCCGCGCGCGCCGCGTGGAAGGGTTCAGGCGCCGCGGCCGAAGGTGAAGTCTGGTTCGACATTGCCGAGCGCGAAGGCGCGACCGAATTCACCGGCTATGCCTCAACTGTCGGTGATGGTCAGGTCGTTGCGCTGGTGGTGGACGGCAAGGAAGTGCGCGAAGCGGGCGAGGGCGCCGACGTTACCGTTCTGACCAACCAGACGCCGTTCTACGGGGAAAGCGGTGGCCAGGCTGGCGATGTGGGCACGATCTCTACCGAAGGTGGCTTGCGGATAGATGTCAGCGACACCTCGAAGCCGCTGGGCCGTCTGCACGCGCATCATGGCAAGGTGGCAAGTGGCAGCATAACGGTGGGCGACACGGTGCACCTCGCGATTGACGCCGATCGCCGCGATCGCATTCGCGCCAACCATTCGGCGACTCACCTGCTCCACGCCGCGCTGCGCAACCGGCTGGGCGATCATGTGACGCAGAAGGGTTCGCTGGTGGCAGAGGATCGGCTGCGTTTCGACTTCTCGCACCTGAAGCCGCTGACGGCAGAGGAAATCGCCGACATCGAAGCCGAAGTGAACGCCGAAATCCGCCACAACGCGGAAGTCGGCACCCGGCTGATGAGCCCGGATGATGCCGTGGCGGCGGGCGCGATGGCCCTATTTGGGGAAAAGTACGGCGACGAAGTCCGCGTGCTTTCCATGGGCCGCGCGGGTGAGGGCGGACGTTCCTATTCCGTTGAACTGTGCGGCGGCACGCACGTTTCCGCCACTGGCGACATCGGCCTGTTCCGCATCGTTTCCGAAAGCGCCGTCAGTTCCGGCATCCGCCGTATCGAGGCGTTGACGGGTGAGGCCGCGCGCCGGTGGGTCGTGGGCCGCGAGGAGGCGCTGAAGTCGGTTGCCGCTGCGCTCAAGACCGCGCCCGAAGATGTCGAGGCGCGCGTTTCCACGCTGCTGGAAGAACGTCGGCGGCTGGAACGTGAACTGGCCGAAGCGAAAAAGCAGCTCGCCCTCGGCGGCGGTGGCGGCATGGCGCAGGGGCAGGCGGACGAGGAGATCGCCGGGGTCAAATTCTCCGGGCAAGTCCTGCCGGGTATGAATCCCAAGGAACTGCGTGGCTTGCTGGATGAAGCCAAGAAGCGTCTCGGTTCCGGGGTCGCTGCGATCGTTGCCGTCAATGATGGGCGGGCGACCGTGGCCGCTGGTGTTACCGACGATCTGACCAGCCGCATAAGCGCCGTCGATCTCGTCCGCGCGGCGGTGGCTGCGGTTGGCGGGCAGGGCGGTGGTGGGCGGCCGGATATGGCGCAGGGCGGTGGGCCTGATGGCGACAAGGCCGACGATGCGCTGGCTGCTGTCAGGGCGGTGCTTGCCGGGGAAACGGTGGCGGGCTGATCCGAAAGGCTGCGGGTAAGTTCGTTAGCGGCATCAGCCGTTTCCGCCTTACCGTTCCGGCGAACTGGTCCGCAGCTTGGGTTTATGATCCAGCGCGCCTTCTTCCATGATCTGCTCACGAAATTCGTCACGCTTTTCATGGATGGAGGCGATTACCGGACCCATCGGCACGCCCAGATCGACCAGCACCGCCTCTGAAAGCTGAAGCGAGGATTCCAGCGTTTCCGGCACCGCTGTGCTGGCACCGGCGCGATAGAGTTCGGACGCATGCTTGCTGTCGCGGGCGCGGGCGATGATCGGCAGGTTGGGGTGCGCCGCGCGCAACTTGCGGACGACACGCTGCGCCAGCACCGGCTCGTCCATGGTCAGGATCACCGCGGGCGCCTTGCCTACGCCCATTCGCTCCAGAACGTCCATCCGCGCGGCATTGGCGAACACGGAGTTATAGCCGCTGCGCTTGCACAGGGCGACCTCGTCGGCATCGGAATCGAGCGCGATATAAGGCTGGCCGTGGCGGGTGAGCATCTGCGCCACCAGCCGCCCCACACGCCCGCAACCCAGAATGATCGACGGCGGCTGGTCGCTGGCGGGAAGCATCGCATCTGTGCCGGGTAGAGATTCTACTCGCCGCGCCAGAATACTGCCCAGCTTTGCCAGCAATGGCGTCACAGTAAGGCCGATTGCGGTCACAATCTGCCAGAATTGCGCGGTACCAGGCTGGATAAGCAGCGCGGTCGTGGCGGCGGCGAGCACGATCAGGGTCGTTTCCGATGGGCTGGCCATCAGCAGGCCCGTTTCCACCGCAATGCCCCGCCGGGCGCCCATGATCCGCAACAGCAGCCCTGTGACCAGCGCTTTCAGGACCAGAACCCCGGCCACCGCCGCAGCGATCATGGCGAAATTGTCCCAGATCGTCAGCAGATCGATACCCATGCCGACAGTGATCAGGAACACGCCCAGCGCCAAGCCCTTGAACGGTTCGATGATCCCTTCAACTTCCGAATGATATTCTGTTTCAGCGATCAGCAGGCCAGCCAGCAGCGCGCCCACGATGGGGGAAAGGCCCGCCAGCGTCGTGGCCAGGCTTGCGCCGATTACCACCAGCAGGCTGGCGGCGAGGAACAGTTCAGGGCTTTTGGTGCGCGCGGCCTGGGCGAACAGTTTTGGCAGGGCGTAACGGCCGATCACCATCATCGCCAGCACCACCAGCGCACCCAACCAGATCGTGTCGAACAGCCCTTCCAGCCCCTCTGCCTCCGCAAAAGGGGCCAGCGCGCCCAGCACGAAGATGATCGGCACGATGGCGATATCTTCGAACAGCAGCATGGACAGCGCCGCGCGCCCCGTTGCGGTCTGGGTGCCGACTATGGGTAAAACCAACGCGGTGGAGGATAGGGCCAGCGCCAGCCCCAGTCCCAGCGCGCCGGTCCAGTATTGGCCGAACATGGTCAGGAACGCCGCGATCAGCCCCGCGCTGATCGCCAGCTCCAGCGCGCCCAGACCGAACACCAGTTTGCGCATGGACCACAGGCGGTTGAACGAAAGTTCCAGCCCGATGGTGAACAGCAGCAGCACGATGCCGAATTCGGCAAAGGGTTCCAGTCCCTCGGGATCGGTGATGGTGACGTAGGTCAGCCATTCGTGCTGATAGACCAGCCGACCCAGCCCGAACGGGCCCACCAGCAATCCTACCAGAATGAAGCCGATCACCGGCGTAATGCGGAACCGCGCGAAGACGGGGATGACGATCCCCGCAGAGCCAAGTATCACCAGCGCATCGGACAATGTGGAAGTGAGTGCGGGCGCCCCGTGCATCGGCCCCCTATGTCAGACGAAAGATGATTGCTGCAAGTACAGATGTCGTAGTCGTCGGCGGAGGGCCGGCTGGCATGATGGCGGGCATGCTGTTCGCCCGGGCGGGGGTCAGCGTGCGCGTGTTGGAAAAGCATGCCGATTTCTTTCGCGATTTTCGGGGTGACACCGTCCACCCTTCCACAATGGAAATACTGGACCAGCTGGGGATGCTGGGCCGTTTCCTCCAACGCCCGCATGACCGGGTGACGAGCGCCATGGTCCGCGTCACGGGGCATGATTACACCGTGGGCGATCTGTCCCACCTCGACAGCCCGGCGCCCTTCATCGCCATGATGCCCCAGTGGGATTTCCTCGATTTTCTGCGGGAAGAGGCGGCGGCATTCCCGGCTTTCGCGCTGGAGATGGAGGCAGAGCTTGCCAGCCTTGTGGATCAGGGCGGGCGGGTGGCAGGCGTGCGATTGAAGGATGGGCGAGAGCTGCGCGCGCGAAAGCTGGTCATCATGGCGGATGGCCGTTCGTCTCTGGTGCGGCGCGAGGCGCTGTTGCCGGTGCGTCAGCTGGGCGCGCCGATGGATGTGTTCTGGTTCCGGCTGGATAAGGCGGATGCTTCCGCCAAAAGACTTGTCGGCGCGGTCGACACCGGGCGCATGGCGGTGCTGATAGACCGGGGCACTTACTGGCAGACCGCCTTTCTGATTCCGAAAGGCGCCGCGGAAGAAGTGAAGGCGCGCGGTCTTGGCTGGATTCGCAGTCAGATGCAGGCGTTGTTCCCGGAACTGGATCTGTCAGGCGGGTTGGAAAGCGAGGGGGACCTGCACCTGCTTTCGGTTTCGCTGGATCGGCTGGAAACATGGCACCGGCCCGGTCTGCTGGCCATTGGTGACGCCGCACATGCGATGAGCCCGATCGGCGGGATCGGCATCAATCTGGCCATTCAGGACGCGGTGGCGGCAGCCAATGCGCTGGCCGGGCCGCTGGCGCGGGGCGGCGATGCCGATCCGCTGTTGCACAAGGTGCAGGCCCGGCGCCTGTTTCCCACCCGCGTAGTTCAGGCTGGGCAGAAACTGGCGCAGGATAACATCATCGGCGCTGTGCTGGCGGGCCGCCCGATAGTGCGCGCACCGTGGCTGTTGCGGATGCTTGATCGTTTTCCGTTGCTGCAACGGATACCCGGCAGGATCGTCGGGCAGGGCGTGCGGCGGGAACGGGTGAGATCGCCGCTAGCCCAATAAAAAGCCCGCCGGAATGCGGCGGGCTTTCGATGTTGCGATCAATGTCGCGGAATATCAGGCAAAACGCGGTTGCCGGGTGCGGCGCCGCATCACGCCGCCGATCAGGCCGAAGCCGACAATCATCATTGCCCAGGTCGCGGGTTCCGGCACAGCCGGTGGCGGAACCAGATCGCCGTAGCCGGAGAAGCGGCCCTGATAGAATTCAGAACTGCTGGTCACATCGCCCGCGATCAGTGACCCGAAGAAGCCACCGTTCTTCACATCGACGCTTGCATCAGGGGCCAGAATGTTGCCGGCCCAGCTGCCCGAAATCGAAATGTCCTGCGCTTCGCCGAAGTTGAACAGCAGCGAAGACGCAAGATCGGCCGAGCTGTTGGAGATCGTCTGCCCATTCAGGGTAAAGCCCCCGGTGTAGGCCGCATTGAACGAAGCGCCGGTGACATTGATGATGGCAACAGAGCCATCGGGAATGAACACGGCAAGGCCGGAACCGACCAGCAGATCGCTGGCATCGATCGTGAAAACGTTGAGCGCGGCGTCAGTGCCGGTCAGCGTCAGGCCACCGCCGTTGGAAACGGTGCCGTTTGCTTCCAACCCGGAGATCAGGGCGGAAACGCCCTTCATCCTCACCAGTTCGGCCGCAAAGTCGATCGGAACGGTGCCGTTCGCCGTCTTGGTGCCGTTGTTGACCGTCAGACCACTTCCGCTGATGCTGCCGCCGGCAACCACATCGCCGTGGGACACGGTTCCATTGTTGTATGTCAGGTCACCGCCGACCACCAGCGAAGGGCCTTCGTATCCGGGGTTCAGGCTGGTGCCGACGCCAAAGCTGCTGACGTTGGCGTCGCCGCCCACGGCCAGCGTTCCGTTCACTTCTGTGTTGGCGGATGAAAAGCTGCCGAACGATACGACGTCATAGTCATATACCGATGCTGCCTGGACGGAAGAAACGCCGATGCAGGAGAGCAAGGCGGCTGCAGCCAGCGCGCCACAACGCGGGATAGAAATCAAGGTATTCATCCTTAGGGAAACTCTGCGCGGTGTGCCGCTAACAGCCATGTAAGCAGACTTCAATCGAGCTTGTCCCCGGTTTTGCGGACAGAAGAGAATGTACCACAATGGGGCAGAATTCCGCGCCGTCGCGAAGGCCGCAGACCCGCGTTTGATAGCCCGAAAGCAAAAGGGCGCGGCGAATCCGGTTGCCCGGAAATTCGCCACGCCCCTTTTATCCTCTCCGGCTCAAGGCCGGGGGAGATTTGCTCAGGCCCAGCTGGCCATTTCCTTTTCGAGGTTCACGACGATCGCCTCGAAGAACTGTTCGGTGGTCATCCACGCCTGATCCGGACCGATCAGCAGCGCCAGATCCTTGGTCATCTGGCCGCTTTCGACGGTTTCGATGCAGACCTTTTCCAGCGCCTCGGCAAAGCGGACGACATCGGGCGTGTCGTCGAACTTGCCGCGATACATCAGGCCACGCGTCCAGGCGAAGATGCTGGCAATCGGGTTGGTGCTGGTCGCCTTGCCCTGTTGATGCTGGCGATAGTGGCGGGTCACGGTGCCGTGGGCGGCTTCGGCTTCCACCGTCTTGCCGTCCGGCGTCATCAGAACGCTGGTCATCAGGCCCAGGCTGCCGAAGCCCTGTGCGACCTGATCGGACTGCACGTCGCCGTCATAGTTCTTGCAGGCCCAGATGAACTTGCCGTTCCACTTCAGCGCGCTGGCCACCATGTCGTCGATCAGGCGATGTTCGTAAACGATGCCGGTTTCGGCGAACTTTTCCTTGAAGCCTTCGCTGTCGAACACTTCCTGGAACAGGTCCTTGAAGCGGCCATCATACTTCTTGATGATGGTGTTCTTGGTCGAAAGATACACCGGCCACTTGCGGTCGAGGCCATAGTTGAAGCTGGCGCGCGCGAAATCGCGGATCGAATCGTCGAGGTTGTACATCGACATCGCCACGCCGCTGGCCTTGAACTGATAGACCTCACGGTCGATCGTCTCGCCATTTTCGCCTTCCCAGACCAGGCGCAGCTTGCCCGCGCCGGGTACGAGGAAGTCAGTCGCGCGGTACTGGTCGCCAAAGGCATGGCGGCCGACCACGATCGGGTCCGTCCAGCCGGGGATCAGCCGGGGCACGTTCTGGATCACGATCGGTTCGCGGAAGATCGTGCCGCCCAGGATGTTGCGGATGGTGCCGTTCGGGCTCTTGTACATGTCGTGGAGGTCGAATTCCTCCACCCGCGCTTCGTCCGGAGTGATGGTGGCGCACTTCACGCCCACGCCGTGTTCGCGGATCGCCTCTGCGGCGTCGATGGTGATCTGGTCGCGCGTTTCATCGCGCTTCTCGATACCGAGGTCGTAATACTTCAGGTCGATGTCGAGGTAGGGGAGGATCAGTCGTTCACGGATCCATTGCCAGATGATCCGCGTCATCTCGTCGCCATCGATTTCGACGACGGGGTTCACGACCTTGATCTTCGCCATACGGGAATTCCTGAATGCTGCTTGTCGGTTGGAACGTCGCGTCCCTTACGGAGCGAGCGGCGGCCATGCAAGCGCGGCATCCTTCTGGCACGCGCGCCTGGATCGGAGGCAAAGAAAAACCCCGCATTTCTGCGGGGTTTCATCGGCTCGCCGGATGGTGGGCGTAGCAAGGATTGAACTTGCGACCCCTACGATGTCAACATAGTGCTCTACCACTGAGCTATACGCCCGAACCATCGCGAGCCGCCCCATCGGGGCAGGCGGGCCATCTAGCGTCGCCGGCCCGTGGTGACAAGGGGTCCAATCGCGGAGATTTCAGATCAGGGGCGGAACTGTGCTTCTGTCTTCGCGTCTTCGAAAATGCGATCCACTTCCATCACCAGTTCGCGCAGGTGGAACGGCTTGGACAGCATCTTGGCGCGCGGCGCCTCCTGACTGGCCTTCAGCGCCACGGCGGCGAATCCGGTGATGAACATCACGCGGGTGTGGGGGCTGATTTCCGAACAGCGCTGCGCCAGCTCGATCCCGTCCATTTCGGGCATCACGATATCTGACAGCAGCAGATCATAATCCGTCTGTTCGATCAGCGGCAGGGCAGCCGTGCCCCGATCCACCGCATCTACGGCATAGCCTGCCTGTTCGAGCGCGCGGGCCAGATAGGCGCGCATCGCGTCGTCGTCTTCGGCAAGCAAAATGCGGATCATGGTCATCTCCAGCCCTGAATCGTCGTTGCGCACCCCATATGCGCTCGATGCCGGGCCCGCTCTTGGAATCTCGGGAATGGCCAGCTTTGACACAGTGCCGATTCCGGGCCAGCTTCGCGCAATGGCGGAGACTGACCGAATGGGAGAAAAGGCGTCTGGCAATGAGGGCGGGAAGGGCGGTGGCGAGATTCCGGGCGCTCCGGGACAGCCAGCCTATACTCTGATCCAGCGCCACTCCGCCCCCGTGCCGGTGCTGATTGCAGTTCCCCATGCGGGCAGGGTCTATCCTGCGGAATTCATCGGCACGATGCGGAACGGGGAAGCGGCTGCGTTGCGGCTGGAAGACCGTTTGATCGATCTCGTCGCCACGCGAATCGCGAAAGATACGGGCGCGGGCCTGCTGGTGGCCCATGCACCGCGGGCGATGATCGATCTCAATCGGGCGCCCGACGATATCGATTGGGAAATGGTTGCCGGCGCAGCACCCGATCGCCGGGCACGATTTGCGGCGGGGCGGCGGGCGCGCAGCGGGTTGGGGCTGGTGCCCCGCCGTTTGCAGGGGCTGGGCGAACTGTGGCGCAGGCGCCTGACAGAGGGGGAACTGACGGCTCGACTCGAGGGGGTCCATCAGCCGTATCATGCGGCCGTGGCCGAAGTGCTGGAGGCGCTGCGCGACCGCTGGGGTTCGGCGCTGCTGATCGATCTGCACTCTATGCCGCCGCTTGGGACGAAGCGCGGAAGCGAGCCGGCGCCCGATTTCGTCATCGGCGATCGTTTCGGCACATCCTGCGATACGTCGCTGAGCGCGGCTGCGCTTGATTTCTTCGCATCGGCGGGATGCCGCGCCGCGCACAACCGGCCCTATGCAGGGGGATATGGGCTGGAGCGCCATGCCTCACCCGCTCGCGGTATCCATGCCATGCAGATAGAAGTGTGCCGATCCGCTTATCTCGATGCCGCCTTGCGGGAACCGGGGCCGGGCCTGGCGGCGGTTTCGCGCATCATGGGCCGATTCGTGCGGCGGATGGCGGATGAACTTTCCGCCGGGCACAGTCTGGCGCAGGCGGCGGAATAGGGCAGGGCTTACCGCCCATAAAAAACCACCTCGTGCGGATCGCACGAGGTGGCCAAGGTTCAGGGAGGAGATGCGCAGAGCGCATCTATCCAGCCGGGCCATGAGGGATGCGCCGACCGGACAACCCTCATTTAAGCGATATTGCAGATGCATCAAGGGGTGCGACGCGCAAACGTCGCACCCCTCGGCTTTGTTTTTTGATTTCGGCTTACGCGGGCGTCAGTTCGCCGCGCCGCCAACCTGCTGTGCGCCCGGGCCCTGACCCTTGGCCGTCTGCATGGCGAAAATCACCCGCATCAGGTTGAGAGAGAACAGGTGGGCATAGATCAGCGGCAGCAGGCCGATCTCGTTCCAGTTCTTCAGCGTCTTCTCATCCAGTTCGCGCAGCTTGTCCTGGTTCACCATCTTGAAGCCGCGATAAATGAAAGGCTGATCGGGCTTGTCGTTCTGCGTGATGGCCACTTCGCCGTCCATCAGCAGATCGGCCTTCTTCAGTTCATCAACGAAAGCCTGCGTGCGGGCACCGGCTTCCTCGAACTTTTCGCAGAAATCGAGCACGCCCTTGGTGTGGTCGGTCGGCTGGCCATCGGCGAACAGGGTTTCGCCTTCGGAAAATTCGCCCAGAACATCGGCTGAGGGATCGAAGCACAGCGACATTTCGTCCGCATCGGGGCGCAGCTTCGCCAGCAGGAACGGATAGCGGCGGATATAGGCGGGCACATAGTGGTCGCCCTGCAGCCGGCCTTCATCGTCGAAGAACACGTTGATGCCTTCGTTCAGGCCCATCAGCGCCAGCGGCACGGGGTTTTCGCCCGCCGCGAACACGATCGGATAATCGCGCTGCGCCAGCGGGAATTCCTCCACCGTCAGCGGAATGGCGTGCTGGTTGTTGATCCACGACGCCTTGTCGACGGAGCGCGCGCGCCACGAACCATGATCGCGGCTGTTGAGGGGCATCAGGTCTTTGTAGAACAAGGGAAGCTGGGGTTGCGGCGCGCTGGCCATATCTCTCTCCGGTAAAGCTGGTCGCCGGGCTCAAATACCAGGCGCCTGAAAATGCGTCGGCGGGCTTTAGAATGGCATCATGTCAGGCGCAAGGCGGCACGAGCTTTCCCGGATTGAGCAGATTCAGCGGGTCGAGCGCGCGCTTCACCGCCTGCATCATCGACAGTTGCACCGGATCGCCTAGCCGGGCCAGTTCGCCCACTTTCATCTGACCGATTCCGTGTTCCGCGCTGATCGATCCGCCCCACTGCGTCACCAGATCATGCACACGGGCGCTGATCGCCTTGCCGTCCGATCGCTCCCACTCTCCGCGCACAGAACCCGCCGGGGCCAGCACATGAAAGTGCACGTTGCCATCGCCCAGATGGCCGAACGCCACCCCGCGCGTGCCGGGAAAGCGTTGCTCCACATCGGGCACCGCCGCTTCAACGAAGGCGGCCATGCGGGCGACGGGTACGGAGATATCGTGCTGCATCGCAGGCCCGATGGCGCGCTCCGCAGGCGCGATCTCATCCCGCAGCAGCCAGAACTGTTCCGCCTGCGCTTCATTGGCGGCGATCGTGGCGTCTTCCACCAGACCGGCGTCGAACCCGCTCGCCAGCAATTCCTCCGCCAGGCCGGGCAGGGCGGGCGCTCGGGCTGCGTCGGCGGCCAGTTCGATCAGCACATTCCATTCGTGCGGGTCAGCCAGCGGCGCGCGCGATCCGGGAACATGGGCCAGCACCGCCTCAAGGCTATGACGCGGCATCACCTCGAAACCTTCCAGCGCGTCCCCCGCCAGCGCCTCGCTCTGCAACAGCAACTCGCGCGCGGCGGAAATCGAACGCAGCCCGGCCCACAGCACCGCGCGGTCCGCCAGCGCTGGCATCAGTCGCAGAGTAGCGGCGGTAACGATGCCCAGCGTGCCTTCGGAACCGATCAGCAGCTGTTTCAGATCGAACCCGCGATTGTCCTTCTTCAGCGGCACCAGTGCATCGAATATGCGGCCATCGGCCAACACGGCTTCCAGCCCTAGTACCTGCGCCCGCATCGATCCGTGCCGCAGCACCTGAGTGCCACCCGCATTGGTGGAAATCAGACCGCCGATCGTTGCCGAACCCTTGCCGCCCAGCGTCAGGGGGAAACGCAGGCCCTCTGCCTCTGCCGCCTCATGCAATGTCTGGAGGATCACGCCAGCCTCGCAGGTCACTTCACGAGCGGCCGGGTCGAACCGCCGGATCGCATTCATCCGCCTGAGCGAAAGGAGCAGGGCCTGCCCGCTGTCATCAGGCGTGGCGCCGCCGGACATGCCGCTGTTGCCCCCCTGCGGAACCACAGGCACGGCATGGCGGGTGCAGAGGGCCATCAGCGCCGATAGTTCCCCGGTGGAGGCGGGGGACGCCATGGCCATCGCGCGGCCGGTATATCGCCCGCGCCAGTCGGTCAGCCAGGGTAGCAGGAGATCGGGGTCGCGGGTCAGCCCGCGTTCGCCGAGCAGGGCCTGGGCTTCGGCCAGGAATGCGTCGTTGTCCGCCATGGCGCGCCTTTGCCAGTGACGGGGGATGCTTGCAAAGAGCAATTGACGGGTTAAGCAATCATTCAATCGGGGAATTACAGGGGGAAGCATGGCCGCGCGGAACGGTCGCGGGCATCGGTCAACCCATTGATGAACAGCCTTCTGCTTCTCCTCTCGCCGCTTACGCTGCTGCTGCCGCCCCTGCTATCGGGCGATCGGCCGCGCGCCGCGCTTGACGAGGATGTGGCGCGGCAGGTGCGGATAGAGGAGCGGGTGATCATCCGCATCGCGCCCAGTTCCCCCTCTACCAGTCAGCGAGCTTTCTCCCAGATTCCCCGCCAGCAGCAGGATGAAGGACGGACCACTTTCCGCGAACAGAAGATCGGCGATTGCATCCCCGTATCGGCCATCGCTGCCGTGCAGCCGGGCGAACGTAACCGCCTGCTGCTGTTCATGCGCGACCGTTCGATCTTTTCCGCCGCGCTGGAGCGGACGTGCAGTTCGGACGATTTCTATTCCGGCTTTTACGTGGAGCGGCAGCCTGACGGGCAGCTCTGTTCGGGCCGTGATCACTTGCAATCGCGTTCCGGCGCGAATTGCCGGGTGGCGCAGTTCAACCGCCTCGTCGTGGTACGCGACTAAACGATACGATCGAATCCGTGACCGATTCCTTGACTTTCGCAGGGTGTGCGCCCTAGGGGCCGCCACGTCATGGCAGTGCTTTCGCGCTTGCCTGAAACAGGGGGCGGCCATTCCGCTCACGACCCGGACATTGTGCACCCTATGAATTTTGCCGATCTCGGCCTCTCTGATGAATTGCTGCAGGCGGTGGAAGCCGCCGGCTATACCGAACCCACGCCCATTCAGGCGCAGGCGATCCCGCAGGTCCAGATGATGAAGGATCTGATCGCGATCGCGCAGACGGGCACGGGGAAAACGGCCAGCTTCGTCCTGCCGATGATCGACATCCTCGCGTCCGGCCGCCGCCGCGCGCGCATGCCGCGCAGTCTTATTCTGGAACCTACACGCGAACTGGCGATGCAGGTCGCCGAAAACTTCGACAAGTACGGCAAGAACCACGACCTGAAGATGGCGCTGCTTATCGGCGGCGTGCAGATGGGCGATCAGGTCAAGGCGCTGGATGAAGGCGTGGACGTGCTGATCGCAACGCCCGGCAGGCTGATGGACCTGTTCGAACGCGGCAAGATTCTGCTGACCGGCTGCGACCTTCTGGTGATCGACGAAGCTGACCGGATGCTCGACATGGGTTTCATCCCGGATATCGAGTTCATCTGTGAAAAGCTGCCGGCCAATCGCCAGACGCTGCTGTTCTCGGCCACGATGCCGCCGCCGATCAAGAAGCTGGCCGACCGCTTCCTGAGCAATCCGAAGTATATCGAGGTGGCGCGGCCTGCCTCCGCCAATGCCAACATCGCCCAGCACAAGGTTTTCGTGTCGAGCCGCGCCAAGCGCGAGGCGCTGCGCCAGCTGCTCGAAACCGACGATGTGCAGACCGCGATCATTTTCGCCAACCGCAAGACCACGGTGCGCGAACTGAACAAGAGCCTGCGCCGCCACGGCTTCCGCAGCGGCGAAATCCACGGCGACATGGACCAGTCCAGCCGCATAGCCGAACTGGACCGGTTCAAGAGCGGTGAGGTCAATATCCTTGTCGCGTCTGACGTTGCCGCACGCGGGCTGGACGTCAAAGGCGTCAGCCACGTGTTCAACTTCGACACGCCGTGGCACCCGGACGATTACGTCCACCGCGTTGGCCGCACGGGCCGCGCCGGGGCAAAGGGCCGGGCGTTCACGTTCGTCACCCCGGAAGATGCGGAAGCGATCGCCAACGTCGAGAAGCTGACCGGCATCGAAATCCCTGTTCACGAGATGGGTGGGGCAAAATCGAACGAAGAACCCGCCGAAAAGCCGAAGCGCGAAAGCCGCCGGCGCAAGGCGGAAGACGCTCCGAAAGCTGCCGTCGAGGCGGAAGAACGCAAGCCGGAACGCACCCGTTCCGCACCGCGCCGCACCGAAGCCCGTCGCCCGGAACCTCGCCGCCCGGAACCGGAAGACGAACCCACCGCCCCCGGCGAATGGAACGGCCCCGTTCCCAGCTTCCTCGGCCTTTCGGCACTGTAGGGGGTGACGGGCGCCCGTTGCGGAGCGCCCGTTTGATTTCCGCTGCTTCGGCAGCCCATGCAATCGCTCCACACTTGCGGAAATGGCGTGCGTGGAACTTCCCTGCCTGTGCCGGGCCTATCTCGCCAGATCCGCCATCGGGCGTTAGCTCTGGGCCAGCTTCACGAAGCTGTCGATCACGCGCTTCGTTCCGGCCTGCTCGAACTCGATTTCCAGCTTGTTGCCTTCCTGCCCTGTGACCACGCCGTAACCGAACTTTTCGTGGAACACGCGCGCGCCCAAGGCGATGTCGGCGCGCGGTTTGGCGGCGAAGCTGGCGGCGCTGCGGGTGGATTCCTGCACTCGCCGGGGTGTTTTCTCGTAGCCGGTGGTCAGTGCCCGCTGCCAGCCGGGGCCGCGGGTGCCGCTGCGATCCGGGCGGCTGGTGCTGACATGGGGGAAGGGGTCTTCCTGTTCACGCCAGTTGGCCCGCCATAGCGACGCGCCGCCGGTCATCGTGGTTTCCACGTTTACCGCATCTTCCGGCAGTTCGGCGATGAAGCGGCTGGGGATGGAACTGGTCCATTGGCCATAGATGCGCCGGTTGGCCGCGTGCAGGATTGTGCAGCGCCGCCGGGCGCGGGTGATGGCGACATAGGCCAGCCGCCGTTCCTCCTCCAGACTCGCCAGCCCGCCTTCGTCCAGCGCGCGCTGGCTGGGGAACACGCCTTCCTCCCAGCCGGGCAGGAACACATGGTCGAATTCCAGCCCCTTGGCGGCGTGGATGGTCATGATCGTGACCTTTTCCGTGTCGTCCGCCGCGTCGTTGTCCATGACCAGACTGACGTGTTCCAGAAAATCGCCCAGCGTCTGGTATTCTTCCATCGCGCGGGCCAGTTCGACCAGATTGTCCTGCCGCCCCGCGCTTTCCGCGGTGCGATCAGCCTGAAGCATGGCGTTGTAGCCGGTTTCTTCCAGCACGGTGCGCAGCAGCTCGGCGGGCGACACCTGCGTCTCCAACTCGCGCCAGCGGACGAAGCTGGCCATCATATTGGCGATCGTGGCGCGGGCGCGGGCGGGCAACTCGTCGCTCTCGGCCAGTTCCAGCGCGGCGGCGGCCAGGGGAATGCCGTGGCGGCGGGCATGCAGGTGCATCGCCTCCAGCGCCTTTGCGCCAAGGCCGCGCTTGGGCTGGTTATGGATGCGCTCGAACGCCAGATCGTCGGCGGGCTGGGCGATGGTGCGCAGATAGGCCAGCGCATCGCGGATTTCCGCGCGTTCGTAGAATCGGAAACCGCCCACGATCCGATAATTGAGGCCGATCTGTATGAAGCGGTCTTCGAACTCACGGGTCTGGTATTGGGCGCGCACAAGGATCGCCATGCGTTCCAGCGGCGCGCCTTCGCGTTCCAGCCGTTCTATCTCCTCACCCACGCGGCGCGCTTCTTCCGGCGCGTCCCACACGCCGACAACGCGCACTTTCTCCCCCGCGTGCGCTTCGGTCCACAGCGTCTTGCCCAGCCGTTCGCTGTTGGCCGCGATCAGGCCGGATGCGGCGGCGAGGATCTGCGGGGTGGACCGATAATTCTGTTCCAGCCGGATCACCGCCGCGCCGGGAAAATCCTTTTCGAAACGCAGGATATTGGCCACTTCTGCGCCGCGCCATGAATAGATCGACTGATCGTCGTCCCCCACCACGCAGATGTTCTTGCGCGCTTGCGCCAGCAGCCGCAGCCACAGGTACTGCACCGCGTTGGTGTCCTGATATTCGTCCACCATCACGTATTTGAAACGCTGCTGATAGCTTTCCAGAATGTCCCGCTCACGCCGGAAGATGTTCAGCATATGCAGCAGCAGGTCGCCGAAATCGCAGGCGTTCAGCGTTTTCAGTCGTTCCTGATACAGCCGGTACATCTGCTGGCCCCGGCCATTGGCATAGGCCTCGTTCTCCAGCGCATCGAGATCGTCGGGGTTGAGCCCCCGGTTCTTCCAGCGGTCGATCAGTCCGGCCAATTGTCGCGCTGGCCAGCGTTTTTCGTCCAGATCCTGCGCGGTGATCAACTGCTTCAGCAGGCGTATCTGATCGTCGGTGTCGATGATCGTATAGTTGCTCTGCAACCCCACCAGTTCCGCATGGCGGCGCAGCATCCGCGCGCAGATGGAATGGAACGTGCCCAGCCACGGCATCCCTTCCACCGCATCGCCGATCAGTTGGCCCACGCGGTGGCGCATTTCGCGCGCGGCCTTGTTGGTGAAGGTCACGCACAAAATCTCACTCGGCCATGCGCGCCGGGTGCGAATCAAGTGGGCGAGACGCGCCGTCAGCGCAGCGGTTTTGCCGGTGCCCGCGCCGGCCAGCATCAGAACCGGCCCTTCGGTAGTCAGCACCGCTTCCCGCTGAGGCTCGTTCAGCCCGGCAATCCAGGGGGCGGTTTCGTCGGTTGCGGAACGGGCGGGGGGCAGGCTGTCAGTCACCGTGAACAGCTAGGGAACATCGACCGGGCGCGCAACCCTTGGGCACTAGCGCGAGTGGCCGGGGCTTGCGCACCCGCGCGCCATCCGCGAAAGGCGCGACACCATGTTTGATGACGCACTGATCTCCGCCGCCCGTGTTTCCAAGGCCTGGCCTTTTCAGGAGGCGATGAAGCTCGTCAAACGCTTCCCCGATGGCAAGCCCGATGGGGCGCCTGTGCTGTTCGAAACCGGCTATGGCCCCAGTGGCCTGCCGCACATCGGCACCTTTCAGGAAGTGCTCCGCACCACACTGGTGCGCCGCGCATATGAAATCGTCAGCGGCGGCGCGCCGACGCGGCTGGTTGCGTTCAGTGACGATATGGACGGGCTGCGCAAGGTGCCCGACAACGTTCCGAACAAGGAAATGATGCAGGCCAATCTGGGCAAGCCGCTCAGCCGCATCCCCGATCCGTTTGCCGCCGGGTTTGAAAGCTTCGCCCATCATAACAACGCGATGCTGCGCGATTTCCTCGATCGCTTTGGCTTCGATTACGAATTCGTCGCCGCCAGCGATCGCTACAATTCCGGCGCGTTCGATGCCGCGCTGGTGCGCGTGCTGGAAAAGTACGACGCGATCATGGACATCATGCTGCCGACGCTGCGGGCGGAACGGCAGGCGACCTATTCGCCGGTCCTGCCGGTCAGCCCCACCAGCGGCGTGGTGCTGCAAGTGCCGGTGACGGTGCTCGATGCCGCAACCGGTATGATCCGGTTCGAGGATGAAGGGCAGACTGTCGAACAGAGCGTGTTCGGCGGGCAGGCCAAGCTGCAATGGAAAGTCGACTGGGCGATGCGTTGGTATGCGCTCGGCGTCGATTACGAGATGTGCGGCAAGGATCTGACCGACAGCGTCACCCAATCCGGCCGCATCGTGCGTGCACTGGGCGGCCGTATGCCCGAGAACATGATCTACGAGCTGTTCCTTGACGAAAACGGCGAGAAGATTTCCAAGTCCAAGGGCAACGGCCTGACGATCGAGGAATGGCTGACCTACGGCAGCGAGGAAAGCCTCGGCCTTTACCTCTATCGCGAGCCGAAAAGCGCCAAGAGCCTGCACATCGGCGTCATCCCCAAGTCGGTGGACGAATACTGGCAGTTCCGGGCGAAGATTCCTGAACAGCCGATTGAACAGCAATTCGGCAACCCGGCGTGGCATCTGCTGCGCACCAATGGCTACACGGGCGGTGATGGTGACACGCTGCCTGTAACTTATGGCCTGCTGCTCAATCTGGTCGGTGTGCTGGGGGCAGGGGCGACGCGCGATCAGGTGTGGTCGTATCTCGGCAATTATATCGAGAACGCTTCGCCGGAAGACTGGCCGGAACTTGACGGGCTGGTTGGCAACGCGCTCGCCTACAACCGCGATTTCGTGGCTCCCACGCTGAACAAGCGCGCACCCGAAGCGGGTGAGGCGGAGGCGTTGCGTGCGCTGGATGCCTATCTGGCCCATGCGCCTGCCGGGGCCTCCGCAGAAGAATTGCAGACAGCGGTTTACGAGATCGGCAAGAACGAGGCTTTCGGCTTCGCCAGCCTTCGTGACTGGTTCAAGGCGCTGTATGAAACCCTGCTCGGCTCCAGTCAGGGCCCGCGCATGGGCAGTTTCATCGCGCTCTATGGCGTGGAAAACACCCGCAACCTGATCGCCGAAGCACTGGCCAAAGCCTGACCCGTACCTCGCGAAGGCGGGAGGGCTCAGGCAGCCGATGCAATCGCAGCCCGGTTCAGTACCAGCGCCTGCAACGATACCACTTGGTCACGACATATTTCACGCCGCGAACCACTGGGGTCCCGGCGTGGACCGTGAAGGGGTTGGGCACGCCGTTGGGATCGGCGTTGTTCCAGATCAGCAGAGTGCCCGCCCGCGGTTCGAACGACAGGCCAAGGCGCGGGAAGTCGGTCGATCCGCCTTCTTCCACCGCATTGAGATAGGCCATCGCGGTGAAGGCGCGTTGCCCGCCGCGTTCCTTTTCCTGTTCCCAGTAGGGGGTGTTGGCGGGGAACCAGTCGGTGTGGGCCTGAAACTGCTGGCCGGGCAGATAACGCTGCGTCTGCAATGTTTCGCCATAGCTGGGATCGATGCCCAGCAGGTCGTCGATCCGACGTTGAAGCTTGCGGATGAACGGATCGTGGGGATCCACGTCACCGGAATAGGATGTGCGATAGCCGTATTCCGCGTCAAAGGCCCGGCTGGGTTGCGCGACAGCGTCGGTTATTGCCATCAGGCGTCCACATTCGACGGGATCGAAGAAGTCGCCGATGGCGTATATTTCCGCCTTCTCCGTCGGCACTTTATAGACCGTGTCGTTCCCGCCGAGCCGCTCCCGCACTTTGCGGCCCATGCGGCGCAGACGTTCGCGATCGGGGTTCTCGTGCGCCAGCGGCGCTGGTACCAAAGCCATGGCGTCGGCTTATCAAGGGCTGGCGTGGCGAGGCAAGCCCTCTCACGCTGCATAAGCATACGAAAAACCCCGCCCTTTTCAGGACGGGGTTTTCTGTTGCTCCGGCAATGACCGGTTTGGATCACCAGAAGAAGTTGTGGATCACGTCGATCACTTCGCCGCTGTAGACGTCCACCAGCAAGGCATCGTCATAGTAACGAACCCAGCGATAGGGGCCATAAGCCTCTGGCAAGCGGTACTGCCATGGATCGTTGATCCAGTAACGGCTGCCGAAGAACAGGCTGTCCAGACGGTAACCGACGCTCAACCGACGATAGCTGTAGTTCCGATAAGGCGCGTAATAGACGCCTACATGGAAAACGGTGCGGTTGGCGTTGCGATAACGATGCCAGTCATAGCGATTGTTGTCGCGCCAGCGCCGATCCCACTGCCGGTGATTGCCACGGTTGTCGTTGCGCCAGCCGGGGCCGTTCCGCCAGTTGTTGTCGCGGCGATCCCGGTCGGCATAGCTGCGGTTACGGTCGCGGTCGGCGTAGGAACGGTTGCGGTCATCCGGGCGCACCTGCCCGCCGGGCTGTCCGGGGCGCACCGCCGGACGTTCGGCTCTTTGCTCGCCACGCCAGCCATTCTGCGGATTACGCGGGTCACCGGGGCGGGGCATATTGGGCCGCGCCTGTTGCGGATTGCCGGGGCGCTGAGGCAGGCTCTCGACTTGGCGGGGCGGCGGGCCGGAAGGCCGCGTACCCTGCTGCGCCTGAGGAGGCACGGGGCGTTGCACCTGCGGAGGTGCGGGCCGCTCGCCGCCTTGCGGTCCGCGCTGTTCCGGCGTTCTGACCTCACGCCGTTCCTGCTGACGCTGGGCTGCGCGCTGCGCCATCTGCTGACGCTGTTCCACCCCATTGCGCGGCGCGGCCTGTGGCCGTTCACCAGTGCGCGATTGCTGGGCCGAACGCTCGGGGCGATTGCCGCGATCCTGCGCGAATGCGGATTGGGGGAGGGCCGAGGCAACCATCGCCATGGCGATCGCCGTCCATCCGCTGTTCTTCATGAAAGTTCCGACAGACATCCGCCGCTTCTCCTGACCTGCTGCCGATTGGCTACGGCCGCTTAATACCGTCCGAATTAAGCGAGTCGCGCTTTCCGTTCACTGAACGGGTCAGTTACCTGAACGTTCAGGTTGTCGAATAGGTAAAGATACTCGGTCTGTCGGTGGCGGCAGGTGGGTGCGGTGCCGCGCCTCACCCCGGCCACGATATTTTTGGCCAGAGTGAGGCGGCTGGTGTCAGCGTGTCAGCTTCTTGTAGGCCAGTCGCGTGGGCCGATCGGCGGCATCGCCCAGACGGCGGCGCTTGTCTTCTTCATAGGCGGCGAAGTTGCCTTCGAACCATTCGACGTGGCTATCGCCCTCGAACGCCAGAATGTGCGTTGCCAGACGGTCGAGGAAGAAGCGGTCGTGGCTGATGACCACCGCGCAACCGGCGAAGTTCTCGATCGCGTCTTCCAGCGCGGCCAGCGTTTCCACGTCGAGGTCGTTGGTCGGTTCGTCCAGCAGCAGCACGTTGCCGCCCTGCTTCAGCATCTTGGCCATATGGACGCGGTTGCGTTCACCGCCCGACAGCTTGCCGACGTTCTTCTGCTGATCCGCACCCTTGAAGTTGAACGCGCCGACATAGGCACGCGTGCTCATGTCGTGGCCGTTGACCTTCATGTAGTCGAGCCCGTCGGAGATTTCCTCCCAGACGTTATGCTTGTCGTCCAGATGGTCGCGGCTCTGGTCCACATAGCCCAGCCGCACCGTCTCGCCGATTTCGATCTTGCCGTCGTCGGGCTGTTCCTTGCCGGTGATGATCTTGAACAGCGTGGATTTACCCGCGCCGTTCGGCCCGATCACGCCCACGATGCCGCCGGGGGGCAGCATGAACGACAGGTCTTCGAACAGCAGCTTGTCGCCATAGGCCTTGGAAATGCCCTTGGCCTCGATAACCTTGCCGCCCAGACGTTCCGGCACCTGGATGACGATCTGCGCCTTGCCCGGCTTACGTTCGTTCTGCGCTTCCTGAAGCTGTTCGAACTTGCGGATACGGGCCTTGGACTTGGTCTGGCGCGCGGCCGGGGTCTGGCGGATCCACTCCAGTTCTTCCTTGAGAGCCTTGGAACGGCCGCTTTCCTCGCGGTCTTCCTGCTCCAGCCGCTTGGCCTTCTTCTCAAGATATGTGGAATAGTTGCCCTCGTAGGGGAAATACCGCCCGCGATCGAGCTCCAGAATCCAGCCGACCACGTTGTCCAGGAAATAGCGGTCGTGGGTGATCATCAGCACCGCGCCCGCATATTCCTTCAGGTGGTTTTCCAGCCATTCCACGCTTTCGGCGTCGAGGTGGTTGGTCGGTTCGTCCAGCAGCAGGATGCTGGGCTTCTGAATCAGCAGGCGGGTGAGGGCGACGCGGCGCTTTTCACCACCGGAAAGGCTTTCGACGCTGGAATCCCCCGGGGGGCAGCGAAGCGCTTCCATCGCGATTTCAAGCTGATTGTCGAGCGTCCAGCCGTCGACCGCGTCGATCTTCTCCTGCAACTCGCCCATTTCTGCGCCGAGAGCATCGAAGTCCGCGCCGTCCTCCCCCATCTCGATGCCGATCTGGTTGAAGCGTTCGACCATGTCGGCCGTCGCGCGCGCGCCGTCCTTCACGTTTTCGAGCACGGTCTTGGTGGGGTCCAGTTCCGGTTCCTGCGCCAGATAGCCCACGGTGATGTATTCGCCCGGCCATGCTTCGCCGGTGAAATCGGTATCCAAGCCGGCCATGATCTTCATCAGCGTGGATTTACCCGCGCCGTTCGGCCCCACGATGCCGATCTTGGCACCCTGATAGAACTGGATGTTGATGTCACTCAGCACCGGCTTCTGGGCACCGGGGAAAGTCTTCGTCATGTTCTTCATGACGTATGCGTATTGCGCGGCCATCGAAGGTCCTTCGGCGTGTTCGGGTGTGCTTGGAATTGCCGCGCAGATAGGCGGTGAAGCGGCGGGGGGCAAGGTGAAGCTGGCGCGCCCCGCCGCTGGTGTTACCTGCCCACGGCCACGTAAGTCAGTCCGGCATCTTCTACCGTATCGCGCTCGTAAACATTTCGCAGATCGACCAGAACCGGTTCTGCCAGAAGCGTCTTCAGCCGGTTGAGGTCCAGCGCGCGATAGGCGTCCCATTCGGTCACGATCACGGCGGCCGCCGCGCCTTCCGCTGCTTCCCACGGTGAAGTGCAGTAAATCACATCGTCCAGAACTGCGCGGGCCTGTTCCACGCCTTCCGGATCACACGCGGCGATTTGCGCGCCGGCATCCTGCAGGGTCTGGATGATCGCGATGGAGGGGGAATCGCGCATGTCATCGGTGTTTGGCTTGAAGGTCAGGCCCAGCACCGCGATCCGCTTGCCGCGCACATCCCCACCGCAGGCCGCGATGACCTTGCGCCCCATCGCGCGCTTGCGCTGTTCGTTTACGTCGACAACGGCTTCCACGATGCGTTGTGGTGCGTCGCTGTCCTGCGCGGTCTTCAGCAGGGCCAGCGTATCCTTGGGGAAACAGCTTCCGCCATAGCCGGGCCCGGCGTTGAGGAATTTCGATCCAATGCGGTTATCCAGCCCGATGCCGCGCGCCACGTCACGCACATCGGCGCCCACGCGTTCGCACAGGTCCGCCACTTCGTTGATGAAGGTGATCTTGGTGGCGAGAAAGGCATTGCCCGCATATTTGGTGAGTTCGGCCGAACGGCGGCTCATCTCCAGGATCGGCGCCTTGCCGCCCAGGAACAGCGGGCGATAAACCTCGCGCATCACATGCATGCCGCGCGGCTCGTCGCTGCCGATAACGATGCGGTCGGGATGCTTGAAGTCGCTGATTGCCGCGCCTTCGCGCAGGAATTCGGGATTGGACACCACGGCAAAGTCAGCTTGCGGGTTGGTCTCGCGGATGATCCGCTCCACCTCGTCGCCGGTGCCTACGGGGACGGTCGACTTGTCGACCACCACGGTGAAGCCCTGCATCGCTCGCGCGATCTCTTCCGCGGCGCCGTGGACGTATGACAGGTCCGCATGCCCGTCATCCCCGCGTGACGGGGTGCCCACCGCGATGAAGACCGCATCCGCCACGGATACGCCAGCGGCAAGATCGGTGGTGAAAGACAGGCGGCCTGCTTCCACGTTTCGCCTGACCAGTTCGTCCAGCCCCGGTTCGAAAATCGGGATGCGGCCCGCCTTCAGGGCGTCGATCTTGCGCTGGTCCTTGTCCACGCAGACCACGTCATGCCCGAAATCAGAGAAGCAGGCCCCGGAAACGAGCCCGACATAGCCCGAGCCGATCATCGTAATCCGCATTAAAAGATTCCATTCCTGTCATTTACCGGTCGGCCGGACTGCACGTCTGAGGGACGGGCCGGCTGCCATTCGCCGGAAGTGGCGGGGTTTTCCTGAACAGGGCTTCTCTACAACAGGAAGTCAGGCATGGCGAAGCTGGCGCCTTTCCCGCTTCTGCTCATGAATTCAGCCCGGTAACTCAGCATTGCCGAAGTCCGCCCGTTTGCGATCCCTGGCGTATTGCCGCCTCGCCGCAGGCAGATCAAGCCCCGCGACCCGATAGCATGCCGGACAGGTTGTTCTGGAACAGAACGGCACATTTCCGGACGGTGTCGTAAATACGACCGCGCTATCATCGCCGTTTCAATATGGTTAATCCCGTGCGAGATAAGGACCAGGTTGACGTTCTAGGGGGCAAAGCGATGGCAAAGGGTAAGTCCTATCTAAGCTGCTTGTTGGGTCTCGCTATTTTCACCGGTGGGGCAATCGTGTCCTCTCCCGCCTCGGCTGTGATGACAGACAACGGCTTCCGGGACGGCGGCTTCGAATACATCTTTGGCAGTTACGCACCCGGCGGCGATTGTTCGCGTGAGCCACGGCTGACTATTGACTCTGCAGGCATGACGTTTCGGGCCAATGGCCGCACGGTGCAGGTTTCGCGCTTCGAATATGCCGCCAGTTTTTTCGGCATGACGTACGACGGTATTATGCTTGCCTTCTATCCGTTTCCCACGGGTGAGTACGAAATGGGCGACCTGCTCATGTACGTTAACAATGACGAGGTGGCGGGAAACATCCTGATTGAATCCAACGCCGCGCCCGGCAATCGGATGGACCCGTTTCATGCGGCGCTGGTGGGCAGTTACAGGCTTTGCGCCGGTACGGGCAGCGGTGTTGCACCCCCTCAGTTGGCGGAGGCGGAACCTGTCGCGGGCGTGCCGCTGGGCTGGGCCAACCTGCGTTCGCTGGTCGGCCGCTATCCGGGCAGTTATTCCGAAGACAATATCGACCTGTTCGACAATGGAGAGGTCGCTGCCGCCTTGCGCGCCATGCTGGGCGCGAAGATGGATGTGCTTGAAGTCAACCTGTCCACCGTCGGGCCGCTCGAACGGCAGGGGGATATCTATTACATCTCGGGCAATGCGCCCCATCGCGGCGGAGAAGATCAGGCCTATATCCTGATTGATGGTGCAAAGCGCGCCGTGCAGGTCGGCTTGTGGGAACAGGGCAAGCTTACCGTTTATGCCCCCGCCAGCGGCCGCCTGCCCGTTCCGCCGGACATTCAGCGTATGCTGAACAACAGTCCCGGTGAGGCGGCCAATGCCGCGCCCGGAACGCCGTGGGAACTGCTGCCCGTGCAAGGGCGCGCACCGGTCGCCTATGTAGAGGCGGCGGCTTCGACCAGCATCACTTCGCTCTCGCTCTATTGTGAGAATGGCCGGCCCTACATGGCGATGCTGTTGGGACGGGGCGCCGCGGGAACGCGTATTACGCTGACATGGAACTTTGCCGGGCGGCTGGTCGATATTCCCGTGCAGAGAGCCAACAACGAAGGCACATACTGGGTAGGCGGTATCGCCAACACGCCACTGGTGCAGCATCTCATGACGCAGAAGGATATGGTGTACCTGCGCATCGACGGGCGGTTGGAAGGCGAAGCCTCGCTTGCAGAGGCGCCCGCCGTGCTGCGATCCTCGTTGCAGGGATGTGTACGGTTTTAAGGAGAGGATTTTGATCAGGCCAGAACTTGAATTCGTTTATGAGGCGGGGGGCGATCTGGAGCCGCCGCGTGAGATCGGCAAGGTAGTCGATGGTACGCGGCGCATCATCCCGATCCTGGCTGGCGGCTATGTCAAAGGGCCACGGATCAGTGGCCGGCTGATGGGTAATTCCGCCGACTGGCAATTGACGCGGCCTGACGGCGTGACGGTGGCCGATGCGATCTATGCGATAGAGACCGACGATGGGGCGCTGATTCAAATCCGCAACAAGGGCCTGCGCCATGGCCCGCCGGAAGTGATGGACCGGCTTCGCCGGGGCGAGGATGTGGACCCCGCGGAATACTACTTCCGGACCGTGCCCGAGTTCATAGCCCCTGAAGGGCCCTATGATTGGCTCAACCGCTCAATCTTTATTTGCAGCGGCGCCCGTTACGCCAGCGGAATCAAGCTGTGGGTTTGGCGGGTATTGTAGTGGTTCCGGCCTGCCAGTGTGGTGGCCGCACAAAAAAGGGGGGCAATGCCCCCCTTTTCCGTATTCAAGGTGATTAACGGCTTCAGGCGAAGTCGTAACGCACCCGCTGCTGCTGGCTGCGGCGCATGACACCGCCCAGCAAGCCGAAGCCAACGATCATCATCAGCCACGTCGCCGGTTCGGGAACGGGCGCGTTGATCGTCACTCCGTCGAGGCGGAAGCTGTTCGAAGTGAGGGAGTTGGCGGCGAAAAAGAACTGGGTGCCGGTGAAGGTGCCATTGAAGGCTCCGCCCACGACCGACAGCGCATCCAGAGTTTCACCTTCATTGAGCGGGCTGCCCCATTCGAAGCCGACGTTATCGTTGGAACCGAAGTTGCCGAACAATGCCTGGGTCAGGGTAACTTCCTGATCGAAGGTCAGAAGGATGCCTTCGCCCAGCGACAACAGGCCGTTGTCGTTGATCTGGTCGCTGTTGTTGCCACGGACGCCCAGACCGGCTGACGAATGGGTAACGTCTGCCTGGCTGCCGTAGCTCACCTGATTCAGCACAGCCGAAAGGCCGGTATAGGCGCGAGCCGTCACCGTCAGGCCGCTGACCGAGAGCGAGTAGATGTCAGGATTTACGCTGGTATCGAGCCCGCTGGCGTTGGCGCCGAAATCGAACACGATCGAAGCTGCGTTGGCTGGAGCTGCCGTCGCAAGAACGGCAGCAGCGGCGATACCCGCCGCGAACACACTTTTCATATTCAAAGCCCCTTAGGTTTGAAGTTAACCCTTTTTGCTAACGCAATTTGGCCATTCCGGATGATGGCGCTGCCCCTGTACAAACTATGCGAAAAGCGACTCCGTCGCGAGCAGTGACGGATGTTTACCATTTTTCTTAAGAATTTGAAGCAAAAGGACGCACTTATTGACGGAAATTAATGTCTCGGAATGATACAGTTTGGGCATGAATTCTGCGCGAAGCCACGTTCCCTCAGATCAGGGAATTCTTGTGACCTCCGAGTGATCGAGCTGCGGGTGTCCTCGCCGGCCGTGTTCAGCGAATCACGGCGCTAAAAAACCTGCCTTGGCGAACGCGACAGCGCGGTTGATGGCTTCGTCCACTGATTGCGCGCAGGCCCCTTCGGACATGATTTCCAGCCGGTCGTAATCCCACTGGTGCATCCGCTCTATGCCCAGGGTGAAGTGCAGCCGCCAGCAAACGTCCACGCGGCTGAGGTGCGGTGCGGCACGCTGCGCCAGATCGACGATCTGGGTCAGTCGGCCTGCACCCCGGTCGATCTCGTGCTTGATCTCCGGTACAGTGCTGATCAGCACCCGGGCCAGAAACAGGCCCGTGATCTCGCCATCCTTGCCTCGTTTGCGAAGCAGACTCAGCGGTGCGATCATCGCATATAGCAGCTCTTCAAGCGAGGGCTGCGCCTGCGCTTCCAGCCGATCGATCATTGGCTGACGCAGGCAGAACAATTCCCCCAGGCGCCGTTCGATCAGGGTTTTCAGCAGGTCGATCTTGGAGCCGAAGTGGTGGTATATCACCGACAGGCTGACCCCGGCTTCGCGCGCTATGTCGCGGATGGAAACCAGTTCCAGCCCGCGTTCAGCGCATAGCCGTTCCGTCGCGGCCAGCACCCGTTCCGATGTGCTTGCGTCCCGCTTTCCAGAAGGGGGCGCCAGCGTTTCATGCTCCATTTCCAATCCGTCCTTCGCCGGCTTTCGCGCCGCCTGCTGCTTTCCTCGCATCATAGGCGGGCGACACTGCCTGTATAGCTTGCTTGTTGTCTAGAACGAACGTTCGAACTATCAAGTCCAGACGTCAGGCGAACACTGACGGGAATGGGAGGATGTCAATGAACGGATATCTTGGGGCGGCCCGGGGTGGCGAAAGCACGCGCGATCAACGCAGAAAGTCGCGCGGGATAGCAGCGGTGAGATTGGCGGCCATGCTGGCCACGGTGATGCCATGCGCCGTATTCGCGCAAACCGAGTCAGCGGACGGCGGGGATCAGGCCAGTGAGCCGCCGGTGATCATGGTCACTGCGGAAAGGCGTTCCACCGATGTGCAGCGCACGCCTATTTCCGTGTCTGTCATCAGCGGCGATCAACTGGCGGATCGCCAGATTACTGAAATCCAGTCGCTCGAAACGCAGGTGCCGGGGCTGTCCTATACGCAGAACGGCTTCACTTCGAACATCAACCTGCGCGGGCTGGGTAATACGACCACCTCGCCCAATATCACCACCGGCGTGGCGGTGTTTCACGACGGCCTCTATCAGCCGGAAGCGATCCTGCTGAACACGCCGTTCTACGACATCGCCAGTGTGGAGGTGCTGCGCGGGCCACAGGGCACGATCATCGGGCAGAATTCCACCGGCGGTTCCCTGCAGGTCAACTCGCGCAATCCGGAACTGTCGGGCGGGGTGAACGGCTTCGTGGATGCCACAGTGGGCAATTACAACCTGCTGCGGCTGCAAGGGGCGGTGAACCTGCCGATTTCACAGACAGTGGCCGCGCGCGTGGCCTTCAACGTGGACAAGCGGGACAGCTTCTACACCAACCTGGGCAGCGCCAACGGGGCGGGGACCGATCCCGGCGATGCGCCCGGCAGCTTGTTGCAGCAGAACCTGCGGCTGGGTCTGTTGTGGGAACCGAGCGATTCTTTCCGCGCCCTGTTGAAGGCAGAGTTCAACTATCTCGACGGTGGCGGGCTGACACCGCGTCCGCGCCCTGCCTGCGCCACCTGCACTCCGTTCAGCAGTTTCTACCAGTTCGGTTACGATGGCCCCAGCGCCCTGAATGGCAACCGCACGCCGGGGCCGTTCGATCTTGTCTATAATACTCAGGAAAAGCTGAAGGACACGGCCAACCGCTTCAGCCTGGAACTGCGCTATATCCTGCCCGGCGGGGTGACCCTGCGTTCGCTCAGCGGTTACCAGCATCTGAAGGAAGACCGGATAGACGACAGCGACGGTTCCGCCGCGCCGGTCGGGTCTTTTCCGGCGGGCAGCTTTTCGCATCACCTGATCGGTCCGAAAAACGACTACTACAGCCAGGAATTCAACGTGATCTCGCCAGATGGCGAACGGCTCACCTGGCTGGTCGGCGCGTCCTATTTCCATCGGGAAACGCCGGTGGATCTCGTTGTCTACCCCGATGGCACGACTCCCAGTCACGATGCGACCGGGGCCTCGCTGATCCTGCGCTCCAATTCACGGCAGGAACTGATCGGGGTCTTTGGCCAGATCGGATATCAGCTCACTCCGGCCCTGCAGATTCAGGCTGGCGGACGTTACAGCTTCGATCGGGGTGAACAGAGCGGGCTCTTGCAGATATCGCCGTTCCCCGGCGTTGTGATCCCGGTTCCCATCGATGGTGTTTACAAGGGAGAGGAGCCTACCGGAAAGATCGCCCTCAACTGGGACGTGGACGATCGCAACTTCGTCTATGCGTTCTACGCCCGTGGCTACAAACAGGGGGGCATAAACAGCGCGGTCAGCAACTTTGGCCCGGAAAAGGTCGACGATTACGAAATCGGCTGGAAATCCAAGCTGTTCGGTAATCAGGCTCTGTTGCAGATCGGCGGCTATTACATGCGCTATGCCGGGATGCAGCAGCAGGTTTTCGATCCGCAGACCACGCTCAGCGAAATCCGCAACATCGGCGATTCCAAGATCTACGGGGTAGAGGCCTCTATCCAGTCGCGTTTCGGGCCGGTCAGTTTCGATGCGGGGCTGGCCTACAATAAATCGAAACTCGGCGCGATTTCCGCAGTGGCGACGTACCAATTGCCAGCCGGCCAGCTTGGCCCGCAATGCGCCCCGGGGCAGACGGTGGGATGCTTCGATTACACGCCGTACATCGTCAATCTAGCGGGCGAGGATAATCCTTATGCTCCGAAGATAACCGCCAATGCCTCGCTCGGCTACACCATCGAACTGGGTGGCGATGCCCGGATCACGCCACGCGTCAGCGTGTCGCATAGCGGGGCCCAATATGCGTCTATTTTCCAGAACACGGACTATTTCCGCATTCCGGCCCGAACGACGATGGACGCCACGCTTGAGTTCCGCTCCGGCGATTGGGGTGCGGAAGCCTTCGTACGCAATGCTACCAATAAACTCTATGTAACGGGTCTGGCGAACGCCGCGGAATTCTACGGCGCGCCGCGCACGTTCGGACTCAGCGTTTCGCGCGAATTCTAAGGGCTTCCTGCGCGCTCCTCGGGCGGGGTCGCCGTTTACCCGGCGGCTCCGCTCTTTTTGTGTGCGAGATGCGGTGCCGTCCAAGGTCCGAATGGTCGGGGAGACAGGATTCGAACCTGCGACCCTCTGGTCCCAAACCAGATGCGCTACCAGGCTGCGCTACTCCCCGACCTGTTCGGACCGGCTGGTGGCCGGCTGTCCTTGCGGACTTGCGCGTGCGGCGTGGCTGGTGGGCCCGGCAGGATTCGAACCCGCGACCTAGCCGTTATGAGCGGCCAGCTCTAACCGCTGAGCTACAGGCCCCGAGGAACCAACCGGTGCGCCGCTTGCGCGGGGCGGGAGGTAGCTTCGCTTATGCGCTATGGCAAGAACCGTGCGGGCTCAGGCGAATTTTCCCGGCAGATCGTGCTGCTCACCCTCTTCTGAAGGCGCGGGATAGGCCAGGACCGGCAGGTCCAGGCACAGCAATTCGCCCCGCTGTTCCATCTTGCCGCCCGCGGCAACGGCTTCGGCGCGGGCCAGCCGCAGGGAAAAGCCGCTGCCGAACATGCCTGCGGATACGGTTCGGGGCTGCACCGTTGCGGATGCCGCGAACAGATCGTCATTGTCCAGCAGTGCGGTGGGAAGGTCGGCTGAAAGGGTTGCGCGCCTGCCATCGCTTTCCAGCGTCAGGTCGATCACTTCGCCGGGACCGAGCGTCCCCGCCAGAGTCGCCAGCAGGCGCCACAGCAATTGCTGGGCTTCCCGCTCGTCCAGCGCCAATGTGAAGGGCCCGCCCCGGATCGCCAGATCGATGCGCGCGCTGCGCGGCCTCAGCGCGCCTTCCAGACGGCGCAGAAGCTGCCCGGCCACATCGCGCAGATCGCAGCGGCCTTCATCCAGTTGCATCGATCCGGATTCCAGCCGGGCGAGGCGGTCGATCTCGTCAAACCCGGCCAACAGGCGCGCGGCGTCCACCGCGATCCCGGCGGCGAGTGCGCGATATTCATTCGGCGCCGGGCCGAACATCTGCTGCTGGATCAGCTCGGCAAAGCCCTGGATGGCGCCCACCGGCGTGCGCAATTCGTGCAGCAATTGCCGCATCCGGTCAGCCCCGGCAGCAACGGCGGCCGCGGAAGGCCGGCTGTCGAAACGGCGCATCCTGCCGCGATATCCATCGAACGCCCCACCGACAGGGGAAAACGCCGGAACAGCGTCTATCCGCCAGTCCCCGGCGATTTCCGCGGGCCCGGAAAGCGTGATGCGGGCGCCGCGCAGGGGCTGCCGCAGGGAAAGTGCGCGGGTTGCCCACGCGTCCGCCAGTCCCGTCGAACCGTGGCCAGTCGCCCCCAGCCGCAGGCCAACCGCCAGCGGCGCCATCGCGGGGTCCGCCCATATGATCGCACCTTGTGGATCGGTAGCAAAATCGAACGCTCCGCGCCGGTTTCCTGCGTCTGCGAAATCGGTTTCGGGCCTTACGTCGCCCAGAGGCAGGCGCGGTGCGGAGGCGGCCTCCCGCCGGGCGCGTTGGAACGCCTCGATACGGCGGACGAGCGCACCAATGCCTGCCTCGGCTTCCGGCGCCTGTTCCTCTGCGACTGGGGCGCCTGCCTCAAGCTCAGGCCGGTGGTCGGTGCCTTCCAGCCATGCCTCAGGTTCGGGCAGCACCAGATCGCGCACACCCAGTCGTTCCAGCACCTGCTGGGCCGCGAAAGGCAGGTCGCGCCGATGGCGGAGGAACCCTCGCGCCGTCATCGACAGCCGGGGGATGAGGTTCAGCCATTCGCCTTCTTCAAGCTGTGCGGTTGCCATCGCCGCCGCTGCCGCCTGCGGATCGCGGGTGGAAAGCCAACTCGCCAGCGCAGCATTGCGCAGCCGCAGCCCGGGCGCGCGCAGGATCGCCGATTGCAGTGCAGGGGGCAGGGTGTCAGCCAGTTCGCCAAGCCGTTCATAGGCTGCTTCCACCAGTACGCCCTCGGCGTCGGCCGGCATCGATCCCAGCAGGTCGAGCAACTGCCGGTATTGCGTTCGCGCCGCAGCCTCGCTCTGCGCGGGTACGCGCAGCACGGTGGCAAGGCGATCGTCGAACTGCATCGATTCTCCGGCGAAAGGGCGGCGGCGTACAGGGCGCTGCGCTTTGGCCCATAGCCCGTCCGACGCAGGGCGAAACGGCTTCCCTTTGGCGCGTTGCAAAGCGGGACAATTGCCGTCATACACAATAATATTTCGGGGCAACGGGGCTGGGCGGCCGATAATTTCAACGGCCGGTTATTCCGTTTTTATCTCAGACGCGGGGGTGAAATGTCATGTCAACACTGGACAGCATCGATCGTCACCTTCTCGCCGAATTGCAGGCTGAAGGCCGGGTAACCAACGTCGATCTCGCGCGCCGGGTGGGGCTCACCGCTCCGCCGTGTCTGCGCCGCGTCCGCGCGCTGGAGGAAGCGGGCGTCATCCGCGGCTACCACGCCGATCTCGATCCTTCGAAGCTCGGCTTTGCGATCACCGTCTTCGCAATGGTCAGCCTGAAAAGTCAGGCGGAAGAAGACCTGCGAGCGTTTGAGAACCACATCAAGGCTTTGCCCGATGTGCGCGAATGCCACATGCTGAATGGTGAGATCGACTTCATCCTGAAGATCGTCAGCCGCGATCTGCAAAGCTTTCAGGAATTTCTCACCAGCAAGCTGACGCCTGCCCCCAATGTGGCCAGCGTCAAGACATCGCTGACCATCCGTACTTCCAAGAGCGAACCCGGCGTTCCGCTGGGCTGATTTCTGGCCGGGTTCCCCTTCCACCGGGCCCGGCCAGGATGTAGGCTGGGAAAAAGAGAGAATAGAGGGGAGTTTCGATGAGGAGTCGCGCGCTTTCCATTGCCGTGGCGCTGGCCTGCATGGCCCCGGCCGCCGCGCTGGCGCATCATTCGTTCGCGGTCTTTTTCGACCCGAGCAGGGACGTGACCATCACCGGCAAGGTCACGGCGTTCCGCTTTACCAATCCTCACGGCACTGTGGTGATGGACGTCACCGATGCGCAGGGCAAAGTCACGGAATGGCGTGCGGAAACCAATGCCCCGGTGGTGCTGATGCGGCGCGGCTGGGCGCGGGACAGTATCAAACCGGGTGAAACGATAACGATCGACGGATGGGCCAGCCGTGACGGGAAGCCCTATATCCGCCTGCGCCGTGCGGTCCGCGCTGATGGGCGCCTGATCGGTTCCGCGCCGTTCGGTCACGCGGACCAGAGCTGACCATGCGTACATGGCTTATCGCAACCGCCGCCCTGATCGCGGCACCTGCCACCGCGCTGGCGCAGGCCGATCTTCAGGGCTTCTGGAACCTCAGCTTCGATGCGGGCGATCCGCCCGCCGATCTGGTGGAAAAACTGCCGCCCGACACCGTTATTATCGACGATACCGGCGTCGCGGAGTTTCCTCAGCACGAATACGGCGGCCTCAAGCTGAAGCCCGATGCACTGGCCAAGGCAGAGGCGTGGACGCCGGAAACTGATATGAGCGTGTCACGCGTGTGCCTGCCGCCATCCATCGTCTATGGCCTGCAGGGGCCTTTTCCGTTCGAGGTGTTCCAGACGCCCGAACTGATCGTCTTCAAGTATGAATACTTCGATCAGGTCCGGCTGATCCATATGGACGGGCGAGGGCATCCGCCAGAAGACGCGCCCCATTCCAAGATCGGCCATTCGATCGGCCATTGGGAAGGTGACGAACTGGTTGTCGACACCACGCACCTGGCCGCGTCCACCATCACCAACAACGGCCTCGATCACAGTGACAAGATTCACATGATCGAACGCTATCGGTTAAGCGACGATGGCAAGGACCTGCTGGCAACGCAGTGGTTCGAAGATCCGGAGGTGCTGGAAAACAACGGCGCGCGCTACATCAAATGGACGCGGCAGCCGGGCCAGTATGTCTATCCCTATGAATGTGACCCCAGCTTCGCTCTGGAATATGAACGGATCGGTGAAGGTGCAGGAGAATGACCGTGGAACATGAAGCGGAAGGGATCGAGGGCATCCGCTGGGGCCGCGCGTTGTTGGCGGCTTTGCTGGTCGAATTCGTTCTGGCCGTTGTCGCCGCGCCCATCGCGCTGAGTTCTCCCGCCGCCGTCCCCACGCTTAACGCGCTTGTGCCGCCCGCCTCTTTCGTCGCGGCCTTGCTGGTCGTCCTCTGGCTGTTTCGCCGCTCTGACCGTCCGATAGCCAACGGCGTGGTTACGGGTTTGATGAGCCTGCTGATCTACACCATTCTCGCGCTCACCGCTTATTGGCTCGCGCCGGAAAAGACGGATTTCAGCCAGGCGATGGATCTGCCCTACCTCTCATCTCACCTGCTCAAGATACTGGGCGGCGCGGCGGGCGGATATCTGATCGCGCGGCGGCAGGGCGCAGCTTAGTTGCGCCACCGTACTCACGGGTCATTCGGTATATCGCACTTCCTGAAGGTCCAGTTCGCGAACTAGCTTGCGGGCCGTCGCGCTGCCCAGTTCGCGGTGGCGGACCATCCTGAATATGGCGGTGCGTTCGGCCTTCAGTCCGGCGAGCCGCAGTTCCCGTTCGATGCTCTCGGCCTGACGCGCTGTTGCCTTCCCTTCGTCGTCCGTCTGCCGTGCTTCGATCCGCGCGCGGTAACCATCCATGACGCGCCCGGCCGCGGCGATATAGGCATCCGCGTTTGCCTTCCCTTCGGCCATGCGATGTTCGGCGAGCTGAACCGCGCCGATGGCCGCTTCGGCGGCGGCCACGCGGGCGTTTTCCTCTTCCACCAGATGCGCGGGATCATCGGGCAATTCCAGGCCGCGCAGCAGCAGCGGCAGCCCGATGCTTGCCACGACAAGCGATACGATAATCACGCCCATCGCCAGGAAGATCGCCAGATCTCTGGCGGGGAATGCCGATCCATCGGCCATTGTCAGCGGCAGTGTCAGCACACCGGCGAGCGTGATGGCTCCACGCACACCGGCAAAGGACATCGCGGCGACTATCCGCCAGTTCGGCTTTTGCCGCCATTCCCCCTGGCGGAACAATGTCAGGCGGAAGGACAGCCAGACCCACAGGAAGCGCAGCGCCGCCAGCCCCGCGTTGATTGCCAGCACATATACCGCCAGCCACCATTCGTCATGGTGGCCGGTCATCCTCACGGTTTCCGCCGCACCGCTCAGGATGCCGGGCAATTGTTCGCCCAGCAGCACGAAGATGATGCCGTTCGCGGTGAACTGGATGGTGTCCCAGATGCTGTTGCGGCGTATGCGCGTTGTCGCGGCGATGTCGCCCCGCGTTTCCACGAACCCCATGGTCAGCCCCGCCGCCACCGCCGCAAGAATGCCGGAACAGTGCAGGTGTTCGGCCACCAAATAGGAACCGAAGGGGATCAGCAGGCTGATAAGCACCTGCGCCCCGCCATCCTCGCCATAGTGCCGGGTGACGAAGCTCTTGGCTTTCGCCACGGCCCAGGTCACGCCGACGCCCACCGCTATGCCGCCCAGCGCCACCCATACGAAGTTCAGCGCGGCGTTCTGTATCGAGAATACGCCTGTCAGGGCCGCCGCGATCGCAAAGCGAAGGCAAACGAGGCCGGACGCATCGTTGAGCAGCGATTCACCCTCAAGGATGTGCATCATGCGCCGGGGGATCGGCACGCGCTGGGCAATTGCGGATACGGCGATGGGGTCTGTCGGGGAAACCACGGCCGCCAATGCAAAGGCCACCGCCAGCGGCATCGACGGGATCATCCAATGGATTAGCAGCCCCATGCCCAGAACCGTGAACACAACCAGCCCAAGGGCCAGTTCCAGAACCGTCTTTGCGTCCTTGAACAGTTCCTCGCGCGGGATGCGCCAGCCATCCAGAAACAGCAGAGGCGGCAGGAACAGCAGGAAGAAAATCTCGGGATTGAGCGTGACCCGCCAGTCCGCAACCATTCCGATCAGCGCGCCCAGCGCGATCTGGAACAGCGGGCGCGGCAAGGGCAGGGGCAGCACCCTCGACACGATCCCGCTGACGATGACCGCCAGCAGAAGCAGAAGAACAATCGTGATGGTTTCCAAAGGGCGATCCTGCCGGTGAGGTGTCACCCTTTTTTGGGGTCATGATCCGACGCGTCAACCGCGAAGGCATAAGGCCACCCACGCCACCGGCGACGGGCAGGCCCCAAAGCTGTTAAAGCCGCAAAGCCTGCAGGCTTTACGCCTGACCGGAAATGCGGACGGAAACGTGCATCCCGCGCACCAAGCGCGATCCGCAGTTGTTTCCTCGCGCCTTATCCCTCGCGACCGGCCAGCCAGTCTTCCAGCCACTTGATCGAATAGTCGCCGTTCAGCACGTCCGGCTCGCGCAGCAGTTGCTGGTGCAGGGGGATGGAGGTCTTCACGCCTTCCACCACCATTTCTTCCAGCGCGCGGCGCAGGCGCATGATGCAGCCTTCGCGGGTGCGGCCATAGACGATCAGCTTGGCGATCATGGAATCGTAATAGGGCGGGATGCGGTATCCCGCATAAAGCCCGCTATCCACGCGCACATGCATGCCGCCCGCCGCGTGATAGGCTGTCACAAGGCCGGGGCTGGGGGCGAAGGTCCATGGGTCTTCCGCGTTGATGCGGCATTCGATCGCGTGGCCGGTGAACTGGATGTCGTCCTGCGTCACGGAAAGGGGCTTGCCTTCCGCCACGCGGATCTGTTCGCGCACCAGATCCACGCCGGTGATCGCTTCCGTAACGGGATGTTCCACCTGCAGGCGGGTGTTCATTTCGATGAAATAGAACTCGCCGTTTTCCCACAGGAACTCGATCGTGCCTGCCCCGCGATAGCCCATGTCGGCCATCGCCTTGGCCACGATGCCGCCCATCCGCGCACGCTCTTCGGGCGAGATCACGGGGGAGGGGGCTTCTTCCAGCACTTTCTGGTGGCGGCGCTGCAACGAACAGTCACGCTCGCCCAGATGGATGGCATTGCCGTTTCCGTCGCCAAACACCTGGAATTCGATGTGGCGCGGGTTGCCCAGGTATTTCTCGATATAGACGGTGTCGTCACCGAACGCGGCTTTCGCCTCGGTACCCGCCTGCTTCATAAGCGTTTCCAACTGGTCCGGGCTGTTGCACACTTTCATGCCGCGCCCGCCGCCACCGCTGGCCGCCTTGATGATCACCGGATAGCCGATTTCGTCAGCGATCTTCGCCGCCACTTCGGGGTCGGATACCGCCCCGTCGGAACCCGGCACCAGCGGCAGGCCCAGCGCGCCCGCGGTGCGCTTGGCTTCCACCTTGTCGCCCATCGTGCGGATATGTTCGGGTTTCGGCCCGATCCATACGATGTCGTGCGCTTCCACGATTTCCGCGAACTGCGCGTTTTCCGACATGAAGCCATAGCCGGGGTGGATCGCGTCGGCGCCAGAAATTTCGGCTGCGGAAATGATCGCGGCCGTGTTCAGATAGCTTTCGCTGGCAGGCGGCGGGCCGATGCAAACCGCATGGTCGGCCAGCCGCACATGCATCGCATCGGCGTCTGCGGTGGAATGCACCGCCACCGTCTCGATACCCATCTCGTGCGCGGCGCGATGAATGCGTAGCGCGATTTCGCCGCGGTTGGCGATCAGCAGCCGGGTAATGGGCATCAGTGCGCGCTCAGGCGATCACGACCAGCGGCTGGTCGTATTCGACCGGCTGGGCGTTCTCGATCAGGATGCTCTGCACGGTGCCGTCCTTCGTGGCGGCGATCGGGTTCATCACCTTCATCGCTTCCACGATCAGCAGCGTGTCACCGGTCTTCACCTTGTCGCCCACTTTCACGAACGGGGCCGCGCCCGGTTCGGGGAAGAGATAGGCGGTGCCCACCATCGGCGAGCGTAAGGCATTGGCCAGATCGGCCACCGGCGCGTCAGGCGCGGCTGCGGCAGGGGCGGCGGCTGCCGGGGCCGCGACCGGAACGACAGGCGCGGCGGCCACTGCGGAAACGGGGGCCGCGCCACGCGAAACGCGGATGCTGCGGTCGCCATCGGCCACTTCAATTTCGGTGAGGCCGGTTTCGGCCAGCATTTCGGCGAGCTGGCGCACCAGCCCGGTATCTACGTTCAGCCCGCCTGCGCTCTTGGCGCCGGCTTTACCCTTGTTGACGCCTTCGTCGGCCATCTATGTCCCTCGCGAGATTGTCTCGTGGCCGCGCGCTATGCGTTTTGCAGCGCGCCAAGGCAAGGGGGCAAGGCTCTGGCGCGTCTGCCGGGTTTTGCTCAAAGCCGGGCCGCAGCCTCCAGCGCCAGCTCGTATCCATAGGCTCCCAGCCCGGCAATGGTTCCCTTGGCGGCCATCCCGACATAGCTTTTGTGGCGATAGGCTTCGCGCGCCAGCGGGTTGGAAATGTGGACTTCTATCACCGGTGTGCGGATCGATCGGATCGCGTCGTAAAGCGCCAGGCTGGTATGCGTCAGCGCCCCGGCGTTCAGCAGCACGGCTTTCGCGTTGACGGCCTGCGCTTCGTGCAACCAGTCGCACAGGTGGCCTTCGTGGTTGGACTGGCGCAGGTCGATTTCCAGCCCCAGCGTGCGGCCCTTGTCCTCCAGCCGCGAGGCGATGTCGTCCAGCGTATCGGCCCCGTATATTTCCGGCTCGCGCGTGCCGAGCAGGTTGAGGTTCGGGCCATTCAGGACGAAAACGATATCGGACATCAGGTATTTCCCCTTGCGACGCGCGGCATAGCGGGAAGGGCGGGGCAGCGCAAAAGGTGAAAGGCTCGCGCCTGCAACGGGCCATCCGGCGATGGACGGGGCAATCGCCCGCCCGTCGCCCTGTCGCTGCCCCGCGATCAATTCTCCACGCCCTTCGCTTTGCCCCACTGGCGCGCGGCGGTGTAGCCTAGGTAACCCGTGCCGAAGAGGGCGTAGAGCGGTTCGGGCAGGCCGTTCAGATAGGCGTTCATGCCATCCGCGATCGCCCGCGCGGCATCCGGCCGGAACACCGCGATAATGCCCATGGGCACCGCCCACAGAATCATGGCGTACATTACATAAAGGAAACTGGGCCGGGCGCGGCTGGTCCACGGATCGGGCGATTTCGCCTCTGCCAGAATTGCGGAAAGGCGCGCCTGCACGCTTTCCAGTTCCTGCGACCCTTCCAGCCGCAGCAGTTCCAGCTTGGCCTTTTCGCGGGCCGCTTTGTCCGGGATCACCTTGTCGATGATCGATGCCAGCGGGCCGATGATTGATTCGAGAGGCATGGCGCGTCTCCTGCCTGATTGGTGAGTCGCGCCAATGTGAACCGATATGGTTCATGTAGGAAAGTAAAAACGGCTTATGCGGTTCTCTTTGCCGGCGGCATCCGTGTCCTTAGTGCTACCAGCACGCCCGATCCGGCGATCATGGCCATTCCCAGCAGGCTGACGGCATCGGGTACATCGTCGAACACCAGCCACCCCAGCAGCCCTGCCCACAGCAATTGCATATAGTTCAGCGGGGCCAGCAACGACGCGGGGGCAAGGCGGAACGCGGCGGTGAACAGGAAGTGTCCAGTTCCGCCCAGAATCCCCAGGCTCAGGAACAATGCCGCTTCCAGCAGGCTCGGCGCGTGGTCCTCGATGAACCACGGCATGGCGATGCCATAGATCACCGATCCGGCCAGCGCGGTGTAGAACAGCAGGGCAAAGGTGTTCTCGCTTGCCGCCAGCACGCGCGAAAGCAGTTGATAGCCAAGGTTCATCACCACGGCGATCAGCGCGAAGACCACGCCCATCGTCACCATCCCGCCGCCCGGCCGCGCGATCAGCAGAACCCCGGCGAATCCGGCCAGAGTCGCCGCCCAGCCGATCCATCCCACGCGTTCACCCAGCACCGGCCCTGCCACGACCACCAGCAGAATCGGGGCCAGAAATGTCATTGCGGTCGTTTCCGCCACCGGCATTCGTTGCAGGGCCAGGCCGATGAACAGCGACCCGATCGCCAGACATATTGCGCGCAGCACCACCAGCCGCGTCCGCTTGGTTCGCACCATGCGGCTGCCGTGAGTCGGGCCCAGCAGGGCGACCATCAGCAGGAAGTTGCCCAGATAGCGCACGCCCACGATCAGCGGCACCGCATGGCTTTGCGACAGGTATTTGGTCGTCGCGTCCATGCACGCGAACAGCGCCAGCGCCACAAGGCAAAGCAGCGCGCCACGAAGGGGATGGGCGGGAGGCATGCGGCCCCTCTGCGCCCGGCGGGCGGGAATGGGAAGGGGGTGGAAAACCACTGGTCGGGACGACAGGATTCGAACCTGCGACCCCCACACCCCCAGTGTGATGCGCTACCAGGCTGCGCTACGTCCCGAGCCAGTGGAGCCGCGCCTATAGGCAAGCGATTCCGGGGTGGCAAGCGCCGCTGATTGCACCCCCTTTGCTTTGCTGCTAGGCGCGGCGGCCACCGAGGGAGAGGGCGGCCAACGGGCGTCCCGAACCTGTCATTCAGCCGTTGCGATAGGCCGTCATCATGCTCGATTTCCTTGCCGCCGGCGCCGCTGGCGCTGCACCTCCCGGATGGATTCAGTTCCTGCCGATCATCGGTATGGTGGCGATCTTCTGGTTCCTCATCATCCGTCCGCAGATGCGTCAGCAGAAGGCGCACCGGGAAAAGGTCGCGGCTGTGAAGCGCGGCGATCAGGTCGTCACCGCCGGCGGTCTTGTTGCCAAGGTGACGAAGGTGGACGACGATTATGTGGAACTGGAAATCGCGCAGGGTGTGAAGGTGAAGGCCGTCAAATCCACGCTGGGCGATATCGTCGCCCCGTCCGGCAAACCGGCTAACGACTGATCGGGGGCTGAAAGGCGATGCTCGATTTCCCCCCTTGGAAACGCATTTACCTGTGGGCCATCACACTGTTCCTGGCGCTCGCGTCGGTTCCGTCGCTGGTCACTGTGGCAGGCGTGCAGTGGCCTTCCTTCCTGCCCCGGCCGATGGTCAACCTCGGGCTCGACCTCGCGGGCGGCAGCCACATCATGCTGGAGGCGGAACCTAGCCAGGTCGCCCGCCAGCGTCTTGAGACTATGGAAGAGGCGGTGCGCGCCGCCATGCGCGACGCCAAACCGCGCATTCGCATCGGGGAAATCTCCACCTCGGGCGGTCGTCTGTCGTTCCTGCTCGAAGATCCCTCGCAGGTTGATGCCGCGCGCGGCCTGATCGAACCGTTCACCACGGGTGCGGGGCTGACGGGACAGCGCGACTGGACGATTCAGGTCGTCGATGGCAGCCGCTTCGTCCTCACGCAGACGAAGGCCGGGCTGGATCTCGCGATCAACAACGCGATGGAATCCGCGACCGAAGTCGTGCGCAAGCGTATCGACGCGCTCGGCACGCGCGAACCGACGATCATCCGCGCTGGTTCTGACCGTATCGTGGTCGATGTGCCGGGCCTGAAGGATCCTCAGGCGCTCAAGGATCTTCTCGGCCAGACGGCGGAACTGGAATTCAAGCTGGTGGATATGGACGCCCTGCCGGCCAACGTCGCTCAGGGCATTGCCCCTCCGGGCAGCGAGATCGTACCGTATGCGAAGGGCACGCCGGGCGAAGGCACGGCGATCGCGGTGAAGCGCCTTGGCGGTATTCGCGGCGATTCGCTTACCAACGCGCAGCAGACTTTCGAACAGCAGACCAATTCGCCGGTCGTTTCGATCCAGTTCGATCCGCAGGGCGGCGCCCGTTTTGCGCGGCTGACCAGCCAGAACGTGGGCAAGCCGTTCGCCATCATCCTCGATGGCGAGGTCATCTCCGCGCCCAATATCAACGAGCCCATTCTGGGCGGTTCGGCGCAAATCTCGGGTAGCTTCACCGTCGATACCGCCAACCAGCTCGCCATCGCGCTGCGGTCGGGCGCGCTGCCGGTGGATCTCACCGTGATCGAGGAATTCTCGATCAGTGCTGAACTCGGCGCCGATTCGATCACCAAGGGCGCTATCGCCATGGTGGTCGGCCTCACCGCCCTGATGGTCTTCATGTTGGTGACCTATGGCCGCTTCGGGTACTACACCTGCGCCGCGTTGATCCTGAACTTGCTGATGGTTCTCGGCGTCATGGCGCTGCTCGGCTCGATGGCGGCGCTCACGCTGCCGGGCATCGCGGGTCTGGTGCTCACCGTGGGTGCGGCCGTGGACGCGAACGTGCTTATCAACGAGCGTATTCGCGAAGAACGGGCGCGTGGCCGCCGCGTGGTTCAGGCTGTGGAGCTTGGCTACAAGGAAGCGAGCCGCGCGATTTTCGACGCCAACATCACCAACACCATTGCTGCCGTGATCATGTTCATGTTCGGCACTGGTCCGGTTCGCGGCTTCGCGGTCGTGCTGATGATCGGCATTGTCACTTCGGTGTTCACCGCCGTGACGCTTACCCGCATGTGGGTGGCCGGCTGGCTGCGCCGCAAACGCCCCACCGATATCGTGCTGTAAGGGCTTAATCGGATGAAACTGCTCAAGCTCATTCCCGACAACACGAACATCCACTTCCTGCGCTGGCGGGTGCCGTTCTACTCGATCAGTATCCTGCTGATGGCGGCCTCCATCGCGCTGGCCTTCATCAACGGCCTCAATCTGGGCGTGGACTTCGTTGGCGGGCAGTCGATTCGCGTGACCTTCCCGCAGGGGACCACCGCCCCGATGGCCGAAGTGCGTGAAGAGATTGACGCGCTCGGTTATGGCGAACCTACGTTGCAGGCTCTCGGCCAGCCCAACATCATTTCCGTGCGTATGGGCCTTCCGGACGAGGAAGAGCCGGCGCTGACCGAAAAGATGATCCGCGATATCCGCGCGACTCTGGAACAGCATCACCCGAACGCCGAAATCGGCTCTGCCGAATCGGTTTCCGGCAAGGTTTCGCAGGAACTGTTCACGACCGGCATGGTCGCCCTGCTGCTGGCGATGATCGGTATCTCGATCTACATCTGGGTGCGTTTCGAATGGCAGTTCGGCGTGGGCGCCCTGTTCGCGCTGGCGCATGACGTGACGCTGACGATCGGCCTCTTCGCGCTGACGCAGATGGAATTCGATCTGAACATCGTCGCCGCGCTGCTCACACTGATCGGCTATTCGCTGAACGACAATATCGTCGTCTATGACCGCGTTCGCGAAAACCTGAAAAAATACCGCAAGATGCCGCTGCCGGAACTGCTGGATCTTTCGGTCAACGAAACGCTGTCACGAACGGTCGTTACGTCCACCTCGCTGCTCATCACGCTGGTGGCGCTGCTGCTTCTGGGGCCGGACGTGATCTTCGGTTTCACCGCGGCGATTACGCTCGGTATCTTCGTCGGCACCTACAGCTCGATCTTCATGGCCACGCCGATCCTGATCTGGCTGGGGGTGAAGCCCGACAGCTTCGTGCCGAAGGAAAGCGCCATCGACGCGCAGGAACGCCGCGCGCGCGGGGAAGCCTAAGGTTTCACGCGAAGGCGCGGAGAGGTTAAACTACCAAACCGGTCAGTAGCTGGCCGGTTTGGTGGAAGGCGATCTGCGCCAGCGGCGGCGAACTGAATATCTCAGCGCCTCCGCGCGGAACCAAAGAAACAGCCTCCGCCAAAAAGCCGTGATCTACAGCTTGCGGACCAGCATTTCTGCCACCGCCAGCCAGGCGGGGTTGTCGACCACGATCTGCCGCTGTCCCGTTCCGGGCGGCAGCAGGCCCACCATCTTTCCCTGACGATCGATCAGCCGCCCGAAGGCAAACCGCCCGCCGGGCCGGGGCACCAGCACGTCACGGTTGATCAGCTTCGATGCGTCCTCCGGCGAAAACTGCCGCAGCCACAACTGATCGCCCGTGCGGTATTCCCCCTGCGGCGCATCGATGGCCATGCAGACCAGCGGCGCGTCTCCGCCCAGCTCGCTCGGCAGGATCGCGTCGCGGGGCGAAGGGAGGGCGTCGGCGCCGTTTTCGGTCAGCCGCGCCACGATCTTCGGCCCCTCAGTCTCTTCGCCTTTCACCAGCAGTTCGGGATCGACCCCCAGCGCGGCGGCGATGCGGTTCATCCACACCAGCGACAGGTTGCGCGTGCCGGTTTCAAGCCGACCGATGGTCTGCGCGGTCGTCGGGGGTTCGCAACGCTCGGCCACTTCGGCCAGTGTCATCTGCTTCTGCTTGCGAATATCGCGAATGCGATTGATCACGGCGCGACCACTCCTAACCCATTTGGTTTTTCGGTTTTCCTACAGGTGCCTGCTTTTGGCAAGGCCACTGCCAGTAACTGTAGGAGATTCCTGTGAAACGCAAACTTGTGGAAAGAGAGCTCACCTCGGAAGGCCCACGCAAGCGGCGGGGCGTTACGGCAAAGCGACGCAGCGTTACGGTCAATCTCGCCGAATCGCCGCTCGGCTGGCTTCATGCTCACGGACATCTGGAAGATCGCCTGTTTGATGCGGGCGAGCGACTTCGCGCTGATTACGAGGCGGCGCAGCTTTCGCCCGGCATCACCATGCGTTGGGAGCCTGTGCGTGTGCGCGGAGGGGCTGGCACGGGGCTTTCCCCAACAGAACGTCAGATTTCCGCGCGCTCACGTTTCCATGGCGCGATCGGGGCGGCGGGCAGGGGGCTGGACGATATCCTGTGGCGCGTGGTCTGCGCCTGCGAAACGCTGCCCGCCGCCGAAAAGGCGCTTCAGTGGCCCTCTCGCAGCGGCAAGCTGGTGCTCCGGCTTGCGCTGGACCGCGTGGCCGATTTCTACCGCATCACCTGATCCGCGCTTCGTCGCTCAGCACAGTGCCGACACCGTCAACACCGCGTCAGCCCTCGACCAGCTCCGCCAGTTCCAGCCAGCGCAGTTCGGCGGCGTCCTTCTCTTCGCGCGCTTTCTCCAGCGTGGTGTTCACGCTGGCGAAGCGGGCGGGGTCGCGGGTGTAGAGCGCCGAGTCGGCCAGCACTTCCTCGCCCTTCGCGATTTCGGCTTCCAGTTGTTCGATCCGCGCGGGCAGCAGATCGTAATCGCGCTGGTCCTTGTAACTCAGCTTGGCTGGCTTCTGCGTCGGGGGAGGGGGCGGGGCCTGCGGGGTCTTTGCCGCCTTCTTCTCCGCCGGGGCGCTCGCTTTCTTCCGCTTCGCTTCCCAGTCCGCGTATCCGCCCGCGACCACGTCCACCGTACCGCTGCCATCCAGACCCAGCGTGATGGTCACGGTGCGGTCCAGAAAGTCGCGGTCGTGGCTGACGATCAGCACGGTGCCTTCGTAATCCGCGATCACTTCCTGCAACAGGTCCAGCGTTTCGAGGTCGAGGTCGTTGGTCGGTTCGTCCAGCACTAGCAGGTTGGATTTGCGGGCGAACTCGCGCGCCAGCAACAGGCGGCTACGCTCCCCACCCGAAAGCGCACCCACCGGGGAATCGACCAGTGACGGATCGAACAGGAAGTCTTTCAGATAGGCCTGCACATGCTTGCGCACGCCGCGCACGTCCAGCCAGTCGCCCCCTTCGGCCAGGATATCGCGCACTTTCTTTTCCGGGCTCATCAGGCTGCGCTGCTGATCGATCATCACCCCGCTCAGCGTTTTCGCCAGGCTCACGGTGCCTTCGTCTGGCTCCATCTCGCCGGTCAGCAGCTTCAGCAGAGTGGTCTTGCCCGCGCCATTGGCACCGACCACGCCGATCCGGTCGCCGCGCTGGATACGCAGCGTGAAATTGCGGATCACCGTGCGTTCGCCAAACTGCTTGCTCACGCCCTCGGCCACGATCACGGACTTGGTGCGCACCTCGTCATCGGTGGCCAGCGCCAGCTTGGACGTGCCGGCCTTGCCGATCATCGACGCGCGTTGCGCCCGCATCCGGTGCAGGGCTTCCAGCCGGCCCTGATTGCGCTTGCGGCGGGCGGTCACGCCGCGTTCCAGCCAGTGCGCTTCCAGCTTCAGCTTCGCGTCCAGTTTCTCCGCCGCGCGCGCCTCTGACGCATAGACTTCCTCTTCCCACGCCTCGTATCCGCCAAAGCCCACTTCCTTGCGGCGCATGGACCCGCGATCCAGCCACAGCGTCGCCCGCGTCAGGCGTTTCAGGAACGTGCGGTCGTGGCTGATGACCACGAATGCGCCCTTGTATCGGTTCAGCCAGCTTTCCAGCCAGTCGATCGCGGCCAGGTCCAGGTGGTTGGTCGGCTCGTCCATCAGCAGCAGGTCAGGCTCCATCGCCAGCCCGCGCGCGATGGCTGCTCGCCGCTTTTCGCCGCCGCTGGCCGTCCTGGCCGGGCGGCTCATATCGATGCCCAGTTGCCCGGCGATCGATTCCACCTCGTGCCGCTGGGGCGCGTCCTTGCCGGACAGCGCAAAGTCCATCAGCGTTTCGAACGGGGTGAAGTCCGGCTCCTGCTCCAGCATCACGATGCGCGTGCCGGGCTGGATGGATCGCTTGCCGGTATCGGCCTCGATCATGTCGGCGATCAGGCGGAACAGCGTGGTCTTTCCCGCGCCGTTGCGGCCGATCAGGGCCAGCCTGTCGCGCGGGCCGATGTGCAGGTCCAATTCGCGGAACAGCCAGCGGCCGCCCTGTTGCAGGCCCAGGTTTTCCCAGGAAAGGATCGGTGCTTCAGCCATCTCCGGGGCACCTAGTGGCGGTTATGCGTTGGGGCAAGGTAAGGGCGGAACGTCTCCGTCCTTCTGTTCAGGGTTCACGCGGTTCAGCCGCCCGCAAGCGGCGGCTACGCATTTCACGTGGCAATCAAGGAGACAGATATATGATCCGCTACGCCATTCCCCTCGTTGCCGTTTCGGCGCTCGCCGCATCCGCCGCCGCTGCGGAGGTGCAGATTCCCGCCACTGGCCCCGTCGTCGAACTGACGGTGCAGGAAAATGTGGAGGCGGAACCGAACCTCGTCACAGTGGGGGCGGGCGTCACCACTCAGGCGAACAGCGCCGTCGCCGCCATGCAGGCGAACGCACAGGCGATGACTGCCGTGGTGGCGCGTATCAAGGCGCTCGGCATTCCGGAACGGGATATCCAGACCACTGGGATCAGCCTCGGCTCGCAATACGATTACGATCAGGAAGCGCGCCGGCAGGTGTTCCGTGGCTATCAGGCCTCCAACCGCGTCAGCGTGAAGCTGCGGGACGTGCCGCGCACTGGCGAGGTGTTGGATGCGCTCGTTGCCGCCGGGGCCACAGACATTTCCGGCCCGGACTTCTCGATAGAGGATGACACCGCCGC
>DATMGK010000042.1:0-3962 GCA_035555595.1 Croceibacterium sp. | reverse complement strand
GACACCACGTCGCGGCTGGCAAGGTCCTTCGCGCTGGGTGCGTAACGCTCCATAAAGCGTTCGCCCTCGCTGTTGGTGAGGTATCCGCCCTCGCCCCGCGCGCCCTCTGTAATGAGCACGCCCGCACCGTAGATGCCAGTGGGGTGGAACTGCACGAATTCCATGTCCTGCAACGGCAGGCCGGCGCGCAGCACCATGCCGCCGCCGTCGCCGGTGCAGGTATGGGCGCTGGTGCAGGTGAAGTAGGTGCGGCCATACCCGCCCGTCGCCAGCACAACGGCCTGCGCGCGGAAGCGGTGGATGGAACCATCGTCCAGACACAGCGCGATCACGCCCACGCATTGCTTGCCGTTCGGCCCGTCCTTCATGATCAGGTCGATGGCGAAGTATTCGATGAAGAAATCCGCGTCGTACTTCAAGCTCTGCTGATAGAGCGCGTGGAGCATCGCGTGGCCGGTACGGTCGGCAGCGGCAGCGGTGCGCTGCACCGGCGGGCCTTCACCCATGTTCTGCATGTGGCCGCCGAACGGGCGCTGGTAGATCGTGCCATCAGCATTGCGGCTGAACGGCATACCCGCATGTTCAAGCTCGTAAACCGCGTTCGGCGCTTCACGCACCATGTATTCGATCGCGTCCTGATCGCCCAGCCAGTCCGACCCCTTGACGGTGTCGTACATGTGCCAGGTCCAGTGATCGGGGCTGTTGTTGCCGAGGCTGGCCGCGATGCCGCCCTGCGCGGCGACCGTGTGGCTGCGCGTTGGGAAGACCTTGGTGATGCAGGCCGTTTTCAGCCCGCTTTCGGCGCTGCCCATGGTTGCGCGCAAGCCCGATCCGCCCGCGCCCACGACGACAACGTCATAGGTGTGATCGATAATCTTGTACGAAGGCGCCGCCTGCGATGCACTCTCGCTCACATTCCGCCTCCCTGCATACCGCCTTGCATGGCCTGCATCGCCGCCGCCATCGCCCCTTGTGCGGAGGTCAGCGCCAGCCCCTTGGCCACGATAAACACCAGACACAGCAGGCCGAAACCGGCAGCCGCGAAAGTGACGAGGTTGAGCACAAGCATCGTGGCGAAACGGGTTCCCTGCGCGTGGACGTAATCTTCGATCAACACCTGCAATCCCAGTCGGGCGTGCCAGAACACGGACACGATCAGCAGCGCCAGTGGCAGCGCGCCCGCAGGCTGGCTGAGCCAGCGGAACGCGTTTTCATACGAAAGATCCGGCAGCAGCAGGATCGAGAAGACGAGGTAGAGCACCGTCAGCAGGTTGCCCGCGGCAGTAAAGCGCTGGAGCAGCCAGTGATGCGACCCGTGATGCGCAGAGCCGAGCCCGCGCACTTTGCCCACCCGGGTGCCCTTGCGTTCGAAAGAGGTTTGCTGGTTCATTGCCCTGTCCCCTTCAACGCAGCACCAGCACGGCCCAGAACGCCGCGGTCAGAACCACGCCGCCCACGACCGTCGCCACCGACCAGCGGTTGTTGCCATCCACCTCGTAACCCGCGCCCATATCCAGCACGAAGTGCCGGATGCCGGAGCACAGGTGATTGAAGAACGCCCAGCTTATGCCAACGAGCACGATGTAGCCGTACCACGACGTCGCGATCGCGGTGAAAGTCTCGTAAGCGTCCGGCCCGCTGGCGAGGGCGCTGAGCCACCACAGCAGAACAGGCAGAGCGACAAGGGCCATGCCGTCACCGGAAATCCGGTGCAGGATCGAGACCAGCATCGCCGGCCCCCATCTCCAGATCGACAGGTGCGGCGAGAGCGGGCGTTCAGCCATGACACATCCTGAAAGGGTCAACGTGCGCCCCCCCTTAGCGCCTGTGCCTGCAGAGACAAGGTGGCGGGGAGTGAGAACGACTCGCAGCTAGCCCTTCACTGTCTGCCGCATGCACCCCCGCGCGGCTCGACAGTGGAGGACCGCTCAGCAATAGGGATGCCATGCCGACAATTCTTGTCACTGGATCGAGCCGTGGAATCGGCCGGGCTATCGCCGACAGCCTGAGGGCGCGCGGCGCGCGGGTGATCGGCCATGCCACGCGCTCGGTTGATGAGCATACCGTGGCGGCCGACTTTTCCGACCCCACCGGCCCGCAATGGTTGTGGCAGGAGGCGCTGCGCCGCGCGGACGGACAGATCGACGCGCTGGTGAACAACGCGGGCGTATTCGCCGCCAATCCCCTCGCCTCGTCTGACATCGCCTGGCTGGACGCGTGGGAGGACACCATGCGGATCAACCTGACCGCCGCCGCCCAGCTTACGCGGTTCGCGGTGCGGCACTGGCTAGAAAGGGGCACGGGCGGACGCATCGTCCATATCGCCAGCCGCGCCGGGCATCGCGGGGATTCACCGGATAACTGGCACTACGCCGCGTCGAAAGCCGCCCTGCTGGCGATGCACAAGACGGTGGCGCGCGCCTATGCTGGCAAGGGCATTTTCAGTTTCGCGGTGGCGCCGGGCTTCACCGACAGCGCGGCTGATGGTGACTATCTGGCCAGCCGTGGCGGGGCCGGCCTGCTGGCGGATATTCCCCTGGGCCGCGTAGCCACGCCCGATGAGATCGCCGGGATCACCACGTTTTGCGCGCTCGATGCGCCGCCCAGCATGACAGGTGCGGTAATCGACGCCAATGGAGCCAGTTATGTTCGCTAGATTACTCGCCATAGCACCCGCCGCGCTGCTCTGCGCCGCCTGTGCATCGCCCATGAGCGCCTCGAAACCGCCAGAGGGCGCGTCGTTCAAGGAGCTTCTGGCCCAGTGCGACGGCAAGGACGGATGGAGCGACCCCGCCCCGCCGGTGCGACTGTTCGCCAATGTCTATGACGTTGGCACATGCGGCATCGTGGTTCTGCTGATCACTGGTGACGAGGGCAACGTGCTGATCGACAGCGGGCCAGCCGACGCCGCTCCACTCGTCATGGCCAATATCGAGCGACTGGGCATCGATCCGGGCAGCATCGAATGGATCGTCACCAGCCATCCGCACGGCGACCATGTGGGCGCACTGGCGGAACTGCTGCGGCTGACCGGCGCGCGCCTTGCTGCCAGCGAAGCGGCGCGGCCCGCGCTGGAAGGCGGCGGCGGCGATCCTGCCGATCCGCAGCTTGGGCTGGGTGACAGTTTCGCGCCGGTAACGGTCGCACGGGGTATCGCGAACGGCGAGACGCTGGAACTGGGCAATATTACCCTGACACTGCACGAAACGCCGGGGCACACCCCCGGGTCGACAAGCTGGACCTGGCGCTCCTGCGAGGGCGAAGTGTGCCGCAATGTGGCCTATGTCGACAGCGTGACGGCGATTTCCGACGACGATTACCGCTTTTCCGCGCACCCGGATTACGTCGCGGCCTTTTCCGCCGCGCTGGACCGGATAGCGGCTCTGGACTGTGACCTGCTGATAACGCCGCACCCGTCCGCCAGCGCGCTGTACGAACGGCTTGCAGGCGATGCGCCGCTCAGCGCGTCAGATGCCTGCGCGCTATATGCCGAACGCGGACGCAAGGGGCTGGAAACCCGGCTGGAGAAGGAGCGCCAGTCATGAGCTGGAAACTTGTCGCCTTCGCGCCCAAGCACATCGTGCAGACGGCTCTGGCCGCGCATGAGGCGATTGACGACTGGGACCCGTCCATCGTCCTGACCGGCAGCGAAGTGACCGAGAGCGAACCCGACAAGTGGGTGCTGGAAGCCTATGTGCCCCAACATCCCACCGACGAGGAACGCGCGGCGGTGGCGGCTCTGTTCGCTGGCGGGACCGCCCCTGAACTGGTGGCCGAAAAGCTGCCTGACACCGACTGGGTAACCGAAACGCAGAAGGCCGTTGCCCCGATCCGCGTGGGCCGGTTTCACGTCCACACGCCCGATCATCCCGCCGACACGACGCCGGGGATGATCGATCTGGTCATTCCCGCCGCGCAGGCGTTCGGCACCGGGCAACATGCCACCACCGCCGGATGTCTGG
>DATMGK010000041.1:0-47490 GCA_035555595.1 Croceibacterium sp. | reverse complement strand
TGCCCCCGCCGTTCAGCCAGGGTTGGGTGGAAAACATCCGCACCCTCGCCCGCGCGCATTGGTGGGATGGAACCAGCGTCTATCGCGTGGTCGATAACTGGGTCGCGCAGTGGGGCGATGGAGAGGATAACGAGGCGCAGGCAAGACCTCTCCCGCCGGGAATGAACGTCGTGGCGGAGAGCGACTATGTCACGCCCGTCCAGCCGGGTCCGGAGGATGGCCGGGATTTTATCCTGACGCCTCAGCGGGAGGAGATCGTGATCAACCGCTGGCTCGATTCATACACTGTCACCGCCTTTGTCGCGGGCTGGCCGATCGGGCTGGATGACAGCGGTGGGCGAACGGCGTGGCCGGTCCATTGCTATGGATCGGTGGGCGTGGCGCGCGATCTGTCGCCCGATACCGGAACCGGGGCGGAGCTCTACGCGGTGATCGGCCATGCCCCGCGCCAGCTCGATCGCAATATCGCAGTGGTCGGCCGTGTGATCGAGGGGATCGAGCACCTTGCCACCCTGCCGCGCGGCAGGGGCGATGCGGGCGTCTATGACGATGCCGCGCTACGCGTGCCGATCCTTTCCGTGCGGCTGGGGGACGAACTGGCGGAGGATGAGCGCCCGCGCTTCGAATACCTCGCTAGCGATAGCGAGAGTTTCGCCCGCTACGTTCAGGTACGCGCCAACCGCAACGATGCGTTCTATCGCACACCGGCTGGCGGGGTGGACCTGTGCAACGTGCAGGTGCCGGTGAGGCGTGTGCGGGGGTGATGAATGACCGAAACCCTGCACTTCACTGCCTCGCTGGAAGAATACTTCATCGAAGAAGGGTTCGATCCGATGGGCTGGATCACCCTGACGGGTGACATCGCCGATTCCATCGCCGCGCACGAATTGATGCGGCGGCTCGAAATCGGCAAGCGGCGCGGCTTCGGATCGGTCAAGGTCGCGGTGCGGGTGGGCAATCACCACTGGCGCACATCAGTGTTTCCGCAGAAATCCGGCGGCTGGTTCCTGCCGATCAAGAAACCAGTACGGATCGCTGAGAAGCTGAATTTCGGCGATGCGGTGGAGGTGGAGCTGGAGTTGCTCTAGCCCCCCCGAACTCGCCCCCGTCCCGACCCTAAATCCGCTCTGCCTCCGCCACTGCGTCGCTCGCTCTCAGCGCGCTGACGATGCGGGTCAGGTGCGCCAGGTCCTGCACTTCCAGTTGCACGTCGTAAGTGTGGAACGGATCGTCCAGCTGCGTCTGCTTCAGCGTCACCACGTTGGCGTGATTTTTGGCGAAGATGCCGGCCATTTCCGCCAGCGTGCCCAGCCGGTGATAGAGCACCACACGCAGCCGCCCGACCGCGCCCTGCGACCGTTCGCCCCATGACAGGTCCACCCAGTCGGAATCGACGCCGCTGGCCAGTTCAAGGCAGTCGATCGAATGGACCGTCACCCCTTCGCCTTTCACCCGCAGGCCCACGATCCGGTCGCCCGGCACCGGGTGGCAGCATTCGGCCAGGGTGAAGCCCATGCCGGGCGTCAGCCCCTTGATGGAAATCACCTGCCCCTGTCCCTGCCCCGGCTCTTCCGGCAGATCGGCGGTGCTGCCGGGGACGAGCGCTTCCATCACCTCGCGATCGTCCAGCTTGGCGGAACCGATGGCGTGCATCAGTTCGTCCTCATCCTCCAGTTCCAGCCGTTCGACAGCCGCGGCGATTGCCTTCTTGCCGATCTTTGCCGGCAGGCGGGCGGCGATCTGATCGAACAGCTGGCGGCCGATCTCGGCCACTTCCTCGAACTCCTTGGCTCGCACCGCGCGGCGGATGGCGGCGCGTGCCTTGCCGGTCACGACGAAGCCCAGCCATGACAGCTGCGGCTCGGCACTCGCGCCCTTGATGATTTCCACCACGTCGCCGTTGTTGAGCTGGGTCCGCAGCGGCATGTGCCGGCCGTTGATCTTCGCGCCCACGGTATGCGCGCCCAGATCGGTGTGGACGGCGAAGGCGAAGTCCACCGGCGTCGCCCCCTTGGGCAGCTGGAACAGCGATCCCTTGGGCGTGAAGGCGAAGATGCGGTCCTGATAGATCGCCAGCCGGGTATGCTCCAGCAGCTCTTCCGCGTCGTGGCTGGCGTCCACGATTTCGATCAGGTCGCGCAGCCAGCCCACCTGCCCGTCGGGCTTGTCGCCCTGCTTGTAGGCCCAGTGCGCGGCCAGACCGTATTCGTTGGTGCGGTGCATGTCGCGGGTGCGGATCTGCACTTCCACCCGCATGGAACTTTCATAGATCAGCGTGGTGTGCAGGCTGCGATAGCCGTTGGTCTTGGGGGTGGAGATATAGTCCTTGAACCGCCCCGGCACGAACTGCCAGCTCTGGTGCAGCACGCCCAGTGCGCGATAGCAGTCTTCCACATTGTCGGTCAGCACGCGGAAGGCGAAGATGTCGGTGATCTGTTCGAACGGCATGTGCCGCTCCGCCATTTTCCGCCAGATGGAATAGGGGTGCTTTTCCCGGCCCCAGACCTCCACGGCAAAGCCGGCTTCGGCCAGAGCCTGCTTCATCTTCAGGGCAATGGCGTCGACCTGCCCGCCTTCCTGGCTGCGGATCTGCTCCAGCCGCCCGGTGATCGTGGCATAGGCTTCGGGTTCCAGTTGCTCGAAGGCCAGCAACTGCATCTCGCGCATGTATTCATACATGCCCACCCGCTCCGCCAGCGGGGCATAGAGATCCATCGTCTCACGCGCGATGCGGCGGCGCTTTTCCGGGCTCTTGATGAAATGCAGCGTGCGCATGTTGTGCAGCCGGTCGCCCAGCTTCACCATCAGCACGCGGATGTCCTCGCTCATCGCCAGGAAGAACTTGCGCAGGTTTTCCGCCGCCCGCTCGTTCTCCGGCATCTGTTCCAGCTTGGACAGCTTGGTCACGCCATCCACCAGCCGGGCGACTTCGGGGCCGAAGTTCTTTTCGACATCGGCGATGGTCGCCAGCGTATCTTCCACCGTATCGTGCAGCAGCGCAGTGATGATCGTTTCCTGATCCAGCTTCAGGTCGGTCATCAGCCCGGCGACTTCTACCGGGTGGCTGAAATAAGGGTCGCCGCTGGCGCGCTTCTGGCTGCCATGCTTCTGCACGGTGTAAACATAGGCGCGGTTAAGCAGCACCTCGTCGGCGTCCGGGTCATAGGCTTTGACCCGTTCAACAAGTTCATATTGGCGAAGCATCCCCTCTGATGTGCGTTGCAACACGCCGTGCGGCAAGGGGAAAGCGGTTAACGCGCGGTCGCGGGTGTCAGCCGTCGCCCGCCTGTGCCCGATGTGCATCGGCCAGCACGCTGCCGCCGGGGGTTTCGGGCGGCTCGTTATAAATGAAGCCGATACCGGGTTCTCCCGCGCGCCCAGCGCCCCCTGCGGGCCCCACCACACGCGCACCGCGCTCCAGTCGCCCGCGTCCGAAACATCCTGGGCCAGCGCGCGGCGCTCTATCATACCGGGGCCAGACCAATTGGCGTGATCCAGCAGGATATGCCGTTCATCCACGATCTCCCCCACCACCGCGACATGGCCCAGTGGCATCGCCGCGCTGGCGCGAAACGCCATGACCGCGCCCACACGCGGTTCGCTGCCCCGGCCAAATCGCCCCTCGGCCTTGTCCCACCACAGATGCGCGTTGCCATACAGGTCGATGCCCGAAACCTGCCGCGCATAGGGCACGCATTGCAGGTGCTGCGCCGCCGCGGTCGATGGCGCCATGGCTGCGAGAATGATCGCCGATAACAGGCCCGCCAGCCGCCATCCGGGTCGTGCCCGCTTTGCAAGAAACCCGGCCATGTCCGGAAAATCCTCCCACCCACTTGAAATACCCGATCCGTCGCGCCAGTTATGATATAATATATCATTATCGACCAGCCGCACGCCGTTCCCTTCGGCGCGGCGCAGCGTCGTTTCATCCCGTCAGGAGGATTTTGATGAGTGGAAATGTCGGCAGCACGCGCCTGTCGGGGCTGGACCGGATGGGGATGATGATATCCGGCATCTGCCTGATTCACTGCCTCGCGCTTCCGCTGATTGCGGCCCTGCTCCCCTTTTTCGCGGTTACGCTGCCGGGTGACGAATGGACGCACAGGGTGCTGCTTGGCATGGCCCTGCCCGTCACCGGCTTCGCACTGCTGCGCGGCTGGCGGCGGCACCGCGCGGCAGGCCCGGCCATCACCGGCGCGGTCGGCCTCGGCCTGATCGCGACGGCCCTGTTCGTTCCTGAAGAGACGATGGAAGTCGCGCTCACCGTGGTCGGCGGACTCATCGTGATCCGGGCGCACATCGGCAACTGGCGCGCCCATCGCCGCTAAGGGCCAGACATCAGATTTTGCAGGCTGGCGAGGTTTTTGCCGCACTGCAAAAAAATGTTTCGTAAATGGGATGCCATGTGGCGCAGACACGCCTATCTGGCGCCGATGCTTTTTCCTGACATTCCGCCGGTTCTCGGCGAAGCTTTGGCCGCGCGCGGCTATTCCGACCTTACGCCCGTTCAGGCCGCAGTGATGCAGCCTGATGCGATCGGCCGCGATCTTCTGGTGTCCGCACAGACCGGCTCGGGCAAGACGGTGGCCTTCGGGCTGGCCATGGCATCCGAACTGCTGAGCGCCCAAGGCGGGGTAGAAGGGGCCGCCAGCCCGCTGGCTCTGGTCATCGCCCCTACGCGGGAACTGGCGCTTCAGGTCAGCCGCGAACTCATCTGGCTCTATGGGAAGGCCGGGGCGCGGGTCGCGACCTGCGTCGGCGGCATGGACCCGTCGAAGGAACGGCGCGCTCTGCGCGACAATCCGCAGATCGTCGTCGGCACTCCGGGGCGGCTGCGCGATCATCTGGAACGCGGGGCGCTCGATCTCGCCCTGATGCGAACCATCGTCCTCGATGAAGCGGACGAGATGCTGGACATGGGCTTTCGCGAAGATCTGGAAGAGATTCTCGACGCCGCGCCGGACAGCCGCCGCACTCTGCTGTTCTCCGCCACGATGCCGCCGCCCATCGCCAACCTCGCCCGCCGCTATCAGCGCGATGCGTTGCGTATCTCCACCGTGGGTGACGATCGCGGGCATGGTGACATCACTTATCAGGCCGTCACCGTCAGCCCGGCGGAAATCGAACATGCGGTGGTGAACCTGCTGCGCTTTCACGAGGCGGAAACGGCGATGCTGTTCTGCGCCACGCGCGAAAACGTCCGCCGCCTGCACGCCACCTTGCAGGAACGCGGCTTTGCCGTGGTCGCACTGTCGGGGGAACACTCGCAGAGCGAGCGCAATCAGGCGCTGCAGGCCCTGCGCGATCGTCGGGCGCGCGTCTGCGTCGCCACCGATGTGGCCGCGCGCGGCATCGATCTGCCGTCGCTCAGCCTCGTGATCCATGTCGAAATTCCCCGCGATGCGGAAACCCTTCAGCACCGTTCCGGCCGCACGGGCCGCGCGGGTAAGAAGGGCACGGCCGTCATGATCGTCCCCTACCCCCGTCGCAGGCGGGTGGAATCGATGCTGCGCGGCGCACGGATCACCGCCGACTGGATCGATGCGCCCACTGCTGACGCCATCCGCCAGAATGACCGGCAGCGCCTGCTCAATTCGATGCTTGAACCGATTGAGTTCGACGATGAAGATCGGGAACTGGCCGCACAGCTTCTCGCACAACGCAGCGTGGAAGATATCGCCGCGGCGCTGGTCCACGCCCATCGCGCCGCCATGCCGCAGGCCGAAGATCTCACCGCCAATACGCCAGAGGCGCGCCAGAACGAACGGCAGGAACGCCACCGCGCCGGGTTTGAGGATGTGGTCTGGTTCAGCATCGATATCGGTCGGCGCCAGAACGCCGATCCCCGCTGGCTCCTGCCTCTGCTGTGCCGTCGCGGGCATATCACCCGTAACGAGGTTGGGGCCATCCGGATCAGCGCCAACCAGACGCATTTCCAGGTCCCCCGCGCCATATCTGACAAGTTCGCCGCCGCTGTGGCCCGCACGGCCGGAACGGAAGACGGGGGCGATGTCACCATCGTGCTCGCGCCCGATACTCCCCGCGATGCGGCGCGCCAGCATCGCAAGGGTTCCGGCGGCGGCTCCGGCGGTCATGGCAGGCCCTCAGGCCCACCGCGCAAGGGGCCGAATAGCGGACCGCCGCGTGGCAAACGCCCCGCGAACCACGGCAAACCGGGTGATCGCGATGCCGCCCGCCCACGGCCGAAAAAGCATTCAGGCGAAGCCCGCAAACCTCGCTAAGGCTTGATGGCGCAATCCGGCGCGGTTCAATCCGCCCCGGGTTGCGCCACAGGCGTCAGCCCTGCCAGCCGACCACCGCGTCCACGCTGCCCTGCGTCACCGCGTGATAGCCTGCGCGCGTTTCTGCATAGATACGCCGGGCGATCGGTTGCCCCCACGCCCCCTGTTTCATCAGCGTTTCGAACAGCGGCTGCACGAACTTGCGTCGGCCCACTTCACCCAGGAACTTCTCGGCCACTGGCACCGCCGGTTCGTAACGGTTGGCCAGCGCCAGGTTCAGCCACGCGAACAGGATTTCGGCATTGCCGGATTTCGACAGGCCCAGCCGCTGGTCCAGATCGGCCAGTTGCGCCGTGTCCAGCTTGCGGGGCAGCTTCGCCAGCAGCCGCAGCCGTTCCGCCGTCGTCCACCCCGCCCACGCCGCCGGGTCCACTTCGTGGCTGCTGGCATAATCCGCCGCCGCCGCATCCACGGCGGCAAAGGCTGCGGGCACCGGCTGTGCGACATTGGCGGGCAGGCCCGTGCCATAGACCCACTCTTCCAGCATCAGCTTGCGCTCCAGCTCCTCGTCGCCTTTCACCAGATTCGCCCGCATATCAGCCAGCAGCATGGCGGATGTCGCGGGCTGGAACGCGTGGTTATCGAACCACTGGCGCATCCATGCGTCGAACTTCCCGCGCCCGACGATCTGCTCCACCGTCCGCATGAAGGCCGCGCCCTTGTCATAGACAATGCCGCTCTCGCCGCCGTCGGGGGTGGCTTCGGCGGGGGGCAGGTGCAACGCCGTTACCGGCGCATCCGCACCCTTTTCCTCCAGCACCTTCTCGATTTCGGCAAAGCTCAGCGCGGCCTCCTGATGGGCGCGACCGGTGCCGTAGAGTTCCTCAAGAATGCGGTTTTCGAAATAGGAGGTCAGCCCTTCGTTCAGCCATGAATCCGCCCAGTTGGCATTGGTGACCAGATTGCCCGACCACGAATGGGCCAGTTCATGCGCGACCAGCCCGTTCAGGCTCTTGTCCCCGGCGATGAAGGTCGGCGTCAGGAAGGTCAGCGTGGGGTTTTCCATCCCGCCATAGGGGAAGCTGGGGGGCAGCACGATCATGTCGTAGCGGCCCCAGCGATAGGGGCCGTACAGCTTCTCCGCCGCCTCGACCATTTTCTCGCTATCGGCCAGTTCCGCCGCCGCCGCATCCAGCATCGACGGTTCAGTCCACACGCCGGTGCGCGGGCCCAGTTCGCGGAAAGCCAGATCACCCGCCGCTATGGCGATCAGATAGGGGGCCACCGGCTTGTCCATCGCAAAGCGGAACGCGCGCCGCCCCTCGCCCACATCCTCCGGCTCGCCTTCGCGCAGGCCGGACATCACCACCGTCAGCGGCTTGGGCGCGGTGATCCGCGCTTCCCATGTCTGGCGGATGCCGGGGCTGTCCTGCGTAGGGATCCACGTGCGGTTCAGCGTCGGCTGCCCCTGGCTCAGCAGATAAGGATGCTCGCCGCCCGCTGTCTGTGCGGGTGCCAGCCATTGCAGCGCCTCGGCATTCGGCGCGGCTTTATACGTCACGACGATCTTGCGCGCGTCGCCGATGGTCACGGTGACAGGCTCACCCTTCCCCTCGACCCGGTCGCCCACGGTGAAAGGCAGCGCCTTTCCGTCCGCATCGGCAATGGCGGAAATTTCCAGCCCGTCGCTGTCCAGCACCACGGTATCCACGCCCGGCTCTGCCAGAATGTCCAGCGTCGCCGTTCCGCCCACCCGCTTCGCTTCGAAATCCAGGGCCAGGTCCAGCGCCACATGCGTCACTCGCGCCTTTTCCGGCTGGGCGAACGTCCACGGATCATGCGCGTCTTCGGTGGTCAGGATCGGCGCCACCATTACTTCTTCCGTCCCACCCCCCGGCTTGCACGCGGCCAACAGCAGGACAAGCAGGAAGGAAGCAAAGCCGCGCATGACAATCTCCGGGAAAGTTACTGCGGTAACTAGGGTCAGGATGCACGATGCGTCAATTCTTCACCGCCCGGTGGCGTAACAGGGCATCTCCCCATATGATTTTTCAGGAACTTTTAGGCATCATCCCGGATAAACCGAGTCGGGAGTAGCTATGACCCGATTTTCCGGCGAGGCCCGGCGTAGAACTCATCCGGTTGCACACTGGCGACTTTCAGGCGTCGTGTTTCTCGCCGCGTTTCCTTTGCTTCACTGGCTCGGGATCGTTCTTTTCCCGTCTTCGGCAAGAATATTTTCCTACGTCATGCTCATCGCCGCGCCCGCCATCGCGGCCCTGATGTGTTTTCTGCGATCCCGCTCCTCTCCTGAATCGGCGCTCTGGACGGCGCTGGCCGCCGCGCTTCTGCTGTGGTCCCTCGGGATGGGTGCCACGATGGGCGCGGAACTGCTCACCGGCTTCGATAGCGAAGGCGCGCTGGGGCTGCTGCTGTTCGTTCTTTATGGTGTGCCGCTGATCTTCATCTGCGCCAGCCCGGTCCGCGATCAGTGGCGGGCATGGATGGTCGATGCCGCGCTGGCGCTTACGCTGGGCGCGCTGTTCTTCGCCCACACCTTCACGTTCGCCACTCTTGCGGGTGCGAGTGAGGAGGGCTTCCTGAAACTGCGGCTGATGTTCGATATTGAGAACGCGTTCATCGCGGTGTTCGCCACCTTGCGCTGGCGCGCCGCGCGCGAAGCAGCCGAACAGACCTTCTTCCGCTTTCTGGCCATCTACTCGATTCTCTACATGGTCGTTGCGGTCGGTATAAATCACTTCGCCTCTGACGAGGGTTACGGCACATGGAACGACGCGATCATTGGCGTTCCATTCATACTGCTGGCGGCTCTCGCCCTGCTCGCACCCGGCGGCATCGTTCCTGCACGGGAAAAGCCTGCATCCGACGGTTTCGTCAGCTTTGTCGCCGCCGGCAGCCCCATGATGTTACCCACCGCGCTTCTCGCGGTATCGGCCTCGCTGGTATTTTATCGTCCCATTCTCGGCATCATCGGCTTCGCTGCCGCGCTATTCGGCTATGGCTTGCGATCGATCCTGATGCAGGTCAGCGGATACGACGAACGCGCCGCACTCGCCGCGCTTGCCCGCACCGACGGGCTCACCGGCCTCGCCAATCGCCGAACCTTCGATGAAGCGCTGGATAGCGAATGGAACCGCGCCCGCAGGTACGGGGGCGAACTGGCCCTGCTGATGATCGATATCGATTACTTCAAGCGGCTGAACGACACTCTGGGCCACCCCGCCGGCGACCGCTGCCTGCGCGATGTCGGTCGCATTCTTTCCGGCTGCGTCCAGCGCAAGACAGATGTTGTCGCACGCTATGGGGGTGAGGAATTCGCGGTGATCCTGCCCAACACCACGCAGGACGACGCCATTCGCGTAGCCCAGTGGATGCGCCAGAAGATTGCCCAGCAGTCCCTCCCCGCCTCCGCGCAAGGGGGGACGGTCACCGTCAGCATCGGCGTCGGCTGCATTGAAGGGCCGGATGGGGATGATCCCACCGTCCTCACCGCCGCCGCCGACAGCGCGCTCTATCAGGCCAAGCGGGGCGGCAGAAACCGCGTGGTCGCCGCGACACCCGGCGACACCGCGATCGATCAGGTCAGTTCTTCGGCCTGAGGTTCAGGCTGGCGATGGCCGCCAGCGCACATGCCTCGTCATTGTCGCTGGTATCGCCGGTCACGCCGATGGCCCCGATCACCACGCCCTGCGCGTCGCACACGATAACCCCGCCCGCTGCCGGGACCATGCCGCCTTCGCTCATCGTATCGACCGCAGCGACAAAGTGCGGCCGCTCCACCGCCATGTCGCCGATCGTGCGGCTGGAAACCCCCAGCGCCAGCGCCCCGGCGGCCTTCCCCCCGGCCAGCTTGACGCGCATATTGGACGCCCCGTCCTGCCGCTGGCACGCGATCAGATGCCCGCCCGGATCATGCACAGTAACGGTCAGCGGCTTCAGGCCAAGCTCAGCCCCATGCGCCAGCGCGGCTTCGATCAGGGCGTTCGACTGGGATAGGGTAAGGCGGTGCATATCGGGCTTCCTCGAGTACGTCATTGACGCATATGCGTCATTGGCGTATATAGCTGCATGACTTTACAGACAGTTGTCGAACTGCCGGAATTCCTGCGCCGCGCCAAGTCCATCATGACCGACGCTGAGCGTGTAGAACTGGTCAGCTATCTGGCAACCAATCCCGAAGCGGGAACGCCACTGGGCGGAGGGTTGTGCAAGGTGAGGTTCGCGAAGGCAGGTGGCGGCAAAAGTGGCGGATACAGGACGATATATGTGTTCGGAGGAACCGCCCTGCCGCTGTTTCTGGTGACGGTGTTCGCGAAAAACGAGAAGGCTAATCTGTCTCAGGCGGAACTGACGGCGGCGGTCGAATTAAGCAGGCAACTGCTTGCACATTACGGAGAATGAACATGGGCAAGGCTTACAACAGCATTGCTGCCGGTCTTGAAGAAGCCATCGCCTATGCAGAGGGCCGGGAAACGGGCGCGCGCGTGCATCATATCGAAGTACCGGACGTCGATGTGGCGCAAATCCGTGCCAGCACCGGCTTGTCGCAAGCCGCCTTCGCACGCAGCATCGGCGTCGCAAAAGGGACTTTGCTCAATTGGGAACAGGGCAGGCGGCGGCCAACCGGCCCGGCACAGGTCCTGCTCGCGATGATCGCCAGAAAACCTGCGCTCGTTCGGGAAATGCTGGCAGGCAGAGGTTAAACCCTGCGTCAGCTCCACTTCACCTCGGGCGGCAGGCTCATCAGGATGGCGTCGATGTTGCCACCTGTTTTCAGGCCGAACAAGGTGCCCCGGTCGTACACCAGGTTGAATTCGGCATAGCGGCCGCGCCAGATCAGCTGCTGCTCCTTGTCCTCAGGCGTCCATTCCGTGCCCATCCGCTTGCGCACGATGCGCGGGAACACATCCAGGAATGCCTCTCCCACGTCGCGGGTGAAGGCGAAATTGCGTTCCCATTCGGCCTCATCCGCGCATTCCATGTGGTCATAGAAGATACCGCCCTCGCCCCGCGCCACGCCGCGATGGGGGATGAAGAAATACTCGTCGGCCCATTTCTTGAACCGTTCGTAATAGGTCGGGTTATGCGCGGCGCAGGCGGCGCGGAACCGGGCGTGGAATTCCTCGGTATCCTCGGCATAGGGGATCGGCGCGTTCAGGTCCGCCCCGCCGCCGAACCACGCCTTGCCGGTGGTCAGGAACCGCGTGTTCATATGCACGGCGGGCACATGCGGATTGGTCATGTGGGCGACCAGGCTGATGCCCGTCGCGGTAAAGCCGGGGCTTTCCGCGCTGGCGCCGTTGATCGTGCCCGCGAACTGTTCGGGGAACTGGCCGCGCACGGTGGAAACGTTCACGCCCACTTTCTCGAACACTTTGCCCTTCATCAGGCCGCGTACACCGCCGCCGGGGCTGGCGTTGCCTTCCTCCTCGCGGTCCCAGGCCAGATAATCGAACGCCGCATCGCTGCCCGCCTCGCGCTCGATCGCCTCGAACTCCGCGCAGATGCGGTCGCGCAGGCTTTCGAACCATTCCTTCGCGCGGGCGGTATTGGTTTGCCAGTCGGTCATCGTATCCTCTCGCTGCGAAGGGTCTGTCATGGCCCACGCCTGCCGCGCGGATCGGCTCGCCGCATTGACGAGCCTCAAGCGCCCCGGTTCCCTTGCCAAAGCGTCCGGGCAGGGGCAAGGGAGACGCATGGTTCCCTTTTCGTTCGCGGGTGAAGAATTCGTCCTCACCACTGTTCGCGCGCTCTACTGGCCGCGCGAACAGGCGCTGCTGGTGGCGGACCTGCATCTGGAAAAGGCCAGCTTCTTCGCCCGTCACGGCCAGCCCCTGCCGCCCTATGACAGCCGCGAAACGCTGGAACGGCTCGCCCTCGCCATTCGCGAAACGGGCGCGCGGCGGGTATTCACGCTGGGCGACAATTTCCACGATTCCGCCGGGGCCGATCGGCTGGAACCTCACGCGGCCGGAATGCTCGCCGCGCTTACCCGCGCCACGGACTGGGTGTGGATCACCGGCAATCACGATTCCGCGATGGAGGCACGCTCAGGCGGCGCATTGGCAACCGAACTGGTGATCGCGGGCTTCGTCCTGCGCCATCAGGCCATGGCGGGCGAAACACGGCCCGAACTGTCCGGCCATTATCATCCGCGCTTGCAGGTCAGGGTGCGCGATCGCGCCATCCGCCGCCCCTGTGCGGTGGTCAGCCGCACGGCCGATGGCGGCGGGCGGATGGTGCTTCCGGCCTTCGGCGCGCTGACCGGGGGGATGAACGCGGCCAACCCGGCAATCGTCGCTGCGCTGCAACCGGCGCGGGTTATAGAGGCGCTGTTGCCGGTGAAGGGAAAACTGGCCCGCTTCCCCCTTTGGCAGGCCACGGCCTGACCCTCTGCGCGCCCGTGCGTAACCCCCTAGCGGAGGGAGCCGTTACGCACTAAGTAGCGCCACTTCAAAAACCGATTCATGGAGATCGCCCCATACCACGTCCTCCCCGGCGCATGCTTGCGCCCCCGGTAAAGTCCGGCCCTCGCTTCGATAACATGATCCAGGCGGACAAAGTCCGCGTGATCGATGAAAACGGCGAGAACATCGGCGTCATGTACACGCGCGAAGCGATCGAACAGGCAAACGACCTGGGGCTGAACCTTGTCGAGGTTTCGCCGAACGCCGATCCGCCGGTGTGCAAGTTCCTCGACGTTGGCAAACACCGCTACGAAGCGCAGAAGAAAGCCAACGCCGCGCGCAAGACGCAGAAGACGCAGCAGATCAAAGAGATCAAGATGCGTCCGAACATCGATGATCACGACTACGACGTGAAGATGCGCAACGTGGTGAAATTCATCGAAGAAGGCGACAAGGTGAAGATGACCTTGCGCTTCCGCGGCCGTGAAATGGCTCACCAGGAACTGGGCATGAACCTGCTGAAGCGGGTGCAGGAAGACGTGGCGGAAATCGCCAAGATCGAAGCCTATCCGCGCCTCGAAGGCCGCCAGATGCTCATGGTGCTCGCACCGAAATAAGGCAGGCTGACGCCGCCTCATCACACACCCATTGCGCCCCGGCTCCGGCCGGGGAGCAATTCGGCCCCTCTGCCTCCACCTCCGCCCATCCTTCGTCATTCCCGCGAAGGCGGGAATCCAGCGCGCCAACGCCCGCACTTTCCTACAGACACCTCATCCGTGCACAGTGGCGGTATGCTGACCCGCCCCTCAGACGACGCGTCGCCCAGGGCGACACCTTTCCCTACAAAGCGACACCGCCGCGCATCCCAAAGCGACTCTCCCGCACAAAAAGTGACACGCGCACGCCGCAAAGCGACACTTTTTGCCCTCAAGGTGACGGATCAAGCCCGTTTCCGCTCAGGACCGTGTCAACAGTGTCAACACCCGCAGCGGGGTGCGGGCTGCCGTGATTCCATTGGCTCGCCCGTCGGGAAAGGGTTACGGATGAAACCATGACCGATCGCCCCGTTCAGCGCAGCAAGCCCCGGCCCGAAGTCACCACGCTCGGCGGCCGGGAGTTGAAACCATCCACCCTGATGATGGGCCACGGCTATGATCCCGTGCTGTCCGAACGCGCGCTGAAGCCGCCGATCTTCCTCACCAGCACGTTCGTGTTTGAGAGCGCGGAGGCCGGCAAACGCCACTTCGAAGGCATCACCGGCAGGCGCGCGGGCGGCACCGACGGGCTGATCTATTCGCGCTTCAACGGCCCCAATCAGGAGATACTGGAAGACCGCCTCAGCGTGTGGGACGGGGCGGAAGATGCGCTGGTGTTCTCCAGCGGCATGACCGCGATCTGTACGCTGATGATGGCCTTCTGCCGGCAGGGCGACGTGATCGTCCACTCCGGCCCGCTCTATGCGGCAAGCGAAGGCTTCGTGGCCAATGTGCTATCGCGCTTCGGGGTCGGCTACGTCGATTTCCCGGCTGGTGCGACGCGGGCTGAAATCGACGCCGTCATCGCGCGGGCCGTTGCGAAGGCCGCTGAAACGGGTGGCCGGGTGGCGATGATCTACCTCGAAAGCCCCGGCAACCCGACCAATGCGCTGGTCGATGTGGAGGCGGTGCGCGACGCCCGCGACGCGGCGTTCGACCCGGACCAGACACCGATCGCGATCGACAACACCTTCCTCGGCCCCTTGTGGCAAAGCCCGCTGGATCACGGGGCGGACATCGTCGCCTACTCACTGACCAAGTATGCGGGCGGCCATTCCGATCTCGTGGCGGGCGGTGTGGTCGGCGCGCGGCACTGGCTGGACCGGGTGCGTGCGCTGCGTAACACGATGGGCGGCATCTGCGATCCCAACACCGCGTGGATGCTGCTCCGCAGTCTGGAAACGCTGGAAATCAGGATGCAGCGGGCGACCGAAAACGCCATCAAGGTGTGCGACTTCCTGAAAGACCATCCCAAGGTCGACGGTGTCGGCTTCCTCGGCCTGCTGGGCGAAGGGCGGCAGAAGGACATCTATGACCGGCACTGCACCGGCCCCGGCAGCACCTTCAGCCTGTTCATCAAGGGCGGAGAGGCGGAAAGCTTCCGCTTCCTCGACGCGCTGAAGGTTGCCAAACTGGCCGTCAGCCTTGGCGGCACGGAAACGCTGGCCAGCCATCCGGCCGCAATGACGCACCTGTCAGTGCCGGATGAACGCAAGGCTCAACTCGGCATCACGAACAACCTCGTCCGCATCTCCGTCGGCATAGAGGACGCCGACGACCTGATCGCAGACTTCAGGCAGGCGCTGGAGGCGGTTTAGCGGCACGGGTTGCGCCCCACACGGTGATCTGGTTCAATCCCTTCAGCAGCATATCGGGGGAGAGGACCGATGAAGGCTTGCGGTTACGCGCTGTGCGCGGGTGTCATGGCGCTCGCATGGCATTCGCATTCGATGGCGAAGACACCGGCGGAAATGGCCGTCGCGGCGGGGGCGCCAGCGCCTCCGCCGGGCTGGAAGGCGCCGCGCACGGAATGGGGCGATCCCGACTTGCGGGGAACATGGCCTATCGATTCCGTCGGCCGCACACCCACCGAACGCCCGCCCGCCCTGGGTGACAAGGCATACCTGACGGACGATGAATACGCGGCTGCCGTCGTACAGGCCGAAAGCACGGCCCAAAACTACGATCGGGAGGATGAAGAAGGCACGATCGGCTCAGGCCACTGGTTCGAATGGGGCCAGCCCCTGCGCCAGACCTCGCTGATCATGGAACCGGCCAATGGCCGCATCCCGCCACTGACCGAGGTGGGAGAGCGGATGTCTGCCGCCATGCGCTCCAGCTGGAACGTAACGCAATTCGACAAGGTTGCAGACTTCAACACGCTCGACCGCTGCATCAGCCGCGGCCTGCCATCATCGATGACGCCGTTCCCCTACAACAACGGCATCCGTGTGTTCCAGTCGCCGGGTCTGGTGGTCCTGCAACTGGAAATCGTCCATGAAACGCGCTTCATCCCGATCATCGACGGCCCCCCGCCGCCAGCGGAAGTGCGCCAGTATCTGGGCTTCTCGCGCGGTCGATGGGAAGGCGATACGCTGGTGATCGAAACCACCAACCTGACCGGCGAAACACCGCTGAACATCGTCGGCCCCGGCAACAAGCCGCTGCCGACCAGCAAGGAACAGACCGTCACCGAACGTCTGACCATGACCGGGCCGAACACGATCTACTACGAAGCGGAAGTGAGGGACCCGGTGGTCCTGACCGCCCCCTTCAAACTCGCCTTTCCGTGGAGCCGCAATGACGATTACGGGATGTTCGAATACGCCTGCCATGAAGGCAACACCGTCATCCCCTACTACGTCCGCTCAACCTCGCCGCGCTTCGTTGGGAAGATCGAAAACCCGTCCGATCCAGCCGAGTGGGTGCGCGATACGGTTCAGCACTGAAGGGGAACGCAGCGATGGCTCACCCGTGCCACTCCCGCCGTTCCTCCGCCTGGCGCAGCACTTCGTAGGCAACGCTGTAGGCCTGGAAAGCAGTGGCCGCTTCGGCATCGCCCGGCTTCACATCGGGATGCACTTCCTTGGCCTTCGCCCGCCACGCCTTCTTCACAGCGTCGAAATCGGCATCGGCTTCCAGCCCCAGCACTTCCAGCGCGCGCATCTCGTCCGCGCTGCGGCTGCCGTCGCCCGATCCCGCCCAGCCATAGTGCGCCGATTGGGCATAGCTGGCATTGGTGCGCTGTTCCGCCCCGGCGCGCGCCTCGGCCTCTTCCTTGTCCAGCCCTTCGAAGTAGTCCCACTTCGAGTTGTATTCAGCGGCATGGCGCTGGCAGAAATACCACCGATCAGGGCTGTTTGGCGCCTTGGGCGCAGGGCAGTTTCCGGGTTCGTCGCAACCATGGCGGTCGCACAGGCGCACCTTGGCCGCTTCCCGCGTGCTGCCATAGCCGCGCCAGCGTGGGAAACCCCAGTCGATCGAACGCTTCGCCCGGCTCACGCGCTTAATCCGAAAGTCAGCATTTGGTCCTTATAGGCGCTCTCGCCCGGCACGAAAACCGCCGGTCGGCAACCTGCACGAGATTTCCTCTCACCCCCAGTTCGCTGCATTGCAAAATGGATTAGCGTACCCATCTGCTGCAACGCAGCACGAAACGAGCCGAACAATGTCGAAGCAACTAGCCGTCTCTTCCTCATTTGCGATTTTCGCGCTTTCGGCGCTGGCGTTGTTCGCGCCGGGTTCCCAGTCCGTATCGGGTCTGGTGCAGGCAGATGCTCCGACCGGGATCATCGCGCCGATCCTGCGGGCGTCGATCACCGCCCTGCCATTCTAGAGGCGGTGCGGGCCTGCAACGGTCTGAGGCCCCCGCTTTCGCAGGGGCCTCAGGATACAGCGATCAGTTCAGTACGATAGTGACGGCGCGGCGGTTGCGCGCCCACGCTTCGGCGTTGGAACCGAGCGCAGCGGGCCGTTCCTTGCCATAGCTGACGGTGGTCAGCCGTTCGGCCGGTACGCCCAGGCTGACGAGGTAGTTCTTGGCCGCATTGGCGCGGCGTTCACCCAGCGCCAGGTTGTATTCGCGCGTGCCGCGTTCGTCGCAGTGCCCTTCCACGGTGGCGCGGATGTTGGGATACTGGCGCAGATAGGCCGCCTGCTGCGACAACGCCGCCTGATCTTCTGCGTCGATATTGAACTTGTCAGTATCGAAATAGATCGAATCCCGCCCCTGCATCTGCTGTGCAAAGTGAGCCTGCGTGCCCGGAACGGCGCCCTGCGGACCGCTGGGAGCAGGGGTAGGTGCCGGTGCAGAAGTGTTCTGCGGTGCCGGCGGCAAGTCTTCAGGAGCCTGCTTCTTGCATGCCCCCAGTGCCAGGACGCTCGTTGCGGCCAAAGCCAATGCAATCTTGTTCATGCCAAATCCTCCTTCAGTTCGATGCCATGACTTTCCAGGATGGCTGTGGGGAATTACGAGAGATATTACGGAAGGACCGGTCCCCAGGCCGGATCCGAAGCCCCTACTGGTGTCGGCAGTCGCCGCTCGTTGCGGCCGGTCAGATCGACCTGCCATATCGAAGTTTCGCCTGTGTTGCGGGCGGTGCGAAAGAACTGCACGATGCGGCCGTTGGGCGCCCATGTTGGCGCTTCATCCTGCCAGCTGTCGGTCAGATGCCGCATATTGCGCCCTTCCGGCGACATCACGCCCACCCGCAGATCGCCCACGATATGCGTGAAGGCGATCTGGTCGCCGCGCGGGCTCCATTCCGGCGTCGCAGCACGACCGCCGAAGAAGCTGATGCGCCGCTGGCCAGTGCCATCCGCGTTCATCACATAGATCTGCTGGTTGCCCGAACGGTCGCTTTCGAAAACGATCTTCGACCCGTCAGGCGAATAGGACCCGCCCACATCGATGCCCGGCGCATCGGTAAGCCGGCGCGGGTTTCCGCCAGTGGCGGGCACGCTGTAGATGTCCGTGTTGCCGTTCACCGCCATCGAATAAAGGATGGTGCGCCCGTTGGGGGCCCAGCGCGGAGCGAAGGTCGGGTTCTGGCTTTCCGTTACCAGGGTCTGCCGCCCGCTGCCGATGTCATAAACATAGATGCGTGCGTAGCCATTGAGATAGCTGACGTAGGCAATCTTCGAATAGTCAGGCGAATAACGCGGGGTCAGCGCGGTCGATTGCCCGCTGGTTATGAAGCGGTGGTTCGCGCCGTCCGAATCCATGATCGCCAGACGCTTGATCCGCTTGTCCTTCGGACCTGTCTCCGCGATATAGGCAATCTTGCTGTCGAAGAACGGGCTCTCGCCGGACAGGCGCGAATAGATCAGGTCCGCACACTTGTGGGCCGCCCGGCGCCAGTCAGCAGGGTCCACCACCCAGCCTTCGCGTACAAGCTGCTGCTGCAACTGAACGTCGTAGAGATAGCAGCCCACCGTCAGCCTTCCGCCCTCACCGGCGCGAACGTAACCATGGACGAGCATTTCGGCAGAACGACCGCTCCACGTGCTCCACGCGGGGGCAGTGATCTGCTGATAGCCCGGTCGTGGCAGCGAATCCGGGCCAAGCGGGCGGAACAGGCCATTGTTGGCCAGATCGCCGTAAACCACCCTGCCCAGCTCGACGCCAAGCGCAGCCGTACCCTGCGAATTCGCCGGGGTCGGCTGATCGCGATCGGTCGCAAACGAAGGGATGGCGATGCTGAGGTCCTGCCACGCACTTTCATCCGTAACCGAGCCGCTAAGCCCACCCTCTTCCAGATCAGGCACCTGCACGGCGGGCGATGAAACGCCTTGTGCCGCCGCTAGGACAGCGAAAAGACACAGGCCCATGCCCAGCAGCATTGTGCGAACGGTGGTCATCAAAGCCTCCTATCGAAGCGCCACGTGCGTATGCGCTTCCACTTGTCATAATATTGATCTGGCAGATTGAACGGCGCGGCCAGTTGAACCGCACGGATCGCCCGTTCGACATGCAGCGATGCCTGCGGACGGTTGGAATCGGTGACGCCTGACTGGCTGACCAGACGCGGAGTCCCCTTGAGCGACCCGTCCGCATTCAGTTCCCAAGTCAGCACGGTCACGAGCTTTTCCGCATCCACACCCTGCGGCGCGCTCCAGTGAGGCTTAAGCTGGCGGTTGATCGCCTGCTCCAGCGCGGCCTGCTCAGCAGCGCCAAAGGCCGCGGCCGGGGTGCCCCGGTCCCCTTCGGTGGCACCCGCCCCCTGAAGAAAGTCCGCACCGATGCGCGTGCCGCCCGCAGCTCTGGTGGGGGCAGCAGACGGCCTGGGCGCAGGGCGCTGCGTCGGCTGAGCGGTTGGGCGCGCGGCAGGCGCACGGGTGGGCTGAGGTTGAGGGCGCGCTTCCACACGCGCTTGCGTAGGCCTCGGCTCGGGCCGGGCCTCGACACGCGGTTGTGGCGGCGCCGGAACCGGCGGCGGGGCGGGTTCGGGCGCGAGTTCGGGCGCAACGGATGCTTGCGCTTCCTGCACGGGATCGGGTGCCGTTGAACGCAAACTCACCTCGCTGGCGAGGCTGACAGTCATCCGTTCCGGCACCGGCATCTTCTTGGGGTCGTCGCTCACCTGCCACAGCAGCGCCAGAACGAGCGCCACATGCGCGGCGGCGGCGACCCCAAGGCCGATCTGCTCTTCGCGCGAAAGATGTGCGAGGGACCCCATGCGCATGAGCTATGGAACCTCCACTGAACCGTTGGTGACCAGCGAAATGCGATTGCACCCGGCCCGGTTCAGTTCACCCATCACCGCCATGACACGGCCGTAATCCAGCGCCCTGTCGGCACGCAGCGTGATCAGCGGCGCATTCTCGCCGCCGCAGCGCGCGTTCTCCAGCATCATCGGCAACTGGCCATCGGGGACCAGTCCCTCATCGATGTAGATGTGCCCGGCGCGGTCCACGCTGATCGTCACCTGATCCGGCTGCCGATCCAGCGCATTGGCGCGGCTGTCAGGCAGTTCCACCGGCACGCCGCTGGCCAGCAGCGGCGCGGTGATCATGAAGATGATCAGCAGCACCAGCATCACGTCCACCAGCGGCGTGACGTTGATTTCCGCCATGGGCGACCGCCGCGAAGACCGGCTTCGCCCACGTGAGGATGTGTGCACGCCCATCGCCATCAGCCGCGCTCCAGCTCCCGCCCGATCTGCGCGTTGACCTTGTCAGCAAAGCGCTGAAGCGCCGCTTCGAAGGCGTTCACCCGGTGGCTGAAGCGGTTATAGGCGATAACGGCGGGGATGGCCGCGAACAGGCCGATGGCCGTGGCGAACAGCGCCTCCGAAATACCGGGCGCGACCACCGCCAGCGATGAATTCTGCTGCGCGCCGATCTGGAAGAAGCTGTTCATGATGCCCCAGACGGTGCCGAACAGACCAACGAAAGGGGCAACAGAACCCGTCGTGGCCAGAAAGTTCAGCCGTTCGGCCAGCGCATCGGCTTCTTCCGCCACCTGCCCTTCCATCGCCATCGCGATACGCCCCTTGGCGCCGTCGCGGTTGCGCAGGCCCTCCTTGGTCGAAATCTTCAATTCGTTGAGCCCGGCCGCCGCGACGCGAGCAGAGGGGATATCGCGCGGGCGGCGCCCCTGTACCAGCGTGTCGGGCTGGTCGGCGTCCCAAAAATCCTGTTCGAAAGCTGCGTTGCGGCGCGCGGTGCGCCCCATCCTTAGCGAGAACGAGACGATGATCGTCCATACCCACACACTCGCCAGCAACAGGCCGGTCATCACCACCTGCACTACAATGTCGGCATCAAGGAACAGTCTGACCGGATCGAGGTGAGTTGGCGCCTCGATGGCGGCGGTGGCTGCGGCGGCGACAATCAGCGTCATGCGGGGTCTTTCGCTGGAAGAAGTGTTTCGAACTGGGCGCGCCAACCAGGTGGCTGACGTCGGGGTCGTCCTTCAGGTGAGATGAATCCCACCCGAACGAGCGCTTCGGCAAGCACATTACCGTCCCTCATCGCACGCTGCTGCAAACGCACGCTGGCGCTACGCAGTTCCACGGGCGTAGTGGCGACAGTCACCGCATCATCAAGCTTCGCGGGCGCGAGATAGCGGATGTTGAGTTCGGCGACGGTATAGAACCCTTCTCCGTTTTCGGCCGCCGCGCGCTGGTCGATACCCAGCAGGCGCAGCATGTCGGAACGGGCGCGTTCGAACCAACGCAGGTAATTGGCGTGATAGACCAGACCCGAAAGGTCCGTATCCTCGTAATAGACGCGTATCGGGAACAGGTGCAGCGATCCCTGAAACGTGCCTGAAGGCGGTAGAGGCAGCGTCGCTCCCATGGTCTTCAACCGGCCTTAGCCAACCCGCGACTCGGCTGGCAACCTCACGAAAGTTATGTTCGGCTCTCTTGCCGGAAAGTCCGGCGAATTGTGCCTAACGCGCGATCATCGGCCCCAGCGGCTTGCCGCCGAAAAGGTGGACGTGCAGATGGGGGACTTCCTGCCCGCCGTCAGCGCCAAGATTGGCCAGCAGGCGATAACCCGGCGCGACCAGCCCTTGCTCGCGCGCGACATGGCCCACGGCCCGCACGAAGCCCGCGATTTCATCCGCAGCGGCGCGGGCGGAAAAATCGTCCCACGATACGTATGCTCCCTTGGGGATCACCAGAATATGCACTGGCGCCTGCGGGGCGATGTCGTGAAAAGCCAGCGCCCAATCATCCTCGAACACCTTATTGCACGGGATATCGCCGCGCAGGATCTTCGCGAAGATGTTGTCAGGATCGTAAGGCTGCATGGCGTCGATCGGCATCAGGCGTTCCGTGAAGCTTTTTCAACGAGGCCGGATGTGCCTTCGCGCCGCTCAAGTTCGGCCAGCACGCTTCCCAGCGCAATGCCCTTGTGCCCCAGCAGGACCATCAGGTGGAACAGCACGTCGGCCGCTTCGCCCACCAGTTCCTGATCGTCACCTGAAAGCGCGGCGACGACCGTTTCCACGGCTTCCTCGCCCAGCTTGCGGGCGATTACAGGCAGCCCGCGCGCATTGAGGCTCGCGACGTAGCTTTCGCCCGCAGCGGCCTTCGTCCGCTCGCGGATCACCTGTTCGAGGCGGGCCAGAGTATCCGATGACGTGGTCATCCGCGCGACATGGGCAAGAGCGCCCTTCCCGTCAAGCGCATCACCCCCGCGCGGGCAGCCCGGCGGCGCGCAACGCGGCATGGGCTTCCGCGATGGTATGGGTGCCGAAATGGAAGATCGAGGCGGCGAGAACCGCGCTTGCATGGCCTTCCGTCACACCGTCCACCAGGTGCTGCAAGTTGCCCACGCCACCACTGGCGATAACCGGAACGGAAACCGCGTCAGCGATCGTGCGGGTCAGCTTCAGATCGTATCCGCGCTGCGTGCCGTCGCCATCCATCGATGTGACAAGCAGTTCGCCCGCACCCAGTTCGGCCAGCCTTACGGCGTGCTCCACGGCGTCGATCCCGGTTTCCCGCCGCCCGCCGTGGGTGAAGATTTCCCAGTGGTCATGGACCCAACGCGCATCGACGGAGGCGACGACGCACTGGCTGCCCATCTTCTCGGCGATCTCCGCCACCACTTCCGGCCGGGATACGGCTGCGGAATTGACGGCCACCTTGTCCGCACCCGCCAGCAACAGAGCGCGCGCATCGTCCACCGATCGCACCCCGCCGCCCACGGTCAGCGGCATGAAGCACACTTCCGCAGTGCGCCGCACCACATCCAGTAGCGTACCGCGCCCTTCATGGCTGGCGGAAATGTCCAGGAAGCACAGCTCATCCGCGCCCGCGGCATCATAAGCCCGCGCCTGCTCCACCGGATCGCCGGCATCCTTCAGGTCCACGAAGTTAACACCCTTCACCACGCGGCCATCGGCCACGTCGAGGCAGGGGATCACACGAACTCGAACGGTCATGACTGGGGAGCAATCGTTACGGTGATCACACAGGGATCGGCGCATTCGCGATCCAGCATCAACAGGTAGCCCATAGCCATTGGAATCGCGATAGTCAGAAACAGAGCCATGGCGGAAATCACCGGCAGCGTGGCCTGCCATCCGGCCAGCTTCGCCACAAACACCAGAAGTCCGGCGAGCAGCATGAACACAACGGTGCCAAGCGCGGCTATTTCGATGGCGTTGGACGCGCGGAAACCTAAGACTGCCGCAACGACCGCCCCGGCGCCAAGGCTCCACAGGTGCCTCATTCCCGCCCGGCCATCTGCAACGCCGCCCCCAGATCCAACCGCCCGTCATAGAGCGCGCGCCCGGTGATGACGCCTTCGATCCCCTCATTCGCGTGAATGGAGAGCATGCGAATATCATCCAGCCCCTTCACCCCGCCGCTGGCGATCACCGGCAGGCTGGTGCGCCGGGCCAGATCGACCGTAGCTTCGATATTGCAGCCCTTCAGCAGGCCATCGCGGCCAATATCGGTGAACAGCAGGCTGGCAACGCCCGCATCCTCAAACCGATGGGCCATGTCTTCCACCGGAACGTCGGACACTTCGGCCCAACCCTCGGTCGCCACCATGCCGTCGCGCGCATCCACCGCCACTACGATGCCGCCGGGGAACTCTCGCGCCATATCCTTCACGAACTGCGGGTCTTTCAGCGCCGCCGTGCCCATAACCACGCGGGCCACGCCCAGATCGAACCAGCCCGCGACCGCTTCCGGCGTGCGGATACCGCCGCCAAGCTGGACGTATCCGGGAAACGCCTCGACAATGGCTTCCACCGCCTCGCGGTTTTCGGCCCGTCCGGCGAAGCTGCCGTCCAGATCGACGACATGCAGATGTTCCGCCCCCGCATCCGCGAACAGCAGCGCCTGTGCGGCGGGATTGTCACCGTAAACGGTCGCGCGGTCCATATCGCCTTCGGCAAGGCGCACCACCTGTCCGCCTTTCAGGTCGATGGCGGGAAATACGATCAAGGCTTCCACTCCAGGAAACGCGCCAGCAGCGCCAGCCCATAGGACTGGCTCTTTTCCGGGTGGAACTGGACGCCAAGGATATTGTCCCGCGCTACTGCAGCCACCAGCCCGCCACCATGATCGGTCATGGCGGCTACATGATGCCCGTCACGCGGCTGAAAATGGTACGAATGCAGGAAATAGGCTTCGCCCGCCTCGATCAGTTCCGCCCCGTCATGGTGCGGCATAGGCGAAACGTCGTTCCAGCCCATGTGCGGCACCTTGATCGCCGGATCGGTGCGCTCGATCAGCCGCACCTCGCCCGGTATCCAGCCCAGCCCCGGGGTCTCGCCGTATTCCAGCCCCACGCTGGCCAGCAGTTGCATGCCCACGCACACACCCAGAAATGGCGCACCCTGTTCCAGCACACGCGTTTCCAGCGCTTCGCCCAGCCCGTCGATCGCGCGGAGGCCCGCAGCGCAGGCGCCGAACGAACCCACGCCCGGCAGAACTACACGCTCGGCCGCGAGAACGGCCGCGGGATCGGCCGTGACTTTCACATCGCGCGCACCCGCCGCCCGCAGAGCGTTGTGAACGGAATGCAGGTTGCCGGCGCCATAATCGATCAGCGCCACGCTCATTGACCCAGCGCCTCCAGCCCCGGCCCGGCGAAGGTGGCGGAAAATTCGATCACTTCGACGGTCGCCGCCCCGGCCCGGATGAACGGGTCCTGCGCCGCCAGCGCCTCAGCCTCAGCCTTGCTGCCCGCGCGGGCGAAGATCAGGCCGCCGGTGACGGGAACCTTGCGGCCCCAGGCCACAAAATGCCCGGCCTCACGCCCTTCGGCCAGCCAGGCGAGATGATCGGCGCGCAGCGCATCGATCTGCTCCAGCGGCACGACGTAAGTCAGCGACAGTACGAACATCTCAGCCCCCGAGCTGGCCCTTGGTCGACGGGATGGCCCCCTGCTTGCGCGGGTCCAGTTCCACCGCCTGCCGCATCGCGCGCGCGAAGCCTTTGTACACCGCCTCGCACACGTGGTGGTTGTTCTGGCCGTGGAGCAACTGAACATGCAGCGTGATACCCGCCGCCTGCGACACGGAATGGAACCAGTGTTCGATCAGTTCCGTATCCCATTCGCCCAGCTTTTCCTGGGTGAAGCGCACTTTCCACACCAGATAGGGGCGGCCGGAAATGTCCAGCGCGACGCGCGCCAGCGTTTCGTCCATCGGCGAATAAGCCTGCCCGTAACGCCCGATACCGCCCTTGTCGCCCAGCGCCTCCGCAATGGCCTGCCCCAGCGCGATCGCGCTGTCTTCGGTCGTGTGGTGCTGGTCCACATGCAGATCGCCCTTAACCTTCAGGGTCACGTCGATCAGCGAATGGCGGCTGAACTGTTCGACCATATGGTCCAGAAAGCCGATGCCGGTGGCGACATCATAGGTGCCTGTCCCGTCGAGGTTCACCTCTACGAGGATGTCGGTCTCTGCCGTCTTTCGGGCTATCCTGCCTGTGCGCATGGGCGCGCTATAAGCCGTGAACATTCCGGCGCAAGCATTCCCGCTTGACCAGCGCGCCGGGCGTCTCCACCTGTTTTCCAATGAGTGACGATACGCCTGACAGCCTGATCCCCTATGACGAGATCGTTCAGGAGGCCCTGCGCGCCGTGGTCGGCCGGGTCCTGGGCGAGGTGGAGCGCGGGGGCGGCACGCTGCCCGGCAACCACCATTTCTACATCACGTTCAAGACCGGCGCACCCGGCGTTTCGATTCCGCAGCACCTGCGCGAACGTTTCCCGGACGAGATGACGATCGTGATGCAGAACAAGTTCTGGGATCTTTCGGTCAGTGACGATGGATTTTCCATCGGGCTCAGCTTCAACCAGATTCCGGCCAAGCTCTCCATTCCGTTCGCGGCCATTACCGCCTTCGTCGATCCGGCGGTCGATTTCGGGCTCCAGTTCCAGGCGGCCATCACCGATGTTGAACCGCCAGCGCATGAAGATGCGGAAAACGATGCGGCGGGCGCGGGCAAGGAACAAAGCGGCGAAGGGGCCATTCCCTCTGATGATGGCTCGAATGTCGTGACAGTCGATTTCGGCCGGAAGAAATAGGGCAGCAGCCGGAACCGAAACAGGGGGATTGAATGGGCGTCAGATCAAAGGCGCGGCAACTGAAGGGCAAGACGAAGAACACGCTTGCCAAGGTGCCCGGCCCTTCCACCAACCCCGCCACCAATCTCATCATTCTTGACGTGGCGATGCGCGGGGCGGCGTTCATCGCCAGCCGGGGCGTGGAAAAGGCGCTGCTGCGCACTCACTACCAGCGGGAAAAGGCGGCCGACATCGTCAAGGGCCGCAGCTTCCTGGCATCGGTGACAGCCACCAGTGCGGCGCGCATGGCCACCCGGTCCATGCCCGGCTTCCTGCTGGTGGCGGGCGGGCTTCTCGCCAAGGCCGCTTTCGACCGCAGCACCAGCCGCAGGCAGGCGCAGCGCAAGGGCGAAAGGCAGCTCGCGAAGCAGGCCGAACGCGCGGACGACTGAGATTACCACCCCGCCCGGCTCAGGACGGGCTTGATTTTACGCGTCCCCCTGCTGCAACAGCGCGCATGGCCGACCAAGACTCGCTGCTCCGCCGTGGTGTGATGTTCATCCTCTCCTCGCCGTCCGGCGCGGGGAAGACGACCATCGCCCGCAAGCTGCTCGCCGGGGAAGGCGGGGAACTGAAGATGTCGGTTTCCGTCACCACCCGCCCGATGCGCCCCGGTGAGGTCGATGGCCGCGACTATCACTTCGTTGATCGGGCAGAGTTCGACCGCATGGTCGAAGCCGATGATTTCTTCGAATGGGCAGAAGTGTTCGGCAACTGCTACGGCACGCCCAAGGCGGAAATCCGTGAGGGGTTGAAGCGGGGAGAGGATTTCCTCTTCGACATCGACTGGCAGGGCACACAGCAGCTTTATCAGCGCGCGCAGGGCGACGTGGTCCGCGTGTTCCTGCTGCCCCCCAGCATCGACGCGCTGGAACAGCGCCTGCGATCGCGCAACACCGACAGCGATCAGGTGATCGCCGACCGCATGGCCCGCGCCCGCAGCGAGATCAGCCACTGGGACGCCTATGACTATGTCATCATCAATGACGACATCGAGGCGTGCTTCGACGAGGTGAAGAAGATTCTGGATGCGGAGAGGCTGCGCCGCAAACGCCAGACGGGTCTGATCGATTTCGTCCGCGAACTGATGCGCTGATTTCAGAAACCGCGCGACCACGTCAGGGCCACACCCCGGTCGGCCGGGATCGCTTCGTAGTGGCCGGGATCACGGCGATAGAACAGGCTGCCGGCGGCATAGCCATTCAGCAGCGCCCCACGCCACGCCAGTTCCGTCAGCAATTCGCGGCCCTGCGGCGCCAGCCCCAATGAACGCTGGCCCAGTTCAGCCTGTAACGTGTCATAGCTGTAGCTGACCGGAAGCATCAGGTTCAGCGCCCCGCTTTCTACCCGAAGCGGCTGGGAGAGACGTAGCGCCAGCCTATCGTCGGCCGAAAGCAGGCCCTGCCGCTCCAGATCGACCGACCAGGCCCGGCTGATAATGCTCGCGCCCGGCGCGATCAGGCCGCCCGTTGGCGCGAACGTCCAGCCTTGCCGCAGCGCCGCGCCCACGCGCCATCCGCTCGCCAGATTCCATCCGGCACGGGCATCGAAGAACACGGTGTCCGTCCCCGTCAGTCCAAAGCTGTCGTGGAAGCGCCCGCCCAGCAGGGTTTCTTCCTCGTCAGTCCACGTCAGGCCCAGCGCAGCACGCACATCGCCCAGCCGCCGGTCCAGCGCGACGCCATAGGATGTCGTAGCGCCGGACACACGCCTGCCGAACTGTTCGCCCTCACGTTGCATGACCGTGCCGGTCAGCGTCTCGCCCCGCTCCGCATTCAGCAGCAGGCCCCACGGCCCCAGTTGGCGGCGCAAAGCTATCGACACACCTTCACCGCGCAGCACACCGCTTTCGCCAGAGGCGTCAGGCGCGATCAGGAACGCCGGGCCATCCTGCCGTTGAAGCACAGCCGCCAGCGAAGCGGCGCTCTGGCCATAGGCGAAACCGAACTGCGTGCCTTGGGAAAGCTCGCCCGCCACTCGTCCCGCCAGCACGCGGGCCGATCTTTCGTCTGGTCGCGCCCCACCGGCCATCGCGAACGATTCCGGCAGTTCCATTCCCCGCGCATCGACCGAAAACGCCATGATAGTCTCGCCGCTCGCCAGCGAGACGTGCCGCTGCCCCGTCTCCACCGCGCCGCGCAACCGCCCGGCCACCTGCGCGCCGTTCAGGCCAGCCGCCAGATCGGCCTCGAAAACACGGTCATAATCGTCCGCCACCAGCGTGGGCAGCGACGCGGCGCTCAGCGCATCGCCCATCGCGCCGGAACCGATGCCTGTCGCATCGCCCATCGCCATCCGCGTCCGCAATCCCGCCAGCGAGGTTGCCCCCAGCGGCTGAAACGCACGCGCAATGTCGAGAATACCCCGGCCATAGATCGGGTCCGTTCCCGGCGCGCCTGCGTCATAAGCGGAACGCAGCAGGATGTCGGCGATCTGCCGCCCGGTCAGATGGGGATAGGCTTGCGCCAGCAGTGCCGCCGCGCCCGACACCTGCGGCGCGGCAAAGCTCGTGCCGGAAAGCAGGTAGTTATAGCCGTTGGAATCAACGTATACCTGCCCGTTCGCATAGGCACAGCAGACCCCCTCGCCCCGCGCGGCGAGGAACAGCGCCGCCTGCGTGCCCGCGCGATTGCTGTCGTCGGAAATCCTGCCGTTCTCGTCCACCGAACCGACGATGATGGCTCCGCCTGCCGCCGCCTGCGCCAGCAATGTCGCGAAGCTGTCGGGATTTGCGCTGCCGCCATTACCAGCGGAAACCACGATCAGTGCGCCCGCATCCACCGCCGAACGCGCGGCATTCTGCAGGTTCATCGTCGCCCCGTTCCCGCCAAGGGAAAGGTTGATGATCTTCGCCCCGTTGGCCGAGGCATAGTTTATCGCGGCGGTCGTATCCCGATCGTCGAAATAGCAGTCGGGTCCGATGTTCGGCGATGCCCCGGCGGTGCACGATCCTATCGCATCAGCACGTAACGCCAGTATCTTCGCGTCATAGGCAATGCCGACTATACCGCTGGCGTTGCGCGCACCCGCCGCGACCAACGCGACATGCGTTCCATGGTCGTCCGTCCCGGTCAGCGGGCGCCCCGCGTTAAGGATATCCCGCGAGAGGCTGGAGATGCGCCCGGCGAATTCCGGGCTATCCTCGTCGATACCCGTATCGACGATGGCAATCGTAACCCCGCTGCCGGTGCGTCCCTGGCTCCATGCGGATGCTGCGTTGTGATCCGCCGGCCCGTCGGAACGCCTGAATTCCGGCGTATCGAATGCCGGGATCACCGTCTCGCGCGGCGGCATTCCCGAAGTGGGCGCCGGAGTGGGAGATGGCGTCGGCCCTCCGATCGATCCATATCCGCCGCCACCGCCGCCACACGCGCCCAGCAGGCCCAACGACAGGGCCAGCGTGTAGCGCGAAAGGGACCGTCTCTTCGAACGGCTGATCGGTGGCATTCACGGCGTTCCAGGCATGGGGACGGCAGGGCGAGGTTGATGCTCCTGCACCCTGAACGTCTAATTACCGCTTAACGATAATGCCAGACATCTTGCCGCACCCCGCACCGGCGGCTAGCGGCACTGGCAAAGTATAGGAGAAGCCATGTCCGCCGACCTCGAATCCGCCATCGCCAAAGCCTGGGAAGATCGTGCATCGGTCACCCCCGCCAGCAGCGAGGTCCGCGAACCGGTGGAAGCCGCGCTGGAACTGCTCGACAGCGGCAAGGCCCGCGTTGCGGAACCTGACGGTCAGGGCGGCTGGAAGGTCAACCAGTGGCTGAAGCAGGCGGTGCTGCTGTCGTTCCGCCTCAACGACAACGTGGTCATGCCCGGCGGCGCGGCCGGGGCTCCGGCCTATGACAAGGTGCCCAGCAAGTTTGACGGCTGGGGCGAAAATCGTTTCCGCGAGGCGGGCTTCCGCGTGGTGCCCGGTGCGGTGGCCCGGCGCGGCAGCCACATCGCGCGCGGCGTGGTGCTGATGCCCAGCTTCGTGAACATCGGCGCCTATGTCGATGAAGGCACCATGGTCGATACATGGGCCACCGTTGGCTCGTGCGCGCAGATCGGCAAGAACGTGCACATCTCCGGCGGCGCGGGGATCGGCGGCGTGCTGGAACCGTTGCAGGCCGGCCCTGTCGTGATCGGCGACGGCGCGTTCATCGGTGCCCGTTCCGAAGTGGCCGAGGGCGTGCGCGTGGGCGAAGGCGCGGTGCTGTCGATGGGTGTCTATCTCGGCGCTTCGACCAAGATCGTAGACCGCGCCACGGGTGAGGTGCATCGCGGCGTGGTGCCCCCCTATGCGGTGGTCGTGCCCGGCTCTCTGCCCGGCAAGCCGCTGCCTGACGGTACGCCCGGCCCCTCACTCTATTGCGCCGTCATCGTGAAGACCGTGGACGCGCAGACCCGCGCCAAGACCGGCATTAACGAGCTGCTGCGCGACTGATCGCGCAAGACCCTGCCCTCCTCACCGCGCCGAAATAACGGCGCGGTGATCGGCCGCCATCACATCCCGGCGGCTGGAACATTCACCAATGCAGACCGTAGAACCCGGACAGGCCCACACGCCTGCGAATGGGAAGGTCATGCATGGAAAACGACACCGACAACCGACTTCATGCCGAGACCGACGCCGCACGCGCGGGATCGACACCCAATGTCGTGCGCTGGATTCTCGCGATCAGCCTGCTGGCCGCGATCATACTGCTCTCGGCAATCTGGATTACCGGCGCACTCACCAATGATGACGCGCAGCCGGGATCCAGCGCCAGCATGTCCAAAACTTGAGGCGCCAGTGGACGGGGCTGATGGAGAAATGAAATGCCCGCAAAGTCCAAATCCCAGCAGAAGGCCGCTGGGGCAGCTTTATCCGCCAAACGCGGAGATGCAGCCAAATCGGATCTGAAAGCCGCGTCGAAATCGATGTATGAATCGATGTCTGAAAAAGAGCTGGAAGAGATGGCCCACACCAGCCGCAAGGGTAAGCCGGAACACGTGGGCGATTGATGCGGCCAGGAAAGCCATCATCGTGGACCGGCGGGCGCAACGCCGCCGGTCCACGATGATATGATTTACTCGGCCGGTTCAGCGGCGGCAGAGTTCTTTTTGGTCAGCGCATTGGCCAGCATTTCCGACACATAGCCGAACACGGCACCGATGATGACGGCCACGATAGTCGGCAGAACCGCCGCTTCGGGCGCATCACCGCGCAGAACCATCGATCCGGCGATGGAAGCAAAGCCGTAAACGCTGGCCGGAATGGTCGACAGCACACCGATTGCCGACGACAGGCAGATCACCGCCGCGCCGATGCCCACGGCAATGGCCACACCTACGGCGCTGTCCAGCGAACCCAGCGGGCCATTCGCCAGCATGACGCTGGCCATGCCCACGATTGCGCCCCAGCTCATGCAGACAGCCGCGGTGGTCGCACCCTTGGTGCCGCCGCCCGATTGGAAGTGGCAACCCCATGCGATGAACGAAACCCAGACCAGCCCTGCGACCAAAGATGTCGAGAGCGGGCCGAAGAAAAGCCATGTATCGAGGACGGCCAGCAGGCCCACCGACGTGGCAAGCGCGAGATATGCAGACATCGCTTTCTCCCTTGAACGTTATCGTTGTCGTTCTTGCGCGGTCCGGTTGACTCCGTCCGCCAGGGAAGAGCTAGCCCCATCGTTTCAGCCCGTCCAGCGGGCACGCCTTGTCATCTACCGTTCAATTCACACCATCGTCGGTGCGGTCCAAAACGGGCGCGAAGCATCGGCGGCCTGTAAGAGTTCATGGGCAGCGGTGTGGAAGAAGGCGACGCTCAACACCTGCATGCATGAAGCGGGCTACACCCTGCTCACGTAATAGGGTGACCGCTGAAACGATGCGCCCGCCCCTGTGGATCAGGGACGGGCGCCTTATGTTGGGCCAGGTTGCGGATCAGGCTACCGGATGATGAAGCCGGTCGTAGAAGAACGGATGGCCCCGGCTTTCCGGTTCCGCCAGCTTCGATGCCGCCAGCACGATCATCGCCACGATCGGTTCGATCACGACCACCAAGATATAGCTGCTGGCGAAAGTGGCGATGCCCTGGAGGTTCTCCGCCCCGAAGCCCCGGCCATAAATCGCCCACAACGCCACCATCACGATAATGCCGCCCTGATAGGCCAGCGACATAACAAAGGCCTGCCACAACTTCATGCCCACATAGGGGGTGTCGTGCGGCACGATGCCTTTCACCAGCCGGGTGGCCAGATAAAGCGGGACAATCAGCGTGGTGACGTTGATGAAGTATTGCGGCAGATCACGCGGTTCGAAGAACATGCCCTGAAGCAGCAGGCCAAGGGCAAGGCCAAGTGCCGTCGGCCCGGCACCGAAGATCAGGTACATCGCCGCGCCAAAGATGAAATGCACTTCAGAAACGCCGCGCGGAAAATGCGGCAGCACCTGGAAAAATGCCAGCACCAGAGCCGTGGTGATCGCGCCGCGCAAGGCCAGCGCCTTCATCCCGCCATCGCCCGTAACAATCTTCTACGACATGCGCGCGGTGTAAAGCAAAGCAGCCGTGCCGGTGGCATAGGCCAGTATCATCTTGGCACCTTCGACGACGCCGGGTTCGATATGCATCACGCTTCTCCCGATTTCAGAGTGACACTTTCCCCTTCAGCCTAATTCTTATCGTAGAGCGCACTGGACGGAATTGATTCAAATCAACCCCACCCGATTCATCAGATCAACGCGTAATAGCGCAGCAGATTTCCATCGCTGCGCCGTTCACCCACGCCAATGAACACGTGCTTGGTCAGCCAGTCATGCTTGCCCACCGGGCATTCGAACGTGGGGTTACCGCGCAGGTAATACTCCTCGTGCGATACAGGGTCGCCATCATTGAAGGCCCAGTCGCGCAGGCGCTGCATGGTTTCGGGCTTGCGCCCCCACAGGAAACCCTTGTTGTTCAGCAGGATGATCGTGCCGTCATCCTCTTCCAGCAGGTAACGCGCGTCGAATACCGCCACGTCGTCAGGCCGGAAATAGGCGTAGTCGCCGCCGGAACCGGGGATCGCCCGCCCGCGAAGGCGCGGTCCTTCGAACGTGCCGCCCTGCACCAGCACCGCGCTGCGCATACCGCCATTGGGATGGGGCGCCATGGTATAGACCTCGGGGAAGGTCAGCCGCACTTCCATCACGAATTCCAGACGCGGGTTGTCGATGTCTGAAAACGGCCCAGCAAACGGGGTGGTGTCGTTGAAATCAGCCATCAGCGCAGCTCTATCAGTCCACCGTCGACGAACAGGTTCGCCCCGGTGATGAATGCGGCATCGTCGGAAGCGAGGAACAGCACGGCTTTCGCCACCTCCTCGCTCTCGCCCATGCGATGCATCGGGATATTGGCGATCATCATGTCCTTCAGCTTCGCCACGTCATCCTCGCTCATGCCCGGATTGCGATGGAGCAGCGGTGTATCGATCGGTCCGGGGCTGACCACGTTGACGCGGATACCCTCGCCCACCAGTTCCTTCGCGAAGACTTTCATCGCCATGTAAAGCCCGGCCTTGGCGGCGGCATAGGCGGCGTTACCTTCCAGCGCGCCATGCGCCCCGATCGACCCGGTGACGACGACCGAACTGCCCCGCCCCATGATCCGCACCGCTTTCTGCAGGGCGAACACGCAGCCCCTCAGGTTGATCTCGTGGACATGGTCCCACGCATCTTCGGTGATGCCGCGCAGCGGGGCGAAACCGCCGACGCCCGCATTGATGTACAGCACGTCGATACGCCCGTCCGCCGCCTCGACCCGCGCGATCAGGTCCTCCGTAGCGGCCGGATCGGCGATGTCGGACTGATAGCCGATGCTGCCGGGGATCGCGTCCTGCGCCTCCTCTATCGTGCGCCAGCTTCGCCCGGTGAAATGGACCGCGGCCCCTTCTGCCGCGAAGGCTTTTGCCGCCGCCAGCCCGATGCCGCTGTTGCCGCCCAGCACCAGCACGACCTTGTCCCGGAAACGCATCGAATACTCCTCAGAAAGGCCCGATAGGGTTCGGGCCGCCTTCGATCACATCCTGCATCACGTCCCAGTGTTCGGCGATCAGGCCGTTTTCGATGCGGAATATGTCGATCACCGCCCAGCCCAGATCGCCCGGCCAGCGGCGCACATGATAGTGCACCGTCACATGATCGCCGTCCACGAAGGCGCGCTTCACATCATGCACCGCCTCGGGCGTTTCCTTGCGGATCATGTCCAGAAACGCCTTCAGCGGTTCCCGCCCCGGCTCCACGCCCTGATTGTGCTGGATGTAGTCAGGGCCAATGAAACGATCGACCGCAGACGAATCCATCGGGTTCAGCACCTCGGCATACAGGCCCAGCACCAGATCCAGATTGGCCTGCTCTTCCGCTGTCCGGCTCATGCCGCGGCACTCTGCGGCAGTTCGGCGCGGGGCAGGCTTCGGCCCCGGATCAGGTCCGCCGCCTTCTCTCCGACCATGATGCACGGCAGGTTGGTGTTGCCGCCCGGAACCGTGGGCATGACAGAAGCATCCGCCACGCGCAGGCCCTCAATGCCGATGACCTTCAACTCGCTGTCCACCACGGATTTATCGCCCATGCCCATCGCGCAGGTGCTGGTCGGGTGCATCCCGACATAGCAGTTCTGGCGCAGGAAGGCGTCCAGCTCCTCGTCGCTCTGCACCTGTTCGCCTGGCGTGCGTTCGCTGCCGACCAGTTCGCCCATCGGCTCCGTGCGATAGATCCGCCGTGCGATCCGCACCGCGTCGCGCAACTGCCGCCGGTCGCCTTCGGTATCGAGGATATTCAGCGTCACCGCCGCCACTTCCTTGGGATCGGCGCTTTTCAGTTCCACCCAGCCCCGGCTTTCGGGGTGAAGCTGCACCAGCCCCGCCCACCACACATGTTCCTGCACGGCTTTGATACCGGGGAACCAGGTCTGAGCGTCGAAACGGATCGGGTTGACCATGATCTGCAGGTCAGGCCGCTCCAGTTCCGGCCGGGTGCGGACCACCACGTTGCAGGAATTGACCTGATAGGCCATCGGGCCCTTGCCCGTGAGCGCCCAGCGCAGGGAATTGAGCGCGATCTTGTCCCACCGCAACTCGTTCAGGAAAGTCACCGGCTTGGTGGCATTCCATTCCAGACTGGCCGTGGGATGTTCCTGCAAATTGCGGCCCACACCGGGGCTGTCATGCACCACTTCGATGCCGTGCGCCTTCAGATGCTCCGCCGGGCCGATGCCCGACAGCATCAGCAGATGCGGCGAATTGTAGGCGCCGCCTGAAAGGATCACCTCTCGCCGCGCACGGATCACCTGCGGGCCGTTCGGCGTGTCGATCTCCACCCCCACGCAGCGTTTGCCTTCCAGCACCACCCGGCGGACCAGCACGCCAGACCGCACCTCAAGGTTCCGCCGCCCCAGCGCGGGCTTGATATAGGCCGTGGCGGCGCTGACCCGGTGGCCCTTCTCGTCCACCGTCATTTCGCCCAATGCAAAGCCTTCGGGGTTGTCGCCTGCCAGATCGTCCGTGGTGCCGAACCCGGCTGCCTCGGCCGTCTTCATCATCCGTTCGTGGTGCAACACCGGCAGGTCGATCGGCTTGATATGCACCGGCCCGCCCTTGCCGTGATGCACGCTATTCCCTCGCCAGGAATCCTCCATCCGCCGGAAATAAGGCAGCACATCGGCATAGGACCATCCACGCGCACCCATCTGCGCCCACTGGTCATAATCGCCGGGGTGCCCGCGCATGGCGAACATGCCGTTGATGGAACCGGACCCGCCCATCACCTTGCCACGCGGCAGCGGCATCCGCCGCCCGTCGCAGTTCGGCTCCGGCTCTGTCCAGTAAGTCCAGTTGAAGCGCGGATCAGGCATGGCCTTCAGGAAGGCCAGCGGCATCTTCAGATAAAGGTGGTCGTCACGCCCGCCTGCTTCCAGCAGCAGCACGTTGGCATCGCCATCCTCGCTCAGCCTCGCCGCCACGACACAGCCGGAACTGCCCGCGCCCACCACGATATAATCGAAAACTTCACCCGCCACCCGCTCTCTCCCTTTTCCAGATAGCTAAAGGCGGTTAGATTGGCTGGCAAGGCGGGGGGCCGGGGAATGACGCGGGAAGATTACGAACGCTACGCAGCAGCATTCAATGCGCGCGATTATGATGCGGTGTTCGATTTCTATGCGGATAATCCGCGCATGGCATTCTTCGGCATAGAGATCACCTCACGCGCAGAACTGCGCCGGTTCTACACCTTCCTGCACGGCTATGTGCGCGAAACCATCCGCATCGAACGCTTCGCCTCCAGCGATGAACTGGCCGCGGTCGAAGGGATGATCCGGATAGAGGGTACGGCGGACCTCACGCGTGAGATTCTCGACGCCAACGGGATGGAACAGTTCTTCCCCATCCGCGCTGGCGAGGTGCAGGAAATGCGCCAGTACATTCACTATCATCTGAAGGACGGTAAGATCGAAAGCGTCGGCTGCGCTTTGATCTGAAAGACATCTTCGGTGTCCACAGCGGCGTCATATTTCGCTCTTGCGGAATTTTCGCATATATGAAATATCTACACCCATGATCGAGACCACTCACGTCGGCAGCCTTCCCCGTGGCCCGGAACTTACGCCGCTGCTTCTTGCGCGCGATAAGCATGTCACCGGCAACGCCCCGGCGGGAGAGGCTTTTGACGAGGCGGAATTCGACCGGGCCGTTCAGATCGCCGTGGACGAGGCGGTCGCGCGCCAGGTGCAGGCCGGCGTCAGCGTGGTCAGCGATGGCGAACTGGGCAAGGTCGGCTATTCCACTTACGTCATCGAACGGCTGAGCGGGTTCGGCGGCCACACCCCGCGCAAGCCGGCGCAGGATCTCGCGCAGGTTCCCGATCTGGCGGAAAAGCTCAGCCACATCATGGGCGCGCAGGAATTCACCCGCGCCAGCGCCATCGACAAGGTGGAACTGGTCAACCTGCAACCGCTGCATGACGATATCCGCCGCTTCAAGGCGGCGCTGGAACGCCACGGCAGCGGTGCGAAAGCCTTCATGAACGCGGCCAGCCCCGGCCTGATCACCGCGTTCCAGCCCAATGCGTTCTACCCCAGTCACAAGGCTTATCTGGCCGATCTGGTCGAAGCGATGCGGCCGGAGTACGAAGCCATCGCGGCCGCCGGTTTCCAGCTCCAGCTCGATTGCCCCGATCTCGCGATGAGCCGCCACACCGGCTATCAGGACATGGACGAAGCGGAATTTCTCCGCACCATCGCTGCTAACGTAGAGGCGCTGAACGCGGCCACGGCCAACATCGCGCCTGAAGCGATGCGGATGCACGTCTGCTGGGGCAATTACGAAGGCCCGCACGATTTCGACATTCCGCTGGAAACGATCATCTCGACAGTGCTGGCGGCGCGCCCGGCGACCATTCTGTTCGAAGCGGCCAATCCGCGTCATGAACACGAATGGACCGTGTGGAAGGCTGCCGATACCAGCGGCAAAGTGCTGGCACCCGGCCTGATCGATTCCTGCACCAACTACATCGAAACGGCGGAACTGATCGCCCAGCGTATCGAACGGTACGCAGCTTTCGTGGGCAAGGATCGCGTCATCGCCAGCTCCGACTGTGGGTTCGGCACTTTCGCCGGTTACGGCAAGGTCGATCCCGCCGTCGCGTGGAAGAAGCTGGCCGCGCTGCGCGAAGGCGCGGACATTGCGGACAGGCGGATCGGATAGTTATGGTCGAAAGCCTTTCCGCCGCCGCGGCTCAATCCAGCCAGGTCAAATCGGCCACGCGGACGCTCGACATCATCGAATATGTCGTTTCGCACGATCGGCCGCTGGTGGCGCAGGAAATCGCCGTCGCGCTGGGCATCCCCGTGTCCAGCCTGTCTTACCTGCTCGGCACTCTGGTCGATCGCGGATATCTTGCGCGTGATGGGCGGCGCTATTCGGCGGGGCCGGGGCTGGAACGGCTGCAAACGCGCAAGCACGGCTTCACCTTGGCGGAACGCGCCGCGCCGCTGGTCCGCACCTTGCGGGTGCAATTGAACGAAACCACCAGCTTCTGGGTTCGCAGCGGATGGTCGGTCGAAGCCATCGTCACCGAATCGAGCGAACATGCGCTGAAGTATTCGGTCAGCGCCGGGGAACGGCTGCCGATGCACGCGCTCGCGGGCGGCAAGGCCCTGCTGGCCACTCTTTCGGACGAAGAGCTGAACCGATATTTCGCTGAGGCAGAGCGGGACCGCTTCACCCCTTCCACAGTCACGACGGAAAAGGCCCTGCGCCGCGATATCGGGGAAGTGCAAAGGCGCGGCTATGCCCTGACGGATCAGGAATATTCGCTGGGCATTCGCGGTATTGGCCGCGTGGTCACGATCGGGGGTGAACCTGTCGGCTCGCTGTCGGTCGGCATCCCGCAGGCGCGTTTCGACGAAGCAGTCCTGCGCCGGTCCACCGATCTTCTCGAACGCACCGCTGCACTGCTGGAAACCGCCTGATCGCGAACAGGCTGGCTAACGGCCGATGGCCGCGGGCCTGCGATTCGTGGGCGCCACAGGCTCCGCCACGGTTGCCGACGGCGGCGGGCTGGAGAACGTCACTACCTCCGCGCCCGTGGCGGGTGTGACACCGGGCCGGCGATAACTCTTGCCGTCTGGCCATGGCCCAATTTTCGTGTCCTCGTCCCCGCGCTCCAGCGCCATCGGGGCAAAGCCGGTGCCCACATAGATCAGTTCCGCCTTGTTGCCGGGCAACGCCCGCATACGAAACACATCAGGCACGGCCCCCGGTCGTGGGTCGCTGAACGTCAGTTCCGTCCATTCCCCCATGGCCTGCACCTTGCTGGCCGGGATCGCCACCGCCGGACCTTCCACGCGCGTGAAGATGGCACCGTCACTGGCGAAGGAACTGGGGCGGAACCACGTCCCGGACCAGCCACCGGCTGAGGGGGCAAGGCGAAAGGCCAGAATCACCACTCCGTCGATCCGCAGGGTCCAGAAGCCCTCCAGCGCTCGCGCCGCTGCAGGCTGTGTTGCACTGCGCGGTGACGCAGTGGTCTGAGCGGCGACCGGCGCCGCAATCACGGCCATGGCCAGCAGCAATACGCGGGCGAACATCCGCTCAGGCTATGCCGAAAAACCCGGACTGTCCATTGCGTGCCAACGCTGGAACTTGCCTTGACGCCATCCCCAACCGCTCCTAGGCACTAATGCGAGTCATTACCATTAGCATTTAAGGGATCGTAAATCGTGTCATCACAGGTATCGCCGCGCGTCGCATGCACGCCAGCAATTGATTGTGTGCATCGGGCGCAGGTCGGCGGGTGGCGCAAGGTCGTTCCGCTGCTACTTTCTGGCGCCGCCGTCGCCAGTGCGATGCCCGCCGCCGCCCAGGATGACGACGCGCTCTATTGGGCGGAACGCCAGCGTTCCATCACTGTCACCGCCACCCGCACTCCTACAGAGGCGATTGAGGTTCCGGCGACCATCACCGTAATCACCGCCGAAGAGATCGCCGACCAGATGGCGACAGACATCAAGGATCTGGTTCGCTTCGAACCCGGCGTCACCGTTCCCCGCTCCCCCGCCCGCTTCGGCGCGGCGCTGGGTTCGACCGGGCGCGCGGGCAACGAAGGGTTCACCATCCGCGGCATCGGCGGCAACCGCACGCAGATCCTCGTCGATGGCGTGCGCGTACCCGATGGCTTCTCGTTCGGCGCGCAGGCTTCCGGGCGCGGCGACTATGTGGACCTCGGACTCGTCAAATCGGTAGAGATCCTGCGCGGCCCCGCCTCCGCGCTCTATGGCAGCGATGGCCTGTCCGGCGCCGTCAGCTTCACGCTCAGCGAACCGGCGGACTTCATCATCGGCGACCAGCCGGTCTCCGGCCTAGTCCGAGCCGCGTATAATTCGGATGACGACCAGTTCACGGAAACCGCGATCGTCGCGGGCCGCAATGGCAATTTCTCGATGATGCTGGCCTACACCCGCCGCGATTTCCACGAGCTGGAGAACAAAGGCTCCGTCGACACGACCGGTGCAACCCGGACTACGCCCAACCCGCAGGATGGCCACTCCAACGCCGTGCTCGGCCGCATCGTTCTGGAGCCCGGCGGCGGGCACAAGCTGCGCCTCACCGGCGAATACACCAACACACGGTTGGACACCGATGTCCTTTCGGGCCGCAGCGCCTCGGTTCTGGACCTCTACGGCAACGACACCGGCAATCGCCGCCGAGTAGCCGCAGACTGGACCTGGCAGGGTGACGAGAACGGCGGCAGCATTATCGATCACGCCCAGATCGGCCTCTACTGGCAGGATGCCGAAGATCGCCAGTTCACTTTCGAAGATCGCAATCCGGCCGTTGACCGCACGCGCATCAACACCTTCGAAAACCGCGTCTATGGCGCCTCGGCAGAGTTCCGCTCGTCGTTCAACACCGGCGCAATCGCGCATCGGCTGGTGTTCGGCGGGGATGTCAGCTTCACCCATCAGGAAGGGCTGCGCGACGGGACGATCCCGCCCGCTGGCGAGACTTTCCCCACCCGCGCCTTCCCCGCTACCGACTTCACGTTGGGCGGCGCGTTCATCGGTGATGAGATCGCCATTGCAGACGGGCGCTTCACCCTGTTCCCGGCGCTGCGCTTCGACGCATACAAGCTCGACGCGACCGACGATCCCTTGCTGCCGACATTCCAGGGCGCCGACCAGTCTGGAGAGCGCGTCTCGCCCCGTCTGGGCGCGGTGGCCAAGCTGACGGATTCCCTCCGCCTGTTCGCCAACTTCGCCACTGGTTTCAAGGCGCCGGAGCCGGGCCAGGTGAACCAGTTCTTCGGCAATCTGGCCTTCGGCTATATCTCGGAACCCAATCCCGACCTCGGCCCGGAACGCAGCAAGAGCTGGGAAGGCGGCGTGCGTTATGGCGATGGCCCGATCACGGCCTCGCTCACCGCGTTCAAGGCGGATTACGACGATTTCATCGCGCAGGTCGTCACGTCCGGCTCTTTCACCCCGACCGATCCGGCGATCTATCAGTTCATCAACATCGGCAAGGCCGAGGTGAAAGGCATCGAAGGCAAGGCAGAGGCAAGGCTGGCAAATGGCCTGACCGGGCGCTTCGCTTTCGCTTATGCCGACGGTAACGAGATCCTCGACGATGGATCGAAGGCACCGCTCGGCTCCGTCGATCCGCTTACGCTGGTCGCGGGCCTCGGCTATCGCGACCCGGCGGGACGTTTCGGCGGCGAACTGATCGCCACGCACAACGCCCGCAAATCGCTCAGCGACACCACGGACGTGTGCAGCAACGAATGCTTCCGCCCGGATGCCTTCACGATTTTCGACGCCACGCTCTTCTTCCGCGTCGCCGAACGGCTGACCGTGCGTGCGGGCGTGTTCAACCTCACCGACAAGAAGTATGCTTATTGGAGCGACGTGCGCGGCCTGCTGGCCAGTTCTGCGATCACCGACGCCTATACCCGGCCCGGTCGTAACGCGAGCGCATCCGTCAGCTTCCGCTTTTGATGAAGGTATCGCACCGATGAAACTTTCAACCCGCATCTGCGCCAGTCTGCTGGCTCTCGCTTTCGCCACTTCGCCCGCCCTGGCGCATCCGCCGCTTGCGGACAGCCCGGCCGTCGGCACTCAGGCCGCGTTCGAGGCTGACCGCGCCGACATTCTGGCGATGGCGGGCGATTTCCGCGTACGTTTCGACATGCAGGAATCGACGCCCTGGCGGGCCGATTACACTCCGCTGGATCGCAAGACTTCCGGCGGCCATGAATCCGTCCGCGTGATCGAGGATACCGGCCGCAAGATCGTGCTCCAGCACATGCTGGTGGTGGAAATGGACGGCCAGAGCCATGTGATCAAACACTGGCGGCAGGATTGGGAGTATGAGCCGGAGAGGTTCCTCGCCTATTCCGATACCAACAAATGGTCGTGGGAACCGGTGCCCGAAGATCAGCGCAAGGGGCGCTGGTCACAGACGGTCTATCAGGTGGACGATAGCCCGCGTTATGCCAGCTACGGCGTATTCGAAAGCCAGGGCGGCGTGCGCGGATGGAAATCCGACTGGACGTGGCGGCCCCTCGCCCGGCGCGACGCGGTGCGGAAACCGGTCTACAGCCGCTATTATGGTGTGAACCGCCATCAGGTCTCGCCCACCGGCTGGATCCACTGGCAGGATAACGTGAAGCTGGGCGTGTTCGACGGCAGGCTTCAGCCGGTGGTGCAGGAATACGTCCTCAACACCTACACCCGCTTCAGCGACTACGACACCAAGGCGGCCGACGATTACTGGGCCGCCACCAAGGGTTACTGGGCTGCGGTCCGCGCCCAGTGGGACCGTGTGGCCGCGACGAAGGGCGGCATCGCCATTCAGGAAGAGGCGGAGACCGGAACGGTCATTTCCGGCCGACTGCTGGAACTGGCGGACGAGATTCAGGCCGGGTCCGTCACCGAAGCCGCCGCCATCGCGGAAGCAACGAAACTGATCGACGACAATACCTCCGCCATCGGCGGTTGAACCATTTCCTCCGGCGGCTGAGCGGTTGCCCAAGCCAGTCGCCAATAAATTGGGGCGGTCACCTCGCGGTGACCGCCCCCCTTTTTATGTCCGGACTAATCCGGAAACAGGCTCAGGCCCGAACTCAGGCGTTCGCGCCAACGCCCGTCTGACGCCAGCTGTCGGCATAGCTGTTGCGGGCCACTTCCGAATACGGGACCGGCGAAACGATCGCCTTGATCTCGGTCTGGACGTGCGGCTCAACAGTCGGCTTGCTGGTGCCGCCGTTGGGTTCACCCCAAACCAGCGTCACTTCCTTGCCGAATTCGACGTGATCCGGATCGATCATCGCCAGGCTCAGGAACGCGCCTTCGTTCGACGAATAGCCGATCCAGGTCGACACGCCGATTTCCTTGCCGTCCGCCTTCACGGAATCGAACGGATGCATGGAATACACCGCGCTCGGGAACTCGAAGTACTTCGCGCGATCGCCCTTGGCGAACAGCGAGCTCATCGCACGCTGCACGTCCTGCGGGTCGAGAGCCAGCGTGACCTTCTGCTTGTGCTTTTCATTCGACATGCGCTCCAGAGCCTCACGGCCGACGAAGTCATGGTCGAACTTCACGATATGGCCGTAACCGATATCCCACGGCGTCAGGTAGTAACCTTCGATGCTGTCGGGGATGTAGGAACCGCCGATGGAGCACTTGCCGGCATAGGAATTGCCGGAAGCCCAGGTGCGGTAATCCTTCATCATCTGGCTGTCGCCGGTGTAGAACGCGGGCAGCGGCGAAGGCAGCCAGCCGGATTCCAGCGTGTTCGACGAATAGGCGCGGCCACCGACCAGTTCCAGGCCGAAGTCCTTGCCCGCTTCAACCAGCGCAGCGTGAACCGCCTGATAGTCTTCCCACGGGCCAAACAGCTCATAACCCGGCTGACCGGCCATGCCGTGGCGAAGGGCGATCACGTCCTTACCGGCGATGTCGACATGGGCCATGTTGAAGAACTTCAGATCCGGCGGGGTCTGGCCCATCGCCTTTTCCAGCGTCTTCATCGCGTTCGGGCCCTGCAGCTGGAAGCGATAGTTCTTGCGCTTGCCATCGGTGCGCAGCGCGGTGCGCTCGTCACGCTCCACGGTCACGTTCCACTTGCTGCCATCCGGCTTCGGATACTGGGCGTGGAATTCCACCCATTCGATCGCGGGAGCGCGACCGACCAGGCTGAACTCGTTCTCGGCCAGGTAGAACAGGATCACGTCGCCGATCACATAGCCTTCCGGGGTCACCGGCACGAACTGCTTGGCCTTGTTGACGGCGAAGTTCTTGAAGCTGTTGATCGCCAGGTATTCGAGCAGCGCGAAGGCATCGGGGCCGCGCACGTAAAGCTCCACCATGTGGTAGCTCTGGTTGAACAGCACCGCGCTCTGCGCCCAGCCGCGCTGTTCGTTGCGCCAGTTGGAATATTCCGCCGGCACGCCCGGATAGACGTTCGGGCCAACCTGCTGGTTGCGCAGGAAATCGACGACGTTGCCGGTCGAATCCAGCTTTTGTTGAAGGGTCTGTTCACTCATATGAATTGCCTCTCCTAAGGCGGGTGGAAGGTGAAGGGTTCAGTCGCTCGCGGGCTAGGGTACGTGTGGGGAAAGCCAGTCCGCGATGGCTTGGTTGACGGCGGCGGGCGCTTCGAGCGGGAGCATATGCCCCGCGCCTTCGACGATCGTCACCGTGGAGCCGGGTATCGCCGCGGCGATGGCCCGGTGTTGCGCCGGCGGGCTCCAGCTATCGAGCTCGCCGGTGATTACCAATGTGGGGCAGGCGATCCGGGGCAGCAGACTTTCCTGCTCCGGCCGGCCGAGCAGGGCCGCGATCTGCGCGTCGAACACCGCCTGGCCCTGATCCAGGCACATCTGCCGCATCGGCCCGTAGAGCGCTTCGTCCGCGCGGTTGCGATCGGCCACCATGGGCGGCAGCCAGGCATCGACCAGCGCTTCGAATCCCCGTTCATGCCCGATCGCCACCAGCGCCGCGCGCTTGGCCGGCTCGTCCGCGCCCAGCGCGTGGACCCCGGTGCTCGCCAGGGCCAGCCGGCGCACCCGCTGGGGCGCGAGCCGGACCACTTCCAGCGCGATTCGCCCCCCCATCGAATGGCCGAACAGGTCGAACGTTTCCGGCGCCTGATCCAGTGCGACGCGGGCCATGGCTTCCAGCGAATCGGCCGTGCCGTAACCGTCCACCGCCCGCGAATCCGGGAATACCGCGAGCTGCGGCGCAAAGGCGCGCGCATCGCAGATCAGCCCGGGAAGGAACAGCAGCATCGGCCTCGTGGACATTGTTCGCAGGTGTGAAAATTTCGTCTATCCGAAAGCAGACCTTCGCGCTAGAGGCTTTGTCGATACGCGCGATGCGCCTATGGCGCGCGTGATTTCTTGGGCCGAACAAAGAGGAACGCCAGCCGATGTCCTACGCCGCCATTCACCCCGATTGGGAAAAGCCCCGCCGCAACATGGTGGACGGCTATTCGCTGGAAATGACGGCCAAGGAACTCGACGGCCTGCGCGAAGCCGCGCCGCTGATTCGTCCCGGCACGCAAGTCGCCGTGACGTTCCTTCCCGGCGAGGAGATGGAGCAGCGCGTCCAGGCCGCGGTGCTGGTGCGCGAGCTTGGTTTCGAGCCGATCGTCCACCTTTCCGCCCGCCGGATCGAATCCGAGGAACAGCTGGACTGGTATCTGGGCGAGATCACCAAGCGGGCGCAGGTGACGCGCGTGTTCATCATCGCCGGCGACCCGCCGGAGCCGGAAGGCCCCTATTCCACCTCGCTGGACATCATCGAGACCGGCCTGCTCGAAAAGCACGGCATCACCATCGTCGGCGTCGGCGGCCATCCCGAAGGCCATCCGAACAACAGCGCGGCCGAGCTGTGGGACTGGATGGAGCGCAAGCTGGCCGCCGTCCGCGCGCGCGGCATGGTGCCGCTGGTCGTCACCCAGTTCGCGTTCGACGACGATGCGATCGTCGCCTGGGTCAAGGAAATGCGCCAGCGCGGGATCGACGTGCCGGTGCGCCTGGGCGTGCCCGGCCCGGCCGGCATCAAGCGCCTGCTCGGCTTCGCCAAGCGCTGTGGCGTGGGCGCCTCGGCCAGCGTGATGAAGAAGTACGGCATCTCGCTGACCAACCTCATCGGCAGCGCGGGCCCGGACAAGCTGGTCGATTCGCTCGACAGGAAGCTGTCGGACGAAGAACACGGCCGCGTGCGCCTGCACTTCTATCCGTTCGGCGCGCTCAAGGCTTCGGCCGAGTGGATCAACACCTACGACGCGAAGCACCAGTAAGATGGCCGAGATCATCGACGGCAAGGCGATCGCCCGCCAGCTTGACGAAAAGACCAAGGCCGAAGTCGATGCGATGGTCGCGGCGGGCCTGCCCCGCCCCGGCCTGGCCGTGGTGCTGGTCGGCAACGATCCGGCGAGCGAGGTCTATGTCCGCCGCAAGATGAAGGGCTGCGAGAAGGTCGGCATCAATTCCTTCGAGCATCGCCTGCCGGCCGAAACCTCGCAGGATGCGCTGCTGACGCTGATCGCGCGGCTCAACGCCGATCCCGAAGTCCACGGCATCCTGTGCCAGGTGCCGCTGCCGGCGCATATCGACACGCGCACGATCCTGGCCGCGATCACGCCGGAAAAGGACGTGGACGGGTTTCACCCGGTCAACGTCGGCCGCCTCAGCACCGGCACCGGCGGCATCGTGCCCTGCACGCCGCTGGGCGTGATGATGCTGCTCGACAGCGTGATCGACGATTTCGTCGGGTTGGACGCAGTGGTGATCGGCAAGTCGAACATCGTCGGCAAGCCGGTCGCGCTCATGCTGCTCGACCGCGAGTGCACCGTCACCGTCACCCACATCTATACCGAGAACCTGCCCGAGATCGCCCGCAAGGCCGACATCATCGTCGCCGCCGCCGGCGCGCCGGAACTGGTCAAGGGCGATTGGGTGAAGCCGGGCGCGGTGCTGATCGACGTGGGCATCACCCGCATCATGGGCGAGAACGGCAAGGAAAAGCTGGTCGGCGACATCGCCTTCGACGAAGTGCAGCACGCCAAGGCCGTCACCCCCGTTCCCGGCGGCGTCGGCCCGATGACCATCGCCTGCCTGCTGCACAACACCGTGCAGGCGGCGAAGGCGCTGGCGGAAAACGGCGAGGGAAACGGCCTCGACCCCTACCATGACGCGCCCGACCGCTCGCTGATCTACGGCACGTCCGAAGGCGGCGCCTGACGCAGGGGGGGATCCCCGCGACGGGATTCCCGATTGAACCTCGTCATTGCGAGCGTAGCGAAGCAATCCAGGACGGTTCCGCGCGGCTCTGGATTGCTTCGCTACGCTCGCAATGACGAAACATGTTTGCCTTGGAGCCGGCCGTTCCTCCACAGGCCCTCCCCCGGCCCCTCCCGCAAGAGGGAGGGACGAGGCTAAAGCCAGCCGATCCGCTTGAACTGCGCGTAAAGCAGGGCGCAGATCACGGCGATCACGCCCAGAATCCCGAAATAGCCGTAACGCCAGGTCAGTTCCGGCATGAAATGGAAGTTCATGCCATAGATTCCGGCGATTGCGGTGGGCACGGCCAGGATCGCCGCCCAGGCGGCAAGCTGGCGCGTGATCGCGCCCGTGCGGCTCTGCTCCAGCAGCCCGGCGACTTCGAGGATATAGCCGAGCGTCTCGTTGAGCCCGCGCGTGCGCGTCGTCGCGCGGTGCGCGTGGTCG
>DATMGK010000040.1:0-24463 GCA_035555595.1 Croceibacterium sp. | reverse complement strand
TGCCCCTGCTTCACCAGCGCAATCACTGCGCCCAACGCCTCAACATGCAGCCTCAGCTTCACTGTCGGGCAATAGGCGCTGAAGGCACGCAACAGCTTCGCCAGCCGCTGCGCCGGAAACATCACGTCCACCGCCAGGCTTACTTCCGCTTCCCAGCCGTCGAGCAAACCCTTCACTCTGGCGCGCAGGGCATCCATCCCCGAGGCAACTGCGCGCGCTTCCGCCAGCACTGCCTCCCCCGCGCTGGTCAGCCGGGGCCTGCGCGTTCCTTCACGCTCGAACAGCGTGACGCCGAGCTGCGCCTCCAGATTGGCAATGCCATAGCTGACCACCGAAACCGCGCGGTTCAGCTTGCGCCCGGCGGCGGCGAAGCTGCCTGTTTCTATGACGGCCAGGAACAGGCGGAGCTGATCGAAAGTCGGCGTGCCGGGTTCAGACATTTCCAGTTTCTCGAATGATCCTGTCGATTTTATCCCACTGATCAGGAAAGGCGGCAAGTTCTATATCCGCCCCAACAGCAGGGAAGCCCCGCTTCCCGCCACGGGTTTGGAAAGGAATTGTCAGATGATCGAGGTTCGTCCCTTTGAAAGGCTGGGTGGAGAAAACCACGGCTGGCTGAACGCCAGGCATCACTTCTCCTTCGCCAACTATCATGATGCCGAACGGATGCACTGGGGCTCGCTGCGGGTCTGGAATGACGACACGATCCAGCCGAAGTCCGGCTTTCCGCCGCACCCGCACCGGGACATGGAAATCATCACTTACGTCCGCAAAGGCGCGATCACCCATCAGGACAACCTTGGGAATCAGGGCCGCACGGAAGCAGGCGACGTTCAGGTGATGAGCGCAGGCACCGGCATCGCCCACGCCGAATACAACATGGAAGATGTGGAAACGACGCTGTTCCAGATCTGGATCCTCCCCGATGAACGCGGGGGTGAGCCAAGCTGGGGCGCTCGCCCCTTCCCCAAGGGTGAGCGTGCGGGGCAGTTCGTCACGCTGGCCTCTGGCATCGTCAATGACAACGATGCCCTGCCCATCCGTACCAATGCGCGGGTGGCAGGTGCAACGATCAAGGCGGGCGAGACAGTGCGATATGCCCTGGGCGAAGGCCGCAGCGCCTATCTGGTGTCGGCCACAGGCAGGATCGAGGTGAACGGCGTGGCCGCCAATGCCCGCGACGGCGTGGCGATCCGTGACGAGGCTGAGATCGCCGTCACCGCGATCGAGGACAGTGAAGTCGTGCTGGTGGACGCCGCCTGAGCGTTCCCCGGCACCCGAACCCGCCGGCTGCCACCCCCCTGCGGCCGACGGGTTCCACCTTCAGCTTTGCCCTCACGGCGGCGCGCGAGGCGGCTTTTGCCACTTGCGCGCCGTTTCCGTCATATGACAGTCACATCCGGGCGGCAGGAATTACCCTGAACATGGCAGGGAAACTGCGGCTTTATGAACCGTGTGAGCATATTGGCGACCAACAACGCGGCGGCGCGGTTCGAACCGTTCGCCCACGGCGATACGGTGTTCGCCTTTGACCTGCTGATGGCATCCGGCCCCCGGCGTCTGGTGGAAGGCCAGACGTGGGCCTTCGTCGACTGGGTGATGGACGATCTGTCCGGGCTGGAGATGTGCCGCCGTCTGCGCGCGGACAACCGGCTGCGCGACGCGCATGTCACGATCGTGCTGGAACGCGACGACAGCGACGACCGCCGCCGCGCGCTTCAGGCGGGGGCGGATGACTACGCCGTCGGCCCCCTGGACCGGCAGGCAATGCTCGACCGCGTGCTGGCGCTGCATTCGGTTGACCGTCGACGCGGCCCTTCGCAGACCGTGGAACTGGGCGAATTGCAGATCAACGTCGCGGGCGAACAGGCGCGCTGGCAGGGCAAGCTCATCCCCCTGCGGCCAAACGAATTCCGCGTCCTGCGCTTCATGGCCGAAAACCCCAACCGGGTTCTTACCCGGCAGGAACTGGTCGATGCGCTGGGCAAGGCGGGCGACCCCGAATACCTCCGCACCGTGGACGTTTGGATAAAACGGCTGCGCTTCGGCCTGCGTAACGCGGGCGCGCAGCACCTGCTCCGCACCGTTCATGGCAAGGGTTACGTGCTCGACATGCCGTAACCGGCGGGTCGGCATAACGCCAACCACTCCACCCTGATTTCCGGAACGACAAAGGCCGCCCCGTTCAGGAACGAGGCGGCCTCATTTGTCCGTCGTGCGGGAAGCGATCAGAACGTGACCGAGAGACCTGCCGAGAATGTGGTGCCCACGTCGTAGGTGTTGATCTCGATCCGGTTGTCCTCGAACTGCTGGAACTCTTCGTGCTTGCGGCCGAAGATATTCCGCACTTCCACTTTGGCTTCCACTTCCTTGCCGAGCAGGGAGAAACCCTCGCGAGCAACGAAGTCCACGCGCAGGCCGGGCCGTTCGATCTGGTCGGGCTGCGGCGGCGTGCCGTTCAGGCCACGGCTCACAACCCGGTCGCTGGCGTAAGTCAGCAGAATGGTCTGCTGTGACAGGCGATCCTGATCCTCAAGCCCGATCTGAAGGTTGACCAGGTGGTCCGACTGGCCGGTCAGCGGCGCACCGTCGCGGAAATAGTCGGTCGCGATGGTGGAGAACGCGCCATAGACCTCCACCGTGTCATCGGCGCCAACCTGCAGCTCCGACTGGGTGTAGGTGTAGTTACCGTTCACCACCAGCCGGCGCGATTCCGGCAGGCCGGCGAAGCCGTTCAGGTCGAAGTATTTCTGCACTTCCAGCTCTGCGCCATAGAGCTTGGCCGATGGCGCGTTGGCGTAGCTGGTGGTGAAGTTGCCGCTGAACTGGCCCACGAAGGCTTCGATCGGCCGGTCGATGTTCTTGTAGAACCCCGCCAGTGATACCCGCTCATCTCCGCCGAAATACCATTCCGCCCGCACTTCCGCGTTCCACAGCTCGCTGTCGGTCAGCAGCGGGTTGCCGCTGTACATCCGGCTGCTTTCCGGATCGAAGTACGGTTGATAGATCAGTTCACGGAACTGGGGCCGGGCGATGGTCTTGGACCCGCTGATCCGCAATTGCAGATCAGGCGCGGCTTCCCAGGTCAGCGTCGCACCCGGCAGCCAGTATTCGTTGTTCAGCGATGTGCTCGCCCCCGATGCGGTGGGAACGGTGAACACCTGCACCGCGCTGACTTCCTGCTTTGCTTTTTCGAAGCGCACACCGGCGTCGAGCATCAGGCCGGGCACGATTTCGATATTGCCCTTGGCGTATCCGGCCCAGGTTTCCAGACCCGCCTGGAATGCCGGCGCGCTTTCGTCAGATTCGATCAGGCCGATGCCGTAATAATCGATCACCGACGGCTGCAACAGCAGATCGGGCCGGAACATGCCCACGCCTTGCGGCATCGTCGAAGGGGCATCGAACAGGAACTGGCGGCGCGAACTCGTGCGGCTGGTATCGGACCACGCACCGCCGATCGTGGTGACAATGCCTGGCGCCAGCTCGTAACTCACGTCCACACCGGCAGACCACAGATCTTCGTTCAAATCCGAAAACGTGATGTCGGCGCTGCCTGCGTTACGGTTCAGGCGATTGACGAAGTACTGGCCATACGGATCCGCTTCCGCATTGGTTCGCACATATTCGAAAGCCAGTTCGAAAGGCGCCTCGCGCTGCGAATTCGCATAGCCCCCGCGAACATCAACGCCGAGGCCCTCGACCGGCTGGAATTCCGCCACGATCTGGGTGTCGATCAGCTGCCGTTCGTACCATGCCGTGCGCTGCTGCAAAAATTCGGGGGCGAGCTGGTCCTTGGTGCCCAGACCCAACCGGGTGTGCTTCACCGTGTCGCGGACATAGAGGTTGGTCCAGCGCACAGTGTTGTCGCCGAACTCCAGACCCAGACCCAGCAGTCCGTTGACCACGATCCGCTGATCCGTCGTCACACGGCGGAAGTCCGAATCGACCGCCGAAAGATCGGCTGAAAGCGAAGTTTGCTGGACCGCGTCCCGGCTGGTCCAGCGGTTGTTGTAACCGCCACCCACGATCACGCCGAAATCGTAATCGCCCATCGCAAAGGTCTTGCCGGCGGAAAACGAGACGGAAGTGTTAGGGGGAAGATGCTTCCAGCCCTGCACCACGGCGTTACGCCCGGTTACCAGTTCCGCCGCGATGGCCGTCGTATCTACAAGGCCGGAACTGATCCGTTCGCCGCTGTCGTAGAAGGCTTGCAGCGCGGGCGGGATATCGCGGTTCGCGTTGGTGAACCCCGTCCAGTCCATGCTGCTGCCATAATAGGTATAGCCCTGCTGGTTGGTGGTCTCGCTGTCCCACGATCCGCCAACGCTGACGGTCAGGAACGGCTCACGCGGAGTGGCTTTGGTGGTCAGGTTGATCACGCCGCCGCCAAACTCGCCGGGATAGTTGGCCGAATAGGTTTTCTGCACCAGCGATGATGCGATCACGCCGGTCGGGAAGATATCGAGCGGGACGACGCGCTTCAGCGGCTCCGGGCTGGGCAGCGGGGAACCGTTCAGCAGTGCCAGCGAATAGCGATCGCCCAGGCCGCGCACATAGACGAAGCCCGAACCGACCACGCTGAGGCCGGTAACGCGGCCCAGCGCACCGGCGATATTGCCTTCGCCCGTCCGTGCGATCTGCTCGGAAGAAAGAACCGAAAGGACCTGCGTGGAATTGCGCGTCGGGTCCCGGTTGATGCGACCGGTGACGATGATCGCGCCACCGGGAATGGAGATCTCCGGATCCTCAGGCGGCAGTTCCGCCCCGGATTGGTCGGCGCCTTCGACGCCTGCGCCCGCTTCTTCCACTGTTTCCTGTGCCAGAATCGTGCCCGGCCAAGTGAGCGCGGTGGTGAGCAGAAGCAGCCCTGCAAGCTGCTTGCCAGTGGTCATGACGAAGACCCCCTCATGGTCGAATTCAAAAAGCAAAGGAGGCCGCGCACCAGCGATGACGCCGGTGCGCGGCCACTGGTTACATCAAGAGAAGATCGGCAGCGACGTGCAGTCGCCGGTATTGCCCGCGCCGAAGTTCGCGTACGAGCTGTTGCAGGTCCACTGCTGCCACCAGGTATCGGTGCTCCGCGCCGCGCCAACGAAGTCGGTCGTGTCGAAGAAGGCATCGATCGTCTTGGGGTCGGTGGCGACCATGCCGGTCTCACCCGCACCGTTGATGAACAGGCCCGTCAGCGTGGATGCAAGAGCATCGTTGTTGTTGTTCGCGCTGAACAGCCCCGCGATATCCGATGTGGAGTAGGCGATACCGGCAGTGCCCGAAGCGATGTACTTCGTGGCGTTGCAGGTCAGACCCACCGAACGGACCGTCAGCGTAACGCGATTGGCGAGGGAGCTGGTGCCATGCAGGCGGACGCATTCGTTGTTCGGGCTGACGATCAGGCCGTTGACCAGCGTAACGTCCGCATTGCCACGGAACAGCGTGCTGGCCTGGTCATTGCCTTCGTTGTTGGAGCTGACCTGGTTCTGCACAGCGGTGAAGTTCGCCACCGTCAGCTTGGTGCGCGGAGCGTCGGCTTCGTTGCCGTTGCTGTCGATTTCGAACAGAGCATCGCCCATGCCCGGGCGTTGCAGCAACAAGGCATACTGCACGTTCACGCGCGCGCCGGTGTCCACGTCGAGGCTATCGTCATCGGCGCCGGTTGCGATGTAGTACTTCATGTTGAACTGGCCACCGAAGAACTCGGCACCGTCGTCAGAGCTGTTGTGGCTCTGGATATGATCGATCGTCGTGCCGCTACCCACACCTTCCGTGGTCAGCGCCTGCAACTCACTGTTGGCGCCGAGGACGAAGCCGGAATAACGAATCTGGACGAAGCTCATGCGCCCCGCATTATAGGTGTCGTCCAGACCACCGTATCGCGATTCATCGGCATCGCCTTCTGTCTTGCGTTCGCAAGTGTTGGAAGCGATCGAACCGCTAGAGCAGTCGGTGATCTTGGCACGGCCCATCAGCACCACACCGCCCCACTGGCCGTGATCGCTGTCATCATTGAGGCCCAGCACGTTGTCGCGGCTGGTGAACACGATCGGACGCTCTGCGGTACCCGCGGCGTTGATCTTGTTGCCGCGATTGACGGCCAGCCACGACTGGCCGGTGCCGGCATAGATGATCGCACCCGGCTCGATGGTCAGTGTGACGTTGGTGTCGGCGGTTAGCGCCGTTGTGCACCCTGGTGTGTTGCTGGTGTGCGGCGTGCCGGCCGTCGGCGCGGCGAAACCGCCGTCACAACCGACGTTCACGCGGCCATTCATGTGATAAAGCACGCCCGCGACCTGCGGCAGAGTGCTGGAAGTCTTGAACGTGGAAGGCAGCGTGCAGACGCGCCATTCCCCGGTCGGGCCACTGATCGTACCGCCATCGGTCAGACCCTGCGGATCAGCAATCGTCGGGCAGCCGGCCGCCGGCGTGACCAGCGCAGGCCCGGTCGGAGCAGGCGTTGGCGCGGGCGTCGGGGCAGGAGCGGGCGGGTTGATGATGACGTTGCCGCCAGTGCCCGGCGAAGAAATGTCGTCGGGACCGCAGGCGGATAGCGCCAGCACACTGCAGCCAAGAACGAGCGAACGAGAAAGTTTGGTCACGGCGTACGGTCCCCTCAAGAAGCCGGAATCGAGAATCGACATGCGAGATCATTGATCGCGAATCGGCAGCTAGGACCGTGAGGTGACAGTTTCTTTGCAAGACTATCCTTTTAAGACATGTATCATTTTATGTTCGAAATATGACAATCATGACATTGCATTTGAAACTCTTGTTTCATTTTTATGACATTATTGCATTTTCATTGCAGTCGCCGACCAACAACATCATTCTTCATGCAATTCAGCCGTTCCAAATGGGGAGAATGCCATGTCAGTCACAGCCATCCTTTCGACGCTCCTCGTCGTGACACAGCCCATCACGTCGACTCCCGGCCCGGAACCCGTGATTTACGAACAGCGCGATGTCGCTTTCGAAGCACTGAGCGCCGGGCGCACAGACGAGGCGGTCGCCTCGCTGGAAAGCAGCCTGCAGCGGGATGCGCGCGATCCGGCCACCCTGATCAATCTGGGCACCGCATATGCCCGGCTCGGCGATGTCGAGCGCGCAGGGGAAGTGTTCCGCACTGCCGCGGCAAGCCCTACCCGTTATCAGGTAGAGATGGCCGACGGGACCTGGCAAGATTCCCGCACCGTAGCGCGTCGCGGCCTCGCAAGTCTCGAACAGGGGCATACGCTGGCCGCGCTAGGCAACTGATCGCGGCAAAACCGCGTTTCACCGTTTTCGGGTCGAGGCCCGGGTGGCGTTGCCTCCCGGGCCTTTTGTATGGCGGGAAAGGTTATCGCACCGCTGTCACGCCGCTGTCATTTACGGTAAGCATTGGGACCTTCGGAGGGCCTAGTGATTCAGCCTGATTTGGAAGCTGCCGTCATGTCGGCCAAGGCCCGGAATGCATTATTCGGCGGACAGGTGGTTTACGGCGCCCATCCATGCCTTGTTAACCAATCTTGTTTAGCCGAAAATGAGGGTAACTTGGCCGCCTACCTCAGCGGCCGGAGGATAGGGTGACAGTGCGATTGCCGTTCGCCGCGTTTGCAACTTGTCTGGCTGGGCTTGCGTTCAGCCCGGCCCATGCCGACGTGCTCGAAATCGGCGCCAATGGCGATTCCCAGTGGGTCACCAATCCGCGCGCCCTGCAAGCCGCGCCTGCAGCCGGTGAAATCACACCGCTGGCGGAAGTTCCCGCCAATATCGCCGTGCCCGATCATGCGGTCGGGCAACCCACCAACTACGCCGCGATCGTGCCCGCCACTTATGCCGCCAAAGTCGCGGAACTGGCTGCGCGATACGATCTCAGTCCCGCACTGATAGAGGCGCTGGTCTGGCAGGAAAGCCGCTGGCGCGCCAACGCCGTGTCTCCGGCAGGAGCGCGTGGCCTTGCCCAGCTGATGCCCGGCACCGCACGCGATCTGGGTGTAAACCCGGACGATCCGATCGCCAATCTGGAAGGCGGGGCGCGTTATCTGCGCGAACAGCTCGACCGGTTCGACGGCGATATCGAGAAGGCGCTGGCCGCTTACAACGCCGGCCCCGGCCGTGTGATCGCGGCAGGGGGCATCCCCCGCATTCGCGAAACACAGACTTATGTGACATCCGTCATGGGGCGGCTGTCCAACCATTCCCGGAGTTCAGAGTAACATGCGTTTCCTTTCGCGCGCAGCGGCCCTCGCCGCCCTGACCCTTCCCGCAGCCGCCCACGCGCAGGATCCCGCCGGTTCAGGCCCGATCGTCGCCGCGTTGGGCTGGCTTCAGGGCACCTTGCTGGGCAACGTCGCCACGGCGGTCGCTGTCATGGCAGTGGCAGCGGTCGGTTTCATGATGCTGACCGGGCGGCTGAACTGGCGCTTCGGCGCCACTGTGATCATCGGCTGCTTCATCCTGTTCGGTGCAGCGTCGATCGTCGCGGGCATCCAGTCCGCCGCGGCGATAGGCTGACGGCGCGATGCAACTCGTCCGCCACCCCGTTCATCGCGCGCTGACCCGGCCGCAGATGTTCGCGGGCGTGACCTATAACTATTTCATCATCAACGCGGCCGTGACGACGGAGCTGTTCCTGATAACGGGCAGCTTCCTGGCGCTTCCGGCGGCACTGGTGATGCATGGCATCGGCTATTTCGCCTGTCTGCGCGAACCGCGTATATTCGACTTGTGGATCACCAAGGTCAGCAAGTGCCCGCGGGTGAAGAACTTCAAGCGCTGGGGCTGCAACAGCTACACCGCGTGATTGATGCCGCCCCGGTGGGGGCGGGAGGAGCAAGTAGATGACGAGCAAGTGGCTGGGTGCTGCCGCCTGGAGCGCGAAGGAAGCGCATGCCGGCGATCGCCTGCCCTACGCCCGCCTGGTTGACGAGAACACGCTGCTGCTGCGCGACGGTTCGCTGATGAGCGCGCTGCAAGTGCCCGGCCTGCTGTTCGAGACCGAGGATACCGAGGCGCTGAACGCCCACGCCGCCACGCGTGAGGTAATGCTGCGGTCCAATCTCGACGCGCGCTTCGTGCTCTATCATCACGTGATCCGGCGCCGCGTTTCAGTGGAACTGGAAGCGAGCTTCGACGATCCGCTGGCCGCCCATATCGACCGGCGCTGGAGCGAAAAGCTGGCCAGGGATCCGCTGTTCGTGAACGACCAGTTCATCACGCTGGTTCGCCGCCCGGCGCGCGGCAAGGCCGGTCTGGCAGAGAAGACGGCGAAGTTCTTCCGTCGGCGCGGTACTGATGAGTTGGAGGCCGACCCGCGCGAGTTGCGTTCCCTGCGTGCGGCCATTCAGGCGCTCGCTGCCTCGCTCGGCGATTATGGTGCGCAACCTCTGGGCGATTACATCGGCACCAGCGGCCGCGCCAACAACGAGCTGCTGGAACTGCTCTCCGCCCTCTACAACGGCGAAATGCGGCCGGTGCGCCGCCCGGATGACGAGGTCGATATCGGCCGCATGCTGCCGTATCGCCGCGCCAGCTTCGGCCTCGACGCGATGGAATTGCGCGGCACGGATGGCAGCGATTTCTCCTCCATCCTCAGCCTCAAGGATTACCCGGACGCGACTTCCCCCGGCTTGCTGGACGCCATGCTGCGCCTGCCGGTGGAACTGATTGTCACCGAAAGCTTCGCCCCGCAGGAAAGGCAGACCGCGCGCGAACGGATCGATCTGGCCCTGCGCCGCCTGCGTTCCGCGGACGAGGACGCGATGGCTGAAAGGTCGGACATGCTGGCCGCACGGGACGACCTGGGCGGCGGTTCCGTATCGTTCGGCGACCATCACCTGACTGTGCTGGTGCGCGAACGCGATCTGGCGCGGCTGGACGATGCCAGCGCTGCCGTGGGCGCCGCGCTGGCCGATACCGGCGCGATCGTGGTGCGTGAGGACACCAACCTTGAACCGGCGTTCTGGGGCCAGTTCCCCGGCAACGAGCAATATCTGGTGCGCCGGGCCATGATCTCCACCGCCAACATGGCCAGCTTCGGCTCTCTCCACGGCTTTGCCCTGGGGCAGGCGACGGGCAACCACTGGGGCGACGCGGTGACGCTGCTGGAAACGACCAGCGCCACGCCGTTCTTCTTCAACTTCCATCACGGCGATCTGGGCAACTTCTCGGTCATCGGGCCATCAGGTTCCGGCAAGACCGTGGTGATGAACTTCCTCGCGGCGCAGGCCCAGAAGTTCAACCCGCGCACGATCCTGTTCGACAAGGATCGCGGGGCGGAACTGTTCATTCGCGGCATCGGCGGCCGGTACGATCGGATCGTCGCCGGGGAGATGACCGGGTTTAACCCGCTGGCCCTGCCCGATACTGCCGCTAACCGTGCATTCCTGCGCGATTGGCTGGGTGTATTGCTAAAGGCCGAAGGGCCGGAGGAACTGGCCACCATCGCCGGAGCTGTGGATGCGGCCTACGCCAACGATCCCAGCCTGCGCCGCCTGCGTTTCTTCCGCGAGCTGCTGTCAGGATCCCGTCGTCCGCAACCGGGTGATCTGGCCGATCGCTTGAACTCGTGGATCGAATTCGGCGAACATGGCTGGTTGTTCGACAACGCCAATGACCGGCTGGATCTTTCCACCCGCGTTATGGGCTTCGACATGACGGCGCTGTTGGAAAACCCGCGCCTGCGCACGCCGGTGATGATGTACCTGTTCCACCGCATTGACGAGCGGCTGGACGGCCACCCCACGATGATCCTGATCGACGAGGGCTGGAAGGCGCTGGACGACGAGATTTTCGCTGCGCGCATTCGCGACTGGCTGAAGACCCTGCGGAAACGCAATGCGCTGGTCGGCTTCGCCACCCAGTCCGCTCGCGACGCGCTGGACAGCAAGATTTCGACCGCGCTGGTCGAACAGACGGCCACCATGGTGTTCATGCCGAACGCCCGCGCCCGAGCAGAAGATTACTGCCAGGGTTTCGGCCTTACGGAACACGAACTTTCGCTGATCCGCAGCCTGCCCGCGCACAGCCGATGCTTCCTGGTGCGTCAGCCTGACGCCAGCGTTGTCGTGCGCCTCGACCTTTCGAACGCGCCCGAAGTACTGACAGTGCTGTCTGGCCGCGAAAGCGCGGTGCGGCGGCTTGATCTGCTGCGCGAAGCCGTCGGCAACGAACCTTCCGCCTGGTATCCGGTGCTGACCGGGCACGCCTGGCCGGGCACCAAACATCCTGAAGATCGGGCCGGTCCCGAATTCGGCGCATGGGAAGCAGCGGAATGAATTCCGCGACCTGCCAACAGATCATGGACGGCGTTGGCACCAGCGTCGCCGCATCGCTGCGCGCAGTCGACTGCGCCGCAGGGATGAGCGCGGAGGCTGCTTTCGGCCGGCTTTTCGGCGCGAACGGTGCGCTGCTGCAGGCACTGACCATCCTGCTGACTCTCTACGTCGCGTTCTTCGCCTTCTCCCTCATCACCGGCCGCAGCCGGCTTGGCGTTTCAACGCTGACGCCGCGCATGATCACGCTGGGTGTGGTGCTGACTTTCGCCACAAGCTGGGCCGCCTATCAGAATGTGGTGTGGAATCTGGCTGTCGGCGGGCCGGACCAGTTGGCCGGAATTCTCACCGGCGCACGCGGTTCTGCCACGCAGGTCTTCGCGGACAAGATCGACATCGTCTTCAACGCGCTGATGAGCGCGACGGGATCGGCAGCGGACAATGCCACTGCCTTTTCGCCCCCCGGCCTACTGTGGCTGGGCGCCACTCTGCTGTTGCTAGGCACGGTGGGCGTGCTTGCCACCAGCAAGATCGCGCTGGCTATTCTGCTCGGCCTTGGCCCTGTCTTCGTAGTGCTGGCGCTGTTCCGGGCGACACGCGGGCTGTTCGTCGGCTGGTTGAAGGGCGTGGTGCTGCTGGCGCTGGCCCCTCTGTTTGCCGTGCTGGGCGGCTCGTTGATGCTCGATCTTTCAGTGCCTGTCCTGCGGACGCTGAGCGCGACGCCGGGTCAGATTGACGACACGGCAGCGATGGCCTTCTTCATGATCGGCGCCGTACACGTCGCGCTGATGTTCATGGTGCTGAAAGTGGCCGGCACGATGGTTTCCGGTTGGGATGTTTTCGGGCTGGCGCACCGGCCCGCGAAAGATGCGGATCGCTTCACCGGCGGTGCGGCGGCTGCGGGATCGTCGGTAATGGCGGCGCCACGCGTCGTGGGAGCACCAGCGACCGCTTCACCCGCCCCCTCACGCGATATCCGCATGGGACGCGGCGCATTGCCAGCCGCGGCTAATGACATTTCAGGAACCGGCGGCGCGACGCGGCGGGAAACGCGCATCGTGCCGGGTGCGGTCGCTTCGGCGGCTGGCGACGGGGGGCACCATTCGATTTCACGCGCGCGCGGCATCGGCAGCCGCTTCCGCGCCGCCCCTCAAAAGACGGGCCAGTCCCGTTCAACGGAGAAGTTCAAATGAACCGCGCCCTGCTTGCCGCAGCGCTGCTCGCGATGCCGCTGGCCCTGCCCGCGCCCGTCCTCGCGGACGATCCGCGTCTGGTGGAGCGGCTCTATAATGCCAACGAAGTCGTCACGATCCACGGCCACGCCAACGTTCAGGCGACGATCCGTTTCGCTGAGGACGAGCGTATCGAGAACGTCGCCATCGGCGATTCGCAGAAATGGCAGGTGACACCCAACCGCCGCGCCAACCTGCTGTTCATCAAGCCGTTGAGTGAACGCGCCGCGACCAACATGACGGTCGTCACCGACAAGCGGACTTACCTGTTTGACCTTGTCGCCAGCCCGGCGACCCGTAACCCGCTCTACGTTCTATCCTTCGCCTATCCGGACGAGCGGGATGATGAGCAACTGGCCGAAGGTGGGCAGCCTGCAACAGAAGCGCCCAACGCGATTGAACTCGCCGCCTCCACCGATCCTTATGCGGTAGTCGACCCGGCCGAACTCAACTTCGCATGGGCCACACGCGGCGATGCGAAGCTGCTGCCTGTTTCCATCTATGACGATGGCAACGCCACGTTCCTGACATGGAACCCCGACACGCCCATGCCGGCTATTCTGGTCAAGGATCAGAAGGGCAACGAAGGGCCGGTCAACTATGCCGTGCGCGGCGATGTGATCGTGGTCGACGGTGTTCCGCGTGAGATTACCCTGCGTTCCGGCGAAGCTGTCGCCCTATTGACCAATCAGGGGCCAATCCGTGTTCCGCGCTCGCTGGCACAGGGCCCAGCACTCCCGGCGCCTGCTGCTCCTACGGAGGTGAAGTGATGAAGCTCGCCATGCGTTTGCCCGAGAAGCCTCGGGAAGAAATCGACGACACCGACCCCCGGGATGAAGCCACCGCAGAGGTGATCGATCTTGCCAGCCGCACCGCTTATCCGGTCGTGGCGCAGCGCAAGGGCAAGTCTGACGGGCTGGCTCTGGCAGCAGGTGTCGGGTTTGTCGCCCTGCTCGGTGCGGCCACGCTTTGGGGTCTCAATGCCTCACGCACTGGCCAGCCGCAGCAGACCGCGCCGGTTCCAGCGCCTGTCCCGGCTGCCACGGCTCCAGCTTTGGTGGAAGCGACCGCGCCCGCCCCGGATCAGGGAATAACCCCCATCCCCGCGGCAGCGATGCCCGCGCCAGCCCCGGCTCCCGGCATTCAGCCGGTCTTCGCGGCGCAGGCGAATCCCTACGCCTCACCCACTCTCATCCATGACGCCTATGCCACGCCAGCAGCCGCGCCTGCGGGCGCCCCCGCTGTTGACGCGGCGGCTGCGCAGGCCGTCGGCCCCGGCGGAAGCTCGGCCGGCGATTTCGCCAGCCGTATCGGCGGCGTTGGTGGCGGCCCTGCCACGGCGGCGAACAACTTCGACCCCAAGACGACGATCACCCAAGGCACGATGATCCCGGCAGTGCTGGAAACGGCGATCAACACAGACGTGCCGGGTTTCGTCCGCGCGGTGGTGAGCCAGGATGTGCGCAGCTATGACGGCACACGTATTCTGGTCCCGCGCAGCAGCCGCCTGATCGGCCAGTATCAGAGCGGCCTGCAACAAGGCCAGAAGCGGGCATATGTTATATGGACCCGGCTGATCCGGCCCGATGGCGTATCCGTGTCGCTCGCCTCCCCCGCTACGGCGTTTGACGGCAGCGGCGGGTTGCCGGGGCAGGTGGACAGCCATTTCTTCCAGCGCTTCGGTTCGGCCATGCTGCTCTCGGTTATCGGCGGACTGACGACGATCGCGTCAGGCGGCACTTCGGTGATCCTTGGCGGCGGGCAGAACGCGGCGTCGACTGCCTTGCAGCAGAACGGGCAGATCAGCCCCACCGTCCGTGTGCGGATGGGCGAACCGATCCGCGTATTCACCGCGCGCGACCTCGATTTCAGCCAGGCCCCGCAGCTCTGAGGCGGAGATGAGCGCGGAGCTTCATCTCTTGCCCCCGAACGAAGGGGACGCGGAAGACCTGCCGCTGGCACCCAGCGGCAGCGTCTATCTCGACGCTTACCTCGCGCCTTTTCGGGAGTGGCTGGACCGGGATACGGTGACGGAAATCATCGTCAACCGGCCGGGCGAACTGTGGGTGGAAGATGCCGAGCGTCCCGGGATGCAGCGGCTCGAAACTCCGCATATCGATGACAAGCTGATCCAGCGGCTGGCCGAACAGGTCGCCCGTGTCAGCCATCAAGGCATCAATCGCGAACATCCGCTACTTGGCGCGACGCTGCCCGATGGCGGCCGCGTGCAGTTCTGCGGCCCACCGGCGACGCGCAAACACTGGGCCATGGCCATCCGGCGCCACCGCAGGCTGGACCTGCCACTGGACGCCTACGACGCCGGCCCTCTACGCGTACGCGCCGAAGCCGAAATGCCGGACCCGGCGGAACAACCTGTCGCCTTTCTTCGTGCCGCCATCGCCGCGCGCAAGACCATCCTGATTTCCGGCGGTACCTCCACCGGCAAGACCACCTTCCTCAACGCAATGCTGGGCGAAATCCCGGCCGAAGAACGCGTGGTGCTGGTGGAAGATACGCCGGAACTGCGGCTGCCGGGTGCCAACGGCGTCGGGCTGGTGGCGGTTAAGGGCGAATTGGGAGAGGCCAAGGTCACTCCCAACGAACTGCTGCAATCCGCACTGCGCCTGCGCCCCGATCGCATTGTACTGGGCGAGTTGCGGGGGGCGGAGAGCGTCAGCTTCCTGCGCGCGATCAACACGGGCCATCCGGGCAGCTTCTCCACCATTCATGCCAACAGCCTGCGCGGCGCGCTGGAACAGCTGGCGCTGATGGTCATGCAAACGGGCATCGGGCTGACCCGATCCGATACCATCGCCTATGCCGCATCGGTGATCGACGTGGTTGTCCAGCTTGAACGCAGCGAAGGCAGGCGCGGTATCGGGGCTATCGCGCAAAGCGCCGATCTTCTGTGAGAAAACGCAGCACTGCTGTAAGAAAACCGTAACATGGCTCGCTCAAGCGGGCGGCCAAACACTCGCGAAGGATGCGATGAGCAGCGCCGCTTCACGGATTTACGACGCCGATCAGCTCTCTCCGGCAGAACGCTATTTCAATCGGGAACTGAGCTGGCTTTCGTTCAACGAGCGCGTGCTGGCCGAAGCGCGCAACACGGCCTATCCGTTACTGGAACGGCTGCGGTTCCTGTCCATATCCGGCAGCAATCTCGACGAATTCACGATGATTCGCGTGTCCGGGCTGGCAGGGCAGGTGCGCAGTGGCGTCGGGAAGGTTTCTATCGACGGCAAGACCGCGTCGCAACAGCTTGCCGAAATCAACGTGAAAGTGCGCGAGCTGGAAAGCGCACAGCAGGCCGCCCTGTCGGAACTGCGCCCCCTGCTGGCGCTGCAAGGGCTGCACGTCGGCGAGTATTCCCGCATCGATGCCGAGGCGGACGCGTGGCTGAGGCAATACTTCCTCGACCACATCATGCCGGTGATCACACCGCAGGCGATCGATCCCGCGCATCCGTTCCCCTTCGTGTCCAACCAGGGCATCGGCGCACTGTTCAACCTGACCCGGATCGCTGATGGCAGCCAGCTCGTTGAAATGGTGCTGATCCCCAGCGCTATCCCGCGATTTGTACGTGTTCCGGCGGAAGAGCCGATCTGGATCGCGGTCGAACGTGTCGTCACCCGCTTTGCCGCGCTGCTGTTCCCCGGTTTCTCCGTCGAAGGACACGGCGTGTTCCGCGTGCTGCGCGACAGCGACATCGAGGTGGAGGAAGAGGCGGAAGATCTGGTCCGCTACTTCCGCACCGCTATTCAGCGCCGTCGCCGCGGCAAGGTCATCATGCTGGAACTGGACGAAACGTTTGAGCCTGATGCGGAACAACTGCTGCGTGAACAACTGGGGCTGGAACGGGCGCTAGTGACCAAAACGCTGGGCATGCTGGGTATCGCCGGCCTGTCCGAAGTCGTTGGCGAGGATCGGCCCGACCTGAAGTTCGCGCCCTATACGCCGCGCTATCCCGAACGGATCATGGAACATGACGGCGATTGCTTCGCCGCGATCCGATCGAAGGACATCGTGATCCACCACCCTTACGAGAGTTTCGAGGTGGTGGTCGATTTCATCCGGCAGGCGGCTGCCGATCCGGCGGTCGTTTCGATCAAGCAGACGCTTTATCGCGCCGGGCATCAGTCGCCCGTCGTCGCAGCCCTGATCGCCGCGGCCGAGGCGGGCAAATCCGTTACCGCTGTCGTCGAACTGAAGGCTCGCTTTGACGAGGAGCAGAACCTGCTCTGGGCAAGCCAGCTCGAAAACGCGGGCGTGCAGGTGATCTATGGCTTCGTGGACTGGAAGACCCACGCCAAGGTGGCCATGGTCGTGCGGCGCGAGGACGAGGGCTATCGCACCTACTGCCATTTCGGCACCGGCAATTATCACCCGGTCACGGCCAAGATTTACACCGACCTCAGCTTCTTCACCGCCGATCCGGCGTTGGGCAGGGATGCAGGGCGGCTGTTCAATTTCGTGACCGGCTATGTCGAACCGGCATCGATGGAACGACTGGCCATTTCCCCCCTGACCATGCGCGAAACGCTTTACGATCATATCGACCGCGAGATCGAACATGCCAATGCCGGGCGACCTGCGGCGATCTGGGCCAAGCTCAACTCCCTGACCGAGAAGGGCGTGATCGATCGGCTCTACGCCGCCAGCGCGGCGGGGGTGGAGATCGTGCTGGTCCTGCGCGGCATCTGCTGTCTGCGGCCGGGCGTGCCGGGCCTTTCGGACAACATCACGGTCAAATCCATCATCGGCCGTTTCCTGGAACACAGCCGCATCTGGGCATTCGGCAATGGCCATCCGCTGCCCAGCGGCGAAGCGCGCCTGTTCATCACCAGCGCCGATGCGATGAGCCGCAATCTCGACCGGCGTGTTGAAGTGCTGGTACCGATCCTCAATCCCACGGTACACGATCAGGTGCTGGAACAAGTCCTGCTGGCCAACCTGCTGGATACCGAGCAGAGTTGGTTGCTGGATGGCGAAGATGGGTCCTACGAACGGGTGGAAGCGGACGATACGGATGGCACCGGTTTCAACTGCCATGCCTATTTCATGACCAACCCCTCGCTTTCCGGCCGGGGCGATGCGCTGAAGGAAAGCCGCGTGCCCAAGCTGACCCTGCGCAAGGGCGCCGCGTGACCGGGTTCGGGAACAGCCGCCGCGCGTCCAGTCTGGAAGACCGCCCTGATCGCGCGGTGATCGATATCGGTTCGAACACGGTGCGACTGGTAATTTATTCCGGGTCCGCCCGTGTGCCCGACGTGTGGCTGAACGAGCGGGTGACAGCACGCCTGGGCCGCGATCTGGCAGCAACCGGCGCCATGCCAGACAAGGCCATGGAATGCTCACTCTCCGCGCTGGCCCGATACGCGGCGATCGTCGCGGATGTGGGTGTTGACGATGTGCAGACGGTGGCAACCGCCGCCGTGCGCGACGCCAGCAACGGACCGGAGTTTCTCGACCGTGTCGAGCAACTGGGCCTGAAGCCCCGATTGCTGACGGGCGAGGAAGAAGCGCGCGGTTCCGCTTTCGGAGTGATCGGGGCTTTCCCCGGCGCGCGCGGAACCGTGGCCGACCTTGGGGGCGGCAGCCTTGAACTGGTGATGATCGAGCGGGGCGAATGCCACGACGGGGTCAGCCTGCCGCTCGGCACGCTGCGGCTGCCCGCGCTGCGGGAAAAAGGCAGTACCGCATTTCGCAAGGCGGTGAAGAAGGAAATGGCCCGCGCCGGATGGGCCGCCGCGCATCCCGGCCCGCTCTATATGGTCGGCGGCACATGGCGGGCTCTGGCTGTGTTCGCGATGCAGGATGCCGATTATCCGTTGACCGACCCCCATGGCTTCAAGCTCAGCAGCGACGATGCGGAGCTTGTCGCCAAGCAAGTGGCGCGCATGAGCGTGGACAAGCTGGCAGCCATTCCGGGCCTCGCGGCCAACCGCGCCGGGGTGCTGCCCGATGCGGCGACGATGCTGCGAACCATGCTGGCTGAACTGCGGCCCGATGGACTGGTCTTTTCGTCGTGGGGCCTGCGTGAAGGGCTGCTGTTCCAGCGCCTGCCTGGGGAAGTCCGCCAGCAGGACCCGCTGATCGCCGGTATGACCCGCTTCACCGAACCGCGCGGCGGATCTGCCACGCAGGCAGCGGCGATCGCGGCGTGGACCGCCGATGCCGCAAACGGCGATGGTTCGGGCGGAGAGCGGCTGCGCCTCGCCGCCACGATGCTGGCGCTGGCGGCCGCAAGGGTGGAACCGAACATGCGCGCCCGGCAGGCGCAAGCCTGGGCGATGGACAAACGCTGGGCGGGGCTGGAACCTGATGGCCGCGCGCGCATCACCGCCATGCTGCTGGCCGCCAGCGGCAAGACCGCGCTTCCGCCGGAACTGGAACGGCTGACGAGCCGCGACAATCTGCGCGAAGCGACAGGCTGGGGCCTTGCCTTCCGCCTCTGTCGCCGGCTGGGCGCTGGTTCGCGTGTATCGCTGCTGACCAGCGATCTGCGCCGTGAAGAGGGTACGCTGACGCTGAGGCTCGATCCCGACCGGGCGCAATTGCTGTCCGATCAGGTAACCGGCGATCTGAAAGCGCTGGCGCAGTGGCTTAACCTGCGGCCTGAGGTGCGCATCGGCGAGAAGGCCAGCTGATATCGAACCCGCATTTCTGACCGCAATGTGACATGCACTGCGGGCGCTTGCTTTCCAGCGTCTCACGGCAAGGTTGCAGGCTAAGGGAGTGCGTGAACGATCATGACCCAAGACCAGCCGACCGAAGCCACACCTGCCGCCGACAGCCCGCCGCCTGCCCCGGCTCCTGACCGGGACAGCCTTTCGCTCGCCGGGCTGGCGCAGGCGATCCTTGCCCGCGAGTTTCGCCCCCGCGTGCGAGAAATTCGCAGGCTTGCCGACGCGGTGCTGGCGACAGAAGAAAAGCGCGCCCGCAAGAAGGCCGGAGGGGGCAAGAAGGGCGGGAAGAAGCACAAGCTGGCCAAGATCCCCGGCCAGAAGGCGAAAAAGTAGGGCGCAGGCAAACCCGCACGCGGGAAGGCTTTACCGGAAGGCCCGGTTTACCCTAATCGCCGTTCCATGCCCTCGCCCGATCGCATCTGGACCGCGGCCCTCGTCATTATCGGGGACGAAATCCTTTCGGGCCGCACCCATGACCGGAACATCGCGCAGGTTGCAGGCTGGTTGACCGTTCAGGGCATCCGCCTGATGGAAGTGCGCGTGGTGCCCGACAAGGAAGATCGGATCGCCGAAGCGGTCAACGCCCTGCGCACCACCCACGACTATCTGTTCACCACCGGCGGCATCGGCCCCACGCACGACGATATTACCGTGGATGCCGTGGCCAGCGCGCTGGGCCTGCCGGTCGTCGTCCATCCCGAAGCGCGCCGTATCCTCGAAGACTATTACGCCACGCGCGGCGGGATCAACGAGGCGCGCCTGAGGATGGCCCGCGTGCCGGAAGGGGCCGGCCTGATCCCCAACCGCATGTCCGGCGCACCGGGCATCCGCATCGGCAACGTGATCCTGATGGCCGGGGTGCCGCACATCGCCGCGCAAATGCTGGACGCCCTGACCGGCGAGCTTCAGGGCGGCGCGCCGTTGCTGAGCGAGACGATCGGCTGCTGGGTGCCCGAAAGCGAGGTGGCCGACCTGCTTCGCGAAGTGGAGAAAGCGCATCCCGAATGCCAGATCGGCAGCTACCCCTTCTTCCGTGAAGGGCGGGTCGGCGCAAACTTCGTGATTCGGTCCACCGATTCGGGTGCGCTCAAGAGCTGTGCCGACACGTTGAGCGAGGCGCTGGCCGAAGCAGGCCACGACTTCACGCCCGGCGGCATCTGAGGCATCGGCCCGCGCAGTAAGCCGTGGCCGCTGCTGTTCGATCTTGATAAGCGCGAAGCTGGCGACGAAGGCTTTGTTACTCACTGCGTCACTTGCGAGAACGAATAGTGCGTCTGGACGGCTGGAAATCCATTGCTGCCTATTTCAACCGTGAGCGAACCACCGTCATCCGGTGGTCGACGGAACGCGGCATGCCTGTCCACCGCATTCCAGGTTCGCGGCGCGGCAGCGTCTATGCCCTGACCGAAGAACTGGATGCATGGCTGGAAACCTCGCGCGAACAGGGCCTGCGCGACGAGGACAGCGATACCACCCGGCCGCCAGTTCCCACTGACGTCCCCCTTGCTGCATCGGGCCGCAAATGGTGGCGTATCGGCAGCGGGGCCCTGGCGATGGCAGCGGCATTTGGCGTGGCCGCGTATGCCTGGCCGGGCCCGAAAGCCGAACCCAGGCTTCAGGTGCCGCAAAGCGAGGAAGCGGCGGCATTCTATGTCGAGGCACGATCCGACTGGGCACGCCGCACCCCGGTTTCCATTCTTTCCGCCATCGAAAAGTTGCAGCATGTGGTTGCGATCGAGCCCGGCTTCGCCCCGGCTTATTCCGCACTTGCCGACTCGTTCCTGCTGGCACGCGAATTCGGCTCGCTTACCGATCTCGAAGCGTTCTCCCGTGCGCAGTTGGCAGTGGATGCAGCACTCAAGATCGACCCCGCGCAAGCCAGCGCCCTTCGCGCCAAGGGCTTTATCGAATACTGGTGGCGTGGTGACCGGATCGAAGCCGGGCGGAGCTTTCGCCGTGCGCTCGCTATCGATGACAAGTCCGCCCAAACCCAGTTCTGGTTTGCCAATACCCTGATCGACAACGGGGAATTCAGGGAAGGTTTGCAGCGTTTCGTCGGTGCCCAGTTGCTGGAACCGGCCTCGCCCGCCATAGCCGCCGATCTCGCTTGGGCGAGGTGGTCTGTGGGCGAAACGCAAGAGGCAAAGGCGGCACTGATCGCCCTGCGGCGCGACAACCCTTCGCTGGCCACCATTCCCGATTACCTGTCGGTCATCGCATTGGCAGAGGGCGACATTCCCACCTTCGTCGCTGAAATCGAAACAATGGCGGGTTTGCGCAAGGAGGAAGGACTGAGCGCCTATGCGACGGAGCTACGCGCTTTGCTTGCCGAAAGCCCATCCGCAGTGGTCGCCAAGGTCGTGTCCGCCGCCGTTACCGAAGCGGACCGTGGGGACCGGCGCACGCTGGCATGGCCGGCCTTCGTTGCCTCCAGCGCCGGTGACAGGGCCATCCTGCTCAACGTGTTGCGGAAGGCTGAGGCGCGCAACGAGGTGTGGGGCTCCGCAGGATTACTCCAGCACATGCGCGCCCGCTGGAGCGATGACGCCGAGATCGCAGCGCTGCTACGCGAACGCAAACCCAATGAATTCCTGTCTTTGCCGGGCGCCGCGGCAGGCCAGACCTAGAGTCAAGCCACTGATGGGCCATCACATTCTGCAATTTGCAACAAGTTGCAACACCCGCCTCTATCCGCATTTCCCCTAGAGCCGTGCCGCAAGTTCCACGGTTCTGGGGGAAATTATCACCATGATTACACGTAGATTAATACAGGGATGCTCCGCGCTCGCCTTGGTGAGTGCGGCGCTGCCATGGTCATCCGCGCTGGCGCAGGAAATTGAATTCGGCACTGACGGCCTCGCCGGCATTGTCGACGATGAGCGCACTGGCGACGGTGAATTTTCTGGCGGCGCTCTCCCCAGCTTCCAGTTGCGCGGTGGCGGGCTGGTCGGGCAGGCGGATGGCATGCTGTTCGATCACGCCAGCGAAGACGCTGTCGGCGGCGCTATTCACGCTGGTATCGCCTTGGGCGAGCAAGGCTTTATCGGGGTCTATGGCTCCGTCTCGGAACTCGATCGCGCGGGCGGGCTGACCACCAAGCGCATCGGCGGCGAGGTCAAGCTCGCGTCCGGCCCGTTCTGGTTGTCCGGCGTCGCCGGCCACGAAGATGCCGAAGTGCAGACCGTCTACGTTCGCACCACGGCAACCGACGATGTCTACGACGTCTACGGCCAGGGCAAATCACTGTTCGCCTTCGCCGACCTGGGCTGGAGCCCCACCCCCGGTTCCTCGCTCTCTGTCGGCTTCCGCCGCACCGGCGGGCGTAACGCAGCGGCCGCATCAGCCTCGCTCAGGCTGACCTCGGGCCTGTCGCTGCTGTTTCAGGGCCGGGCCGGTTCCCACGACTACCGGGGCATATTCGCTGGCCTGCGCCTGCGCTTCGGCGGCCGCACCGACGATACGGCCAGCAGAATGCTCGAAAATCGCCTGATCGAAGATCTATTCACGGCCTCCAACGGCCGGCGCGAACTGCTCGATCCGCTGCCCCCACCCCCGCCGCCGGAAGACGATGACGGCGAGGGTTGCGGATCCTGCGGCGGATACTGCTCGGCTTGATCCAAAGGCTGGCGGTGCACAAAGCTGGTTCATGACACGCGTCATGCTCGCATGGGAGGCCGGGGCCGGCCGTGGCCACGTCGTCACGCTGGCCCGGGTCGGCCGGGCTCTTCACGGCATGGCCGAATGTGATGCCGCTCTCGGCTGGATGACACATGCCGCAGAGCTTGAGCCGTGGTGCACCGCCGTCTTTCCAGGGGTCGCGCTGCCCTACCAGCGGGCTGCCCGCACGAAGCGCCGGGCGCCGCCCAACGCCACTTGGGCCGATTATCTCAACGATTGTGGTTTCGCCGATGGGCAACGGCTGCGCGCCAATGTGGTCTGGTGGCTCCAGATGCTGGCAAGACGGCGGATCAGCCTGCTGATCGGCGACTATGCCCCTTGCGCTCTGCTGGCCGCGCGCATCGCCGGGATACCCGCCCTCGCAGTTGGCACCGGTTACGGCATTCCGCCTCAGACGCTGCCCGAATTTCCCGTATTCCTGCCCGAGTATGCTGAACGGGAGGCGGTCGAAGCAGAACTGGTTGCGGTCGCCAATGACGCTCTCGGTCCGCTGGGGCTGCCCCGCCTGCGAGCCTTGCCGGATATCTACGCCCGGTCGGACGATCTCCTCCGCACCCTACCCCTGCTGGACGCCTATGCCGAATGGCGCGATCCCGACGCCTATATGCCGCCAGTCACCGATTTTGGCGGCCGCTCAGACGGCACGGGGGAAGAGGCATTCTGTTATTTCTCGACCACCGAACTGGCGAACGAGGGTCTCGTCGAAGCCCTATGCTCCGCCCGTTTCCCGCTGCGAGCGTTCCTTCCCGGCGTGGCCCCCGATATTCGCGCACGCCTGACCGGTTCAGGGGTCCGCGTTGAAGACGCGTCGGTACCGGTGGAAGAGATAGTGCGGAACAGCCGGCTCGTGCTCAACAGTGGCCAGCATGGCATCCTGTGCCTCGGCCTTGCGGCGGGTATCCCGCAAGTCTGTATCCCCCAGCACCTCGAACAACTCTATCACGCACGCCGCGCGGAAACCGCCGGCGTTGCACGCGTTATCTGGCCGCGAAGCTCACCGCGCGACATGCTGCTCGATCTGTTTCACGCGGCTTGGCAGGATCAGGTGATGAGCCAGCGCGCACGCCGGCTCGCGCTCCAACTGGCGCCGCACTTCGTTGCCGATGATCGGGAAGCCCTGCGATCACGGTTGTTCCCCTGGCTGGGCGGCACAACCTCCATGTCATGAAAAAGGGGCCGGCGGATCGCTCCGCCGGCCCCTTTGCTGATCTTCGATCGGAAGGCTCAGGCGCCTTCGACGGTCGTCGTATCGATCTTCAGGCCCGGGCCCATCGAGGAGGTCAGCGAGACCTTCTGGACATACTTGCCCTTGGCGCCAGCCGGCTTCGCCTTGACGATGGCATCGACGAACGCATCGAAGTTCGTCTTGAGCTGGTCTTCGGTGAAGGACAGCTTGCCGATGCCGGAGTGGATGATGCCCTGCTTTTCAACACGGAATTCCACCTGGCCGCCCTTGGCGTCCTTGACCGCCTGCGCGACGTTGGGGGTCACGGTGCCGAGCTTCGGGTTCGGCATCAGGCCCTTCGGACCCAGCGTCTTGCCGAGGCGGCCAACGATGCCCATCATGTCCGGCGTCGCGATGACGCGGCCATAGTCGAGGTTGCCCGCGAGCATG
>DATMGK010000039.1:0-26035 GCA_035555595.1 Croceibacterium sp. | reverse complement strand
GGAGAGCCCTTGTCGGTCCAGACTGCCGCGTAGTTGCGTGCCGATTTGCGGGGCCGGGTATTCAGCACGATGCCGCGCAGGATCGGCTGCCAGACGATCGGCGGAATTTCCACCACGCGCCGATCGGACAGGAATTCCGCCAGGTAACGCCGCACAGCACCCGGCGTCGGCGCGTCGGGCGTGCCGAGGTTGACCAGCAGTACGCCGACCTTGTCCGCCAATGGAGGTCCGCCGCTCATAACCCGCCCGAAAGCAGCGGCAGGCGGCGCAGGCGCAGACCTGTGGCGGAAAACAGCGCGTTGGCGATGGCGGGCGCAACGGGCGCAACTGCCAGTTCGCCGGGGTCGAAAGGCTCCATATCGCTGTCGATCAACTGGATGGTCACTTCCGGGCTATCAGCCAGCGTGGGCAGGTCCAGCGTGGAAAGGCGGCCCTGCTGCGGAAGGCCGCGCTCGTACCAGACGCCCGATCCCAGCGCCAGCCCGACGCCGTAGAGCAAGCCGCCCTCTATCTGTTGCAGGGCGATGTCGCGGTTGATGACGCGGCCGATATCGACCGCCGCCGCCAGCTTTTCCACCCGCACGCCGCCCTCACCCGCGACGGCCGTGGCGACGAGGGCGATGCGCCCGCTCGCCGAGCCGAGGTCCATGCGATGGCAGGCAAGGCCCTGCCCCGTTCCGGCAGCGCCGCCATCCCATTCCCCCAGCCGCGCGGCAGCCTGAAGGCAGGCGGCGAGCCGAACGTCATCGCCGAGCATGGCGATGCGGAAACCCAGCGGTTCCTGCCCATTGCGCTGGGCAACCTCGTCAATGAAGCTCTCTACGAAAAAGCAGGTGTAGCCGTGGGCGTTTCCGCGCAGGCGGCCGGTGGGAAGCGCGATGGACACCGGCACATGGTCGATCGCGACGTTGGCAATGCCATAAGGCGGCATCAGCCCTTCCAGCGCCAGCGCGTCAGCCTCTCCCTCCACCTCTTCTATCGCCGACCACGATGTGCGGTTGTCGAACAGGCGGCGGCCGAATTCCAGCGCCGAAGGCGGCATGGCCAACCGGGCGCGGAACGTGTCGATATGCCCCTGTTCGCCCAGCCGCGCGCTGAGCACAGCGGAAACCGGCGGACGTGGGCGGAGCATGAGTTGTTCCTGCCAGCGCGACCAGATCAGTTGCACCGGGCGGCCGATTTCCCGCGCGATCAGCGCCGCCTCTATCGCGTGGTCATGTTCCAGCCGCCGGTCAAAACTGCCGCCCGCAGGCAGGGGATAGAGCACCACATCAGCCAGCGGCAGGCCGATGGCCTTTGCCGCAGCGACGCGCGCCCGTTCCGGCGCCTGCGAAGCCAGCCACAATTCCAGCCGCCCGTCAGCGAGGCGCGCGGTGCAACTGGCAGTCTCTATCGTGCCGTGCGCGGCAGGCATCACGTCATACCGCAGCGCCAACGACGGCTTGTCCATCAGGCCATCGCCTTCGCCCCGCTCGGCTACTCGCTGCGGCTTACCCCGCCGCACGCCTGCATCGAGCGATTCCTCCATCCGGTCGGAGCGGGCGAGGCCGGACACGCGGAAACGAGGCGCCAGAGCATCAGCGGCGCGTTCGGCCGTCCACCAATCCGTAGCGACAGCCGCGAGCCAGCGCTTGCCCTCCACCACGCCGACCAGCCCGCGCCGCCCGGCGACTGCCTCTTTCTCGTAACCCGACAGTTCGGCTTTGCCGGTGGGGCCGTGGCGAATGGCCGCATAGACCATGTCCGGCAGGCGCACGTCACCGGCGAACAGATAGCTGCCATCGACCTTCGACGGCAGGTCAAGGCGCGGGAACGGGATTTCACGCGCATCGTCATCTGCCGGGCCGCCCCGTTCCGCCGGGGCAGCGGGATCAATGGGCGGTGGGTCGGGCGGATCGTATCCGACGGCGTCATCCACCAGGTCGGCGAACGCCAGTTGCTTGCCCTCATGAACGATGAAGCCCTGAGAGGCAGAGCATTCTTCCCAGTTCACGTTCCAGCGATCGGCAGCGGCCATCGCCAGCATAGCCCGCGCCGAAGCCGCCGCTTCCCGGCACGGCAGTTCGAACGCGGCGAGCGAGGTGCCGTCCGCCGTGGCGCCGAACCGTTCCCCTTCCGCCCAGCGGCGCAGCAGGTAATCGTCCGGCTGGTCGGCCAGCGAGGAGATCATCGGCCGCCACAAAGGTGCCCAACGCGCCGCCAGCGGCAGATTGACATACGCCCCGCTGACAGGTGCCGGTTCCACGGCCATGCGCCGCCAGTCCGCCCCCAGTTCCATCGCCACGATCTGCGGTAGCAGGGTTGTGATACCCTGCCCCATCTCAAGCTGAGGCACCGCGACAGTGACCACACCGTCGCGCCCGATCCTGATCCAGGCATTGAAAGCACTTTCGCCCTGCCCGGCGCTGAGGGGCGATTCATAAGTGCGCGGCAACAGCGACCACGCCACCAGCAGGCCACCCCCGGCCGCCGCGCCAGCCAGCAGGCCGCGCCGTGTGATGTGCGGCATGCTCAGACGCGCGATCTCACTGCCGGTCCAGCCATTCGCCAAGCGCGGCGGCGATGCCGGAAAACGCCTGTCCGTGAACGCCATCGTTCGCCGCAGGAGGCTGTCCGGCGTCACTGGCCACGCGGATTTCCATCGCCAGCGGGATTCGGCCCAGGAACGTTTCGCCCAGAGCCCGCGCCGCCGCTTCCGCCCCGCCCGCGCCGAACGGATCACTCGGCTGGCCGCAATGCGGGCAGAGATAACCGGCCATGTTCTCCACGATCCCGACGATCGGCACATCCGCCTGACGGAACAGATCGATCGCGCGTGTCGCGTCGATCAGGGCCAGGTCCTGCGGTGTGGAAACGACCACAGCGCCCGCGGGCTTGAACTTTTGCAGCATGGTCAACTGCACGTCCCCGGTGCCGGGCGGCAGGTCCACCAGCAGCAGTTCCGCATCGTCCCACGCGGCATCCATAAGCTGCCCCAGCGCGCTGCCCGTCATCGGCCCGCGCCATGCGATCGCTTTGCCCGGCGCGACAAGCTGCCCCATCGACAGCAGCTTCACGCCGAACTCGCTCTCAACCGGGATGAGCTGCTGCCCTTCCGCCGTGGGCTTGCTGTTCGCCGCATCCAGCAGCATCGGCTGCGACGGGCCGTAGATGTCGGCATCGACCACGCCGATCTTGTGCCCCATGCGTGCCAGCGCGACCGCAAGATTGGCCGTGAGGGTAGACTTGCCCACCCCGCCCTTGCCCGATCCGACCGCGATAATCCGGCGCTGCACCTTGTCGGCCATCAGCGCCACGCGCACTTCGGATACGTCGGGCACGGCACCGACAGCCTGTTCCAGATCTTTCTGCAAATCCGCCGATGCCGCGCGATTGAGGCCGGTCGCATCGGCCACAACGGTGGCAACACCATCGTTCAGCCTGATCGAACGAACGCGCTGCGCCAGCCCGGGGGGAAGGTTGCTCTGGATTTCTTCGGGTGACGTCATGCGCGCCTGTTAGGGTCAGAACGCGCGCCGGGCAACGGCCCGCCGAACGGCCTTCCAATGGCTCAACGGGGGCGGTGTGGCAAAAATGTCCGCATTCCCCTGTTTTTTGCGAAGACCCGCCCTATACAGGGTGGCATGGAACGACTGGGCGGGTGGATCGATAGGATCGGATTGGCGATGGCCGGCAAGCGCAGCCCCTGGGGTAAACCCTCGGGCAATGGCGGCGGCGATGGCTCTGGCGATGACGGCGGGGCCGATGATGGCGCGCCTTCGGGTGAAGGCGGGGCCAAAGGGCCGCGCAATCCCTGGCTGCCGGGTGGCGGATCGCAGGAACGCCCGCGCCGTTCGGCCAATATAGAAGATCTGTTCAAGAATCGCGGCCCGGAAGGCCCGCGCCGTGGTGGCGGCCCGCGCGGCCCCAACTTCCGCATACCGGAGCGGCCCGGCGGGGGCAGCTGGTTCCCGCTGGCGATTGGCGCGATTGCGGTGGCGTGGCTGGGTTTCAGCATGATCCACCAGATCGGCGCGCGCGAGCAGGGTGTCGTCACCATGCTGGGTAAATACAGCCGCACGCTGGACCCGGGGCTTCGCTTCACCCTGCCCTGGCCGCTCGAACAGCTGGACGTGGAAAACGTCAGCCAGATCCGGTCTGAACGGATACCCGACGGCGCGGAGGAAAAGCTGATCCTGACCGGCGATCAGAATCTGGTCGACCTCAGCTATCTGATTCGCTGGAGCATCAAGGATCTGAAGCAGTACAAGTTCGAACTGGCGGAGCCGGTGGAAACCCTGCGCGAGGTGGGTGAAGCCGCCATGCGCGCCTCTGTGGCGGAACATGATCTCGATCGCGTTCTGTCCGGTGCCGGACGGGCGGATATCGAACAACGCGTGCTGACGCGGATGCAGTCGATCCTCGACGCATATCGTTCGGGCATTCAGGTGCAGGGCATCGAAGTTCAAAAGACCGATCCGCCCGAAAGGGTCGTGGAAGCGTTCAAGGACGTTTCCGCCGCGCAGCAGGACGCGAACGCTGCGATGAACGTTGCCCGCACTTATGAACAGCAACTGCTGGCCAAGGCGCAGGGCGACGCGGCGGCGTTCGACCAGATTTATGAGCAGTATCGGCTGGCCCCGGAAGTAACCCGGCGACGGCTCTATTACGAAACCATGGAAAGCGTGCTGGGCAAGACCGACAAGACCATCGTCGAAAGCGGTGGAGTGACGCCTTACCTGCCGCTGCCCGAACTGCGCCGACGCGCGCAGCAGGCACCGGCGGAAGGGCAATAGGCGATGGATAGCATCTGGCAGAACCACAAGCTCACGATCATCGCGGTGGCAGTGGCGATCGCCGCGCTGCTTTCCAGCGTCGTCGTCGTCCCCGAAACACAGCAGGGCGTCGTCATCCGCACCGGTGAGCCGGTGCGGACGATCAACCGGTTCCAGCCGAACGTGCCGTTCGGCCAGACCGGCGCCGGCATCAAGCTGCGGGTCCCGTTCATCGAACGGGTGCAACTGATCGACAAGCGCATCCTGGACGCCGACATGGAACGGCAGGAAGTGCTGTCCAGCGATCAGCAGCGTCTTCAGGTCGATGCCTATGCCCGGTTCCGCATCATCGACCCCGTGACCATGGTCGAAAATGCCGGGACGGAAGAAAACGTCGTCAACCAGTTGAAACCCATTCTGGCCTCTGTGCTGCGGCAGGAACTGGGGCGGCGCACCTTCGCCTCCATGCTGACGGCTGAACGCGGCGCGGCGATGACCAACATCCGCAACACGCTGGACCGGCAGGCGCGGCAATATGGCGCGCAGGTGATCGACGTGCGAATCAAGCGGGCCGACCTGCCCGAAGGCACGCCGCTGGACGCCGCTTTCCGCCGCATGGAAACCGACCGCAAGCAAGAGGCGGAAACGATTCGTGCCGGTGGCGCCCGCGACGCGCAGATCGTGCGCGCCGAGGCAGAGGCCGATGCCGCACGCATCTATGCCGACGCCTATGGCAAGGATCCGGAGTTCTACGACTTCTACCGCGCGATGGAGAGCTATCGCCGGACCTTCGAGCAGGGGACGGGCGACAGCTCCATCGTCCTGCCATACGACAATGAATATCTGCGGCAGTTTCGCGGTACGCGCCGATAGGCGTTCAATGCCTATTAAGCCCGGCAGGAGTGAATCGGCCGCCGGGACTGGAAACAAATGGCGCCCCTGACGTGTTGAAGGGGGCGTTGATGGGAAAAGGAATCAAGAGGACGTGAAGCCAGTGCGCTACTCCTACGGCATTACCGCAGCCCTGCTGGCAGGCGGGGCGGCTGTCTCTCTCATCACCGGCTTTCCCGCCGGCGCGCAGGTCGCCCAGAATGACGACCGCCAGATAAACCGCATCGTACCGCTTGCGGGGGCACCCGCGAGTTTTGCCGACCTGACGGAGCAACTTGCCCCGGCGGTGGTCAATATTTCCACCCGCCAGCGGATTACCGTCAACGCCAACCCGTTTGCCGGCACCCCGTTCGAAGACCTGTTCGGCCAGCGCGGCGGGGGCGGCGGAGGCCAGCCCACGACGCGCGAAGCGCAGTCTCTGGGATCCGGCTTCATCATCTCGGCAGATGGTTATGTCGTCACCAACAACCACGTGATCCAGCCAGACGGCCGGGCCGAGCTGGAAGAAGTGACGGTGACGCTGGTCGACGGCACCGAATATCCGGCGGAAGTGGTCGGGCGCGATCAGGCGTCGGACCTTGCCGTGCTGAAGATCAAGCGCAGCCAGCCCTTCCCCTTCGTGCATTTCGGCGATTCCAGTCTGGCGCGCGTGGGTGACTGGGTGGTCGCCATCGGCAACCCGTTCAACCTGGGCGGCACGGTGACATCCGGCATCATCTCCGCCGTCTATCGCAACACCAATACCGGTGGTGCGTATGACCGCTACATCCAGACAGACGCCAGCATCAACCGGGGCAATTCCGGCGGCCCGCTGTTCGACATGCAGGGCAACGTCATCGGCATCAACAACGCCATCTTCTCGCCTTCCGGCGGCAGCGTGGGCATCGGTTTCGCCATCCCGGCGGAAACTGCGGCCCCGATCGTGGACAAGCTGATCGCTGGCGAGGAAATCGAACGCGGTTATCTGGGCGTCAGGCTGCAGCTGATGTCCAACGAGTTCGCCGATGCACTGGGCATCGACCGGAACCGGGGTGAATTCATCCAGCAGGTCGTGCCGGGCGAGCCCGCCGATCGCGGCGGATTGAAAGCCGGTGACGTGGTGCTGAAGGTCGGCGACAAGGAAGTTACGCCGCGCCAGACGCTGTCGTTCATCGTCGCCAATATCGCGCCCGGCAGCCGGATCAATCTGGAAGTCCTGCGGGACGGCAAGACGATCACGGTGCCCCTCACCGTTGGCCGCCGCCCGCCGGAAGATCAGATCGCCGCGCAGAGCTTCGATCCGGAAGACCAGTCCCAGAGCCAGGGCAACGCGCAAAGCGGCGAAGGCGTGATCGAACGCGCACTGGGGCTCGCGGTGACGCCGCTGACCGCCCAGATCGCTTCGCAGTTGGGCGTGCCCGCCGATACGCAGGCATTGCTGGTGACCGACGTCGATCCCAATTCCGACGCGGGGTCGAAGGGTCTTTCGCGCGGCACGATCATCTTCAGCGCGCAATATCGCGGACAGAGGACGACAGCGACCCCAGCCGATCTGGAAGCGGTGGTGAAAGCCGCTCAGGAAGCCAAGGCCAGCGCGATCCTGCTGCGAGTGCGGGCTCCACGGGGCGGACCGCAAATAACGATCGATATCCGGCTCCGCTAAACGCGAGGCGCAGAGAAAACAGGCAGGGGCCGGAGCGAGAGCTTCCGGCCCCTTCTTTATGCTGTCGATGACCCTCTGGCGAAAGACCCATCCGGGCTGCCGCCTGAAAGGCTACAATCCCGCTGGAGGAACCACGCGCGTGGGGGGCGGACCCGGCGGTGGACGGCGGGCATCCCCGCCCACCTCTCGCCCGGTCGCCCGTTCGAGGAAATCGTCGTTCGCCGCCGGGGGCGTTGTGCCTCGCGTCGGCGCGGCCGGGTCCACCGGTCGATCCCCATCGGCTGGCGGCGCAGGCTGCCGCCGGTCCGGCCCACCCGGCTCGATCAGGTTACCCTGTTCGTCGACGTAGTAATATTCCTCGGCCGAATCGCCGTACATCCATTCCTCGTCCGGCTCGACCTGCCATTCCGGCAGCCTGAGATCGGTATCGAATTCCTCGACCGGACGATTTCGCACCGCCGTGCGCATATATTGCGAGAACGCCCGCGCAGGCGCGGTGCCGCCTTGCAGGCCGGAAACTGCCTTCGCATCGTCGCGGCCCATCCATACGCCAGTGGTCACACCGCTGGAAAAGCCCACGAACCACCCGTCCTTGTTGGAACTGGTCGTGCCGGTCTTGCCCGCCACAGGACGGCCGATCTGGGCCGCCCGACCAGTGCCGGTATTGACGGCGGTCTGCAGCAGATCGGTCACCCCTGCAGCCACATAATCGGGCACGAGTTGATAGGTGCGCGGCTGTTCATGCTTGTACAGCACTTCGCCAGACGCGGTTTCGACGCGGGTGATGCCATAAGGTTCGATCGACTGCCCGCCTGCCGAAATCGATCCGAAGGCCCGCGTCAGGTCGATCACCCGCACTTCATTTGTGCCGAGGACCATCGACGGATTGGTAGAGATCGGCGTCGTGATGCCGAACCGGCGCGCCATGCCCGCTACTGTCGAAAAGCCGACTTCGTTGCCCAGTTGCGCCGCGACGGTGTTGATCGAATAGGCGAAGGCCGTGCGCACATCAATGTCGCCGACGAACCGGCCATTGGAATTGCGCGGGCTCCACCCGTTGATCGTAACCGGCACGTCCTTGACCGCGTCGTCGGGTGAATAGCCGCTCTCCAGCGCCGCCAGATAGACGAACAGCTTCCACGCCGATCCAGGCTGACGCACCGCATCCGTCGCGCGGTTATAGTTCGATTTGACGTAATCCGTGCCGCCCACCAGCGCCAGGATCGCGCCATCGCGATCAAGGCTGACCAGCGCGCCCTGCGCACCGCGCGGCACATTGGCGCGCAGGGCCTCTGTCGCCGCGCGTTGCAAGGCGGGGTCGATCGTGGTCCAGACCTCTATCGGTTCGAGGTCGGAATTATCGGGCAGCAGCAGATCGAGCTGGGGCAAGACGTAATCGGTGAAATACCGGAACGCGTTCTGCCCCTCTTCCGCCTTCAGCTTCACCGCGGACACATCGACTTCCGCCAGTTCGTCAGCGCCGAGAGCGCCATACCGGCGCATCAGATCGAGCACGACATTCGCCCGGCCGACCGCCGCATCGACATCGGCCGTGGGTGAATAGCGGCTGGGTGCCTTGACCAGCCCGGCGATAATCGCAGCCTCTGCCGTGGAAAGTTCCCGCGCGGAATGGCTGAAGAAGCGGCGGCTGGCGGAATCGATGCCATAGGCACCGCCGCCGAAATAGACCTTGTTGAGATAGAGTTCGAGGATCTGTTCCTTGGAGAACTTCGCCTCCAGCGCCATGGCCAGCACCGCTTCGCGCAGCTTGCGGTCATAAGTGCGGCTGGAATTGAGGAACACGTTGCGGGCCAGCTGCTGGCTGATCGTGGATGTGGCCCGCAGCGACGTGCCATCCCGCAACGACACATAAACCGCGCGCGCAAGGCCCAGCGGATCGATCCCAAGATGATAGTAGAAGCGCCGGTCTTCCACCGCGACCATCGCGTCCTTCATCACCTGCGGGATTTCGTCGGCATAGAGCCATTCGCCATAGCTGGGCCCCAGGGCGACCACTTCGCTGCCGTCACGCGCGCGGACGATGATCGTCTGGCCGACCTGACTGCTCATCAGCGAGGAATAACCCGGCATCGAACGCGCCGCGAAGAACACCGCCGTACCAAGGGCAAGGAGCAGGAGCGCCGCCGCAGCTCCACCCCACACAAAAAACCGGCGCAGCCAGACGCGCCAGCGCGGTTGCTGCGATGGCTGAGCCCGTTTCGATTGATTAGCGGTGCGCGAACCCCGCTTCTGCTGCGCCATCTGGCCAAGTCATCCCACAGCCGGGCGAGAAGCGCCCTCTGGTCCTCTGCCGCGTTGCATAGGGCATTCGGAACCTAGCGTTAATGACGGGCAACCACATTTGCCCATTTATCCTCCGCCGCGATGTTCAGGGCGGTGGATTGATGCCTCAGGCGTTCACGTCCGCGTAGTGGCGGGGCGGTGGAATGCCTTCCATCTTCTCGATCAGCAGCGGACGGAAGCTGGGGCGGCTTTTCATCACGCGATACCAGCCGTGCGCCCCGTCATGCCCCTTCCAGTCGATCCCGCCCAGATAGTCCGCGACGGAAATCTGCGCGGCGGCGGCGAAATCGGCGAGGCTCATCTGCGCGCCCGCCAGCCAGCGGCGAGTATCGACCAGCCAGTCGATATAATCGAGATGTTCGTGCGCCAGCCGCATCGCCGCCCGCAAGGCGCCGGAATCAGGCGCCTGACGCAGCACGAGCCGCTTCTTCATCTTCTCGTGCATCAGCGGATAGGTGACATCGGCGTAGAACGTTTCGTCGAACAGCGCGGTCAGCCGGCGGATTTCCGCGCGCGCCGCGGCGGAACCGAGGATCAGCGGGCTTTTGTCCTCCGTCTCTTCAAAATATTCGCAGATCGCCTGACTGTCGGCCAGCGTCAGCTTCTTTTCCGGCATCCGCAGCACGGGCGTGCGGCCCGCGTGGTTGAGCGTGTAGAAAGCCTCGCTCGCATCCCACGGATATTCGCGCACCAGTTCGTAACCGATGCCTTTCTCACCCAGCGCCAGGCGCACCTTGCGGCTGAACGGACAGAGCGGAAAATAGTAGAGTTGCCACATTCGCCCCAGCCATGCCGCAAGGGCGACGCGGCGTCCATAGGGCGCAGATAAAGGAGGCTAAAGTCCGGCAGCTTCCAGCGCGGAGAGGCACGGCTGCATCACATTGCCGATGAACCGATCCCGATCAGGCGCGCGCGACAGATCGGCCTGAAACTGCGTTGCCTCTGCCCGCAGCGCGGCCTCCATTTCTTCACGCGACCAGCCTCTTTCATCCATGAGGCGCGCAGAGGCGCGGACGAAGAATTCCCGCCCGCGTTCGCGCAGCGGCGGATAGGCAAGAGCGCCCGGCTCGCCGCGATCCTGCTCCCCCGCCACCACGGCGAATACGGCTGAGCACCGCAACAGCATCGCCTGCTCCAGATTCATCGGCGCAGGTTGGGCCTGCTGTGCGGCAGCCGGTGCGGCCAGAGCCATGGCGGCGGCGAAAAAGACAATCTGCTTCATCGGCTGTCCCCTAGCGCCGCCAAGCTGAACGCCTGCCTTACTCCGCCAGCCGTGCCTTGCGACGGGTTTCCGCGAAATTGTCCCGCCGGATTTTCTCGAAAGCGACGCGCTGTTCATATCCGGTGTCCTGCGGATAATCGCGATAGTCGGCCAGAATCTCCTCGGCCAGTTCGCGCACTTCATCCTTGTGATCGGGATGAGTGAAAATGTTGGCCCGGTTTTCCCGCACGCCTTCAAGGATGCGGGCGCCGATCACATCGGGCTCCATGCCGTATTCGTGGATGCCGGCCAGCCGCTCCACCGCTGCGCTGTCGACCGGCTTCATCTCGCCCTTCAGCGTATCCGGGCGAACGTCGTCGCTGGCGTAGATCACGCTCTTCACAAGGCCAGGATGCACCACGGAAACGCCGACACCGTACTGATACATCGAATGGCGCAGCGAATAGGACAGGCCGCGCACCGCGAACTTGGCGGTGTTGTAGATGCCCGGCGCGCCGCCCGCGATGAAGCTGGCCATGCTGGCGGTATTGGTGATGTGGCCGCCCTTCACCTCACCTGAGAGCGACCGCGCCTTCATGCGCGGGGCGAAGGTCTGCACGCCGTTGATCACGCCATGCAGGTTGACGCCCAGCACCCAGTCCCAATCGTCATAGGAAGAATCCTCGATCGTCTGGAAAAGGTTGATGCCAGCATTGTTGAACAGCAGGCTGACCGGGCCGAACTGCGCCTCCACCTTGTCCGCCGCCGCCGCATATCCGGCGCGGTCCATCACGTTAAGCTGGACGCCCATCACCTCGCGATTGTCGAGCGTCGCCAGCGCGGCGTCGATGGCGTCCTGCCGAATGTCGGCGATGGCGACCTTGGCCCCTTCGTTCAGCAGATTGCGCACGATACCCAGGCCGACGCCATTGGCACCGCCCGTTACGAAGGCCGTGCGGCCGGCAAAATCGGTCATTCGCTATCCTCTCGTCATCTCGCTATGCGCCCGCGGCGGTGTCCATCGCCAGCACGGGGTTTACCGCGCCACTCTCCCGGCCCGGCAGGAACTCGTTGTAGATCTTGCGCCGCTGGAACAGCCAGCGACCATCCACGCGCACCAGTTCATCCTCATAAGTGCCGAAGCTTTCGGCTTTGGGCCGCCCTTCGGGGCCTGCATTGGTCATTTCCCACCAGAAGCCGGTGTTCCACGCCCTGTCGCCCTCGATACGGATTGCCTTCTGCTGCACCAGATGGCGCAGTTTGGCCGGATTGCCCTGCCAGTCCACGAAGATGCGGGCGATGTTCTCTCGAAAGGCATGGGCTTCGGCCCGGATCGCCTCGCGCCCCGTGGTCGTGCCCATCGCATAATCGAGCACGCCATCTTCCACGAAACATTCCGCGTAGGCATCGGCATCCATGTAATCCATCGCGAAGAGATAGCGGGCCATCAGGTCCGCGATCTCCGCCCGGTCGCGCTCGTAACTCATGCGCGAGCCGCCTGATCCAGCCCGCGCACCGGGTTGTCCGGGCCGGATTCACGGCCCGGCAGGAACTCGTTCATGATCCGCCGTTCGCTGAACAGCCAGCGGCCATCGTGCCTGACCAGCTTGTCCTCGTAGATGCCGAAAGTGCCCATCTTCAGGCTCTTGCCCGGCCCGTCATTGGCCATTTCGAACCACTGCGCGCGTGTCCATGCCCGGTCGCCTTCGATGCGGATTGCGGTGTGCGCGAGCACGTGGCGCAGCACGGCGGGGTTGCCGTCCTCGTCCTTGTAGTGTTCGCCGATCCGCTTCTTGAAGCCTTTCACCGTCTCAAGGATGGTGTCCTTGCCCTTCACCCGGCCGCGCGCGAACTCGAACTCCGCATCGTCGGTGAACATTTCGATGAAGCTGTCGAGGTCGCTGTAATCCAGCGCGAACAGGTATCGCGCCATGAGGTCTTCGATCTCCGCGCGGTCGCGCGCATAGGCTTCGGAATAATCCTGCACTGGCTGACACCTCTCCATTCCGCACCGCAAATCTGCGACGCACTGCGACAAAATTTCTTTCGCCTTTCTCTATTCGCCCCGTAGAAACCCGCGCAAGGGATTTGCCAGCCAAAGAACCTCGGAACGAGGCAAAACGGGAGAAATACAGCTATGGCGATTGCGCCAACCGGAGCAGATCAGGCCGCCCAGGCGCAAGACGCGGCCATACCCTCCACGCAACCTTGGCCTTCGGAAAAGGCCGGTTTCTTCGCCCTGTTCGCCGTCGTTTTCGCCACTTTCGTCACCTTCCTCGACCAAACGGCGTTCGGCCTCCTGGCAGAGAAGATGAAAATCAGCTTCGGGATTTCCGATTTCACGCTGGGCCTGTTGCTGGGCCCCGTCACCGTGGTCGCCTATGTCATCGTAGGTATCCCGCTGGCGCGACTGGTGGACATCTTCCCGCGCAAATACGTGCTGTCGGCAGGCATCGCCGCGCTGGGCACGATCATGGCGCTTGGCGGGCTGGCGCAGAACCTGTGGCAACTCGTCACCACGCGCCTGTTCGTCGGCGCAAGTTCTTCCGCCAACGGGCCCGGATCGTACTCGATCCTGGTGGACTACTTCAAACCGCTGCGCATTCCGCTGGTTTTTGCGCTGCTGCAACTTGGCTACATCCTGGGCAGTTCTTTCGGCAATATCGTGGGTGGGCGGCTGATCCGCTGGACCGACACGCTGGGTGAAACGATCAGCTTCCTGGGCCTGGAGATTTTCAGCTGGCAGATCGTTCTGCTGATCGTGGGTGCGCCCGGCCTTATCGCCGGCCTGATCTGGCTGATGGTCAAAGAACCGCCCCGCCGCAGCGCGCCCGAAACGCGTGAGCTGGTTCCGCCGTCCGCGCCGTTCGGGCGCAAGCTGATGGCTTTCATGGGCTTCGACGCCGCGGTCGCGATCTGGAAGCGCAAGTATGTTTTCCTGCCGCTGTTCGTGGCGCTGGCGATGTCCGCTATCGAGAGCCAGGGCCTGCCGCAGTTCCGTGCGCCTTTCATCCTGCGGACATACGAAGGCTGGGACGAGGCCCGCATGGGTGACCTTCTGGGCACCATGCTGCTGGTATCGATGCTGCTGGGCATCATGGCAGGCGGCTTCTTCGTCACCTGGCTGTCCAAGCGGTACAAGGATGCGAACATCCGCGCGACGGCGATCATCTTCACCTGCACCACCACCGTCACGATCGCGATGCCGCTGATGCCCACGGGCGAACTTGCGCTGGCCTGCATGGCGCTGTCTGTGTTCTTCGGCCTTGCCGGGGCCCCGGCGCAGAACGCCGCGATCCAGCGCATCGCGCCGAACGAGATGCGGGGACAGGTCACGGCGCTCTACCTGTTCATGTTCACCTTCTTCGGCGCGATGGGCCCGGCGGTGATCGGGTTCACCAGCACCTTCATCGTGGGGAACGAGCAGGAAATCTGGAAGGCGATCCTGATTACCGCATGCGCGTTCCTGCCGGTGGCGACCTTCTTCATGTGGCGCGGTATCAAGCCATACCGCGAGGAAGTCGAACGGCTGGAGGCGCAGGGACTGTAGTCACCTGATCGGCAGCGGCACTGGCCCCGTTGACTTGGGGCCGGTGCCGTCCCAATCGTAAGTTACACATACGATCCGGGAGAGTCGTTATGTTCAACCGGGACCGGCGCGTTGCGCGGGCCTTCCGGATCGGCTCTCCATTCGCCTGAATGAAGGAGCCGCGCCTTGGCAGACTATCCCGCTCTCCACATGGTCATCGATGGTGAAAAGGTATCCGGCGGCGGCCGGCGCACCTTCGATGTCGTCAATCCGGTAACCGGAGAAGCGATCGGCGCATTGCCGCTGGCAGAAGCCGCCGATCTGGACCGGGCGCTGGAAGTGGCGAAGAAGGGCTTCGCCATCTGGCGCAAATCCACGCCGCAGCAACGCGCCGCCGTGTTGCAGGGCGCTGCCCGACTGATGGTCGAACGGCAGGAACAGCTCGCCCGCATCGCCACGATGGAACAGGGCAAGCCGCTGCCGGAAAGCCGCATCGAAGTGATGATGAACGTCGGCCTGTTCAATTTCTACGCCGGTGAAGTGCAGCGCCTCTACGGCCGCGAACTGGTTCGGCCAGAGGGTCGCTCAACCGTAAGGCATGAGCCGGTCGGCCCGGTCGCTGCCTTCGCACCTTGGAATTTCCCGCTCGGCAATCCCGGCCGCAAACTGGGCGCGCCGGTCGCGGCGGGCTGCTCCGTCATCATGAAAGCGGCGGAAGAAGCGCCCGCCAGCGCGCTGGGCATCCTGCAGTGCCTGCTCGACGCCGGGCTGCCGAAGGAAGTGGCGCAGGCCGTGTTCGGCGTGCCGGACGAGGTGAGCCGCCACCTGCTCGGCTCCCCCATCATCCGCAAGCTCAGCTTCACCGGCTCCACCGTGGTCGGCAAGCATCTGGCCCGGCTGGCGACGGAAAACATGCAGCGCACCACGATGGAACTGGGCGGCCACGGCCCGGTGCTGGTGTTTGGCGACGCCGATCTGGACAAGGCGATCGAAACGGCCGTCCACGGCAAGTATCGCAATGCCGGGCAGGTCTGCGTTTCCCCCACGCGCTTCATCGTGGAAGAAAATGTGTTCGAGAAGTTCCGCGATGGCTTCGTGGAACGGGCCAAGGCCATCAAGGTGGGTGACGGTCTGGTCGAAGGCACGCAGATGGGCCCAATGGCCAATCCGCGCCGGCCAGAGGCGATGGATCGCCTGATCGGCAACGCGAAAGACAAGGGCGCGAAACTTCACACGGGGGGTGAGCGGATCGGCAACCGGGGCTATTTCTACGCCCCCTCGGTCCTGTCCGAAATCCCGCTCGATGCCGACATCATGAACGAGGAACCGTTCGGCCCGGTCGCCCTGATCAACCCGTTCAAGGGCGAAGAAGAGATGATCGCGGAGGCGAACCGCCTGCCCTATGGCCTGGCCGCCTATTCATGGACCAACGATTTCCGCCGTCAGCGCCGCCTCGCGGCAGAACTGGAAACGGGCATGGTGGGCATCAACACGCACATGATCGGCGGGGCGGACGCTCCGTTCGGCGGGGTGAAGTGGTCCGGCCACGGCAGCGAAGACGGGCCGGAAGGCGTGCTGGCCTGCATGGTCCTGAAAGCGGTGCACGAAGGATAATCGAATGACCCACGAACTGAAGACCGGCGGCGACCGCGGCTATCTGCGCATCGCCACAGAGGAAGCCTTTGCAACCCAGGAACAGATGGATGCGATCCTTCGACTGGTGCAGGAAGGCCGCGCCGACAAGGGCACAGTCAGCCTATGGGGGTTCTACGGCACCAGCCCCAGCGAGCGGACCACCTTCATCCGCGAACGGCTGCTCGATCTGGGGCCATTGCGGATTCAGGCGATGGACGAAACGGGCATCGACAAGGCCGTTCTGGCCCTGACCAGCCCCGGCACCCAATCCTTGCACGATGTGGACGAGGCGAAGCGCATCGCACGCAACGCCAACGACCAGTTGAAGGACGCCTGCGAGCGCTATCCCGATCGCTTCTATGGCATGACCGCCGTGGCCCCGCTCGACCCCGAATGGTCGGCGGAAGAACTGCGGCGCGGCAAGGAGGAACTGGGCTTCCACGGCGTGCAGATCAACAGCCACACCCATGGGCACTATCTGGACGAGGAACAGTTCGATCCCATCCTGCGCGCCTGTGCCGATCTGGAACTGCCGCTCTACATCCACCCGCAGGGTCTGCCCGACAGCATGATCGGCGACATGGTGGGCGCGGGGCTGGACGGCGCGGTCTACGGCTTCGGCGTGGAAACCAGCTATCACGCGCTGCGCCTGCTCACGAGCGGAGTGTTCGACCGCTACCCCAGCCTGCAACTGATGCTGGGCCACGGGTGCGAAGGGCTGCCCTACTGGCTCTATCGCCTGAACTACATGCATCAGGCGGGCATTCGCAGCCAGCGCTATGACCGGCTGAAGCCGCTGAAGAACGACCTGTTCCACTACATGCGCAACAACGTGCTGGCCACGAACAGCGGCATGCCCTTCGGCCCGGCGATCAAGCTGATGATCGATGTCATGGGCGAAGACCGCGTGATGTACGCGATGGATTACCCCTACCAATACGTGCCTGACGAGGTACGCTGGATGGACGATCTCGAGATCACCCCCGAACAGAAAGTGAAGTTCTTCCAGACCAACGCAGAGCGCTGGTTCAAGCTCTAGGAGAAACTCCATGACCACTTATGCGGTTACCGGTGCGTCGGGCCAGCTGGGCAAGCTGGTGCTTGAAGACCTGCTGCGGCAAGTCCCGGCCAGCGACATCGTTGCGCTGGCGCGCGATCCCGCCAAACTGGCGGATTACGCCGCGAAGGGCGTGCAGGTGCGTGCGGCGGATTATGACGATCCGGCCAGCCTGAAGGCTGCGCTGACGGGTGTGGACCGGCTGCTGCTGATTTCCGGCAATGCGGTGGGCCAGCGGGAACGCCAGCATGGCAACGTGATCGATGCGGCGAAGGATGCAGGCGTGTCCTACCTCGCCTACACCTCGATCCTGAAGGGCGACAAATCCCGCCTGCAACTGGCGCCGGAACACGTCGCAACGGAAAAGCTGCTCGCCAGCAGCGGCCTGAACTACGACGTGCTGCGTAACGGCTGGTATTCGGAAAACTACGTCGGCGGCCTCGCCCATTCGGTCGCCGCTGGCAAGATTTTCGCCGCGGTCGGTGAAGGCAAGCTTTCCACCGCGACCCGGGCGGATTTCGCCGCGGGTGCGGCTGCCGCGCTGGTAAAGGGCAAGGGCGGCGACGTGTACGAATTCGCCGGTGACGATGCCTGGACCATGCAGGACTTCGCAGCAGAAGTTTCGCGGCAGGCCGGTAAGCCGGTCGAATACGTGAACCAGTCGGAAGCCGACTATGCGAAGACACTGGAGGGGGCGGGCCTGCCGCCACCGGTTGCAGCCATGCTGTCCAACACCAGCGTGCTTTCGGGTGAGGGTGAGCTTTACGATAGCAGCAAGACCCTGAGCACACTGTCGGGTCGGCCCACCACGCCGATCAGTGAAACCATCGCGGCAGCGCTCAAACAATAAGGCATGACCTCTCCGGAAGCGGAGAAGGGATCGAGAGGGAAGAGGACGGATAATGGCCACAGCGGCGGATGAAACGATCAAGCCCGTGCAGAAGGTAACGCGCGCGGGCTGGTACGCGCTGACCCTTGTTTCCGCTGCACAGGCGATGAGCCTGCTGGACCGGCAGATCCTGTCCATCCTCGCCCCCGCGATCCGTGAGGATCTGGGCATCGGCGATGCTGAACTGGGCCTGCTCTACGGCACGGTATTCGCGCTGTTCTACGCCCTGTTTTCCCTCCCCCTTGGCCGTCTGGTGGATGGCTGGGTGCGGACCAAGCTGCTGGGTATCTGCCTAGCCGCATGGTCACTTGCCGCCGGGCTGGCGGCATTCGCGCAAAGCTTCACTCTGCTGGCGATCTCCCGCCTGGGGGTAGGTATCGGCGAAGGGGCGACGCAGCCTGCCGCCAACAGCATCATCTTCGACGAATTCCCGCGTGAGAAGCGCGGCACCGCGATGGCGGCGATGGGCATCGCCGTGGCGCTGGGCCTCGGCCTGTCGATGACGCTCGGGGGCGTGGTCGCCCAGTGGTGGGATGTCCGCTACGCCGCCGGTGGCGCGCCGCTAGGCTTTTCCGGCTGGCAGTTCGCCTTCATCGTCGCCGCCCTGCCCGGTTTCCCGCTGGCATGGCTGATCTATCGCATGCGCGAACCGCAACGCGGGCGGATGGACGGCATCGAAACGCCGGAAGATCCGCATCCATTCAAAGCCAGTGCTGGCGTACTGGGCGCCGTCACGCCCGGCGCCAACTGGTTTTATCTGTGGGGCCGCAACGCCGGGGCGCGGCAGTGGACGATCAATCTGATCGGCCTCGCCCTGATCCTGTCGTTCTGCATCGTCATGACCCACGTCGCGCAAATCTATTCGCCGCGCCCGCCGCTCAATGCGCTGGGCATGTCAATCGATCCGCACGTGCTGCAATGGTTCGTGGTCGGTTTCGGGCTGTTCGTGATCCTGAACCTGTTCCAGTCCTTCAAGCTTACCGACAAGCCGACTTACAACGTGGTGCTTTCGCCTTCGCTGATCCTGCTGATGGTCGTGGGCGGCCTGCAAACGTCGATCAATTATGGCGTGATGGGCTTCACCCCTTCATTCCTCGTTCGCGAATATGGCCTGTCGATGGCGCAGACCGGCGTGCAGTTCGGCCTGCTGTCCGCCGCGCTGGGCATGCTGGGCCCGATCGCGGCCGGCCCGCTGACTGACTGGCTGACCAGGAAACTGGGCGCCAAGGGCCGGGTATGGCTGATCCTCTTCGCACTGGGCATTTCGCCGTTCTTCGGCATCTGGACTTTCAGCGCGGAAACCGCGGGCAGCTTCTACCTGCGGTTCTGCGTTTACAGCCTGATCCTGACGCTGTGGCTGCCTCCGCTCTATGCGCAGCTGCTGGAACTGGTGCTGCCCCGTATGCGCGGGATCACCTTTTCGACCTATACCATCGTGATGACGCTGCTCGGCCTGGGCATGGGGCCCTATTTCGTGGGCATCGTCAGTGATCGTAACGGTGGCGATCTGGGGCAGGCGATCATGTCCATCAACATCGTCGCCCCCGCTATCGTGCTGATCCTGCTGTTCGTGCTGCTGCGGGTGAACCGCGATGAAGCCAGCGTTATCGATCGCGCCCGCGCCGCCGGAGAGCCTGTCTGACATGCCTACCGTAAGGGAAGCCGCATTTCGCGTATTCGAACATTTCGGGGTCGACCGGCTGTTCGGTAATCCCGGCAGCACAGAACTGCCGATGCTCAAGGCCATGCCATTTCCATACGTTCAGGGGCTGAACGAAGCAGTGGTCATGGGCATGGCCGATGGGTACGCCCGTTCATCGGGCCGCCCGGCGCTGGTCAACCTCCACAGTTCGGCGGGGACCGGGCATTCGCTCGGCAACCTGTTCACGGCGTACAAGAACAACGCACCGTTGGTGGTTACGGCCGGGCAGCAGGCACGCAGCATCCTGCCGCACGATCCGTTCCTGTTCGCGGAACGGCCCACAGAATTCCCCCGCCCGTTCGTCAAATGGGCGATCGAGCCTTCGCGGGCGGAGGATGTTCCGCTGGCGCTGGTGCGCGCTTTCGTCACCGCGCTGACGCCGCCGATGGGGCCGGTCTTCGTATCCATCCCCGTGGATGACTGGGATCGGGAGTGTGAGTGGCCGGGCCTGCCCGATTTCTCGCTGCGAACCCTGCCCGATCCGGTGGGGATCGACAGGCTGGTTGAACTGATCGACGGCGCCAGCAAGCCCGCGCTGGTGCTGGGCACCGGCTGCGCCAACGCCGGGGGGTGGAGTGCAGCCATCGCGCTGGCGGAAAAGGCTGGCCTGTCAGTCTGGACCGCGCCCTATGCCGCGCGGGAAACCTTCCCCGAAGATCATCCGCAGTTCGCCGGTTTCCTGCCCGCCTGGCGCGACCAGATACGCGACCTGCTGGCCGGGCACGATGCGATCCTCGTCGCCGGGGCCCCCGTGTTCACCTACCATGTGGAGGGCGTCGGCCCACACTGGCCTGAACATGCGAAGCTGATGGCGCTGTCGGACGATCCGCAGCATATCGCCGCACTGCCCGGCGGCGGCGGCGTGTTGGGTGACGTGAAGGCGGGGCTGGAGGCACTGGCGGGCAAAGTTCGTTCGCGCGCATTCTCCGGCACAGGCCACGCGCTGAAAACGCCGGAACCGGCGATGACGGCCGCCTATGTTCTCAGCCGCATGGCCGCGCTACGCCCCGCACAGGCAGTGATCGTTGAAGAAGCGCCCACCGCGCGCGGCCCGGTTCACGATACCCTGCCCATTACGCGCGAGCATGGTTTCTACACCTGCGCCAGCGGCGGGCTGGGCTATTCCCTGCCCGGCTCCATCGGCGTTGCGCTGGGGCAGCCGGACAAGGTGATTGCGATACTGGGCGATGGTTCGGCGATGTATACCGTGCAGGGCCTGTACGCCGCCCGCAACGAAGCCGCGGATGTCAGCTTCGTCATCCTCAACAACGCAGCCTATGCCGCGCTGACCGGCTTTTCGGCGGAGTTCGGCATGAACAGTGTGCCGGGCTGTGATTTGACCGGCCTCGATTTCGCCGCTCTCGCAGAGGCACAAGGCGTATCCGCCCGGCGCGTGGAGTCTGTGGAGGCGCTGGACGAAGCTCTCGAATGGAGCTTCGGACGCGAAGGGCCCACGCTGCTGGACCTAAGGATCGCGTGAACCGCGCATGGACGCGCCGCTGCGTCCATGCGCGGGATCGGTGATCAGCCTGCGCTGAACACGCCGCAGGCGATGCGGTCGCCGCTGTCGCCCGAAGGATCGGTTTTCTGGTCGTCTGCCTTGGCATGGACGACGAAGGCGGAACCATCAGCGTCAAGCAGGCCATCGATCGTGGCGTTCTGAAGGACATATTCCAGGCGGCCAGTGCCGTCCGCAGCGACGGTCAGGTTCGGCATGTCCCCGGCGTGCGAGCCTTCCGGATTTTCGAGGCCGTGCTGGCGGCTGCCCGGATTCCAGTGCCCACCCGCGCTGGCGAAATCGGGCGCGGTGCAGGCACCGGTGGTATGAACGTGAACGCCATGCTCGCCGGCAGAAACGCCGTCGACGTTCAGTTCGATCTGGATACCCGTTCCGTCCGCCGTTGCGATCACATTGCCCACGGTCTGACCATCCGCAGACTGGAGTGTGGCGACAGCACGCGTAACTTCGGGGGCCGCGGTTTCAGTCGCGTCGGCCGATGCCTCATTCGCCGGTTCCGACGAGCCGCAGGCAGCAAGGCCAAGTGTCAAAACAGCGGTACTAACTAGAGCTATGCGCACGCGCGCCTCCCAATATTTGTAGTTAAGTGGGGAAAGCCCCCGAAGCGGGGAAGCGTTCCCGTGAATCGCAATTCCACGTGCCAGGAAGCCAGTGGAGCCATCGCGGCTTCGGCCGCCATTGCCGGGCCAGAATAGGGCCACTAGCGTGCTGCGCAAGCGAATCGCGCGGAGAAGGGCGCGCACGGGATCGAGAGGAGTATTTGAATGGCGTCCGATATTCATGCGGATTATGTAATCGTCGGCGCGGGCAGCGCCGGCTGCGTACTGGCCGCACGATTGACCGAAAGCGGCGAGCACAAGGTGGTTCTGCTGGAAGCTGGCGGGGACGATCGTCCGCTGCGTGAACCCAGCCAGTTCATGTCCAACATGATGATCCACATCCCTCTGGGTTTCGGCAAGACGCTGAACGACCCGAAGGTGAACTGGCTCTACGAAACCGAAGTGGATGAAGGCACCGGAGGCCGCCCGCACAAGTGGCCGAAGGGCAAGGTTCTGGGTGGCTCAAGCTCGCTCAACGGCCTGCTCTATGTGCGCGGCCAGTCGGCGGATTACGACAACTGGGCGCAGATGGGCGCGCGGGGCTGGAGCTGGGACGAATGCCTGCCCTATTTCCGCAAGAGCGAAAACCAGCAGCGTGGCGAGAACGAATTCCACGGCGTCGGTGGCCCGCTGTCGGTATGCGATTTCCCCGAAGAACACCCGGTGTCGAAGGCGCTGGTCGAGGCATGTCATGAGGCAGGCATCCGCGCCAAGGCAGACCTGAACGACGGCGATCAGGAAGGGGCGTGCTTCTTCCAGATGACGGCGAAGAACGGCCTGCGTTGCAGCACCGCCGTCGGGTATCTCCACCCCGCTATGGGCCGGTCGAACCTGCAGGTGGAACTGCGGGCGATGACCACGAAGATTCTGTTCGAAGGCAAGCGGGCGATCGGGATCGAATTTCGCCAGAACGGCGAGACGCGCCGCGTATTTGCCAAGAAAGAGGTCATTCTGGCGGCGGGTTCGGTCGAAAGCCCCAAGCTGCTGGAAATCTCCGGCATCGGTCAGGGCGCGCTGCTGCAGGAGCTGGGCGTGCCGGTGATCCACGAATCGAAACTGGTGGGTGAGAACCTGCAGGATCACGTGATGATCGGCTGCCAGGCCCGGCTGAAGAAGGACGAATATTCGATCAACCATCTGTCGCGCGGGCTGAAGCTGGCTGGGCAGGTGGTGAAATACGGCCTGACCCGCAAGGGCCTGCTATCGATGGCGGTGGCGCATGGCTGCGCCTTCGTGAAGACCCGGCCAGAGCTGGAAACGCCCGACATGCAGATTCACGTCATGGCGGGCAGTATGGATCTGGGCGTGCTGGCCACGAAGCAGCAGCTGGCGCTGGAAAAGGAACCGGGCCTCGCCTCCAACCCCTGCCAGTTGCGGCCGGAATCGCGTGGCAGCATCCATGCCCGCACGCCTGACGGGATGGATCCGCCGAAGATCGTGCCGAACTATTTCTCCGACCCGATCGATCAGGACATGGCCGTCCGGCAGCTGAAGATCATTCGCAAGATCTGGCAGCAGCCCGCGTTGTCTCAGTTCATGGTTGGCGGCGATCCCTTCGGCGAAACGGACGAGCAGATTTTCGAATACGCGAAAGTCGCCGCAGCCACCGTCTATCACCCGGTGGGCACTGTCGCGATGGGGCCGGACGAACGCTTCCCGCTCGATCCGCAACTGCGCGTGCGCGGGGTGGAAAATCTGCGAGTGATCGATGCTTCGGCCTTCCCGAAGATCACATCCGGCAACACCAATGCGCCGACCATCATGCTGGCTGAACGCGGGGCTGAATTCATCCTGCAAGACGCGAAGCAGGCCGTCGCGGCGTAAACGGCAAGATACGCGGGAAGGCTGCGTCAGGCGCGCCTTCCCGCCACAACTTATAGTTGGGTCAGCGCCGCCCCTAGGCCGAGGCACATCAAAAGTAGCAGGAACGCCCCCAGCGCCAGCCTGAACAGGCTGCGCTTCAACGCCCGTTCTTCCACGATCTCCACCGGCTGTTCCATCGGCAGCGCAGCCGCAAGGCCCGCGCCAAAGGCAGGCTCCACCCGCGGCATTTCGATACCAGCGGTCAGCGCCAGTTTTTCGCTGGCGATAGCCAGCCGTTCATCCGCCAGTTCCGCCTCCAGCACTTCAGCTGGCGGGGCAATAGGCACACAGCCATCGGCCACCCGTTCAAGCTGTCTATCGATCGAAACCAGCCGGTCGATCTGTTCCAGCGCGCGATGACGATTGCCGGAAAGCACCGCCAGTTGCAGCCGTGCCTGCGCCAGCCCGCTGGCGCGCAGATAATGCAGGTCCAACCGTGGCGAGGCATGGCCGGGCAGGCGCTGGAAAGGATGGCCGTCGGCAACGGCGGATTGTGTGGCCACTCTGGTATACTCCGGTCGCCCCCTGTGCAGCACCTAAGGCCCGGAACGCGCTGGAGAATACCGCTAACCGGCGAGCCGCGCGGGGATTGCGCCGGGCAGTTGGCCCATCAGTCAGCCGGTGCCGGAGCTGCGACGATCTTCGCAAACATGGCCACGGTTTCCGGCATCACATAGTCCGGCTCCGCTGGCGGGTAATGGCTCAGCTTGACGATTACCGTGCGGCTTTGCGGGTGGACATAGATAAGCTGGCCCGCCAGCCCCACCGCCGCGAAAGAACCGGGCGCATCGTCGATCTTCCACGTCTGGAAGCCATAGCCCGGCATCGGCCCACCCGTAGGCCGCATCTGCGTCATCTGGCCTACCCAGCCTTCCGGCAGGATACGCATATCCCCGCGTTTGCCATCATCCAGCAGCAGTTGCCCAAGCCGCGCGAAATCCCGCAGCGTGGCGTTGAAGCCCATGCCGTTGAGTACCCGGCCCGTGCCCGGCGGGCCATCGGCCAGCCAGAACCCATCCGCTTCCGCACCAAGCGGCTGCCAGATACGGTCCTGCATCTGGCGTTCCAGCTTCTTGCCCGTGGCTTCTTCCAGCACCCAACCGAGCACCATGGTGTCCAACGTGGAATAGTTGAACGTGCTGCCCGGTGTATTGGCCCGCTTCGTTTCCAGCGCGCCATCGGCAAACCGCATCTTGTTCAGGACGATGGCCTGTTCATGCAGGCGCCCAGCGAAGCTGGGGTTCTCGCCGAAGTCGTACCGTTCCTGATAATCGACCCCGGACCGCATCTGCAGGATCTGGCGGATTGTGACTCCCGCATATCCGCTGTGCGCCAGCCGCGGCACATACTTGTCGGCCGGATCGTCAAGAGAGGCGATTTCGCCCCGTTCCAGCGCGATGCCGATCAACATAGCCGTGATCGTCTTCGACATCGAAAACGCAATGTGCCGCGTCTGCGGTGTCATCCGGTTGCGATAGTCTTCAAAGACGATCCGCCCATCCTTCATCACCAGCATGGCGTTGGTGAATGTATCTTCGGCAAAGCGCGGATAATCGCGCGTTTCACCACCGAATTCGATGGAAGGCACGGCGAAGCCGCCCGCTTCCGGCAGGCTCCACACATCCCCGCCCCGCGCCACGTCGCGGTATTCGAAAACCGTCTTAGCCTCGCGGAAGGTAAAGCTGTTGATCTCGGGATTGAGCAATTGCCAGCGCATCGCGATGACGGCAGGCGTCAGTTCGAAAGTGGCCTGCTCCACCGCCTGAGGCGTTGATGAGGCATCGCCCTGCTTGCACGCTGCCAGCGATAGGGCGGCAACCATCGCGGTCGCCGCCATGCACCATTTCACCATGCCACCACTCCCCCCGATCCCTCGATCCGTCAGGCCGCCAGCCCCAGTTCGTTGCTGGGCGCAAAGTTGCCATGCAGCCCGAAACGCAGGCGGATCGGCACCTGAATGGTGGCGATGGGGCCTTTCTCGATATCCAGCGCATCGAACAGCAGCAGGTCGCTGCGGTGCTCGTCCAACCGGTTGCACACCTGCACGATCCAGCCATCACCTTCCGGCCCATCCTTGCTGCGCGGGATGAAGCAGGGTTCCTGCAAGGTGCTGACCGGGCCGGCCCACCAATGCTGTTCCGCACCGGTCTCAAGGTCTTTCAGGAACAGGCAGTTCATCAGCATTCCGCCCGCGCTGCCGCCCTTCAACTCGTTCGGCCGCGCCAGATCCATTTCCAGCCCCCAGCCGTAACGGTTCTTCGTCCCGGCAAAGCGATCGTCGATGCGCGGAAACTCCGACACCGTATCGGTCAGGCGGGTCACGGCGTCGAAATCCTCGCCATTGCTGGCCAGATCCACCGTCCAGTCGGTCAGGTGGCTGGCTGCTTCACGCGGATTGAAGGGCGCGTCGTGAACGTCGGGGAAGAACGGGAACATGTTGTTCTTCGCCT
>DATMGK010000038.1:0-2258 GCA_035555595.1 Croceibacterium sp. | reverse complement strand
CGCCCCTGGGACGCACCCGCAGGCCCCTTCATCGGCTTCGCAACGCCAAAGCTGGGCCGGGCCCCCGCACTCATCCCGCCGATCCCGTTCTTGCGTCCGAAAGCGCTCATCGTGCGTCCTTGACCTGCAAACCCCAGGCGGACCTGACTGGCCCGCCGAACCCATGGCCGTGCCTACAGGGGAAGCATTGACGCTTTCCTAACCACGAGCTGCGGCGAGCCGATCGAGCCCCGCGCGGGAGATCGCGCAGATCTCTCCCGATCGGGATGCCGCGGCGCGCATATCGGGGGGAAGATACGCGCATCCGACGACAACTCCGTCCGAATCGCGGCTACGCAGATATTCTACCGGATCATCGATGCTACCGTTCCAGGTGGACAGCACACCCAGCCGGTGGAGCGGTAGCCGATGGCGCTGCAAGGCGAGGTAAGTCAGGTCGTCGATCAGCAGACGGTGCAAGGGGCGATCGGAAGGAATGCCAGCCTGGTCCATTGCCTGTTCGATATCGCGCCTCACGGTATCATAGGCGGCAATCGAGACCGAGAACGGCTGCCGCTCCGGATAGCCCGGCGTTTGTGCCGAGCGGAACAATGGCGCGGCACTGGCGCTGAGGACGAGTAATTGACTAAGCCCTGCCGCTGTCACGAAGGCCAGCGGCAGGGCGGCTTCGATCCTGGAAGTCATGAAGCGATCCGTCTTCGGCAAGCTCCACGCCAATGCGAAGGCAACCAACGCCATTGGCAGCACATGCGCTGCTTCGTAGGCATTCTTGTTCAACTGGCTTGCCCCCCAGACAAGCACGCAGCTGAAGATGGCGAAGATAATTGGCACGCGGGGCTCCGTAAGGCCGCGCCAGCCGCGCCCGGAAAAATAGCGCGCCAGAGCCAGCACGGCGAGTGCGAACGCGGCCAGCCAGCCCATATAGAGGAATATGCCGACCACGCTGGTCACCGTTCCCGAGAACATTTCCGGCGGCAGCCAGTTCGACATCGGCCACGCCGTGGGAATCGCCAGCGCGACATAGTTCAGCGGATTGGCTCCCCGAACCGCTTGCAATACCAATTCGGTCACGCCGCCGCCTTCCGCGATGACGGCGGCAACATTCTCGCGCGCCAGCATCGCGGCGAGTTCCGGGTCACCGGGACATTGGAAGCGTTCGATCCAGTAGAGGGCAGCCGACAGAGTCAGCGCCAGCAGCGCCGCACAGCCCGTAACACGCGCGAGCATCGTGCCACGCCCGCGTGCGCAGACTGCCAGGCATGCGAACGCCACGACCGAATACAGGACGCCCTTGATGTGATAGCTGAGTGCGAACGCCGCGAGCAGGAGGATCAGCACGACCTTGGCCCAAGCCCAGACCGATGCATAACGCGACGAAACCGGGAGGAGGGTGAGTATGATAATAGCGGTCATCGCGAGCAGGATCGGCTGCTCGGGCCGGCTGAGGACCATGAGGAAAGGCAGCAGGCCCATTCCGAGCAATGCAAGAAGGACTGTCTGCGTGCGTACTCGGCGGTCCGCATCGCGTTCCACCTGCCAGGTCAGCACGAATAGCAGGCCGATCCACAATATGGCGCAGGCGACGCCGGCCGCCCGCACGAAGAACGGATCGGCGAAGGTGAGGTTCATGCTGGCCGAAAACCAGCGAACTGGTATCATGAACCATGCCGGATGAGCTAATGTGTTCGGGCCGCAAATGTCGTTGAACATGATGTCCACGCCATCAATGGCGGCGCGCAATTGCAGGCGCCAGCCGATCTCGTCCGTATAGATCGGGACGAGCGCGGCTAGGAGCAACGAGAGCAGGAGGACTGCGACTGCCGCCAGCCACGGCAGTTGCGAGCGGCGTGCCCCTTTCCGCATCATTTGACCGGAAGTTGCCTGGTGGGCCGCGTTACGATGCCTAGAGAGGCATGAGTCTTCATGTCACCGGCGTAATCACCGATGATGTAGAGTGGCCGGTTCTTCGCTTGGGTGTAGAGGCGCCCGAGATATTGCCCGAGCACTCCAAGCACAAAAAGCTGTATAGCCCCCATGACGAGGACGACGACGATTAGCGAGGTCCAGCCCGCGACCGCGAAACCGGCGAACCACGCGGCGATCGAATAGGCAGTCAGGACCAATGCCAGGAGAGTGAACAGCATTCCGGCGTAGCTCGCCAGACGCAGCGGAAGTGAGGAGAAGCCTGTGAGAGCATCCAGCGCCAGCCGCAGCATCTTGAAGAACGGGTAATTCGTTTCGCCGGCGAAGCGCTCGTC
>DATMGK010000037.1:0-90117 GCA_035555595.1 Croceibacterium sp. | reverse complement strand
GCAGAGGAGAAAAGCGCATGGACAAGGCCTTCAGGCCATCTGCGACAGCTGCGGGGCACACTGATCGCAAGCTCGACTGGCGCCGGAAGATGAGCGACCACGTCGCCTACGCGCTGCTGGTTTACACGGGCCTGCAGATTTTCGTCACCATGACAGTGCTGAAGACTGGCCACGGTTCGGCATTGCCGTATTTCGCGCTAGTCGTGCTGATCGCCGCGATCATTCCCGGATGCCGCATGTTTGAAAAGCGGTGGGAAGGGCTCAGCGATTCGGAAGCGGCGAACCCTGAATTCGCCGATCGCTTCAAGCGTGACCGGCTGGCGATATGGGCCAGCGCGATCGGTCTGCCGCTGGCCCTTACCGGATTGTTCCTGGCGATCGCCGAACTGTTCTGATCGCGATCGTTTAAGCGTAAGGCGGGCTGCTCAGCCCGCCTGCTTCGCGCGCTCGATCGCTTCCAGAGTGATCTGGCGCGCTTCCGCCGCGTCACCCCATTCGCCGACCCGCACCCACTTTTCGGCTTCCAGGTCTTTGTAGTGGGTGAAGAAGTGCTCGATCTGCTGGAGCACGATGGAGGGCAGGTCCTGCCGCTCCCCGACGTCGGAATAGTACGGGAAGGTCGTGTCCACGGGCACGCAGATCAGCTTCTCGTCCCCGCCATGTTCGTCTTCCAGATGCAGCACGCCAATCGGCCGGGCGCGAACCACGCATCCCGCGATGAACGGCGATCGTGAAATGACCAGCGCGTCCAACGGGTCGCCATCGGGCGAAAGCGTGTGCGGCACAAAGCCATAGTTCGCCGGATAACGCATCGGCGTATGCAGGATGCGGTCGACGAACAGCGCGCCGCTCGCCTTGTCGAATTCGTACTTCACCGGCTCCCCGCCGGTCGGCACCTCGATAATGACATTGAGGCTTTCGGGCGGATTATCGCCCACCGGAATAGATTCGATACGCATGGATGCTCGCTTCCACTCTAATGGAAAGGCACCCCTCCCATTTCTTTGCTTATTTTGCGGGCGCCTAACCGATGAGGCCCCGGTTGGCGAGAGGAATTGCGGTCATATGTAAACTGAGGCAACAAGGGACCACAGCGGGGACAAACAGGCACGCAAAGTGCCGACCCTGCATGCGAGAGGAGTACCTGACGATGCATGTAGGCCTGGCCAGCGGCTTCGCCCATCAGCGCGGCAAGGATTACGACGACGCACGCTTTTTGCGTGATGAAGTCGACAACCTCGTCCTGGCGGAAGAACTGGGTTTCGATTCGGTGTGGATCACCGAACATCATTTCTCGGATTATTCGATGTCGAACGATCCGGTCCAACTGCTCACTTACATTGCCGCACGGACGAAGCATGTGAAGCTGGGCACCCAGTGCATCATCGTGCCCTGGCACCATCCGGTGCGGCTGGCGGAACGGATCGTCAATCTGGACATCCTGTCGGGCGGTCGGATGATTCTCGGTTTCGGCGGCGGGCTGGCGCAGCACGAATTTTCCGGGCTGGGCATCGACATGAACCAGAGCCGGGATCTGTATAACGACATCCTGTCGGTGCTGATTCGCGCGCTGGAAACCGGGGTGATCGAAGGGAGCGGGGCGTTCGGCACGATCCCGCGCCGTGAATTGCGACCGGGGCCGATAAAGAGCTTCGAAGGGCGCAAGTTCTGCGGATCGCTGTCGGGCAATTCCATGTACACCGCCGCGCGGATGCATTGCGGTAACATGGTGCTGATGCTGCCGCAGCGGGGCAAGGATGTGCCGCCCGACAAATACACAGAGGTCTGGCAGGAAGTGCATGGCCCCGGCACCGCGCCGCCGCCGCCGATGCTGAGCGGCAATTACTACATCGATGAAAGCGCGGAATTGGCCGAACAGCAGGGGCGGAAATATCTGGCCAACACCATGCGCGCTGCGGTTCGCAACTATCACCTCGATACGCCGGGCAAGTTCCCGCACATCAAGGGGTACGAACACTACGAAAAGATGGTCCTCGCGCCAGAGGCGATTGAACCTTACGTCGAGGAATTCTCGAAGGGGGCGGTCACCGGCACACCGCAGATGATCCTCGACCGGTTGTGGGAACTGAAGGAAATCTACCGGCCGCAGGGCTTCTTCCCGCACCTCTATTTCGGCGGCATGCCGCAGGAAGATGCGCGCAGGAAAATGCACCTGTTTGCAGAAAAAGTGCTGCCTGAAGTGAAAAGCTGGGAAGCCGAAACCTCTATCGACGATCGGTTCCTCGAAGCCGCCGAATAGCATCGAACAACGCTGGGTGGTGGCCCTATCCGCCACCGCCCAGCGCGTTGATGGTGAAGGCGATCACGCCGATATTGAACACGAACGCGACGAAGCCGTGCAACAGCGCCACCCGGCGCAGCGGCCGCGCGGTGATCTGCACGTCCGATGTCTGGAACGTCATCCCCAGCGTGAAGGCGAAATAGGTGAAGTCGAGATAATCCGGCGTGCGCGTGCCGGGAAACTCCAGCCCGCCCTCATCCCCGCCTTTCGGTGCGCCCAGATAGAACGCGTGGGCATAATGCAGTGCATAGACGCTGTTGACGAACAGCCATGCCGCCAGCAGCGTGCCGACCAGCTTGGCCACGGCGGCGGGTTCTCCCTGCCGCGCCCCGGCAAGTTCGCCGGTGATGGCCGCCAGCACGGCGAAGGTCACCAGCGCGGTCAGGGCCAGAATCAACTCGCGATTGGCATCGTTGGCGGCAGAATGGGCGCGCATCACTTCCGCATTCGCGCCGCGTGCCAGTGGCAGCAGTGAAAGCAGGAATGTCACCGCAGCGATATCGAACGCCACGGTGGCGGCATCGGCCCAGTGGTGCGGCCCGAACAAGGCCTGATAGCCGAAGAAGCTGGCGGGCAGCAGCGCCAGAAACAGCAGGAATCGCACCGGGGCGATGCGATTGCCGATCGCGATGGAGGCGTGGCTGCGGCGGGCTTGCGTCACGCCCCGTGGTTTAGCCGATGAGGGCGCCGACTTGTATCCTCATTACTCGATGCGCGCCCGCAATGATGTCAGGTGCGGGGGTCGAGCAGGCGGTCCAGCGGTTGTTTGCCGCTGCCCGCAGGTTCCAGCCACGGCCAGCGCAGCCCGTCGTGATAGGCCACCGGAACCGAGAAATAACGCTGGCCGCGCTTGATCAGGAGATCGATGGGCGCGCTGCCCCCCTTCGCGGCGGTGATCGCCTGTTTGATCGTGTCGGCGCTATAGGCTTCGCCGTTCACCGCCACGATCTGCGCGCCGTTGACGACGCCCGCATTGAAGGCCGGGCTATCCCACAGCACACTGCTGACGGTCCCGTCGCGCGTCAGTGAAACGCCCAGCGAGTATTGCAGGCCGATAGCTCCGGAAGATGTCCGGCCCTTTTCGTAGGGGTTCGGTTCTTCCTTCCACGTCAGCCGGTATCCGGCCTTTTCGACCCCGGTGATCGGTGCGGGCTGGCCGGGCGTCTGGAACCGTTCGTGCAGGAACGTGGCCCAGTCGTATGGATGGATGCCGTTCAGCGTTTCGACGATCTCGTCGAAGTCATAGGTCAGCACGCCCCAGTCGCCATCGTTCATGCCGAAGAAGGCGCTGGCGAAATCGTCCAGCCCTTTGCGTCCGCGAGTGCCCTCGCGAATGATCTGGTCGGCCTCCAGCCACACCAGCATCCCTTCGGAATAATAGTCTTCGCTGCGGCTATAGGTGGAATAGGGGACCGGGCGGCGCGCGTTGATGATGGGGTCGTGCGTGGTATCTTCCACCGATCGCCATGCGCGGCCCGGCTGCACGGAATAGGCGCCGGCCGAATTGGCGATGGCGCCCAGCACGATGTCCTTGGGTTGCAGGCCGGATCGCGCGGCCAGCACCCAGCCCCAGAACTGATCCTGTCCTTCGTACATCCACAGCAGGTTGTCCTGCATCGGCTGGCGATAATCGGGCGTCCACAGCGCCTCCGGGCGGCGATACTTGCCGTTCCAGCTATGTGCGATCTCGTGCGATACGACATTGCGGTTCCACGCCAGTTCGTCCCACTTGATGAAGGTGTCGGGGGCGTAATCGTTTTCGCTCGACCGGTGATGTTCCAGCCCGATCCCGCCCATCCGGTCGGTCAGCGCCAGCAGGATATCGTAGTGGTCGAAATGGCGCGCGCCGAACAGCGCCAGCGATTCGTCCACCAGCTTTTCAAAGGTCGCCAGATGTTCGGGCTTCAGTTCCAGCTGTCCCGGCTTGTCGGCCACGGTGGATAGATAGACATCGTGGCCCAGATCCCAGCGCCGCGCATACTTCCCGGCGAAAATGGGGGAATCGACCAGCGTTTCGTAATCGACCGTGGCCCATGTCACGGTGTCGCCATTGCGCTCCATCCCGTCGAGCGCGGTGTAGGCTTCCCAACCCTGCGGGAAAGTGACGGTGGGCCTGAACGGAATCTGCCGCACATAATAGCCTGCGGGATAAAGGCTCATCGCCTCCCATTGCAGGTTCATCATCTCCTGCGTCACGACGATGCGCCCCTCCGTCGTCCGCAGGGGTGAGGTATAGACGAATCGCGCCGTCACTTCGCGCGCGCCATCGGGCAGCGGAATGCGGAAGGCATAGGTTTCTATCGGATCGCGCGTCCATGTGGCCGCCTGCCCATCCACTTCGAACGTAACCCCGGCAATCAGGTTCATCGCCCCGCGCGCGGCGTGCTTGCCCGGCAGCCATTCCGGCAGTTGCAGGACCAGTTCCTGCTGGCCTGATGGAACCGGAATCGTCTGTTTGACGCGGAATATCGCACGATCGATGTCGGTTGCGTCGATATCTAACCCGATTGTGCCGGGATATGGCACGTCACGCGCAGGATTGATGGTGCGTTCCGCCGCGACCGCTGTGGGCGCGGAACGCACGGCGGGCTGGGCGAAAACGGCCTGTCCGGCGGCAGCAAGCGACAGGGCGGCGAAGAGCGGTGCGACCGCGCGGCAATTCGTCATCCCGCAATTCTTGACGCGAACCGCCCCTGATCGCAACCCGTCGTTTGCCCCACAAAAGGGCCACTCTTTGCGAAAGCCGGTATTGGGTCTAAGCGCCGCCGACCATGAGCAGGATCGAAACACCCCGCCCGATACGCGGCACACAGGACATCTTCGGCGCCGAAGCGGAAGCGTTCGCCCATGTGGTCGAAACGTTCGAGCGTGTGCGCAAGCTCTATCGTTTCCGCCGCGTGGAAATGCCCGTGTTCGAAAAGACCGAGGTGTTCTCCCGATCGCTGGGGGAAACGACCGATGTCGTATCGAAAGAGATGTACAGTTTCGACGATCGCGGCGGGGAATCGCTGACGCTGCGGCCGGAGTTCACCGCCGGGATCGCCCGCGCTTACCTGACCGACGGGTGGCAGCAATATGCGCCGCTGAAAGTGGCGACCCACGGCCCGTTGTTCCGCTATGAACGCCCGCAGAAGGGCCGTTACCGCCAATTCCACCAGATCGACGCGGAGATCATCGGCGCGGGCGAGCCACAGGCGGATGTGGAACTGCTGGCCATGGCCGATCAACTGCTGAACGAACTGGGCATTGCCGAGGGCGTGACGTTGCAGCTCAACACGCTGGGCGATGCGGCCAGCCGCGAGGCGTGGCGCATGGCTCTGGTCGAACATTTCCGCACCAGCCGCGACGCGCTGAGCGAGGATTCGCAGGAACGGCTGGAGAAGAATCCGCTACGAATTCTGGACAGCAAGGACCCGCGCGACAAGGCGCTGGTGCATGAAGCCCCGCGCATCGACGATTTCCTGAGCGGCGAGGCGGAGCGGTTTTTCGTCGCTGTGACCGACGGGCTGGACGCAGCGGGCGTGAAGTGGGCCCGCAATGCGGCACTGGTGCGCGGGCTGGACTATTACCGTCACACGGCGTTCGAATTCGTCACCGATCGGCTGGGCGCGCAGGGCACCGTGCTGGGCGGGGGGCGCTATGACGGGCTGATGGAAAGCCTGGGCGGCGCGCCGACCCCGGCGGTGGGCTGGGCGGCCGGGATCGAACGGCTGGCGATGCTGGTGGGGGATGCCGGGAAGGTCCCTGCGGAGCGGTTCGACGTGGTCATTGCCGTGGAGAACGACGAGGTTCTCGCCTTCTCTCAGTCAGTGCTGGCGCAGTTCCGCCACGCAGGTCTCGCGTCTGACATCATCGCGTCGGGATCGCCAAAAAAGCGTTTCGACAAGGCGACGAAAGCTGGTTCCGCTTCGATCGTGAGCTTTTCGTGGCAGGACGAAGCGATTGCTTACGGCGTAAGGGGCCCGTCCGAACTAACCGATCGCATCGACCAGATCGTGCAGCCGCTGCTGCTGGCCGCGAATAAGTGAGTGCCCTCCGCTTGTCCGCGTTCTGCAATCTTGCGCCGTCGTCGCGCCGCGCCAGTGCACGGGTGATCGCTGCATGACGATTCCCGACGATCGCCTTGCGCAGATCACGCATCGCTTTGCGGAACTGGAGGCGCGGCTTGCTTCTGGCCAGCTTGAGGGCGAGGCGTTCGTAGCGGCGAGCCGTGATTATGCCGAGCTGGAGCCGGTGGCGAAGGCAGCGGGCGAAGTGCGCGACATGCGTGCCGAGATCGCGGAGCTTTCCGCGATGACCGACGATCCAGAAATGCGCGCGCTGGCGGACGAGGAACTGGCCGCGTTGCGCAAGGCTTTGCCCGATGCGGAGCACCGTCTGGCGATTGCGCTGTTGCCGCGCGACGAAGCGGACAGCCGCCCCGCCATGCTGGAAATCCGGGCCGGGACCGGCGGCGATGAGGCCGCGCTGTTCGCGGCCGATCTGTTCCGCATGTACGAGGCCTATGCCGGCGAACAGGGCTGGAAGGTCGAGGTCATGGATGTGAATGCCAACGACCTGGGCGGGTTCAAGGAAGTCGTCGCGCAGGTCAGCGGCAATGGCGTGTTCGCCAAGCTGAAGTTCGAAAGCGGCGTTCACCGCGTGCAGCGCGTGCCGGTGACGGAAAGCGGCGGACGCATCCATACCTCTGCCGCCACTGTCGCCGTTCTGCCGGAACCGACCGAGGTGGACGTGCAGATCGAGGACAAGGACCTGCGGATCGATATTTATCGTGCCAGCGGCGCAGGTGGTCAGCACGTGAACAAGACCGATTCGGCCGTGCGGATCACGCATATGCCCAGCGGCATCGTGGTGGCCATGCAGGACGAACGCAGCCAGCACCGCAACCGCGCCAAGGCGATGGCAGTGCTGCGCGCGCGCCTTTACGAAAAAACCCGTGACGAGGCGCATGGCGTGGAGGCGGAGGCGCGCCGGGCGATGGTGGGCAGCGGCGACCGGTCCGAACGCATCCGCACTTACAATTTCCCGCAGGGCCGCGTGACGGATCATCGCATCGGCCTGACTCTTCACAAGCTGGAAGGCGTGCTCGCCGGGCCAGGACTGGGCGAACTGATCGACGCGCTGATCGCCGAAGATCAGGCCAAGCGGCTGGCGGCGATGGGCGAATAGGCGTGGCAACCACGGTGGCCGAGGCATTGCGTGCAGCGGCATCCAGACTGGCATCGGTGTCGGACACAGCGCGGCTGGATGCGGAACTGCTGATGGCGCACGCGATTGGCGTTGGCCGCACGGAACTGCTGCTGCGGCACATGCAGGCGGATGTGCCGGGCGGTTTCGCGGCGGTGCTTGAGCGGCGGGAGCGGCATGAGCCGATGGCCTATATCGTCGGCGTGCAGGAGTTCTATGGCCGTGAGTTCGCCGTGGGGCCGGCGGTCCTGATCCCCCGCGCGGACAGCGAAACGACGGTTGCCGCGGCGCTGGAAGCCTGCCCGTCGCCTGCGCGGGTGCTGGACTGCGGCGTGGGATCGGGCGCACTGCTGCTGACTGTATTGTGCGAGTGCCCGGCGGCGCGGGGTGTGGGCATCGACCGCTCGGCAGATGCGTTGGCCGTGGCGCGCGCTAATGCGGAGCGGCTTGGCGTAATGGATCGTGCAACACTGGAAGAACGGGACTGGCACCGGGCAGGCTGGGGGGATGCGCTGGGCCGGTTTGACATGATCCTGGCCAATCCGCCGTATGTGGAAGTGGAGGCCTTGCTCGACCCTGATGTGCGAGACTGGGAGCCTGCCGGGGCGCTGTTTGCGGGGCCGGAAGGGTTGGACGATTATCGCGTTCTCATACCCCAGCTATCGGCCCTGCTGAACGAAAACGGTATGGCGGTGCTGGAAATTGGCGCCACGCAGGCCGAAGCGGTGGCTGCCATTGCAGCAGAGGCGGGCTTTGGGTCAGAGCTTCGCCGCGACCTCGCTGGAAGGCCTCGATCACTGATCCTGCGATTAGGGCTTGGCAAAGCGGCTCGCAGTGATTAACTCCCCGTCAGACCCTCGGTCCGGCTGTAGCAGCAGGGACCGGGTCTTAACTCCATCATTTGACGTGCGGCGGACGGGAACCGTCGGTTTTGTAGATGGGGAACCACAACGCGCCCTTTCACAACGTTTGGGGTGGCGCGGTGGCGGGGGTCATGCGGCCGGGCGTGCCGGCCTGAAACTAAGGAAGCGGATTTCCTTTGAACCAGAATCGCAACAACAATAATCGCCGCCGCGGTCGTGGTGGCAATCGCGGCCAGGGTGGCGGCAACCAGGGTAACCGGATCGACAGCCGGGCACGCGGTAACGCGCCCCAGCTGCTCGAGAAGTATCGCAAGCTGGCGCATGATGCGTCGCTCAACGGCGACCGGGTGCAGACCGAATACTATCTGCAGTTCGCGGATCACTATTTCCGTGTGATCGCCGACAGCCGCGCCCAGCGGGATGAGCAGCGTCCGCGCCGCGACGATCGCGATGATCGTGACGACCGCGAAGCCGCGTTCGATGAAACGGACGAGGCGGATATCCAGGAAGAACCGGTCCGCAATCGTCGTTCACGTGATGACGAAGCGCCTGTTTCGGGCGAAGGCGAGCCGGGTGCCGAGGGTGACGAGGTTCAACCCGAAGAACGTAATCCCTTTATCCGTCAGGCGCGCGCGCCCCGTGCACGTTCGCGCAGCCGCAGCCAGCCTGCCGAAGACGCGGGAGCCAACGAGGGAAGTGGTTTCGACGCTTCCGCTCTGCCGCCCTCTATCGCGCGTGAGGAAGAAGTCCCCAAGCGCGCACCCCGCACCCGGACTCGTCGGGCCCGCCCGGCGGACGAAGACGGCGGTGAAACGCTGGAAGTGGTTGGCTGATCGAAGCCAGCTCTTGCACCGCGCGGCGCAGCGCGCCACGGACGTTGCATGTCGCGCGCTGCCGGACTTTGGGGAGCCTTCGGTGCCAGTTTCTGGCAACCGATAATCCGTTACCCGCGCCTCGCCGCGATAATATTGGGCGTGGCTGCGGCGACTGGATTCCAGCCGCTCGGCTGGTGGCCGATGGCTGTCGCGGCCATGGCTTTGTTCGCGACGCTGGTGGCCGGTGCGGCCGATATCAGGCGCGCCGCCGTGCTCGGCTGGCTGTTCGGGCTGGGCCATTTCACGCTCGGCAATAACTGGATCGCCACGGCTTTCACGCATCAGGCGGAAATGCCCGCTTTTCTGGGCTGGTTCGCCGTCCCGCTGCTCTCGCTTTATCTCGCGCTCTACCCAGCGTTGGCGGCGCTCGGCGCACGGGCCATTGCGGGGAGAGCGGAAAGCACGTGCAGCGGGTGGGCTTTTGCCTTCGCCTTTGCGGGGTGCTGGACGGTGTCGGAAATGCTCCGCGCGTCCGTGTTCACCGGTTATGCGTGGAACCCGTTTGGCATGGTCTTTCTCGGTGCATTCAGCCGGCCGGGGCTTGCTGCGCTGGCGCCGTGGATGGGAACATACGCCCTGTCCGGGCTGGCCGTGCTGCTGGCAGCTACGCTGGCCCTGCTGGTGCGCGAGAGGCGGCCTGTTGCCGCGCTGGCCGTGGCCGTGCTGGCAGCCGTGGGCATGGTCTTGCCGCCCGCCGGCGCAGCGCGGCAGGGAACAGTGCCGTTCACGTTGGTGCAGCCGGGCCTCACACAGGACAAGCTGACCGACCCCTTTCACTACGAAGCCAATTTCGTCGTGCTGGCGCGCAACAGCGTGCGGCGGCAGGCGGACGAGCGCCGTCTGGTGCTGTGGCCCGAGTCCGGGCTCGCCGACTATCTGCGACCTGGCTATCCGCAGCGCTATTACGATCGGATGACCGCGTTCGCCGACCCGGCACTGGCGCGTAAGCGGATCGGCGAAGTGATCGGGCCGGGTAGCGTGCTGCTGACGGGCGCCGTGGATCTGGAGATCGAGGATGGCTACGCAGCCGGTGCCTATAACGCGGTTACCGCGATAGACGGGCGCGGCGACATTGTTGGCGGATATGCGAAGGCGCATCTGGTGCCTTACGGTGAATACCTGCCGATGCGTCCGTTGCTGGAACCGCTGGGGTTGACGCGGCTGGTTGCAGGCACGATCGATTTCATCCCTGGCCCCGGCCCGCGCAATCTCGATCTCGGCAGCTTTGGCATGGCCGGGGTGCAGATATGCTATGAAATCGTTTTTTCCGGAGAAGTGGTGAACCGGCTTGAGCGGCCGGATTATATTTTCAATCCTTCCAACGATGGCTGGTTCGGCCGCTTTGGTCCACCGCAGCACTTGGCGCAGGCGCGTATGCGCGCGATCGAGGAGGGGCTGCCCGTACTGCGCGCCACCACTAGCGGGATCAGCGCGGTGATCGATGCGCGGGGAGTGGTGCGCGCCTATCTACCGATGAACCGTGCGGATCGGATCGACGGACTTCTGCCGCCTGCTGCCGAGCCTACACCCTTTTCGCGGCTAGGGCTGATCCTGCCGTTTCTATGGGCGATGGTTTTCCTTTGTGCCGCGCTGGTTGCGTATGGCCGGGGCCATCGTTATCCCTCCCGCTCCCACATTCCCGCGGCTTAGCCCGCTTTTCAGGAACACGGCTGAATGCGTCAAAGCTATCTGTTCACGTCCGAAAGTGTGTCCGAAGGCCATCCTGACAAGGTTTCTGACCAGATTTCCGACGCGATCGTCGATCTGTTCCTGTCTAAAGACCCTGAAGCGCGGGTCGCCTGTGAAACGCTGACGACGACCCAACTGGTCGTGCTCGCTGGGGAAATCCGCTGCAAGGGCGTGTACGAGAACGGCGAATGGGCGCCCGGCGCGCTGGAGGAGATCGAGAAGGCCGCGCGCAATACGGTGCGAGAGATCGGTTATCAGCAGGACGGCTTCCACTGGGAAACGCTGCGGTTCGAGAACAACCTGCACGGTCAGTCGGCGCATATCGCGCAGGGCGTGGACGCCAGCGGCAACAAGGATGAGGGCGCGGGCGACCAGGGCATCATGTTCGGTTTCGCGTGCGACGAGACGCCCGACCTGATGCCGGCGACGCTGGATTACAGCCACAAGATTCTGGAGCGCATGGCGGCGGACCGTCATTCGGGCGCAGCCCCGTTCCTGGAGCCCGACACCAAGAGCCAGGTCACGCTCCGGTTCGAGGGCGGCAAGCCGGTAGCCGCCACCGCCATCGTGGTTTCGACCCAGCACGCCCCGGGTTACGATCAGGGTGAGAAGGAGGCGCAGCTTCACGCCTATGTGAAGCAGGTAGTGGCTGACGTGCTCCCGGCGGAGCTTCTTTCGGACCAGACCGAATATCACATCAACCCCACGGGCAGCTTCGAGATCGGCGGGCCTGATGGTGATGCGGGCCTTACCGGACGCAAGATCATCGTTGATACTTATGGCGGCGCAGCCCCGCACGGTGGCGGCGCGTTCAGTGGCAAAGATCCGACGAAGGTGGACCGCTCGGCCGCCTACATCACGCGTTACCTGGCCAAGAACATCGTGGCGGCTGGCCTGGCCAAACGCTGCACGATCCAGCTTGCCTATGCGATCGGCGTTTCGAAGCCACTGTCGCTTTACGTCGATACGCACGGCACCGGCACGGTGGGCGATGACCGCATCGAGGCGGCGATCAAGAGTATCGACAAGCTGGGCGGACTGACCCCCCGCGGTATCCGCACGCATCTGGGCCTGAACAAGCCGATCTATCGCAGGACGGCCGCTTACGGCCACTTCGGCCGCAAGGCGGAAGGCGACTTCTTCCCGTGGGAGAAGACCGATCTGGTGGACGATCTGAAGGCTGCGCTGGCCTGATAGGTGAGTGGCAGAGGCTTCAGGCCGCTGCCGCTGCCTGCACCGCCGCCGAATCCCTTGCTAGCCGACGGGCAGCCAGCAGGTAATGCAGGCCAGCCCAGACGTAGAACCCGCCCGCGATCGCCATGGCGACGACCAGCCCCTGACCCGCGCCGTGGATCGGTGCCATGGTGTCGCTCAGCCATCCGAGCAGGATGGGTCCGATCGCGCTGGCGAGGCCGTAGATCACGTTGAGAATGGCGAAGCAGGTCACGCGCATGCGCGGATGCATCAGGTTCTGCAGCGCGGCGTAAGTAACACCGAGATATCCGAAGTTGAGGAAGGTCGCCACGCCGACGAGGCCGAGCAGCGGCATCAGATCCTCGCGAGTGATGGCGAAGGCATAGATCGGGCCGCCAAGTATCAGGCACACCGCCGGAACCAGCGCGTAAGAGGCCGGGGACTTCGCCCCCAACCGATCAGCCAGCCAACCGCTGCCCAGCACGGAAAGCGCGGCGGGCAGACTGGCGATAACGCCGGAATACATTCCTGCCTGAGCCAGCCCCAGTTCGAACTTGCGGATCATCAGCGAGGTGAAGAAATAATTCACCCCGAAACCGATCATGGCCGCCATCGCCGATCCGATAACCAGATTGCGGGCGCTGGGCAGAGCAAAAAGTCGGCGCAGCACTTCGCCGAATGGCGGCACATCATCATCCGCAACGACGCTGTCATAGCGGCCCCGGGGCGGCTCCGCCACGAACAGCCATATCAGCACCGCCAGAAACACGCCGGGCAGCGCGGCGATCAGAAACGTGAATCGCCAGTCGTATTCCTGCGCAATCCACGCCCCGCCGACGAAGCCGATGAAGGCCCCCAATGGTGGGGCCAGCATCAGGACGGAAATGGCCAGACCGCGCTTGCCCGCGGGAAAATAGTCCGCAATCACCGATTGCAGGCTGGGTAGGCCGATCGCTTCGCCAAGACCCACGCCCATGCGGGCGACAAGAAGTTGCGCCCAGCCCGTGGCCCAGCCACAGGCGGCAGTCGCGGCGGACCAGATCAGCGTGCCGAACGAGATCAGCGACAGGCGCCGTATTCGTTCAGCATATCGCGCGATCACCAGCCCGGCACCAATGTTGAGTATGGTGAAGGCCATGGCCATGAGGGAAACCTGCGTGTCGGTGAGCTGGAATTCACCTTTGATCGGTTCCACCAGCACGTTGACCACGATCCGGTCGATAAAGCCCACTGTGTTGATCGCCATCAGCAGGGCGAGCGCCAGCCACGGCGAATCGAGGCGCATCGAGTTTTTCATGAATTCCCTCTCCGGCCCGCTCGAACGGCGGTATCAGGCAGCTTGGCAAGGTTGGCGCGGGTTGGCGAGAGCCGATTGCCGAAACGCGCTATTTTGATTGGCGGAAATCCGCTGTGATCGTTCCGGCGGCGGCCAGTTCCGCCTCGTGGCTTTCTTCGCGCCAGGTTTCGGCCAGCGCCTGCGTTTCCCACTCTGCCATTGCGGGATGGGCAATCACCCTTTCCACCCACTGCCGCCCTTGCCCGACGTCGAGGCCATAAGTGCGTACGCGATAGGCGACCGGGGCGTAGAAAGCGTCAGCGGCGGTGAATCGGTCACCGGCCAGCCAGGGGCCGCCGAAGCGATCCGCGTTTTGTTCGAAGATCTCGCGAAGTCGGGACACATTACGTTGCAATGTGGGTGATATCGGGTGAAGTAAGACCCGCACGCCGACATTCATCGTGCAATCGTTCCGCAGAGCGGCGAAACCACCGTGCATTTCCGCGACGATACTTTGAGCGAAAGCCCGCGCTTCGGCTTCATCCGGCCAAACGCCGGGATGGCGATCCGCGAGGTAGAGCGTGATGCCCAGCGAATCCCACACGCGGCGTTCGTTGTCGATCAGCAGCGGCACTTGCCCGGTAGGGGAGAAGGCGCGGAAATCGGCGTAGTTGTCCGGCTTCGCAAACGGCTCCACCCGATCTTCGAACGGAATGTCGAGCGCCTTCATCAGCACCCATGGGCGCAGCGACCAGCTGGAATAGTTCCGGTTGGCGGTTACCAGCGTATAGCCCATTCAACCGCCTCCCTTCACAATCGTTACCCCAGCGGTTCGTACCGGGCGGACGTCTTTTCCGCCACCTCCTGCGCGGAGATGCCGGGCGCCAGTTCGATCAGTCGGAATGGGCTGCCGTGATCGGGGCGCTGGAATACGGCGAGATCGGTTATCACCATGTCCACCACGTTCTGTCCGGTCAGCGGCAATGTGCATTCCGGGATGAACTTGGGCGTGCCGTTCTTCGAGACGTGTTCCATCACGACGATGATTTTCTTGACGCCCGCGACCAGATCCATCGCGCCGCCCATGCCCTTCACCAGCTTGCCGGGGATCATCCAGTTGGCGATGTCGCCCCGCTCGCTGATCTCCATTGCGCCCAGCACCGTGAGGTCGATGTGGCCGCCGCGGATCATCGCGAAGCTGGCGGCGCTGTCGAAATAGGCTGACTGTGGCAGCTCGCTGATCGTCTGTTTGCCGGCATTGATCAGGTCGGCGTCCACTTCGTCCGGATAAGGGAACGGGCCGATGCCCAGCATCCCGTTCTCGGATTGCAGCGTCACTTCCATCCCGGCGGGGATGTGGTTCGCCACCAGAGTGGGGATGCCGATGCCGAGGTTGACGTAGAAACCGTCTTCCAACTCCTGCGCGGCGCGGGCGGCCATCTGGTCACGGGTCCAGCCTTTGGTCAGGCCATCGTGGGCAGTCATCAGGCAACCTCCCTTTCCCGCGTGGTCACGAATTCGATCTTCTTGTCATAGGGCGCGCCGACAATGATCCGCTGCACATAGACGCCCGGCAGGTGGATGCAGTCAGGATCGAGGCTGCCGACGGGGACGATTTCCTCCACCTCCACCACGCAGTGCTTGCCGCAGGTCGCGGCCGGAAGGTTGAAGTTGCGGGCGGTCTTGCGGAATACGAGGTTGCCGGTTTCATCCGCCTTCCACGCCTTGACGATCGACAGGTCTGCGAAGATGCCGCGTTCAAGGATATATTCCTGGCCGTCGAAGACCTTGGTTTCCTTGCCTTCCGCCACCTGAGTGCCGACACCCGTTTTGGTATAGAAGCCGGGAATACCCGCGCCTCCTGCACGCATTCTTTCGGCCAGTGTGCCTTGCGGGCAGAATTCCACCTCGATCTCTCCGGCGAGATACTGGCGTTCGAATTCCTTGTTCTCGCCGACGTAGGAGGAGATCATCTTGCCGACCTGCTTTGTCCGCAGCAGCTTGCCGATGCCCTCGTTGTCGATCCCGGCGTTGTTGCTGGCGAACGTGAGGTTCTTCACCCCACTGGTTTCGATGGCGGAGATCAGCCGTTCAGGCACGCCGCACAAGCCGAAACCCCCGGCGGCGATGAGCATGCCGTCGAACAGAAGCCCGTCCAGCGCGGCGGCTGCATCGGGATAGAGCTTTTTCATCGAAACCTCCTGAAGGGAGAGCTGACGCATAGTGGCCGGGCCGAATGCTGTCACGATTGGGTAGAAAGGGATACCGCGAAGTTTCCGCATGACGGAATCGTCATGTTGCAATGCAGCATATCTGGCCGAAACTGAGAAGACCCAGAGATGCTTATATCGGTGTAGATTAAAATTCTATTTTAGATCAAAATCTTACGAGAGAGTTGCATATTTTTCAACCTCAGTTGCGGTTTTCGCACTTGCGAAAATCCGGCCCATCCAGCACTTAGAGCCTGCCTTTCAGGCATCCTCTCCCAAAACTTCCAAGGCCCGGCCGGCAACGGTCGGGCCTTTTTTTATCTTGCTTCCGGACCGGCTATTAGCCCGCCGTGTGCCGGGCGCTTTGCCTGTCGCGGCACTTTCGCTTGCTACGGCGGTTTGCATTCCGGGCTGCGCATTCCTAGCTTCGCGGTCAACAGCAACGAGGCGAGAGGGCAATGGCGGAAGCGGACGCAGCGACACTCGAGAAGGGCACGGTGCGACTTCAGGTCGCCGCCGCCCGCCAGGAAGAAAGCGGCCGGGGCGTGGCCCGTATGCCGCGATCCGTATTCCAGACGCTGGGCATCACCGAAGGCGACATCGTGGAGATCGAAGGCAAGCGGGTGACCGCGGCCGTCGCTTCCCAAGCATATGCCGAAGACGAATCGCTGGAGGTTGTCCGTCTGGACGGCTTGCAGCGCGCCAACGCCGACACCGCATCTGGCGAGCATGTGCAGATTCGCCGTGCCGAATCCCGCCCGGCCAGCCGTGTGGTATTCGCGCCAGCCCAGCGCGAGATGCGCCTGCAGGGGCCGAGCGAGGCGTTGAAGCGCGTATTCTTCAAGCGGCCGCTGGTCGCCGGCGATCTGGTGGCCACGCATGGCCAGCAGCCGGTCAACAACGTGCCCGCCGATGTGCGCCGCATGTTCAACGCCCCCGCCTACGCGTTGACGCAGATTCGCCTGCAGGTGGTTTCCACCGTGCCCAAGGGCATCGTCCACATCGACGAGAACACCGAGGTGGAACTGCGCGCGGAGTTCGAGGAGCCTCGCGATAGCCGCGGCATCATCAACTATGACGATGTCGGCGGCATGGACGAAACCATCAAGGCCTTGCGCGAGATGGTGGAACTGCCGCTCCGTTATCCAGAGCTGTTCACCCGGCTGGGCGTCGATCCGCCCAAGGGCGTGCTGCTGCATGGCCCGCCCGGCACCGGCAAGACCAGGCTGGCGCAGGCCGTCGCCAATGAAAGCGATGCTGCGTTCTTCATTATCAACGGGCCCGAGATCATGGGTTCCGCCTATGGCGAGAGCGAGCGGCGCCTGCGCGAAGTGTTCGAGGAGGCGGAGCGGTCCCAGCCCGCGATCGTGTTCATCGACGAGATCGATTCGATCGCGCCCAAGCGGCAGAACGTTACCGGCGAGGCGGAGAAGCGGCTGGTCGCCCAGTTGCTGACCCTGATGGATGGCTTGCAAGCGCGCACCAATCTGGTCGTTATCGCCGCCACCAACCGGCCCGACGCGATTGACGAGGCGCTGCGCCGCCCCGGCCGCTTTGACCGGGAAATCGTGATCGGCGTGCCCGACGAAAGCGGACGGCGCGAGATTCTGGCCATCCATACGCGCGGCATGCCGCTGGGCGATGGCGTGGACCTGAAGGAACTGGCGCGCAGCACCCATGGCTTCGTCGGTGCTGATCTGGCCGCGCTTGCGCGGGAAGCGGCCATAGAAACCGTCAGGCGGATCATGCCCCGGCTTGATCTGGATGCGCGAACGATCCCGCCCGAGGTGCTGGAAACACTACAGGTCGAGAAGGACGATTTCCGCGAAGCGCTGAAGCGTGTGCAGCCGAGCGCGATGCGGGAAGTCATGGTGCAGGCCCCCACCGTCGGCTGGGCTGACATCGGCGGCGTGGACGAAGCGGAAGAAAAGCTGCGCGAAGGCGTGGAACTGCCGCTAAAGAACCCTGCGGCGTTCGAGCGGATCGGCATCCGCCCGGCCAAGGGCTTCCTGCTTTACGGCCCGCCGGGCACCGGCAAGACACTGCTGGCAAAGGCCGTTGCCAAGGAGGCAGAGGCTAACTTCATTTCGATGAAGAGTTCCGACCTGCTGTCCAAATGGTACGGTGAAAGCGAACAGCAGATCAGCCGCATGTTCGCCCGCGCGCGGCAGGTGGCGCCCTGCGTGATCTTCATCGATGAAATCGACAGCCTTGTGCCCGCGCGCGGCACCAGCGGCAACGAGCCGCAAGTGACGGCGCGCGTGGTGAACACCATTCTGGCCGAGATGGACGGGATGGAGGAATTGCAATCGATCGTGGTGATCGGCGCGACCAACCGTCCGGGTCTGGTCGATCCGGCACTGCTGCGGCCGGGCCGTTTCGACGAACTGGTCTATGTCGGCGCACCAGATGAGCCGGGGCGGCTGCACATTCTGGGCATTCACACCCGCAACATGCCGCTGGCGAAGGACGTGGACCTGGCCGGGCTGGCGGCGCGGACCGAGCGTTATACCGGGGCCGATCTGGAAGACGTGGTGCGCCGCGCCGGCCTGATCGCCATCCGCGCACGGGGCGAGGCCGCCAATGAGGTGACGGCGCAGGACTTTGAGGAAGCGCTGGAAGACAGCCGGCCCACCGTGACCGAACAGATGGAGCTGGAATATCGCGCCATGCGCGGCGAGCTGAAGCGCCGTGCGATGGAAGTGCGCGAAATCGGCTTCATTCACGAAGGCATGCTGGAATCCACCCGTGACAGGAAACACGGGCCGGATAGCTGAGGACGTGATCGGCCCTCTCCCATACCGGGAGAGGGCCAAGCTGCCTTAGCGCATCAACCCGCCGATGATGTTGCGGACGAAGCGCCCGGCCAATGGCCCGGCAATATCGGTCGCGAGCGAACCAAGGCCGGAGCTTAGCGCGGTCTTGGCCGGGTTCGCGCGGGATTTGCGGCCGGTGATTGCCCCCGCCGCGATAGCGGCGCCCGAACTCGTCGCCGCACCGGTGGCGCGGGAGAGGGCCTTGCCCCAGATGTTGGTGCTCTTTCGTTCGCGCTTGCGGACTTCTTCCTCACCCTGTTCCGCGACTTCGGCGGCGGTGGCTGCGGCATCAGCGGCTTTCTGCGCCAGCACTTCCTCTGCGCTCTCTCGGTTGATCGCCGTGTCGTATTTACCGGCCAAGGGGCTGATCGACTGGATGATCGCCCGTTCCTTTTCCGTGACCGGCCCCAAACGGCTGTGTGGCGGTTTGATCAGCGTGCGCTGAACCACGGACGGCGCGCCGTCTTCCATCAGGGTGGAAACCAGCGCCTCACCCACTTTCAATTCGGTGATCGCGGCGGCGACGTTGAGATCGGGATTGATGCGGAAGGTTTCAGCGGCGGCCTTGATCGCTTTCTGGTCGCGAGGGGTGAAAGCGCGCAGCGCGTGCTGTACCCGGTTGCCGAGCTGGCCCGCCACTTCTTCCGGCACGTCGATCGGATTCTGGGTGACGAAATAGACGCCTACGCCCTTGGAACGGATCAGGCGGACAACCTGCTCGATCTTGTCCTGCAAAGCCTTGGGCGCATCGTCGAACAGCAGGTGCGCCTCGTCGAAGAAGAACACCAGCTTCGGTTTATCGGGATCGCCGACTTCGGGCATCACCTCGAACATTTCAGCCAGCAGCCACAGCAGGAAGGTGGCGTAGAGCTTAGGGCTGCGCATCAGCTTGTCGGCGGCGAGAATATTGATGATCCCGCGCCCCTGATCGTCGGTGCGGATGAAATCCTCTATTTCCAGCGCTGGCTCGCCGAAGAATTGCGCGCCACCCTGGCTTTCCAGAGTCAGCAACTGGCGCTGGATCGTGCCGATCGTGGCCTTGGTGACGTTGCCGTATTTGGTGGTCAGCGCACCGGCGTTTTCCGCCGTATAGGCCAGCATGGATTGCAGGTCGGGAAGATCGAGCAGCAGCAGCCCTTCGTCATCCGCGTGCCGGAATACGATGTTGAGCACGCCTTCCTGCGTTTCGTTCAGATCCAGCAGGCGGGCCAGCAGCAGCGGCCCCATTTCCGAAACCGTGGTGCGGATCGGATGGCCCTGTTCGCCATAGAGATCCCAGAAAACCGCCGGGTTATCGGCGTAGGTATAGTTTTCGAGGCCGATCTCTTTCGCCCGCGCTTCCAGCTTGTCGGCGTTCTTGAATGTGGGCGACCCTGCCATGCAGACGCCCGACAGGTCGCCTTTCACGTCGGCCAGGAACACCGGCACCCCGGCGGCGGAAAAATCTTCCGCCAGCCCCTGCAAGGTCACGGTCTTGCCGGTGCCGGTCGCCCCGGCGATCAGCCCGTGGCGATTGGCCCGCGAGAGTTCGAGCACTTGCCGCTCACCATTGGCACCCAGTCCCAGGAAGATCGACGTCATCTCAACTCCACAATCTCGGACCCCCGGTTCGTCTGCCCGAGGGTTCGCCGCGCGGTCAAGCGATAGACATGCGCCGATTTGCGGCTAGAGCGCGGGAGATGGCCGCAGCCGAACCCTTCGTCCTGCTCGATGATGCGCGCGCACAGGGTGCGAGCGATGCCCGGCTGTTCGAGAACCCACGCGAAGTTTTCGTCGCCCGCCGTCCGGAAGAGGTCGTGACGGTGCTGGAAGCGGCGGATGCCGCCCGCCGGGCCACGGGTGGAACGCTGGCCGGTTATCTCGCCTATGAGGCCGGGCTGGCGCTGGAGCCTAAACTGGCCCCGTTGGCCGATGCGCGCAGCGGCGCGGATGGCCCGCTGCTGTGGTTCGGCCTGTTCGATAACGTCACCCGCATCCCTGCCGCCGAGGTGCCGCAGTGGCTGGCTGCGAAAGCACCCGGTCCGGCCAGCATTGGCCCGCTGGACCCGCAGATTTCGACCGGCGCCTATCTCGCCGCGTTCGATGCCTTGCAGGAGGCGATCCATGCGGGGGACATCTATCAGGCCAATCTGACGATGCCGCTGGGCGGCGCGGCGAATGGCGATCCGCTGGCCATCTATGCCGCGATCCGCCCTGCCGCCAACGCCGGTTATGGCGGGCTGATCTTCGATGGGTCGCACTGGTTGCTGAGTTTCAGCCCGGAGCTGTTCTTCAGCCTGAAAGGCGATGCTGCGCGCTGCAAGCCGATGAAAGGAACCCGTCCGCGCGGGCGCGATGCGGCAGAGGATGCCGCCTTGTCGGAGGAACTGGCCGCGTCGATCAAGGATCGGGCCGAGAACCTGATGATCGTCGACCTGATGCGAAACGATCTGAGCCGTGTGGCTGTGGCCGGATCGGTGCGGGTGGAGCAGCCGTTCCACGTCGAGACTTATCCCACCGTCCATACCATGACGACGACCGTCTGCGCGCAGTTGCAGCCAGGCCTTGGTGCGATGGATATGATCCGGGCTTTGTTCCCTTGCGGATCGATCACCGGCGCGCCCAAGATTCGCGCGATGGAACTGATCGGAGAGGTGGAGCGCGATGCGCGCGGCCCCTATTGCGGGGCAATCGGCCGGATCGACGCCAATGGCGATGCCGCCTTCAACGTGGCGATTCGCACGGTGCATCTGACACCCGGAGAGAACGACCGGCATCACGCCGTGCTGGGCGTGGGCGGGGCGATTGTGGCCGATAGCGACGGTATGGCCGAATGGCGCGAATGCCTGGTGAAGGGCGGATTCGCGCGCGGGGCAGCCGCCGGGTTCGACCTGATAGAGACGATGCGATTCGACCCGCAGGATGGTATCCCCCTGCTGGAGCGGCACATCGCCCGTATGAAGGATAGCGCGGCGGAACTGGGCTTTTCTTTTGACCGGCACGAGGCGCGCAACCGCATTCAGGCGCTGTGTTTCGAGCTGGAGGCTCCCGCCCGCCTGCGGCTGGTGCTTGCGCGCGGCGGGGGTCTGTCGCTGGAGGCTGCGCCTCTGCCTGCACCGATTGAGGGCGTGGCGCACTGCATCGCGTTGCCGATGCCGGTCGTTTCCGGCGACTGGCGGTTGCGCCACAAGACCAGCGACCGCAGCTTTTATGAAGAGGCACTGGCCTTCGCGCAGGCCCAAAACGCGCGTGAGGCGCTGTTCGTGCGCGAGGATGGACTGGTCACCGAAGGCAGTTTCACCAATCTGTTCGTGGAACGGGAGGGCAGGCTGCTGACTCCGCCGGTCGCGCTGGGCCTGCTGCCCGGCGTGCTGCGGACCGATCTGCTGGAAAGCAGCCGCGCCGTTGAGGCGGAATTGGCGCTGGCCGACCTCGCTGACGGTTTTTTCATCGGCAACGCGTTAAGAGGCCTGATGCCAGCGAGGATCGCGTCATGAGCAAGGAACATCTGAGCACGGCCCTGCGCCGTATTGCCGCATCGCCGACCACCGCGATGACCGACCGTGCCACCGCTCTGCGCGAGGTGGGGCAGGACATCATCTCGCTGTCTGTGGGAGAACCTGACTTCGCGACCCCGCCGCATGTAATAGAGGCGGCGAAGGCGGCGTTGGATGCGGGGGCGACCAAATACACGCCCGTCACCGGCACGTTACGGCTCAAGCAGGCCGCCGCGCTGCATTTCCGCCGCGATCTGGGCATCGATACCCGGCCGGAGCAGGTGATCGTGACCGCCGGCGGGAAGCAGGCGATCTTCGAAGCGCTGGCGGCGACCGTGAGCGAGGGGGACGAGGTGATCGTGCCCAGCCCATGGTGGGTCAGCTATCCGCAGATGGTGCGTTTTGCCGGGGGCAAAGTGGTGCCCCTGATCACCCACCCGCATCACGGTTTCCGCTTCGATCCGGGCGAGTTCGAGGCGCTGATAACCCCGCGCACGAACTGGCTGTTGCTGAACAGCCCCGGCAATCCCACCGGAGCGGTCTATCCCGAAGCAATGCTGCGCGGGATCGCGGAAGTGTTGCGGCGGCATCCGCAGGTGCTGGTCCTGTCCGACGATATCTACGCGCCGCTGAACTATTCATCGGAACCGCACAGCACCCTCGCCGCGCTGGCGCCCGATCTGGCCGATCGCATCTGCACGGTATCCGGCGTTTCCAAGAGCCACGCGATGACGGGCTTCCGCATCGGCGTCGCCACCGGGCCGGACTGGCTGATAGAGGCGATGGGACGGCTGCAATCGAACGCCAGCGGCAACCCGGCTGCCGTCAGCCAGGCAGCCGCGGTGGCCGCTTTCGAAGGCCCGCAGGATTTCCTGGGCGAATGGCGGGAGCGTTTCCGGGCGCGGCGCGATCTGGTGGTCGCGGCGGTGAACGCCATCGACGGGCTGTCCACGCCAGTGCCCGACGGGGCGTTCTATTGCTTCATCGATGCCAAGCCGCTGATGGATCGTTTCGGCGGGGATGACAGCAAGCTGGCGCTGCATCTGCTGGAACACGGCGTGGCGGTGGTCGCGGCCAGTGCGTTCGGTGGCAAGAACGGTTTCCGCATCAGTTTCGCTGCGGATGAAGCGGTGCTGGAAGAGGCGATGCGGCGAATCGCGGCGGCGCTGGCCTGAAGTCCGTTCGCGCTTCGACAAGCCGCCTCTGACGGGCTAAGCGCCCGGAATGACCATTCCTATTCTGTTCGAAGACGGCGAAGCTCTGGTGATCGACAAGCCGGGCGGCCTGCCGATAGAACGGCCCCGCGCCGGCGGGCCGTCGCTGGAAGATCATCTGGATGATCTGAAGCTGGGCTTCCAACGCGCGCCGATGCCTGTTCACCGGCTGGATACCGATACGTCCGGTTGCCTGTTGCTGGCCCGCAATCCCAAGGCGTTGAAGCGGTTTTCAGCTGCGTTCGAAGCGAAGCAGGTAAGCAAGCGCTACCTCGGTATTCTGGCGGGTGTGCCGACCACGACCGAAGGCACGATCGAACTGTCGCTCAGCAAAATCAGCAGTGCGGAGAAGGGCTGGCGGATGATCCCGGCGCGCAAGGGCAAACCTTCCATCACTCATTGGCGGGTTGTGGGCGAAACCGGTGGTCGTGCGTTGGTGGAGTTCAGGCCTGAGACTGGCCGGACGCACCAGATTCGCGTCCATTCCGCCAGCGGCATCGGTCTGCCGCTGCTGGGCGATCCGGTTTATGGCGACGGCAAGGGTGCGCGGCGCACCATGCTTCACGCCGCGGGTCTGGAAATCACGCGAGAGGGGAAGCCCCCGGTGATAGCCGTTTCGCCGTTGCCCGCTGATTTCACCGCACTCGGCTTTGCCGATGGATGAGACGGTCGCCCGCGCGCTGGCGCTTGCGGAGGAGAGCTTCATCGCTGCTTCCGGGCCGGGCGGGCAGAACGTCAACAAGGTGGCGACGGCGGTGCAACTACGGCTGAACGTCTTTGCACTGCGCCTGACGCCTGAAGTATTCCATCGCCTGAAGGCGCTTGCCGGCAGCCGGATGACGGCACGGGGAGAGATCGTAATCGCCGCGCGCCGGTTTCGCACGCAGGAAGCGAATCGGGAGGATGCGCGGGCGCGGCTGGCCGAACTTATCGAACAGGCGCTGGCCGAACCGAAGAAACGCGCGAAAAGCCGTGTGAACCGCGTGGGCAAGGAACAACGCATCAAGTCGAAGAAGGCGCGCGGCGCGGTGAAGGCCGGGCGTGGCAAGGTGGACTGGTGAAGCGCCTCGCGGCTTGACTTTTCCACGGTGGGGACGCAAAGGCGCGCCCGGATGGGCGGCGCCGTGCGCGTCGCCTCTGTTGTTTCGGGCTACCAGAGCCGATCTGGGCGCCCTTGCTGATATTTTGGGAATCAGGCCATGGCGAAGCCCGCTACGATCAAGATCCGGCTGAACTCGACTGCCGATACCGGCTTCTTCTACGTTACCAAGAAGAACCCGCGTAACCAGACCGAGAAGCTGACCTTCCGCAAGTACGATCCGGTTGCGAAGAAGCACGTCGAGTTCAAGGAAGGCAAGATCAAGTAAGCCAGCAGGCTTGCCTGATCTTCGGAACCTGCGGGTTCACAACCTGTTCAATGCCCCGTACCTAGTGGCGGGAGCATGACCATCTTGCACAAACTTTCGTCCGTTTCGCTGCGCGTCGCCCTTGGCGGCGCGCTTGCCGTTGCACTGCCCGCAGCGATCATGATCCCGGCGGTGCCTGCTGCCGCCCAGCGGGCGGATCGGCTGGACGAAGTGGTTGCCGCGCTGCGCGGCATCACCACCATGAAGGCGGATTTCGTCCAGACCGATCGCAACGGGCAGAGCATCGGTGGTACGATCACCATGAAGCAGCCGGGTCGCGTCCGGTTTGAATATGAACCTTCGGCCAAGATGCTGGTAGTGTCGAACGGCAGCCGGCTGACCCTGATCGACTATCAGGTGAATCAGCTTGAATCCTGGCCCATCGGCAATTCGCCGCTGGGCGCGCTGCTCGATCCGCGCCGGGATGTGAAGCGTTATGGCAAGCTGATGCCCACCTCCAACCCCAACGTGGTCAGCGTGGAGGTCAAGGATACCAGCAAGCCCGAATACGGCGTTTTCACGATGATCTTCACGCGCGACAGCGCCGCCCCCGGCGGGTTGAAGCTGGCAAGCTGGGTCGCGCTGGACGCGCAGAACAAGCGCACCACCGTGCGGCTTTCAAACCATCGTTATGGCGTGTCCGTTCCAGACAGCACGTTCACTTATCGCGACCCGCGCCGCACCACCCGTCGCCCGCGCTGAACGGCTGGCGGGCGAAATGACTGCCGCTTGCGACCAGTCGCAGAAGGCATTCATTTACCAGAAAGCAGAGCATTCGTAGAATTTGATCGTTCGGTGGCGAGAGGCGGGTTTCCCCCCTGTTGCCCTGCCTCGCGAGAGACGCCGCCGGACAAGCGTGACGAACGCTCAAACGAAACCCCCGTCGCAATGCCCCCGCGACGGGGGTTTTTTGTGCCCAGTGCGAGGGTCTGATCAAAAAGAGGCGCGCCCGCGTGCTTGCCGCGCCCACGCTCCCTATCTATCCCCCCGCCATGGTCTCTATCGCCACCTGGAACATCAATTCCGTCCGCCTGCGTATCGATCAGGTCACGCGCTTTCTGGAGCAGGAGCAGCCCGATGTGCTGTGCCTGCAGGAAATCAAGTGCCGTGAGGAGCAGTTCCCCCATGCCGCGTTCGAAGCGATGGGGTATGTCCATCGCGCGGTGCATGGCCAGAAGGGCTATCACGGCGTGGCCACAGTCAGCCGCATTCCCTTGCGCGATTTTTCGAAGCACGACTGGCAGGATAACGGCGAGGCGCGCCACGTGGGTGTGGAGCTGCTGGGTGAAGGGCAGGGCCTGATCCTTGAGAATGTCTATATCCCCGCAGGTGGTGACATTCCCGATAGAGAGCTGAATCTGAAGTTCGGCCAGAAGCTGGACTTTCTGGGCCGGATGACCCGCTGGGCGGACGCGCTGGACCGGCCGACCATGATCGTCGGCGATTTCAACATCGCTCCGCTGGAATGCGACGTCTACGATCACAAGGCCTTGCTGAAAGTGGTCAGCCATACGCCCGTGGAGGTCGAAGCGCTGGGCCGTTTCCGCGATGCTCATGGCTGGGTGGATCTGGGCCGCAAGCATATCCCCGCGCCGGAACGAAACTATTCCTGGTGGAGCTACCGTTCATACTGGCGGCAGAAGGATCAGGGGCGGCGGCTGGACCATGTCTGGGCCTCGCCCGAAGTGGCTGCACAATCGCGGGCGCATCGCTTCGTGGAAGAAACGCGCCGGTGGGAACAGCCTTCGGATCATGTGCCGCTGGTGACGGAGCTTTCGCTCTGAGCACGGGTACGCCTTCCGTGTCGCCCTCCCGCCGTGTGGCTCAGGCGGTTGACGCCCTGCGCCATGGATGGCCGGTGGCGATCGGTTCGGCGCCTCTGCTGTTGCCGATCGAGACGGCACCCGGCGCGGCGCGGTCTGGCCTTGCGCTGATTTCCGCTGCGCGCGCGGCGACACTGCGGCTCGCGAATCAGCGGGAGGCGGCCGATCCTCATGCGCCGGTGCTGATCCGGGCGGCCGAACCGATCGATCTTGTCGCCGCGCTGCCGGTGGCCGATCCCGCGCTGGATCTCGATGCACCGCTCAAGGGTCCGTTTCTGGCCGAGACGCTGGAGTGGCGTGATGAAGCTGCGGCGGCGATGGAACTGGCCCGAATCGCCGGTATCCTGCCCGCGTTCCTCGTTGCGCCAGAGCCTGCGGCCGAGCCGGTTGCGCTGGATGCCGAGGACCTTGCGACGTTTCTCGATCCCTCGCGGCTGGCGGTTGCTACACGGGCGCGCCTGCCGGTGGCTGTCAGCGAGCAGGGGGAAATCGTCGTGTTCCGCAGTGCGGACGATACGCGCGAACATGTCGCGCTGGTGGTGGGCCTCCAGTCTTCGGAGCGGATGCCGCTGGTCCGTCTTCATTCCGAATGCCTTACGGGGGACATCCTCGGTTCACTGCGCTGCGATTGCGGGCCGCAGCTCGATCATGCGCTGGCGGCCATGGCGCGAGAGGCGGAAGAGGGCGGCTGGGGCGTGCTGCTCTACTTGAGGCAGGAAGGGCGAGGCATCGGCCTGGTCAACAAGCTGAGGGCCTATCGCCTGCAGGACGAAGGTTTCGATACGCTGGAGGCCAACCGCCGGCTGGGCCTGCCGGCAGAGGCGCGCGACTTCCCCGTGGCGGCGCGGATGCTGGAACTGCTGGGCGTGCCTTCGATCCGATTGATGACCAACAATCCGGAGAAGGTCGCCGCGCTGGAAGCGGCCGGGGTGATAGTGGCGGAGCGGGTGCCGCACGCCCTGCCGCCCAACCCGCACAATGCGCGCTATCTTGCCACCAAACGTGACGAGGCGGGTCATTTGCTATGAAGATCAGGCCTGAACAGGCGGGTGACGAAGCGGCGATCAGACGCGTAACTGCCGCTGCCTTCGCCGATCACCTCCACAGTGCGGGGGCGGAACCGGAGATCATTGAGGCGCTGCGCGATGGGGGCGACCTCACCCTTTCGCTGGTTGCAGAATTGGATGGGGCCGTTGTGGGCCACGCGGCCTATTCGCCGGCAGTGCTGTCGAGCGGTGAGGAAGGCTGGCTGACCCTTGGCCCCATCGCCGTCGAGCCGGGGCGGCAGGGCGAGGGTATCGGGCGCGCGCTGGTGGAAAGCGGGACGCAGCACTGGCGCGATTCCGGAGGCAAGGGGGTGGTGCTGCTCGGCGATCCGGCGCTTTACAGCCGTTTCGGTTTCATTCGCGGGACGCCGCTGCATATCGAGGGCGAACTGGCGGACTATTTCCAGGTGCTACCTTTCACGCACGACATCCCGCCGGCCTCCGTCACTTTCGCCCCGGCATTCCGCCTGACCCGGATGCGTGAGACCTGAGCCCGACGCTCAAGCCCAGTGAGGCATGACCTCTGTTGCGAACAAGTCCGCAGAGGTCAGCGCCGCATCCGGTGGAAGAGTGCCGAACATCAGCGCGGAAACGAAATAGGTTATTCCGTTCTCCGCTTCCCGCTCCACGAAAGCGCGAACTGTGGTGGGCGATCCGGCGCAGCCGTGGCCCATCGCTTCGGCTTTGTCCCAGTCTTCAGGCAGATGCGCGGCGAGGGGGAAAGGTACCCCGCGATCCTCCCACAAGTGGGCCATACTGGCGCGCCAGTGGGCGTAGGCGGGGCGGGCAAGCCCCTTTGCCTCCGCATCGCTGCTGGCCACGACGATCTGGCGGCTGATGCCGATCAGGGGCATGTCCTGTTCCGCACCGGGGCATTCCGCGCGATAGAGATCCATCGCCTGCCGGGCGCGATTTCCCAGCGCCAGCGTGACCATGTTGACGGCGTTATGCGCGCACCATCGGATCGAAGCCGGGCTGCCCGCGCCATACCATAGCGGCGGATGCGGACGTTGCACCGGGCGCTGAGCCATCGGCACATCGTTGAAGCGCCAGAACTGGCCCTGATGATCCAGCCGATCGGAAGACAGACCCTTCAGCAGTACTTCGAGCGCTTCATCGAAACGGGCCTGCTGTTCCGCCATGTCCAGCCCGTGGAAGCCCAGCTCTATCGAGGAGACGCCGCGTCCCACGCCAAGCTGAAAGCGCCCGTTGGACAGCGCATCGAGCATCGCCACTTCCTCTATCAACCGCAGCGGGTGATAGATCGGCAGCAGGTAGACCAGTGGTCCGAACAATATCCGGTGCGTTCGCTGGCTCAATGCCGCCAGAAGGATACCGGGTGAGGGGGCGGCGCCCAAAGGCGTGCCGTGATGTTCGGCGATGTGATAGCAATGGAAGCCCAGCCGGTCGTAAGCTTCGGCCAGACGCAAGCGGGTTTCGAGATGTTCGGGCAGCGGCAGCCCGCTGTCGTCCAGATGGTCGAACACCCCGAACTTCATCGGCCAGCCCCTCCCGTCACTCTCAATCGCCGTTGCGCCAGCGCCATCCGCCTTTGGTTCGCGCTTTGGCGATCACTACCAGAATCGCCGTGAGGAACACCATGAGGGCGATCAGGCCGATCAGCTCCGCACCGTGCATGTATGGGGCGAGCACGGCCAGCCCGATGATGGCGGCCATGTAGGACAGCAAGAGCACCCACCCCTGCCATGCGATGGGCAGCCCGGCACCATATCCGTAGCTCTTGGGGCGGAACCAGGGTTTATTGTCTGACATTCCTTCCAGCATCTTCACTCTCCCTGTTTGGGCGGCCGTCCGCGTTTGCGTGGTTCGGCCGGTGCGACCCTGATTCCCCGTTTCGCCAAGGCTTCGCGCAGGAGCATTTCCAGTTCCGCATTCACGGAACGCAGTTCCTGCGCCGCCAGCCGTTCGACCGCGTCGTAAAGCCCGGGATCGAGCCGGAGGGGGAAAGCCTTTTTCGGCGCTTGCGCCACGATGCCACCCTTACTGGTACAGCGTGCCCGCGTTCACGACCGGGTTCACCTCACGCTCTCCGCACAGGACGACCATCAGGTTGGAAACCATCGCGGCCCGGCGTTCATCGTCCAGATGGACCACGTCTTCCTCGCTCAACTTGGCGAGCGCCATCTGCACCATGCTTACCGCACCCAAGACCAGTTTTGCGCGGGCCGCGATCACCGCTTCCGCCTGCTGACGCCGCAGCATCGCCCCGGCGATCTCTGGCGCATAGGCGAGATGGGTCAGGCCCGCCTCGTCCACCACGATTCCGGCATGCGACAACCTCTCGTTCAGTTCGACGCGCAGTTCCGCGTTCACGATCTCGCCATCGGAACGCAGCGTCGTCTCGTTCTCCTCGATATCGTCATAAGGATGGCGGGAAGCGACCGTTCGCAGCCCCGCTTCGATCTGGATGTTCACGAACGTCTTGTAATCATCCACGTCAAACGCCGCCTGCGCCGTGTCGGCCACGCGCCAGACCACGTTGCACGCCACCTCTATCGGATTGCCGCGCAGGTCGTTCACTTTCACCCGATCGGAATGGATGTTGTGCTGGCGGACAGAGATCTTCTTGCGCGCGAACCACGGCAAGACCCAGCGCAGGCCCTGCGTGCGTTCCGTGCCGCGATATTCGCCGAACAGCGTGATCACCGCCGAAGTGTTGGGCTGGATCATGAAGAAACCGAACGCGATAAACAGCAACAGGACTGCGCCCACGATCCAGCCGATCAACCAGACCGCAAACGGCTGGCCGTTGTGAGAGGCACCGCCAAACGAGAGGAAAGAGAAAATCGTCCACGCGATCAGCGCCAGCCATACGAACAGCATGAGATAACCGTTCGATGTGTTCGCCGGTGTTTCCCGGCTGCGCTGCATTGCGGATTTCGTTTCGGGCATCACCCATCCCCTTTCGATAAATTATGATATCATATTTATATCAAAAAGGGATGGGGTCAAGCGCGCGTGAGTTGCGGCGTCAGTGGTTGCGGATCACCGTCAGGAAAGCTTCGCCATAGGCGTCGAGCTTGCGCGCGCCCACGCCGGGGATTTCGCCGAGTTCAGCCAGAGAGACCGGGCGGGCCATGGCCATTTCGCGCAGGGTTGCATCGTGGAAGATCACATAGGGCGGCACCTGCGCCTCGCTCGCCAGTTCGCGGCGCAGGGCGCGCAGGGCTTCGAACAGAGGGTCGCCCACGGGGTTTGGCGCCTGTTCACGGCGGCGGCGGTCCTTGCGTGATGGCGGGGGTTGCACGATGGCGACGGGGGCTTCCCCCTTCAGGATTGCGCGCGCGTCACCGCCCAGTTGCAGGCCGCCGTGCTCCGTGGCGATCAGGCTGCCGCGTGCCTGGAGCGCGCGGGCAAGGGGCTGGAGCAGGCGGGCTTCATCCCCGCTGACGATGCCGAAAACGGAGAGCCGATCATGCCCGCGCTGGACCACGCGGTCGTCCGCTGCGCCGGTCAGCACTTTCTGCAAATGCCCGAAGCCGAAGCTCTGCCCGGTGCGGTAGGCCGCGCTCAGCAGTTTGCGCGCCAGTTCCGTGGCGTCGATCACCTCCGGCGCTTCAAGGCAATTGTCGCAGTTGCCGCAACGATCTGGCGGGTCCTCACCGAAATGCCGCAGCAATACCGCGCGTCTGCATCCCGGAGTTTCCACCAGCGAGGCAAGAGCGTCGAGCCGCGCCCGTTCCCCCGCCTGCCGGGTTTCCTCCACTTCACTCAACCGTTGCCGCGCCTGGGCGAAATCGCCCGCCGCCCACAGCATCAGCGCCACCGCGGGATCGCCGTCACGCCCGGCGCGGCCGGTTTCCTGATAATAGCCCTCGATCGATTTCGGGATGCCGGCGTGGGCGACGAAGCGCACGTCCGGCTTGTCGATCCCCATGCCGAAGGCGACGGTGGCGACCATGACCATGTCTTCGCTGGCGACGAAGGCGGCCTGATTGTGGGCGCGTTCCTGTGGCGGGAGGCCCGCGTGATAGGGCAGAACGGGCCGCCCGCTCGCAGCAGCCAGCTTCGTGGCCAGATCCTCCACCTTGCGGCGGGTCGGCGCATAGATGATGCCCGGCCCCGGCTGTTCCGCCAGCAGCTGTTCAAGCTGGCGCATCCCGCCATCGCGGTGGCGGATGGAATAGCGGATGTTGGGCCGGTCGAACCCGGCGACGATCAAACCCTCTGCCGGAATACCGAGCTGGTCGAGAATGTCGGCCCGCGTATGCGCGTCCGCCGTTGCCGTCAGCGCCAGCCGAGGGACCCGCGGAAAAGCATCCATCAGGGGACGCAGCAGGCGATAGTCGGGGCGGAAATCGTGACCCCATTCCGAAACGCAATGCGCTTCGTCCACCGCAAACAGTGCGAGCGGCGCCTGTCCCAGCAGCTCGCGGAAATGGGGCTGGCTGGCCCGTTCTGGCGCGACGTAGAGCAGATCCAGTTCGCCCGCGCGGAAAGCGGCGACGGTGGCGGCGCGATCCTCGTCAACGCTGGTCAGCGTCGCGGCGCGGATGCCGTTGGCCCGGGCGGACCGGAGCTGATCGTGCATCAGTGCGATCAGCGGCGAAACGACAACACAAGTGCCCGGAAGCATTGTGGCGGGAAGCTGATAGGTCAGCGATTTCCCCGCCCCGGTGGGCATGACCGCCAGCGTCGATTGCTCCGCCAGCACCCGTTCTATCACGTGCGCCTGCACGCCGCGGAACTGTTCGAACCCGAACGTGCGGCGCAGTTGTTCCCGCGCTTCCCCGATCCGTTCAGCCATCGCCGCCATGCCGGGGCTGTGACAGATCGAAGCACGGGCGTGAACCGCAACTGCCACGGTTTTGCCGTTTTCTTGAGCCTGAGGCTGGGCTAGGTGGGACGCGACAGGCAGGGCTGCCTGCGAACCGACGACAAAGAGGTGTCCCGATGAAGAAATTCGCCCTGATCGCCGCCGTTTCCGGCGCTTTCGCCCTGGCCGCGTGCGGCAGTTCAGAAGATGCTTCGGAAGATGCGATGGTAGATTCCGTGGAAATGCCGGCTGATGAAGCCATGGCAGGTGTGCCCGATCCAGTGGCTGACGACGTGAGCGACGCGGTGGAAGATGCCACGGCCGATGCCGAGGCGGCGGCCACCCAGACCGCAGAGAAGGCGGCCGACGCCGCACTCGATGCAGTGGCGGATGTCGAGGCTGCTGCCCAGACTGGCGCCGCGCAGTAATCTTGCGTCTGTTCAGATTCTACGGTGCGGGCAGGGCCACAGCCCTGCCCGTAGCATTTGCGGCCATGCTGCTGCTTGCCGGTTGCGAACCTGCGGGGGACGATACCGGCCCCGGCAGCGAGATAATGGGCGAAACCCGTGCATTGAATGACGCGTCGAAGATGCTCGAAACGCGGCCAGTACCGCCTGAGGCGACACCGATGGCCAGCGAAACCGCATCGCCCACCCCCTGACGCGATGTTTTCCGGGCACTGCCCGGCCATGTCGGACGTTTCAGCCATAACATGGCCACGTTCACCGATATCGAGGGCGAGTTTTCAGCCCTTCCCGAAGTGGATCCCGGCGTATTCACCGCGCCGCTGCGCCGCCCCGCGCATGTGGGTGAGGATTGGCTGGAACCGGCGCAGCGCGACTATTCGTCGGACGATGATGCGATCTGGAACGCGCTGTTCGAACGGCAGATGGATATTCTTCCCGGCCGGGCCTGCGGCGCCTTCATGGCTGGATTGCAGAAGCTGCACCTCAATCGCGGCGGCGTGCCGGAATTCGGCCGGCTTTCCGAGGAACTGGACGCGCTGACGGGGTGGAGCGTTGTTCCGGTGCCGATGCTGATCCCGGATCACGTATTCTTCTGGCATCTGGCCAACCGGAGGTTCCCGGCAGGCAATTTCATCCGCACGCGCGAGACGTTCGATTACATACAGGAACCTGACGTGTTCCACGATGTGTTCGGCCATGTGCCCTTGCTGACCGACCCGGTATTCGCGGATTACATGCAGGAATATGGCCGCGCCGGGTGGAAGGCGATGCGGTACAACCGGCTGAAGGCACTTGGCGCGCTCTACTGGTATACCGTGGAGTTCGGACTGATGCGGGAAGGCGGCGATCTGCGGATCTACGGCGCGGGTATTCTGTCAGGCCCGCGGGAAGCTGTGTTCGCGCTGGAAGGTCAATCGCCGAACCGGATCATGTTGAACGTCGATCGGGTGATGCGGACGGACTATGTGATAGACGATCTGCAGCCGACCTATTTCGTGATTGATAGTTTTGCCGACCTCTACCACCAGACGGTGGAGCGGGATTTCGACCGGCTTTACCGAAGCCTCAACCCCGGATTTACCTATGCCAATTCGGCCCTGATCGACGTCGACGATGTGATCAGTCGCGGTACGCAGGAATATCATCTGCGCGGGGGGCGCAGGTCAGGGGCGGAGCCCGTGTGAAATAAAACGACCGGCCCAGCGCGGAGCCGGACCGGTCGTTTCATCACTTGCGTGACGATTACTGCGGCGTGCCGGATTCCTCGACCGCGTCAGCCTTTGCGTCAGCGGATTCGCGCATCGCGTCAGCCTGATTGTCGACCGCTTCTTCGGTGGCGGTGCCATCGGCGGCAGCTTCCATCGCATCAGCCTGAGCGTCAGCGGATTCACGCATCGCATCGGCCTGATCGTCCGCGGCGTTCTCTGCCGCGCTGTCGCAGGCGGCCAGACCAAGGCCCAGTGCGGCGGCGGCGGCGATCGCTACAATCTTCTTCATTGGGAAGTCCCCTTTTGCCTGTTGTTTCGGAACAGCCGCGCAGGGCGCGCCGCTATCTCCCGGTAAACGCACGCTTATAGCGTCCCCGTTCCAATCAACGTGATCCCGGATGGTTCCGGAAATATGGCAAAAATGTGAAAGGTTGAGATCTTAGCGTAGCGTCAGCCATGCAACCGCAGCCGCGCCGATGACGATCCGATACCAGCCGAAGGGCGCAAAGCCATGGCGACTGACATAGGCGACAAAGGCCCGGATCACTGCAAGCGCGACCAGGAAAGCGACGACGAACCCGATCGCGATTTCCGTCCAGCCGACACCACCGGCGGAAGCGAGCTGTTCGTGGCTGTCGAACAATTCCAGCGTCGTGGCGCCGATCATCGTCGGCACGGCCAGGAAGAAAGAGAATTCCGCAGCGGTCTTGCGGCCAACACCCATCGATAGCGCGCCCATGATTGTCGCGCCGGACCGGCTGACGCCGGGGATCATCGCCAGGCACTGGGCGAACCCCACGCCGATCACTTTTTTCAGTGGCAGGTCGCCCACCCCGGTATCTTTGCCGGGCGTGACGGACTTCTCAATGCCGATGATCGCGATGCCGCCCAGGATCAGCGCCCATGCCACCACGGACGGGCTTTCGAGCATCACGTCGATATAGTCCTTCAGCATCAGCCCCAGCACGGCCGAAGGCAGGAACGCGACGAGGATGTTGCGGGCGAAGCGCAGTCCATCCGCTTGCAGGGTCAGCACACCGATGCCGGCATTCCAGAAGGTGCGCCAGTATTGCACGACGACCGCAAGGATCGCGCCGAGCTGGATCACCACGTTGAACGCGGCCCACTGCGCCGAACTGTATCCGAACAGCTCAGAAGCGAGGATCAGGTGGCCGGTGGAAGAGACCGGGATGAATTCGGTCAGGCCTTCGACGATGCCAAGCAGAATGGCGGTAAGGGTAAGTCCCATGGGCCGGGCGTGATGGCGGAGCGGGCGGCGAAGTCAAGCGCCGCCCGCCCATCAGCCTGAGATTTCGCGCACCTTACCAGATATGAACGCGCTCTTCCGGCGGCAGATAAAGCTCATCGCCCGGCTGTATGTTGAACGCCTTGTACCACGCGTCGTGATTGCGGACCGCGCCGTTGGTACGGAACTTCTCCGGACTGTGCGGATCGGTCAGCAGCCGCTGACGCCCCGCCGCCTCACGCTGCATTGAACGCCACACTTGCGCCCACGCGATGAAGAAGCGCTGATCGCCGGTCAGCCCGTCGATAACCGGCGCTTCCTGACCGTTCAGCGACATGCGGTAGGCGCGGTAGGCGAGGCTGAGCCCGCCGACATCGCCGATGTTTTCACCCAGCGTGAAACGGCCATTCACGCATGTGGTGCCTTCGTCATACGGGCAATAGCTGCTGTACTGTTCGGCCAGCCGGTTACCCAATTCGGTGAAGTGGGCGAGATCTTCCGGCGCCCACCAGTCGCGCAGGGTGCCGGTGCCGTCGAACTTGGCGCCCTGATCGTCGAAACCGTGGCCGATTTCGTGCCCGATCACCGCGCCGATGCCGCCATAGTTGACCGCCGGATCGGCATCAGGGCCGAAGAAGGGCTGCTGAAGGATTGCGGCGGGGAACACGATCTCGTTGAATACGGGATTGAAATAGGCGTTCACGGTCTGCGGCAGCATGCCCCATTCGGTGCGATCAACCGGTTTGCCCAGCTTCGAACGGCTGTCCGCCACGGCCCACGCTGTCGCGCGGATGCGGTTGCCGAGCGGGTCGGCAGGTGTGATTTCCAGCCCGTCATACGTCTCGAACTCATCTGGATAGCCGATCTTGGGCGTGAAGGCGTCAAGCTTGGCGATGGCTTCCTTCTTCGTCGCCTCGGTCATCCAGGTATTGTCGGTGATGCTGACGGCCACCGCCTTGCGCAGATTGACGACCAGATCGTCCATCGCCGCCTTGCTTTCTGGCGGGAAGTAACGATCGACATAGAGCTTGCCGAGTTGTTCGCCCAGCATCCCCTCAGTCGAGGCGATCGCCCGCTTCCAGCGCGCTCGCTTCACTTCCTGACCGTTCAGCAGCTTGCCATAGAAAGCGAAATTTGCGTCATCGATGTCGGCTGGCAGCACGGATGCGTTGTTGCTGATGAACTGCGCGATCATGAACGCCTTCAGCGTATCGATGTCGGTCGCGGTCAGCAGCGTCAGCATAGCCGGTGTACCCCCGCCGATACCGTCAAGAATCTCCGGCGTGATCTTGAACTGTTCGACTTCTTCAGCCGTCGGCGGAATCTGCGGGACGAGGAATTCCTGCTGGCCGTCGAATCCTGAAGCGGAGAGTTGGCTTGCCAGCGGGAACTGCGGGACCAGCGCCAGCAGTTCATCACGGGTCAGCTTGTTATAGGTGATGTTGTCATCACGCAGTGACGCGCGGGCCCATTCCAGTTCGGCCACCTGATGCTCGAAAGCATAGATTTTCGCGGCCATGTCAGCCGGGTCGGCGTATCCGGCCTTGCCCAGCAGGAACGCGAGATAGCCTTTGTAGGCGTCCTGGATTTCGCGATTCCGCTCGCTGTCGACCAGATAGAGATCGCGGTCGGGCATGCCCATGCCGTCGAAGCCGATGGAGACGATGTAGCGGTTGGGATCCTTGGGATCGACCGTCACCCCCGCCCCGATCAGGCTGGGATAGCCGGCTTCGGCAAAAAGCGCCGTTAGAGCGGAGAGGTCGCCAGCCTGTCGGATCCGGTCAAGATAAGGCTGTGCGGGCGTCAGTCCGCGTGCATCGATGGCCGCGGTATCGAGAAAGGCGTTGTAGGCATCGGCGATCCGCCGGGCCTGCGAACCGGCGGGCGGGTTGGAGGCGGCGAGTTCGGTGATCAGCTTTTCGACATTGGTCGTCGCGTTCTCGCTCAGAAAGTTGAACGAGCCATAGCGGGAAAATTCCGGCGGGATCGGATTGGCCGCGATCCACTTGCCGTTGACGTAGTCGAAGAAATCGTCACCCGGCTTGATCGATGTGTCGAGCAGCGAAGTCTCCACGCCCCAGGTGCCGAACGTCATCTGTGGGGGCGGTGTCCGTTCTGCCGCTTCATCCTGGGCAAAGGCGGGAGTGGCCAGCGCGAGCGCGGCGCCCGAAACGCTGGCCGCGAATATCTGACGGATCATGTGGTGGAAGGCCTTTCGTCTGACAAATCCAGCCCGGACACCGGCGGGTGGGAACGGAAATGGTGACGCCGGTTGCCCGAAGGCAGACGCGAGTCATCGGTTACAGTTGATACTTTATCACTTAACCGCCGCTGACGCGCGATGGCAAGGCCCGCGTTGCGCGTTGCAGGCGGGCTTTCAGGCGGCCGCCGCGTCGTCGAACTGAAGCGAAGCCAGCCGTGCATAGAGGCCGCCTGCCGCCTGAAGTTGCGCGTGGCTGCCCTGTTCGACGATGCGGCCCGCATCCATCACCACGATGCGGTCCGCCGCACGCACGGTGGCGAGGCGGTGGGCGATGACCAGAGTGGTGCGGCCCTGCATCAACCGTTCAAGCGCCTGCTGCACCACCCGTTCGCTTTCCGCGTCCAGCGCGCTGGTCGCTTCGTCCAGCAGCAGGATCGGCGCGTCGCGCAGCAGGGCGCGGGCGATGGCCACACGCTGCCGCTGGCCGCCGGAAAGGCGCGCGCCGCCTTCACCCAGGAACGTTTCCAGCCCCTGCGGAAGTTCGCGCAGGAACGTGGCGGCATTGGCTGCCTCCGCCGCTTCCCAGATCGCGTCCTCGCTCGCATCCCAGTTGCCATAGCGCAGGTTGTCACGCGCGCTGGCGGCGAACAGGGTGCCTTCCTGCGGCACCAGTGCGATGCGGCGACGAATATCGGCGGGGTCGGCCTGCACCAGTGGCACCCCGTCCAGTCGGATCGTTCCGCCCTGTGGATCGTAGAACCGCTCCGCCAGCTGGAACACGGTCGATTTGCCCGCACCGGACGGGCCGACGATGGCGACGGTCTCCCCCGGTTCCACCGTCAGGTCGAAATCGGCGAGAGCGGCGGTTTCCGGGCGTGTGGGATAGCGGAAGGTGATGTTCTGGAACGCCAGCCCACCGCGCGGTGGGCTGGGCAGGGCGATCGGGCGTTCGGGCGGGGCGATCGTTGGCTTTTCGCGCGCCAACTCGTGCAAGCGGCTCGCCGCGCCAGCGCCGCGCAGCAAATCCGCGTAGACTTCCGACAGCGCGCCGAAAGCGCCCGATACCATCACGCCGACAACCACGATCGCGGCGATGGTGCCGCCGGTGATGCGGCCTTCGGCCACACTGAGCGCGCCGTCCCACATCAGCGCCGTGATCGCGCCGAACACGATGGTGATGAAACCCGCAGTCATAATCGCGCGCAGCATGATGCGCCGCTTGGCCGTGTCGAACGTGGCTTCCACCGCTTCGGCGAACCGGCCAGCCTCTCGCCGTTCCTGATTGAAGCCTTGCACGATCTTCATCGCGCCCAGCACTTCCGTCGTCCGCGCGCCGACATCGGCCACCCGGTCCTGACTGGCGCGGGCCACCGCCTGCAGGCGGCGGCCGAACAGGCGCATGATTAGTGCGATAATGAAGGCGCCGCCGACGAGATAGGCAGACTGCACCGGCGCCAGCACGAACAGCAGGATCACGCCGCCCAACCCGGTGATGAGGTTGCGCAGGGCAACCGATACCGTGGTGCCGACCACCTGTTCCACGATCGCGGTATCCGACGTCATGCGCGATGCGATTTCGCTGGGCGAGTTCTCTTCGAAGAATCCGGGGGACAGGCGCAACAGGTTATCCTGCACTTTCAGTCGGATATCCGCCACCACGCGTTCGCCCAGCCAGCTAACGAAGTAAAACCGCACCGCGCTGGCGATGCCCAGCACCAGCACGATCATCATCAGATAGCGGAACGAGGTGTTGATGACGGCGATATCGGCCTGATCGCCGAAAGCCCGATCGATGATTTCCTTGAAGCGATAGGGGATCGCCAGCGTCGCCGCCGAACTGGTGAGCAGGGCAAGAAACGCCGCCCCAACCTGCCAGGGGTACCTGAGCGTCTCGCGCCAGATCATTCGCAGAGGACCGAGATCCTTGGCGGGCTTGCCTTCGGGCGGAAGCGTGCGTGGACGGCGTGCCATGGCGGGCCGCCTAGCGGATAACTTGCCCGGTTAGAAGCGTGACAGAGAACGGTATTCTTTGCTGCGCCGCAACATCGTGCTTATATACCCCAGTATGAACATCGCGACTCCCTCGGCGGCGGGGCCCGCATAGTGCTTTACGACGCTTACGAGCTGCAAAAGTCGCTGCTCAACAGCGCCAGCAGTTGGGCATCCATCGGGGCCGAACTGCTCAATAATCCAGCCTTGCCGATGGGTTATTTCGGCACTGGCCCGATCATGGCCAGCGCCTTGCAAGTCTTTGCCCACCTTTATGAGGAACGCGGCAAGCCATCTTTCAACATCACGAAAGTGACCGTGGACGGCGCCAGCCACGCGGTTCGCGAATCGGTCGTGCTGGAAAAGCCGTTCGGGGCTCTGCGCCATTTCAAGCGGCGGGGCTTGCCGAAAGGCGCCCCTAAAATGCTGATCGTGGCCCCGATGAGCGGCCACTACGCCACCCTGCTGCGGGGCACCGTGGCGCGGCTGGTCGAAAATCAGGAAGTGTGGATCACCGATTGGGCGGACGCGAAGATGGTGCCGCTTTCGGCCGGACGCTTCGATCTGGATGACTACATCGATTACCTGATCGATTACCTGCATTTCATAGGGCCGGGCACGCATATGCTGGCGGTGTGCCAGCCGTCCGTGCCGGCTTTTGCCGCCGCGGCGGTGATGGGGGCGGCAAGGGATCCCTTCCGCCCGGCGACGCTGACGATGATGGGGGGGCCGGTTGATACCCGTGCCAGCCCGACGAGTGTAAACGACGTGGCGATGGAACGGCCGCTGTCGTGGTTTCAGAACAATGTGATCGCCACCGTGCCGCTCAATTATCCGGGCGCCGGGCGCAAGGTCTATCCGGGTTTCCTGCAACTGGCCGGGTTCCTCTCGATGAATATCGAGAGCCACATGATGAGCCATTACGAGATGTTCAAACATCTCACCCTTGGCGATCAGGAAAGCGCAGACGCGACCAAGCGGTTCTACGACGAATATCTGTCGGTCTGCGACATGACGGCCGAGTTCTATCTGCAGACGATAGAACATGTGTTTCAGCGGCATACCCTGCCCAAGGGTGAGTTCGTCCATCGGGGCAAGCCGATCGATCCTGGCGCGATCCACGACACCGCCTTGCTGGCGATCGAGGGGGAACGAGACGATATTTCCGGCATCGGTCAGACCAAAGCCGCGCTGGATCTGGCGGCGGAACTGCCGGCGCGGCGCAAGAAGTATTACCTGGCCAAGGATGTCGGCCATTACGGCATCTTCAACGGCAGCAAATGGCGCGCGCGGATCGCCCCGGTGGTCGAGGACTGGATCAGGGCCAACGCGCGCGATTGATCGCGTTCAGGCGCTGGGTGGGGCAGGAGGCGGCGGAAACGCGCGGCCGAACAGGCGCTTCAGCACATGCCGCGCCAGCAGCATCAGGCCGATCGCCGCTGCAAGCAGGATCGCTGCGACCGCTGCGGCCGCATAGGGATGTTCCAGCGTCAGCCAGAGCAAGCCGGCAGTGGCTACATCCTCGGCGCTGGATACGGCGATGTTGCTCACCGGTTCTGGACTGGTGTTGACGACTGCCCGTGCCCCGGCCTTGCCGCCGTGCGCTAGCAAGGCCCCGCCACCGCCCAGTAGGAAAGCAATTGTCTGAGTGGCGGGATCACCCGGATCGACCAGCGCCAGCGCCAGCAGCGCCCCGCCTAGCGGTCGGATCACCGTGTGCACCGCGTCCCACAGTGAATCGAGCCAGAGGATCTTGTCGGCAAAGAATTCGCAGAAAGCGCCGATTCCCGCGACGCCCATCACCCAGGGATTGGCGAGAACTTGTAGCCCGGCCAGATGTTCGGGCAGCGGCACGGCCCCGGTTCGCATAGCGATGCCCGTGGCGAGCACCGCCAGGTAAAGCCGCCAGCCCGCCAGCAGGCTGACGCTTGCTGCTACGCCAAGAATCTCAACGATCCCGAGGGCAGGTTGCGCGTCCATGCCGTGCATTATCCCGCAGAGGGCCGCCTGCGGGAAGCGATTTTTATCGGCTCGTTTACCTGCGCAATGGCAGGGTTACGCGGGCTGAACAGGGGTGATGGGGTTGGCAAGCTTCTTGTTGAAGCGCGGTAGTGAAAGCGGGCGCTCCCTGCTCCCGATGCTGGCGGGGCTGTGGTTCGCTGTGCTGATCGGCGCGGGTGCGCTTGTTGTGCCGATGGGGGGCGATCCCTTGGGAGCGGTTGAACGCGGTGCGATGGCTCTCGCCGCAGCGGGTGCCGGGGCGGTAGCGGGATGGACGATGGCTCGCCGCATTGCTGCCGCACGAGCGGAGGCGCGGCTGACGGATCGCTTCGCGAAAACTGGTATCCGGCCGTTTCGCTTGCGCGATGAAATGCCCGGCTGGCTGGACCAATCCTTGCAGGAAACAGTCATCCCGGACTCTCACCTGATGGATCTGGTGGAGCGGCTTCGCGCCTCTATCGCGCGGCGGCGTCTGAGAGAGGCGGAAGGGGTAAACCACCCTGCGGGGGCCATCCCGGAGCATATGGGCGCTGCATTGAAAACGGCGCTGGCGCGGCTGAGGCACCTTCGAGAACCGGTCTGACCTAAAATTGCTCTGTTGATGCCTAACGCGTAACTTTGTGGCGCGCGCGTCCGAACCTTGCCAAATCAGTTTCATGACGCCATGGGGTTAACCTCCCGACAATTTCGAGGACCCCGCTTCGGGTGATTCGTCCTTCGGACCCCATTCCGGGTGCCGGAACGGGTCCTGCCCGGCTGGAACAGGAACAAAGTGTGAGAGAGTACCCCGCGCCTCAGGGTCTTTATGATCCGCGAAACGAACATGATTCCTGCGGTGTGGGCTTCGTCGCCCATATTAAGGGCACCAAATCGCACGCGATCGTCAGCCAGGCGCTGGAAATTCTCGCCAATCTGGACCACCGCGGCGCGGTCGGCGCTGATCCGCTGCTGGGCGACGGTGCGGGCATCCTGCTGCAGATTCCCGATCCGCTTTATCGCAAGTGGGCGGAATCCGAAGGGCTGACGCTGCCGCCGCTGGGCGACTACGCCGTGGCGATGTGCTTCCTGCCGCAGCACGATGCGGCGCGCGATTTCATCTGCGGACAATTTGAAAAGTTCATCGCCAAGGAAGGCCAGACCCTGATCGGCTGGCGCGACGTGCCGCTGAACGAGGCGGGGCTGGGCAAGGCCGTGCTCGAATCCATGCCGGTGATGCGCCAGTGCTTCGTCGGCCGTGGCGAGAACTGTGCCGATCAGGACGCGTTCGAGCGCAAGCTGATCGTCATCCGCAAGCAGACCCAGAACCCGCTGGCCGCGCTGGCGGAAAAGCATGGTATGCCGGAGATCGTCGATCTCTACATGCCCAGCTTCTCCAGCCGCACCGTCGTTTACAAGGGGCTGTTGCTGGCGAACCAGGTCGGCAGTTTCTACGAAGACCTGCGCGATCCGCTGTGCGTTTCGGCGCTGGGTCTGGTCCACCAGCGCTTTTCAACCAATACCTTCCCCAGCTGGAAACTGGCTCACCCCTATCGCCTGATCGCCCATAATGGTGAGATCAACACGGTTCGCGGCAACGTGAACTGGATGAACGCGCGTCGGCGGACCATGGAATCGGCGCTGCTGGGTGCCGATCTGGACAAGCTGTGGCCGATCATCCCGCACGGCCAGTCGGACACCGCGTGCCTCGATAACGCCCTCGAACTGCTGCTGCTGGGCGGATATAGCCTGTCGCATGCGATGATGATGCTGATCCCGGAGGCATGGTCGGGCAACCCGACGATGGATCCGGCGCGGCGGGCGTTCTACGAATATCATGCGGCCCTGATGGAGCCGTGGGATGGGCCGGCGGCTGTCGCTTTCACCGACGGCCGGCAGATCGGCGCCACGCTGGACCGCAACGGCCTGCGGCCCGCGCGCTTCACCATCACTCGTGACGATATCGTCTGCATGGCGTCGGAAAGCGGCGTGCTGCCGTTCCGCGAGGAAGATATCGTCCGCAAGTGGCGGCTGCAGCCGGGCCGCATGCTGCTGATCGACCTTGAGCAGGGCCGCATCGTGGAGGACGAGGAGGTCAAGGCTGACCTCGCCACCGCTCATCCTTACGAGACATGGCTGCATCAGGCGCAGTACAAGCTGGAAGACCTTGAGGCTCTCGACGGCAATCTGATGGAGATCGCCAGCGACGACGAAACGCTGCTGAAGCGTCAGCAGGGTTTCGGCTACACGCAGGAAGACATCACCAAGTTCCTGGAGCCGATCGCGGTGACGGCCGACGATCCGATCGGATCGATGGGCACCGACACGCCGATCGCGGTGCTGAGCCGCCGTCCGCGTCTGCTGTTCGATTACTTCAAGCAGAACTTCGCCCAGGTCACCAACCCGCCGATCGATCCGATCCGCGAGGAACTGGTGATGAGCCTGCTGTCGATGATCGGCCCGCGCCCGAACCTGCTGGGCCATGCCGCCGGCACGCACAAGCGGCTGGAAGTATCGCAGCCGATCCTGACCAACGAGGATGTGGCCAAGATTCGTTCCGTGGAAGAGGCGCTGGACGGCGCTTTCCGCACGGCCACCATTGACATGACCTGGGATGCCTCAACCGGCGTCGACGGTCTGGAGATGGCGATCAAGGAAATGTGCTGGGCCGCGACCGAGGCGGTGCTGGCCGACAAGAACATCCTGATCCTGTCAGACCGTGCGCAGAGCGAGGACCGCATCGACATGCCAGCGCTGCTGGCGACAGCGGCGGTGCATCATCATCTGGTGCGGCAGGGCCTGCGTATGCAGACCGGCCTCGTCGTTGAAACTGGCGAGGCGCGCGAGGTGCATCACTTCTGCGCGCTGGCTGGTTACGGGGCGGAAGCGATCAACCCCTATCTGGCGTTCGAGACGCTGGAGCAGGTCCGGAAGAACAAGTTCCCGGAACTGACGACCAAGCAGGTCCAGAAGAACTACGTCAAAGCCATCGGCAAGGGCATTCAGAAGGTCATGTCCAAGATGGGCATTTCGACCTACCAGTCCTATTGCGGGGCGCAGATTTTCGACGCCGTTGGCCTGTCCAGCCAGTTCGTGAACCAGTTCTTCACCGGCACGGCCACGACGATCGAAGGCATCGGACTGCGCGAAGTGGCGGAAGAGGCGGTTCGTCGCCATGCCGCTGCCTATGGTGACAACCCGATCTACAAGAACATGCTCGATGTAGGCGGTATCTACCAGTACCGCCTGCGGGGCGAAGATCACGCGTGGACGCCGCAGACCGTCGCCAGCCTGCAGCATGCGGTTCGCGGCAACTCGTGGTCCAACTACGAGGAATTCGCGCGCTCGATCAACGAGCAGTCGGAACGTTTGCTGACGATCCGCGGGCTGATGGACCTGAAGAAGGCGGATAAGCCGCTCGATCTTTCAGAAGTCGAATCCGCCGAAGATATCGTGAAGCGCTTCGCCACCGGTGCGATGAGCTATGGCTCGATCAGCTGGGAAGCGCACACCACGCTGGCCGTGGCGATGAACCGCATCGGCGGCAAATCGAACACCGGCGAAGGTGGCGAGGATCCCACGCGGTTCCGTCCGTTGGAAAACGGCGATTCCATGCGCTCTGCGATCAAGCAGGTCGCGAGTGGTCGGTTCGGCGTGACGTCGGAATATCTGGTCAACGCCGACGACATTCAGATCAAGATGGCGCAGGGTGCGAAGCCCGGCGAAGGCGGCCAGTTGCCCGGCCACAAGGTCGACAAGACCATCGGCAAGACGCGCCATTCCACTCCGGGTGTGGGCCTGATCAGCCCGCCGCCGCATCATGACATCTATTCGATCGAGGATCTGGCACAGCTGATCCACGATCTGAAGAACGTCAATCCGGCGGCGCGTGTTTCGGTCAAGCTGGTGTCCGAAGTGGGTGTAGGCACGGTTGCCGCGGGCGTTTCCAAGGCGCGCGCAGACCACGTGACTATCTCCGGTTACGAAGGCGGCACCGGCGCATCTCCGCTGACCAGCCTGACCCATGCGGGTTCCCCGTGGGAAATCGGGCTTGCCGAAACGCAGCAGACCCTGCTGCTGAACGATCTGCGCAGCCGCATCGCGGTGCAGGTCGATGGCGGTCTGCGCACTGGCCGCGACGTGGCCATTGGCGCACTGCTGGGCGCGGACGAGTTCGGCTTCGCCACGGCGCCGCTGATTGCCGCCGGCTGCATCATGATGCGCAAGTGCCATCTCAACACCTGTCCGGTGGGTGTGGCCACGCAGAACCCGGTGCTGCGCGCGCGCTTCACCGGCCAGCCCGAACATGTGATCAATTACTTCTTCTTCGTTGCCGAAGAACTGCGTCTGATCATGGCCGAGATGGGTTTCCGCACCCTTCAGGAAATGACCGGCCGGGTGGACCGGATCGACATGCGCAAGGCGTTGGATCACTGGAAGGCACAGGGCGTGGATCTTTCGCGCCTGCTGCATCAGGTGGAACTGCCGGAAGGTGCGAAGCTCTATCACACGACTTCGCAGGATCACGGCCTGGAAGCCGCGCTCGACAACGAGTTGATCGCGGCGGCCCGCCCTGCGATCGAAAACGGCGAAACCGTGGTGATCGAAAGCGAGATCCGCAACGTCAACCGCACGGTGGGCGCAATGCTTTCGGGCGAGATCGCCCGCCGCCATGGCCACGCCGGCCTGAAGCCCGATCAGCTGCGCATCAGCTTCAAGGGCGTCGCGGGGCAAAGCTTCGCCGCGTGGACGGTCCACGGCGTCACGCTGGATCTGGTGGGCGATGCCAACGACTATGTCGGCAAGGGCCTTTCGGGTGGCCGCGTGATCGTGCGCCCGCCCGCCCATGTTGATCGGGAGCCTGACCAGAACATCATCGTGGGCAACACGGTGCTCTATGGCGCGATCGCCGGTGAAGCCTATTTCAACGGCGTTGCGGGTGAACGTTTCGCCGTGCGTAACTCTGGCGCCATCGCGGTGGTAGAGGGCGCGGGTGACCACTGCTGCGAATACATGACGGGCGGCGTGGTAGTGGTGCTCGGCAAGACCGGGCGCAACTTCGCTGCCGGCATGTCAGGCGGCATCGCCTATGTTTATGACGAGGACGGATCGTTCCGCGATCGTTGCAATGCCGCGATGGTTGATCTGATCCCCATCGATGGTGCGCCGGACGAGGATGAAGGCACGGGCCGCCCGCAGCAGCGCCCGCAGAGCGTGGACGATTTCGGCATGGGCGACATGCTGCGGCACGATGCCGAACGGCTGCGCATCCTGATCGAGCGGCACAAGCTGCACAGTGGGTCGAAGCGCGCAGCTGCGTTGCTCGACAATTGGGATGCCTCGCTGGCGAAGTTCGTCAAGGTCATGCCGCGCGATTACGCGGCTGCGCTGAAACTGATTGAGGCCGAGCGAGGGGAAGCCGCCTTCGTCGCGGCCGAGTGATCATGATACAACCCCTTCTTCATCCCCGTGCGAGCGGGAACCCGGGCATCTACAGGGCGCGTACCGCGCTCAACCGCCTTCGGGTCCCCGCTATTTCGGGGGCGAAGAACTGATTTTTGGATTGAATTAGATGGGCAAGGAAACCGGCTTCCTCGAAATCGAGCGGGAAGACCGCACTTACGCGGATCCGAAGGAGCGCGTCGGGCACTATAAAGAGTTCGTGATCCCGCACAGCGAGGACGGCCTGAAGAACCAGGCCGCGCGCTGTATGAATTGCGGTATTCCGTACTGTCACAATGGTTGCCCGGTGAACAACCAGATCCCGGACTGGAACCATCTGGTTTATGAAGGCGACTGGCGCAACGCGCTCGACAACCTTCATTCAACCAACAACTTCCCGGAATTCACCGGCCGCGTCTGCCCCGCCCCGTGCGAGGCGAGCTGCACGCTGAACATCATCGATCAGCCGGTGACGATCAAATCGATCGAGTGCGCGATCGTGGATCGCGGATGGAAGGAAGGCTGGATCCAGCCGCAGGTGCCCGCGCAAACGACGGGTAAGACGGTGGCCGTGGTCGGCTCCGGCCCGGCGGGCCTTGCCTGTGCGCAGCAGCTTGCCCGCGCGGGCCATTCCGTGACCGTGTTCGAGAAGTCGGACCGTGTCGGCGGCCTGCTCCGCTACGGCATTCCTGACTTCAAGATGGAAAAGCACCTGATCAACCGGCGCGCCGTCCAGATGGAAGCCGAAGGGGTGACGTTCAAAACCTCCACCGAAGTCGGGGTTGATGTCTCTTTGAAGTCTCTGCGCGAGAACTTCGATGCGATCGTGCTGGCCGGCGGTGCGGAAGATCCGCGCCCGCTGCAGATTCCCGGTGCCGAATTGCCGGGCGTGCGGCAGGCGATGGAGTTCCTGACCCAGCAGAACAAGCGCAACGCGGGTGACGCGGAAGAACGCGCCGCGCCGCGTGGCACTCTGGTTGCGACGGGCAAGGACGTGATCGTGATCGGGGGCGGTGATACCGGCTCCGACTGTGTCGGCACTTCTAACCGCCAGGGCGCCAAGAGCGTCACCCAGATTGAGATCATGCCGCGTCCGCCTGAGAAGGAGGACAAGGCGCTGACATGGCCTAACTGGCCGATGAAGCTGCGCACATCCACCAGCCACGATGAAGGCGCGGTGCGCGACTGGGCAGTGCTGACCAAGGAAGTCGTGGGTGAAGATGGCCGCGTAACCGGTCTGCGCTGCACCCGGATCGAGTGGGTCGATGGCAAGATGCAGGAGATGCCGGATACCGAATTCGTGTTGCCGGCGGACCTTATACTGCTGGCGATGGGTTTCGTTGGGCCGCGCAAGTCCGGCATGATCTCCCAGTCGGGTGTCTCGTTGACAGACCGTGGGAATGTCGATGCGAACACGTTCGATTACCGCACGAGCGAGGACATGGTCTTCGCCTGTGGCGACATGCGCCGCGGGCAATCGCTGATTGTCTGGGCCATTCGCGAGGGTCGCCAGGCCGCGCGCGCGGTGGATGAAGCGCTGATGGGCGCGAGCGAACTGCCGCGCTGAATAAGCAGGGCGGCTGCCGCGGCAGCCGCCTGCCATTTCCGGAACTATGCGTCCAGCGCGGCTAGCGCCCGGTCAAGCAGTTCCAGCAGCACGACCATATCACGGGGCCCCAGTGCCTCGCGAACCGGGGCTTCTTCAGCATCCACCACGGCAAACAGGCGTTTCATCATCGCCTCCCCGGCAGGGGTGGCGGTCACGCCGTTGCGCCGCCGGTCGGTGACTGAGCGACTTCGGACGATCAGGTCGTTCTGCTCCAGCTGATCGACGATCCCTACGAGCGCCGACTTGTTCAGGCCGGCGCTACGGGCAAGGGCAGTTTGCGAACTTCCGGGATTGGCGTTTACGAGTGCCAGAACCGTCAGCGATCCGGTGGGCAGCTCCTCCACGGAAGAGGCTGCGATGGAACGGGCGGCCAGCGCATTGCGGAGCAGTCGTGCCCTTGGGCCTACCGATTGCGATAGCACGCCCCAGTCGAGGTCGTCAGACAAGTTCTTCATGATTGCCAAAGCGCTCGCACCTGCAACGCGGCTTTGCAACAGTTCATCGAATGAACTATCTGGCCGCGATGGAAATAAGGCCCCTGCATTCACTCTTTGCCGCGGAACTGATCGGCGCGGATCTCTCCGTCGATCCTTCATCCGAATTGGTCGCTGTGGTTGAAGACGCGATGGCCCGCTTTGGCGTGCTGGCAATTCGCGACGCGCGAATATCGAACGAACAGCACAAGCGGTTCAGTCGCGCCTTCGGGCCATTGGAAATTCCCAGCCGCATCCCCGGTGCCTCTCCTCAGCCGCAAGGCAAGAGGCAGCTCGATTCAGACTTGTTCTACGCCGGGAATCTTGACCGCGATGGGGAGATAATTCCTTATGGCGGCGAAGGCTCCAAACTCGCGCAGGGCGCGGAACGATTCCATACTGACAGCTCATTCCATACGATGCCGACGCGATGGTCGCTGCTGCTCGGCCATGAAACCCCACCGGTAGAGGCGGGGGGCGACACGCTGTTCGCCGATTCCCGCGCGGCGTGGGACGATCTGCCGGTAGAAATGCAGGGCCGCATTGCTGGGCTGACAGGTATCCATGATTTTTGGGAGGGTCGCCGCCGGGCAGGGCTGAAGGGTGAAATCACGCCGGATATGCGCCGTGTGATCCCGTTCCCAACCGTTGAACATCCGTTGACGCGCGATCTGCCTGAAGGGCGCAGGACTCTGTTTGTGGGCGGGCACTGCATCGGCATCGTCGGCATGGACGCTGACGAAGGCCGCGCGCTGGTGGAGCAACTCTATACCCATGCCACTCAGAATCGGTATGTTTATCGCCACCACTGGCGGCAGCACGATCTGGTGATCTGGGACAATCGCTGCACCATGCACGCGGCCACCCCGCTGCTGTCCAATGATTTTCGCCGCGACATGCGCCGCACCACCATCAACGAGAGCGGACCGGAAATGTCGGCTTACGAATGGATGCAGGATCTCGGCGTCGAAATGCCAGAGGTTTGAGCTGTCACCAGTCGATCGTTCCGCGGCCATTCGCCTTCAGGAAGGCGTTCGCCTGGCTGAACGGCTTTGACCCGAAGAACCCGGAATGCGCCGAAAGAGGGCTGGGATGTGGCGCCGTCAGCACGAGATGGCGTGTGCCCGGCCCCAGTTCGGACACGCGGCGGGCTTTGTTGCGCGCATGATTGCCCCAGAGGATGAACACGCTGGGTTCCTGACGCGCGGCCACGGCCGCAACGGCTGCGTCGGTGATCGCTTCCCATCCCTTGCCCGCATGGCTCCCCGCCTGACCGGCTTCGACGGTCAGTGAGTTGTTCAGCAGCAGCACGCCCTGCCGCGCCCAGCGTTCCAGATTGCCTTGAGGGGGAATTGCCACGCCCAGATCGCTGTGCAGTTCCTTGTAGATGTTTACCAGCGACGGGGGCACGCGCACCCCGTCGGGCACAGAGAAGCTGAGGCCGTGGGCCTGCCCCGGCCCGTGATAGGGATCCTGCCCCAGGATCACGACCCTGACTTCTTCCAGCGGCGTCAGTTCCAGCGCGCGCAACCGCTGCCCGCGCGGCGGGTAGACCGTCTTGCCGCTGTCTTCCTCGCGCCGCAGCCAGCCGCCTAACTGACGGCTTTCGGGCATGGATAGCACGGGTTCCAGAACGGATTGCCAGCTTGCGGGTATGCTCTCGCTCATGGCCGCAGATTATGGCCCTCTTGTCCGCCTAGCCAGCGCCTCTTCCCCTCTATCCCCAATCCGCCTAAGGCCGTGGGCAATGGCAGTATATTTCCACGAAGAAGATTTGCCGGCGGGCGTGCTCGCGCCCGGCCCGGTAGCCGTCGATACAGAGACGATGGGCCTCGTCACAGCGCGCGATCGCCTGTGCGTGGTCCAGATCAGCGATGGGCAGGGGGACGAGCATCTGGTGCGCTTCGCGGTGAACAGCCGCTACGACGCGCCCAATCTCAAGGCCGTTCTGGCCGATCCTTCGCGGGTGAAGCTTTATCACTTCGCGCGGTTCGATCTGGCCGCGATCGATCATTATCTGGGCGTGGTCGCGGCGCCGGTGTTCTGCACCAAGATCGCCAGCAAGCTGACGCGCACTTATACCGATCGTCATGGTCTGAAGATGATCATCAGCGAGTTGCTGGGAGAGGATATTTCCAAGCAGCAGCAGTCGAGCGATTGGGGCGCACCGCAATTGAGCGACGCTCAGCGCGAATATGCCGCGTCGGACGTGCGCTACCTCCACCGGCTCGTTGCGGTGTTCGAGGAGCGGCTGGCGCGCGAAGGGCGGCGCGAGATCGCGCAGGCGTGTTTCGATTTCCTTCCGACCCGCGCGAAGCTCGATCTGGCCGGTTGGGCCGATCGGGACATCTTCTCGCACGATTGAAACCCTGGCGTGTAGCCGCCACATGGGCCGGCGATGAGCCAGCAAGCTGACCAGATCCGCGACCGCAGGCGCGCTTTCGCCGCGCCGGGTGGTTCACTTGACCGCGCTGTGCGGATTGTGGCGGTGGCGCTGCCCGCGCTGGTGGGGGCGGTAGCGGCGGCGATGCTGATCGCTCCGCTGGGGCCGCGCGGCGAAGTCAGCTTCCTGCTCGATCGCAATAAGGTGGCCACGGCCGATGACCGGCTGCGTGTCGACCGCGCGCTCTATCGCGGACAGGACAACAAGGGCCAGCCATTCGAATTATCGGCTGGGGAAGCGTTGCAGCGCAGCGCCAGCGTGCCGGTCGTTCGGTTGAGCGACCTGACCGCGCAGTTCCAGCTTCGCGACGGTCCGGCGCTGCTCAGCGCACCGGGCGGCAGCTACCAGATCGACGATCAGCAGGTGGCGATTGATGGCACTGTCGATTTCGCATCCGCCGATGGATACAAGCTGGCGGCGCGGGGCGTGGCCATAGATTTGCCGGGCCGTCGTCTCGTTGGTTCAGAAGGGGTGGATGGCGCGATCCCGGCCGGAACCTTCTCCGCCGACACCATCAGCGCGGATCTCGATGAGCGCACACTGACACTGGAAGGCAACGCCCGCTTGCGGATGGTACCCGGAAAGATGCGCGTGCCTTGACCAAGGCTTTTCACCCGGCGACCGAACGCGTAAGGGCTCTGCCCATGCACAAGCCCCGTTCCATTGGGCGCATCGCCGCGCGTTCTTTCGCCGCCGCTTTTATTGCGTCGGGGGCGGTTGCGCTCGGCTTTGGATCGCTGGCCGGGGCGCAGGGTATCAGTGGTTTCAATTCCAACCAGCCAGTCGATTACGCGGCTGACCGGATCGAATTGCAGGATCGCCAGCAGCGGGTTGTCCTTTCGGGCGATGTCGTGATTTCGCAGGGCGACCTGAAGCTAACGGCGGCGCGTACGACCGTAGCTTATACCAACGAGGATTCGCTGCGCATCCAGCGGATCGATGCGAGTGGCGGGGTCACGGTAAATCGTGGGAATGAGTCCGCGCGTGGATCGGTTGCGGTCTATGACCTGAATCGCCGGGTGATCGTGCTGTCTGGCGGTGTCGCACTGCGCCGGGGCACGGATACGCTGAACGGCGGACGGCTGACGATGGACCTCAACAGCGGGCTGACCACTGTCGACGGTGGCCGTGGCTCTGCTCCCATCCCTGGCGCGACCGGGACACGAACTACGGGCGGGCGGGTGACTGGCACTTTCGCCGTTCCCGCTCAGTAACCCTTCCGGATAAGGCGGGCCTGTGCCATTGCGCGGCTCGCGCCATGGACAAGACCTTCCGATGACCGAAATGTTCAAGATCAGCCTGCCCGATGGATCGGTTCGCGAAATGCCGCGCGGCTCCACCCCGGCAGACGTTGCCGCCGCAATCGGCCCCGGCCTCGCCAAGGCCGCAATCGCTGCCCGCATCGATGGCGAAGTGCGCGACATCATGCGTCCGTTCGAAGGCGATGCTCAACTCGCGCTGATCACCTCGCGGGACGAGGCTGACGCGCTGGAACTGGCGCGGCATGACTACGCCCACGTGCTGGCTGAAGCGGTCCAGTCGCTGTGGCCCGATACGCAGATCACTTTCGGCCCCGCGACCGATGACGGGTTCTATTACGACTTCGCGCCGGGTGAGCGTGGCCCCTTCACCGAAGAAGACCTGCCCACCATCGAGGAAGAAATGCGGCGGATCATCGCCGCCGACCAGCCGCTGACCCGCGAAGTCTGGACGCGCGACCGGCTGATCGAACATTTCCGCGAACATGGAGAGCGGTTCAAGGCCGAATGGGCGCTGGAATTGCCCGAGAACGAGGAACTGACGGTCTACCGATCCGGCACCGAGTGGCTGGACATGTGCCGCGGCCCGCATCTCGCCAGCACCGGCAAGCTCGATCCGCAGGCATTCAAGCTGACGCGCGTGTCAGGCGCCTACTGGCGCGGCGACCAGCGCAACGCGATGCTCAGCCGCATCTACGGCACCGGCTGGTTGAACAGGAAGCAGCTCGACGCGCATCTGGTGCGGCTGGAAGAAGCGGCCAAGCGCGATCACCGCAGGCTTGGCGGCGAGATGGACCTGTTCCACTTGCAGCAGGAAGCGCATGGCAGCGTGTTCTGGCATCCCAAGGGCTACCTCGTGTGGCGGCAGTTGGAAGCCTACATGCGCCGCGCGATCGACGCTGCGGGTTATCGCGAGGTCAAGACCCCGCAGGTGATGGACGCCCGCCAGTGGGAACAGTCCGGCCACTGGGGCAAATACCGCGAGAACATGTTCGTCATCCCTGACGAAGTGCCCAATACCGAGGACGAAGGCCCGATCGTTTCCGACGCCGCCGAATGGATGGCGCTGAAGCCGATGAACTGCCCGGCGCATGTGCTGATCTTCCGGCAGGGCATCAAGAGCTATCGCGACTTGCCGCTGCGCCTCTACGAAAACGGCTGCTGCCACCGGAACGAGCCGCACGGCGCGCTTCACGGGCTGATGCGTGTGCGCCAGTTCACGCAGGACGATGCGCATATCTTCTGCCGTGAAGACCAGATCGTGGACGAAGTGCGGGCCTTCTGCGCGCTGGCGGACCGGATCTACCGTGACTTCGGGTTCACTTACGCAATCAAGCTGGCACTGCGGCCGGAACAGCGTTTCGGCACCGATGAACAGTGGGATCAGGCCGAATCCGAACTGCGTGACGCCGTGGTCCGCGCCGGGTTGGCGACCGAGGAATACGGCTGGGAGGAACTGCCGGGCGAGGGCGCTTTCTATGCGCCCAAGCTGGAATGGCACCTGACCGACGCGATCGGCCGCACATGGCAGGTCGGCACGATCCAGTCAGACCGCGTGCTGCCCGACCGGCTGGATGCCAGCTATGTCGGTGAAGACGGTGAACGGCACCGCCCTGTCATGCTCCACCGTGCGATCTTCGGTTCGTATGAGCGGTTCATCGGCATCCTGATTGAACACTATGCCGGCCGCTTGCCGGTGTGGCTGGCCCCGGTTCAGGCCGTCGTGGCGACGATCGTTTCCGATGCCGATGGCTATGCCGAAGAAGTGGCGCGCAAGCTTACCGCGGCGGGCATTCGCGTTGAAACCGATCTGCGTAACGAGAAGATCAACTACAAGGTGCGCGAACATTCGGTGAAGAAGGTTCCGCATCTGCTGGTCGTCGGCAAGCGCGAGGCGGAAGAAGGCACCGTTGCCCTGCGGACGCTGGGCGAACAGAACCAGCGCGTGCTGCCTGTCGAAGAAGCGATCGCGCTGTTGAAGGCAGAGGCGACGGCCCCCGACCTGCGGTGAAGGTAAGGCGGGGAACGCCTGCCGATGCGGGGCGCGCGCTGGAAATCTGGCGCGCCGCCGTCGACGCCACGCACAGGTTCCTCGCGCCGGAACACCGCCAGCAGATCGATGCCATGCTCGCCAAATGGCTGCCCGCCGCGGACCTGTGGATCGTGGAGGGTGCCGACGGACGGGCGGCAGGCTTTATGGTCATGGATGGGCGGATGATCGACGCGCTGTTCGTTGACCCGGCGCTGCATGGGCGGGGTTTTGGCACCGCATTGCTGGACCACGCGCTGACGCTAGCGCCGGACGCTGTCGTCGATGCCAGCGAGCAGGCCGACAATGCGCTGCAATTCTATGAGGCACGCGGGTTCGTCCGCACGGGGCGTTCGGAAACGGACCCGCAAGGCTGGCCCTATCCCCTCATCCATCTTGAATATGCCGGTCAGCGATAAAGGGCCGACTATAAGCCGATCAGAGCGGCAGCACTTCCCCGGCGAAGATCAGCGCAGCGGCGCTGGCGATCACGAGCGCCGCGCGCACGGTTTCCGATATCCGGAAGGACGACAGGGAAAGGGCGATTGCTTGCGCCATGGGCGCATTGTCCGCCCGATAACCTAACGAAGCGTTAAAGCCTTCGCGTCAGGCGAACCAATAGCAGGTTCCGCGCATTTCCAGACTGATACGGGCTGGGGCGTCCGGTCCGGCCAGCGGATTGTCGAATGCGCCGTGCGGCATAAATTGCGCGCGTTCCGGATCGCTTTCACTGGTCTTGAACACGATCGCTTCATCCGGCGTCATGTCTGCGTAGTAGTACCAGCGATGATCCGGGTTCTCGGCCAGCAGGTAATTGCCGAAGCTCCATTCGGGCGCGCCGTCGAGCGGGTCGAAAATGGCTTCGCAATCGATCAGGTCTTCCGGGGCGACACTGGGGAAGGCACAGAGCGCCAGAGAGACATCCTGCGGCGCGCCAGACAACGCGCGCCAGACGTTATACTGCGCACTGCGGACAACCGTTTTGCCTTCTGGCGCGCCTTTCGCGCGCATACCGGCGGCATCTTCGCGCGCGATGTCTACGTGGACGAAACGGGCGGGATGGGAATTGTCGTGGCTCTCGTTCTCGTTCAGCCGTTCTGAGAAGCGCAGAATGCCCATCGGCGTCATCGCCACATGGTCGCAGCCGGTGATCTGCCGCAGCAGTTCTTCGATCTCGCCGCGATGGACCTCCGCCACCGCCTTCAGATCGGTAAGATCGCTAACTGCGCTGCGATGGGTGACGAGCGTGAAGCCTTCGCGGTCGAGTGTGCAGCCCAGCCCGCGCGCGTCGGCAATCGTCACTTCGGATGGAGCCAGTGGCACGAAATCCTTCTCGTGCGCGTTGGCGTAGAAATACGGGCGCGTTTCCGTTCGCGCGGAATATCCGATAAGCGCCCGCACATCTTTCATGCCGTTTCGAAATCCTCTGTGTCGATCGTCGGCCGGATCGCGTCGTGGTAACGGTGGCCCCGTATCGTCTGATGGTTGATCAACGCATCGGCCCTGTCCAGCACATCCTGCCCGATCGCCGCTTCGGCGGCGCGATAGTTGTCTTCCAGATGCGTCAGGCTGGTTGTGCCAGGGATCACATGAACATGATCGCCCCGGCTCAGCACCCAGGCCTGCGCCAGTTGGCCGGGCGTGACACCGGCTTCGCTTGCCAGGGCAACGAACCGGTCGATCAGCGCCAGATTGTGCGGCCAGTTTACGGCATTGAAGCGCGGCATCTTGGTGCGAAGATCGCTGTCTTCCAGCGTGGACGGATCGCGCACCTCTCCGCCCAGCGCGCCGCGCCCGGTGGAGGAGAACGCGACGAGGGCAATGTCCAGTTCGCGACAGGTGTCGAGCACGCCCAGTTCGACGTTGCGGGTCCACAGCGAATATTCGGTCTGTACGGCGGCCATCGGATGCACCGCATGCGCTTCCCGAATATGGGCGGAACTCCATTCGGAAACGCCATAGGCGCCGATCTTGCCCGCATCGATCGCGTCTTTCAGCGCACCGACGGAATCGGCAATGGGCACCTTCGGGTCGAACCGGTGCATGTAATAGAGATCGATGTGGTCGACCTCTAACCGTCGCAGGCTGCCTTCCAGCACCTCCGCGATCGCCTTCGGGCTGCAATCTACCGAACGCTTTGCCCCGTCGGCCACGATGCCGCATTTCGACGCGAGAAAAAATTCGTTGCGGCGGCCGTTCAGCGCGGTGGCGATCAGTTCCTCATTCGCGCCGTCGCCATAAAGGCTTGCGGTATCGAGATGGTCGTAACCGAGATCGAGCGCGCGGTTGAGCAGCTCCACCCCCTGTTCGTGGCTTGGCGGCGTGCCATAGGCCCACGACAGGTTCATGCAGCCGAGGCCGACAGGATGAAGCGCGGTGCCGGCGATCTTGCGTGTTCCGAAAGTCATACCTGTCTCATGCAGAGAGGTCCCCACAGGCGCAACCCCTTCGTGCGGCGCTACCGGCCGGGATGTCAGCTGCAGGTTACGACGCTTTCAGCGCTTCCGCCGCCCATGTGTAGAATTGGTCTTGCCTGCGGCCCAATTCGTCGGTGGAACGGCGATATCCGGCGGGGTCAGCGTCGATATTGGTGCTGCGCCATTTGGCCTGATGCTGGGCCAGCGCCTGCCGCATTTCGAAAAACTGGCTTTCGAATTCCTGCGCCAGCCCCGGCCGTGTAGCCAGCCGGGCATCGGTCTTGATCGCCCCCATCATCTCCGCGACGAGGGTGGCGAAGCGGGTCCGCAGCCGCACGATGTCGCGCACGGCCCTGTCGCCCGATGTCCTGACCGCGTCCTGCATAAGGCGGTGGGTTTCCCGGGCTTCGCCCAGGATTCTGTCCAGTTCAGCCATCACACCTCTCAGATTATGTTCTGATGCTGTGATGCGCCTTACACAGTCGCGCGGTCAAGAACGGTTAAATGATCAGGACCAGCCGTCCTGCGCCTCGAGGCTGGCGGCCAACTCACCGATCACGCGATAGCAATCGAGCACTTGCGCGACAGAACTGTTCGGCTCGCGCCCTTCGCGGATCGCGGCGATGAACTCCCGATCCTGCAACTCGATACCGTTGTTGGATACGGTCACGCCGGTCAGGTCCACAGGCTCTTCCTTGCCGGTAACCAGATCGTCGTACCGGGCGATGTAGGTCGCGGTATCACCGATATAGCGGAAGAAAGTGCCCAGCGGGCCATCGTTGTTGAACGACAGCGACAGCGTGCAGATCGCGCCGGTTTCACTCTTCAACTGGATCGACATGTCCATCGCGATGCCCAGTTCCGGGTGCTTCGGCCCCTGGATGGCATTGGCGGTGATTATCTTGCCTGTCTGATAGGCGAACAGATCGATCGTGTGCGCCGCGTGGTGCCACAGAAGGTGGTCCGTCCACGAACGGGCTTCGCCCTTGGCGTTCATGTTCTTGCGGCGGAAGAAATAGGTCTGCACGTCCATCTGCTGGATCGACAGCTCTCCGGCCACGATCTTGTTATGCACATACTGGTGGCTGGGATTGAAGCGGCGAGTGTGGCCGACCATGCAGACAAGGCCGGTTTCCTGCTGTTTCTTCAGCACGGCTTCCGCATCGGCCCAGGTATCCGACAGCGGGATTTCGACCTGCACATGTTTGCCCGCGTCCATGCAGGCGATAGCCTGTTCGGCGTGCATCTGCGTGGGTGTGCACAGGATTACCGCGTCCACATCGGGCAGGGCCAGCGCGTCCGACAGATCGGTGCCGGAATGCGGCGCACCATACTTGGCGGCGACTTCCGCGGCCTGATCGGCGCGGCGGGAAATGACAGAGGCGATTTCGACGCCGTCGATGTTCTTCAGGCCATCAAGGTGCTTTTCACCAAAAGCGCCGGCGCCGATGAGTGCGATACGCATAGGGGGGCTCCTGCAAGTCCCCTCCCGCGTGCGGAGGGGTAGGGGGTGGGAGTGTAAAACGGGGGGCGGCCCGGCAGGGCTGCCCCTTGCCCCCTCCCGCCTGGCAGGAGGGGGTTAGTCGGATTCAGGCAGGTTCGGACAGGCTGTGGCCGCTTAACACCTTGCGCGGATCCAGCGCCTCGCCGGCGGTGTCCTCCGGCTGGAGGATCAGTGCGCCCAGCGCGGTGTTGGAAGCCGGGATGTGGTAGAAGGTGTAGAGATCCTTCACCTTTTCCGGCAGCGCGCCGCGCATGATCAGCCACATCACCAGTTCGATACCTTCGGAACCGGATTCACGCAGATATTCGATGTGCGGCTTCAGGCTCAGCGTTTCAGGATCGTTGATCAGCTGATCGATGAACGCCAGATCGAACTCCTTGTTGATCAGGCCCGCGCGGGGGCCCTGCAACTGGTGGCTCATCCCGCCGGTGCCCCAGACATGGACGTTCAGGTCTTCCGGGAAGCTTTCCACCGCGGCGCGGATCGAATCGCCCAGGTTGAAGCAGCGGCGGCCCGACGGCGGCGGATAAGTCACGACGTTGACCGGGAAGGGGATGACCTTGCACGGCCATTCCTCCGGCTCGCCGAAGATCATGCTCAGCGGCACGGTACAGCCGTGATCCACGTCCATCTGGTTCATGATGGTCATGTCGAAATCATCGAGAATCAAGCTCTGCGCGATGTGCCAGGCCAGATCGGGGTGGCCGATCACGTCAGGAACAGGACGCGGGCCCCATCCTTCGTCGGCGGACTTGAAGCTTTCGCCGCAACCGATCGCGAAGGTCGGGATGATGTTCATGTCGAACGCGGATGCGTGGTCGTTGTAAACCAGGATCACGACATCGGGCATGTTGCCCGGCTGCTTGATCCATTCGCGGATCGGCTCATAGCCACGGAACACCGGGCCCCAGTAATCGTCGCCGGTCTTGCCGGTCTGCATCGCGGCGCCCAGCGCGGGAATATGGCTGGACGTGATGCCGGTGGTAACTCTGGCCATCTCAATAGCCTCCCTTCTTGGAGCGCACGCCTGCGGGCGAGCGGCCGCCGTTGATCATCATCTGCGCGTATTCGTCCTGCGTCATGCCGGTCATCGAACCGGCGGCGAACTGGAAGCTCTTGCCGTCGGTGGAGAACAGCTTGGACAGGAAATACACGTTGCCGCCTTCGTCGATCATCGCGTTGTAATCGCGATCGAGCACGGCCTGCTTGGCCGCCGGCGTCAGGTTCCATTCGTCCAGATAGGCACTTTCGCCCGCCAGGAAGCGTTCGCGATTTTCCGCCTTCATCAGGCTCATCGCGAACTGGTTCAGGTTATAGCCCTTGCGCGCCCGCTGCGCGGTAAACACGCGGGTGCCGGGGATATCCTCGAATTCCGCGAGGTATTCGTGGATGTTAATGCGCTCTTTCTTTTCGCTCATTGTTCGGTCCATTCGTAAGCGAGCGGCGCTTCGCGGAAGGCGAAGCGGTCGAGATGACGCTCGATCACCCCGCGCATATGCACGTTGCGATCGGCGTCGCCGGTCGTGAGGGTAATGGCGATTCCGCCTTCGCGTGCGGTCATCACCGCGGTTTCGGTGTCGGAGAACGGGAACACGCCCATGCCGTCGCCCTCGTCATAACTGGTGGCCATCTTGTGGCTCCAGTGGCTGACGAGCTGCTGGATATACCGCTCCGGCTTTTTGCATGTCGCGAAGCCTTGCGCGATTACGGCATGGTCTGGTGCTGTCATCTGCCTTGCGCCTTCAATCTGGCGTCGAGCCGCGGGAATACCCGCCGCACGTTGCCTTCAAAGATCGCATGCTTTTCAGCTGCGTCGATCGGCAGCGCATCGACATAACGCTTGGTGTCGTCGAAATAATGGCCTGTCGTGGGATCGATCCCGCGAACCGCGCCCACCATTTCACTGCCGAACAGGATGTTCTTGTTCTCGATCACGTCGGCCAGCAGGTTCACGCCCGGCTGGTGATAGACGCAGGTATCGAAAAACACGTTGTTCATCAGGTGCTTGTCCAGGCTCGGCTGCTTCAGCATGTCCGCAAGGCCGCGATAACGGCCCCAGTGGAATGGCACCGCGCCGCCGCCGTGCGGTATGATGAATCTCAAATTCGGGAACCGGCTGAAAAGATCCCCCTGCAACAGCTGCATGAAGGCCACGGTGTCGGCCGCCAGATAAAACCCGCCGGTGGCGTGCATCGCCGGGTTGCAGCTGCCGGAAACGTGGATCATCGCGGGCACGTCCAGCTCGCACATCGCCTCGTAGATGGGGAACCAGTATTCGTCCGTCAGCGGCGGATGGGTGAAGTGCCCGCCGCCGGGATCGGGGTTCAGGTTGCAGCCGACGAAACCCAGTTCCTCCACGCAGCGGCGCAGTTCCCGGATGCTCGCCGTCAGGTCAGCCTTCGGGCTTTGCGGCAGCATGCACACGCCGGTGAACCATTCGGGGAACAGTTCCGTCACGCGATAGATCAGATCGTTGCAGGCCACGGACCAGGCCTCGCTGACCGCCTGATCGCCCACATGGTGCGCCATGGTGCTGGCTCGGGGCGAAAAGATCGTATGATCGGCGCCGCGTTCCTTGATCAGCTTGAGCTGGTTGGTTTCGATGGTTTCGCGAATCTCGTCATCGCTGATCGCAGGATAGGGCGGGGGGGCCTTGCCCTCCTTGAAGGCGGCCTTCTGCGCGTCGCGCCACACGTCGTGCGCGGCCGGAGCGGTCGTGTAATGCCCGTGACAATCAATGATCAGCGTCATGCCGAGGTTTTCTCCCTGGTCCTGCTATTCGTTCCGACTTCGCGCTGAAGCTGGACGGTCGAACGGGTCATGACCGGTTCGATTCCCAGACCTTGCAACGTTTTGGCCGATTCTTCCATTTCGGCGGCGCGGCGCAAGCCGTGTTTTTCCATCCGCTCGCGGTTATAGGCAAAGCGTTCGGCCCAACTCTTGTGCACGTCCGACGCATCGAGCGACGCGGTGACATCGTCATAGACGCCCGCCGCCATCGCCGCCTCCGAACATTCGTAGCTCAACGCCTCGATGCCTTTCACCATGACGGACCGGATCATCTTGATCGCGGATGCTTTGCCGACCGTGTCGCCCGCCACGCGCATGTTGGAAAAACCTATCTGGCCCAGCATCTCGTGCGCGGGCGTGGCGTAGGGGCCGGCGATCAGAAGTGGCACCGCCAGTTCCGCATCCACCGGTGCCATCACGGCGACATCGACATAGCGGCCACCGGCGGCCTCAACCACTTCCGCCGCGGCCCGCTTGGTATCGGGGGAGACGGAGTTCATGTCGCACCACAGCGCGCCCGGGGGCAGCAACGCGGCATATTGCTGCGCCGCCAGCAATGCCGCGTCGGCGGTGACCAGCGATATGGCCACGCCCACACCCTGCAGCGCCTGTTCCGGGGTGTCGCCTGTCTCGATACCGAACCGCGCCATCAGTGCCCGGCGTTCCGGGGAAATATCCCATCCGCGCGTGTGCCCAGCCCAGTCGCCAGCACGGGCGAATCGTTCCCCGGCCTCGCCGAAGCCGATCAACGCCACCTGAGGGGCGGGAGGAGGGGTGGTCAATTCAGGCATCCTGTCGTCTCGCCGTTAGAGAATGTATGTATTGCTTACAAGTTTGCCAGAGCGGCACCGGCTTCCTATGCGGGCACCCAATGCGGACCCTTGACGCAACCGACTGCGTGGTCCACCGGTCAGACACGTCCATCGGTGGACGCGTCCATAGCAGGGAGAGTCGCGGAAATGAGCGGTGTTGTCGTCCAGAATATCGAGCGGGCGGAACTCTCGGTGGTCGATGGTCTCGGCGCCTGTGGTGTCGCCACCGTGCACGAGGCGCAGGGCCGCACCGGATTGCTCGCCAGCTACATGCGTCCGATCTATGCGGGCGCGCGTATCGGCGCCACTGCCGTCACCATCAGCGTGCCGCCGGGCGACAACTACATGGTCCATGCCGCGATCGAGCAGTGCCGCGAAGGTGATGTGCTTGTCATCGCACCGACCAGCCCTTGCGAAGACGGCTATTTCGGCGATTTGCTGGCGACCAGCGCGCAGGCACGCGGCTGCCGGGGCCTGATCATCGATGCCGGTGTGCGCGACGTGCGGGACCTGCATGAAATGAACTTCCCCGTCTGGTCGAAGCGGGTGTTCGCGCAGGGGACGATCAAGGCCAGCCTCGGCAGCGTGAACGTGCCGGTGGTCTGTGCGGGTGCCTATATCGAACCGGGCGACGTGATCGTGGCCGATGATGACGGTGTCTGCGTTGTGAAGCGCGCCGATGCGGCCAAGGTGTTGGAAAAGGCCCGCGCACGCGAAGCGAACGAGGGTGACAAGCGTGCCCGTCTCGCCGCCGGTGAACTCGGCCTCGACATGTACGGCTTCCGCCAGAAGCTGACCGACATGGGTCTGAAGTGGATCTGATCCGTGAATAGCGCACCCGTCATGTGGATGCGCGGGGGCACGTCCAAGGGCGGCTATTTCCTCGCGTCAGACCTTCCCGTCGATACCGCCGCGCGCGATGCCTTCCTGCTCGGCGTGATGGGCAGCCCCGATCCGCGCCAGATCGATGGCATGGGCGGGGCCGATCCACTGACCAGCAAGGTCGCGGTGGTGAAGAAGAGCGAGCGGGAAGGGATCGATGTCGATTACCTGTTCCTGCAGGTCTTCGTCGATCAGGCGATCGTCACTGACGCACAGAATTGCGGCAACATCCTCGCAGGCATTGGCCCGTTCGCCATCGAACGCGGCCTTGTCGCGGCCACGGGGGAGGAGACGAAAGTCTCCATCTTCATGGAAAACACCGGGCAGGTAGCGGTCGCCACCGTGCAGACTCCCGGCGGCGTGCCGACATATGCGGGCGACGCGAAGATTGATGGCGTGCCGGGCAGCCATGCACCGATCCCGCTGGAGTTCCGCGATACCGCCGGTTCATCCTGTGGTGCGCTGCTGCCCACGGGCAATGTGGCCGATGTGATAGAGGGGGTTCGCTGCACCCTGATCGATAACGGCATGCCGTGCATCGTGATGAAGGCGGAGGACCTCGGCGCGACCGGTTATGAGACGCGTGAGGAGCTGGAGGGCGATGGCTTCGCTGCGATCCGCACCCGGATCGAGAGCATTCGTCTCGCCGCCGGGCCGCTGATGAACCTTGGCGATGTGAAGGAAAAATCCGTCCCCAAGATGTTCCTTGTCGCCCCGCCGCGTGCAGGCGGTGCGATCTGCACCCGCAGCTTCATCCCGCATCGCGCACATGCCACCATCGGCGTGCTGGCGGCGGTCAGCGTCGCAACCGCCAGCCTGCTGGAAGGGTCGCCCGCCAACGAAGTGGCGTCGATCCCCGAAGGGAGGCGCAAGACGCTCAGCGTGGAACATCCCACCGGCGAGATGAGCTGCGTGCTGGAAGTGAACGATGCGGGCGAAGTCGTCAGCTCCGCCCTGCTGCGCACCGCGCGCAAGCTGATGGACGGGGTGGTCTTCGCCTGATTTCCCGCCCGATCGTGAAGAACGAGGTTTCCTGTAAATGTCCGACCGTATCGTAAGCTGGCACCCGAACCCGTCGAAGCCCCGCTATACCCCGCCCCCCGGTGCGGTGGACGCGCATTGCCATGTGTTCGGGCCGATGGCGCAGTTCCCCTTCAGCGCGAAGGCCAAGTATCTCCCGGAAGATGCCGGCCCGGACAAACTGTTCGCCCTGCGTGATCATCTTGGCTTCTCGAAGAACGTGATCGTGCAGGCCAGCTGCCACGGCACGGATAATTCCGCCACGCTGGATGCCATCGCCAAAAGCAATGGCAAGGCGCGGGGTGTCGCGGTGGTCGATCCGGCGATCTCCGAAGAAGATCTGCATGCCCTGCACGCTGGCGGGATGCGCGGAATCCGCTTCAACTTCCTGAAACGGCTGGTGGATGATGCGCCGAAGGACAAGTTCCTCGAAGTCAGCAGGCGCTTGCCCGCGGGCTGGCATGTCGTGATCTATTTCGAAGCCGACATCCTCGAAGAACTGCGCGCGTTCATGGATGCGATCCCGGTGCCGCTGGTTATCGACCATATGGGCCGTCCCGATGTCACGCAGGGGCCGGACGGCGCGGACATGCGCGCATTCCGGGCTCTGCTCGACAGCCGCGCGGACATTCATTTCAAGCCGACCTGCCCCGACAGGCTCGACCCGGCTGGCGATCCGTGGAACAGCTTTGCCGAAGCGGTTGCGCCGCTGGTGGCGGATTATTCCGATCGCTGCATCTGGGGCACCGACTGGCCGCACCCGAACATGCAGGACAATGTGCCTGACGATGGGCATCTGGTCGACATGATCCCGCGCATCGCGCCCACTGCCGAACTTCAGCGCAAGCTGCTGATCGACAATCCAGAACGCCTCTACTGGGCGGACTGACGGGGCCACCTGTGCGGTTCCAGCGCCGTTCCAGACCAGCAACAGATCGCGCGCGCCGCTAGGCATGCCAGCGCGCGATGGCGCGCGCAGGATGGAGTGCGCTTATGATCGAGGACAGTCTGTTCGATATCTCCGGCAAGGTTGCGCTGATCACTGGCGGGACCAGCGGCATCGGCCGGATGATTGCACAGGGCTTCGTCCGGCGCGGTGTGCGAACCTACATCGCTTCGCGGGATCAGCAGCGGGGCGATGCCTGTGCCGCTCAGCTGTCCGGGCACGGCGAATGCCATGCGCTGTCGGCTGATCTGTCGCTGGCAGATGGCCCGGCGAAACTGGCTCGTGGCTTCACCGCGCGGGAAGATAAACTGGACATCCTCGTCAACAACGCAGGCGCCAGCGCGCCCGGCGGGATCGAGGATATGAGTGTTGACGCATGGGACGATGTGTTGGGCGTCAACCTGCGGTCCCTGTTCTTCCTGACGCAACAATTGCTGCCGTGCCTGCGCGCGGCGGCGAGTGAGGAAGAACCTGCGCGGATCATCAACCTCGGGTCAATCGGCGGGCTCCACGTGCCCAATTGGGAGGCGCATCCCTATGGCGCGTCAAAGGCCGCGGTGCATCACCTCACCCGATCGCTGGCGAAGCGTTTCGGCCCCGAACACATCCGGGTGAACGCCATAGCGCCGGGTCCGTTTCACTCCCGGTTGACGGACACCAGGTCGGAAGCCGTGCGTAACAGCGTGGCGACATACATTCCTGCCGGGCGACCGGGAACGCCGGACGACGTCGAAGGAGCAGCGGTTTTCCTTGCCTCACGCGCAGGGGCCTATGTCAACGGAGCCACTATTCCGCTCGACGGGGGCTACGTCGCCGCGCTTTGAATCAGGCGCTGTCGGGCGGCCTTTATGGTGGCACGGGAACTTGCGGGCGAATTGCCGGTAATCCACACATGACACTTCGCAACAGCGAAGCGGTATGTGGAGAATTGCCCTGATCTCATTATTCTTTCGCGGCCGCGCCTTGCCAATGGCTTGCGCGGCGCTCGTCGTCGCAGGCCCTGCCACCGCGCAGGAGGAAACCCGCGAACCCTGGCGTTATCGGATTACGGTGGGTCCACAGGTCTATCCCAGCTATCCAGGATCGGATTCCTATGATGTTGGCCCATACGTCAACATCGACCGCGCACGCGGCGATCAGCCGTTCGAGTTCGAGGCGCCGGATCAGGGATTTGGCTTCTCTGTGGTCGAGTCGGGCGGCTTTTCGATCGGTCCGGTGGTCAACTGGGAAGGCGTGCGCAAGGCGAAGCACGTTGGCGCCGATGTTCCGACAATCAAGTTCAGCATTGAACCGGGCGTGTTCGCCGGTCTTGAACTGGGCGAAAGCTTCCGCCTGCGTGGTGAACTGCGCAAGGGCGTGACCGGTCACAAAGGCTGGATCGGTGTCGCCGGGGCAGACTGGGTCGCCCGTGACGGCGATCGCTGGCTATTCTCGCTCGGCCCCCGCATAACGTGGAGCGACAGCCGCTATCAGGACGCATGGTTCGGCATCACGCCGGAAACCTCGGTGGCCACGGGTCTGCCCGCATACGATCCCGACAGCGGTGTGCAGGCCGTTGGCGCGACCGCCTCGTTTCTGACGGAAGTCGGCCCCAATTGGGGCATCTCGGCTTATGCCAAATATGACAGGCTGGTGGGCGATGCGGCCGATTCCCCGTTGGTGCGCGTCCATGGTTCGCGCGATCAGCTCTCGGGCGGTCTGGCTCTCAGCTACACCTGGGGTGGCCGGGAGTAGTATCTGTGTGCTTTGTATGTGCGCGCTTCCATGCCATCATACGCGCTTGCGACGCGGCTTTGGGAGAGCGGCATGTACGCATTGTTCGCCCGCCGGTATCTCGACCTTCTGGGGTCGATCTATCTCTATAACGAACATCGCGGATATACCGCGATAGATCGGGTGCTGGACGCCGTCCGTGCCCGGTCGCCGGATGATCTCCCGTTGATTGCCGCGATCGAGAGCCATCGCGCGGACGAACGTAAGCACTACGTCATGTTCCGCCGCTGGTTCGAGCGGCGCGGGGTGATGCCGCTGCGGCTGGGGCGGCGGTTCGGCCACATCGATCGTTTCATCGAAATAATGTTCGGCCGATCGATCGATCGGCTGGACACGCAGGAAGTGATCGATCGGGACGAGCTGTTCGAAAGGCTTTGCCGCGTGATCGCCCTGACGGAAAGGCGTGGCTATCGGCAGGTGGAAGTGCTGCTGGCGAACCCGCAGGTTCGGTCAGACCCAGTGCTGATGCGCATCTTCGAAATCATCCGAAAGGATGAGCCTAGTCACTGGGCGCCTTACGAGGGTTGGCTACACGCCCATGCCCGTCGTGATCCGAAATGGTGGGAACGGGGCGTGGACGGCCTGATCCATTCCGAACTGCTTTTTCTCAAGCTGCCGGTACTGTTCCTCAATCCGTTCGTCCGCCGCCGTGCAGAATGGCCTGACGCGGGCGAGCCTGAATCTCCACTCCCGAATATGGTCGCTGCCAGCGTCTGATGGACGGGTGCGCGCGAGAGGAGGCGACTTTTCCGCATCATCGGCCGGGAAGAGAGGCAGGATTGCTCTCGCGCCTGCTGTCGCTGCGGGTGGGCGCGATGTTGCTGCGTAACACAGCGGTCAGTTGCGGTGTGTTCCTGCTTGGCCTGGGTGTGCTCTACGCCCTGGTGCAGTGGGCAGGATTCCGGGAAGTGCCGGCTGCTGGCATCGGCTTCCTTGTGGCCAATTCGCTGCACTATCTGCTGGGCCGGGCGTGGATCTTTCGCGGCACAGATCGGGGGCGGGCCAGCGGTTATGCCCTGTTCCTGATCAACGCGGGCGTCGGTTTGGCGGTGACCTTGATTTTCTACGCGGCTTTGCTGGAACTGACCTCGCTCCACTATCTGACAGCGCGCGTGATCGTTTCGCTCTTTGCGGGGCTTGTCGTTTTCCTGCTGAATGCGGTTTTCAACTTCCGTCAGGTGTAACCGTTCGGCGCGCGGACTTGCGCAAAAGATCAGTTCTGGAACCGGGACCGCACCATTTCATTGATCCGGCGAAGGAGTTTCGCGCTTTTAATCGCGCGACGGTGTTTGCGATGGAAAATGATAGAATAGTTGCGGTTGGCCTGCTTACTCAAACGAACTTGAGGATGCTTGGCACCAGTCTGAAGACCGTCTTCGCCGTGGATGACGGTACGAGCGATTTCGATAAATTGCTTCAGGCTCTCGACCGATTGGGAGAGCGCCGCGGATAAAGGCGCCCCGGCCCCACCGATCGCGGGGCCGGGGCAATCCTTATTATTGTTCGAGCGTTATCCGCACGAAGTCCACCGTCTGGCGAGTCGCCGCGGCGAATTCGGTTTCAGTGGCCTTGAAGGCGCCGAAATGGGCGAACTGGTCCGGCGTCATGCCGTCGAATTCGTAAGCGGCGCGGAAGCTGGGCAGCTTCATCAGCTTTTCGATGCTCGCCTTGTTCGGCTCCCGGTCGATCGCATGCGGATCGAACGGTTCCAGACCGGCGGTCATCAGGCCGGCGATGTAGCCGGGGGGGCAGGTATAGACCATGTCGCTGCCGCCGAAATCCTGGATATGGCGGCTCACCGTCTTGCCGGTGCGATCGTCCTTTTCAACGCGCATGGAGCACTGCAGCATCTTGGACGGGTGCCCGATGCTCTTGCCATAGTGATAGGCGCGTTTGAGCACCGCTTCTTCGCCGTCGCGGATTTCCGGCAGGGTCAGTTCAATCCCGCGTGCCTTGGCTTCCGTCTTCCAGTCGGACAGTTCGCCCAGACGAGCGGACATGTGGGTGATGACTGAACGCCACTTCGAAAGATCGATGCCAGCCGCCTTCGCACGCAGCAGGCCTGCGCTCACGGCGGCCATGCAACGCATGTACTGCGGCACGGTGAAGCTGGTGGTGTTGTTGGTGGAAATGCCGCGCGCAGTCAGTTCTTCCAGAACCTCGTAGCCTTCCTTCGACCCGGGCAGCTTGACCATCACGTTGGCTCCCTGTTTGGCAATGGTCAGGCCCTGAGCCAGCATCTTGTCGCCGTCCCGCACGAATCGCGGATCGACCTGGCCGGAAAGGAAGCCGTACTTGCCGCCGGACTTGTCATAGACCGGGCGAATGGCGTCCGCGCCTTTCTTCACCAGGTCGAGGTACATCGTCCAGTAAACGCCCTCGTAATCGAGGTCGGGGTTCTTTGCCGCGATGCTCTTGATTTCCGCAGCCCACATTTCGGGAGCCAGCTTGATTGCCTGCAGGCTCAGCGGCGGATTGGTGGTTACGCCACGGAAGCCCATGGTGCCGTCGCGCTGGATCGTAGCATCGTCGTAAAAGCGGGTCAGTTGCGCGTCCCATTCCGCGCGCTCGCCCTCCGGCGCCTTGGCCAGCGTTTCTTCTTTCCAGCTCGGAAAGATCAGCGGGCTCGAATCCCACCAGATCTCCGCGTCCGGATTGGTCGCGGCCAACTGTTCGAGCGGGTGCAGGCTCGTGTCGTTCATCTCGGGTTCTCTCCAGGGTGGGGGCTATGCTGCCGATATAAGATCGACCGCCCCCTATGCCAAATTGCCCGCCGGATTAAGCCCTTGATTGCACCATGGGCCACATGGGCCGGAAAAGAGTCTTTCCCCACCTTCGCGCCGAGGTGGACAGCGACCCGCGCACCGCCTAAGGGCCGCGCCGCATATACCCCATAAAAGAGACCTGTTTTATGAGCCTTCGCAACGTGGCGATCATTGCCCACGTCGATCACGGCAAGACCACGCTTGTCGACCAATTGTTCCGCCAGTCCGGGACTTTCCGCGAGAATCAGCGCGTTGAAGAACGGGCGATGGACTCCAACGATCTGGAGCGGGAACGCGGAATCACCATCCTGGCCAAGCCTACTTCGGTCGAATGGAAGCCGCCGGGTTCCGCCGAAACATTCCGCATCAATATCGTCGATACTCCCGGCCACGCGGACTTCGGTGCGGAGGTGGAACGAATCCTCAGCATGGTGGACGGTGTGATCCTGCTGGTCGATTCGGCCGAAGGCCCGATGCCGCAGACCAAATTCGTTACCGGCAAGGCGCTCGGCCTCGGCTTGCGGCCCATCGTCGTGATCAACAAGATTGATCGGCCCGATGCGCGCGCCGACGAAGTTCTGAACGAAGTGTTCGATCTGTTCGTGGCGCTGGACGCTACTGACGAACAACTCGATTTCCCCTGCCTCTACGCTTCCGGCCGCGCCGGCTATGCCGGCGAAGATGCCGATGTGCGCGAAGGCAACCTGATCCCGTTGTTCCAGGCCATTGTTGGCCACGTGCCGGAACCGGGCCTCGACAAGACCGGCGAGTTCAAGATGCTCGCCACCCTGCTCGATCGCGACCCGTTCCTCGGCCGTATCCTCACCGGCCGTATCGAAAGCGGCCGGCTGGACATCAACATGCCGATCAAGGCCATCGACGTTGATGGAAACCCGGTGGAAGATGGGCGCGCGACCAAGGTTTTCGCCTATCGCGGGCTGGATCGCGTGCCGGTGGAAAGCGCCGAAGCAGGCGACATCGTTGCCATCGCCGGCCTGACCAAGGCGACCGTTTCCAACACTATCGCCACCCCCACGGTAACTTCGCCGATCACGGCGCGGCCCATCGATCCGCCGACGCTGGCGATGACTTTCGGCGTCAACGACAGCCCTTATGCAGGGCGCGAGGGTGACAAGGTGCAGAGCCGCGTTATCCGCGACCGGCTGGAGCGTGAGGCGGAAACGAACGTCGCCATCCGCGTAACCGAAAGCAGCGGCAAGGACGCGTTCGAAGTCGCCGGTCGTGGCGAACTGCAACTCGGCGTGCTGATCGAAAACATGCGTCGCGAAGGCTTTGAGCTGTCGATCAGTCGCCCGCGCGTGCTGTTCCAGGAAGGGCCTGGCGGGCGCGAGGAACCGTATGAAACGGTGGTCGTCGATGTGGACGAAGAGTTCTCTGGCACGGTTGTCGAGAAGATCGCCCAGCGCAAGGGTGAGATGACCGATATGCGGCCCAGCGGTGGCGGCAAGACGCGCATTACCTTCAGCGCGCCGAGCCGTGGCCTGATCGGCTATCACGGCGAATTCCTGTCCGACACGCGCGGCACCGGCATCATGAACCGGCTGTTCGAGAAGTATGGGCCCTACAAGGGGCCGATCAGCGGCCGCCAGAACGGCGTCCTCATCTCGATGGAGCAGGGCGAAGCCGTGGCCTACGCTCTCAACGCGCTGGAAGATCGCGGCGTTTTGTTCGTGAGCCCCGGTGACAAGCTCTATGAAGGCATGGTGATTGGCGAGAACGCCAAGACGCAGGACCTCGAGGTCAATCCTCTCAAATCCAAGCAGCTCACCAACTTCCGCTCCACCGGCAAGGACGATGCCGTCCGCCTCACGCCGCCGCGCAAGATGACGCTGGAACAGGCCATCGCCTATATTCAGGACGATGAGCTGGTTGAAGTGACGCCGCAGTCCATCCGGCTGCGCAAGCGCTACCTCGATCCGCATGAGCGCAAGCGGCAGAGCCGCAAGGAAGGCTGAATGAAAAAACCGGCCGGTCTCAGCAGACCGGCCGGTTTTTCTTTGTGCGGTCAGATTCCCGCGCGCACTTCCAGAGTGAAATTGCGCGGAGCGCCGACATTCACCGAAGTCGTGTTGATGGCACCGGTATAATACGTCTCGTCGAACAGGTTGCGGATGCTGGCCATGAACTGCAGATTCTCGTTCACGCGATAGCGCGCGCCGAGGTCGAACAGGGTGTAGGACGGCAGCCAGAACGTATTGGTGTTGATGCCATAGCGGCGGCCGACATGGGTCGCCCCGGCGTTGACCGACCATCCATCAGCCCCACCGTCGAGATCGTAGGATACGAACAGGCCCACCGCGTTGCTTGGCGCGTTTGGGATGGTGTTGCCCGCATTGTTGTTGTCCGTGATATATTTCGCGGAGAACAGGTGGTTCCAGTTCAGCGTTACGCGAAGCGCATCGACCGGGTTGGCATCTATCGAGAATTCCAGGCCCTTGCTCCGCTGAAGACCCGAAAGGATGCTGAAGCCGGGGTTATCCGGGTCGGCAACGGTCAGGTTGTCACGATCCAGCGTGAAAACGGCAGCGGTGACGATGGCCCGTGCGGGCCGGATGTCGAGCTTCACACCGCCTTCCCACTGTTCGCCCTTCTCCGGGTCGAACGGGTTACCGTCTACGTCCGTGCCGCCTTGCGGTACGAAGCTGCGGGTGTAGCTGATGTAGGGCGAAACGAACGGCGTGGGGCGCCAGACAAGGCCGGCCTGCGGCGTCCAGCCCTCTGCGATCTGGCGGCGGGTATCGTTGAGCGTATTGACGTCCGTCACATGGTCGTAACGCAGACCGCCCAGCAGCACGAAGTGCTGGCCGATTTCCATCACGTCCTGGATATAGGCGCCTTTGCTCTTGAACAGGCTTCCATACGGTGAATTCACGGTCTGGGCGCCATTCACAGGCCGAATGCCGATATAGACCGGATCGTAGATATCTATGGCGGAGAACCGGTAGCGATTATTCGTGCGATCATTGCGGAAATGTTCGTATTCCCCGCCAAACACGAGCTTGTGGGTGATCGGGCCAGTCTCGATTTCGCCGGCAAGTTCCAGCCGTCCCAACGTTCCCTTCAGGCGGGCGTCCCAATCGCCGATCTCGCGGCTAAGCAGGCCGTTGGCATCGACGATCTGTTCGGTCGAAATGGCCCAGATGAAGACGCGTTGTTCCTTCTGATCCGAACGGACCACGTCGCCCCGCAGTTCCCACCGGTCACCAAGCTGCTGACGCACTGAGAGCGACAGATTGATATCGCGGAAATTGCTCTCGCCGAACTTCTCGCCCAGAAAACGCGAACGCGGGATGTCAGCGAAATCGAACTTGCGGCCGTTGCCGGCGGTGAAGCGCCCATCGTCCTGATATGACATCACGGTGCCGCGGTCGCCGGTGCGACGATCATCGAACCACGATGCGCGCGCGGTTACGAGCGTGGTTGGGGAGATGTGAAAATCGGCTGTGCCGGAAACGCCCTTTGATTCGTTATTCACCAGATCGCGAAAACTGTTCGCGGTCTCGTACAGGCCCTGAAGGCGATAGTTGATGCCGCCCGTCACCGGCCCGGTGCTATCCACGGTGGCCTGGTAATAGTCCCAGCTTCCGCCCCGGAAACGGATGGTCGTGTGCGGATCTTCCTGCGGCTTGCGGCTCACGATATTGAGCACGCCACCCGGCTGCAGTGCGCCGTAGAGGACGGAGGCTGGGCCGCGCAGCAGTTCCAGCCGCTCCATGTCATAAAGCGAAACCTGCCCGTATTTCCGGTAACGCAATCCATCACGGAAATAGTTGCTGCCCGCCGCCAACTGGAAACCGCGCGACGAGAAGAACTCGCCAGCGTTGCCGAAGTTGTCGGTGCCGCCAACGGTGCCTGCATAGCGCAGCGCATCACCAAGCGAGCGGGCGGCGGTTTCTTCAAGGACTTCGCTGGACACCTGAGTGATGGTGAACGGTGTTTCCATCGCGTCCACCGCAACGCGCGTGGCGACGGAGGCGGCAATCGTATCGGCTTCACCGATCACGAGAATTTCACCGTTTTCCGATGTGGTCGCGTCTTGCGCCCACCCGGCAACTGGCGTGCACAAGGCAACGCAGGCTGCGGAATGCAGCAAAAGCTTTTTCATTGAGGAACTCCTGTTTTTAAGTTGATGAGGGTGCGGTCCGGGGCCCGTCATCAAGACGGATCCGGCGAAGGGCGAACAAGGCTGTCAGCGCCAGCACGATGCAGGCAGCCACATACCCGGGGCCGGCGGCCAGGGCGCCCGCAGTCAGTTGCGTGCCCCATACCGGCGCCAGAACTAGCGCCACGAGCGCGACGAGAGAAACGATCAGCAGCGCTAGCGTCATCCGCCATGCTCGCAGTGGGGGCGCACGGAACAGCGCTGTGCCCGCCGCGATCCACAGCGCCAGAAACAACCATAACTCGATTGCGACAGGTCGGCCGGAAAGAACATCCTGACTGCCAAGGAAGTGGAGTCCACCCAGCGGTGTGAATAGCTGGGAACTTGCAGGCAGGCGTGCGAGCCCCTGTAAAAGTGCGATTCCGCCGAGGGCCAGCATCATCCCACCCATCACCGCTGCGTTGGCCCGCTCCATGCGGGTAACTGCGGTCTTGTCACGCGGATGGCGTTTGCGTCTTTCCCGTTCGGTCCAGATGAAGAGGCCGGATGCGACGACTGCGGTGCAGACCAACCCCAGCAGAAAGTACAGCATCTCACCCCACGGCGGGGCGAAATAGCCATAATGCAGAGGTCGCATCATCGCGAGTACGCGACGGCCTGCACCCTGCTCGGTCCGGTCCACCGTTTGCAAATGGCGCCCGCTATCTGCATCGAACACCAGCATGGTCTGGCCGCGCTGGACCAGCCGGTGACCGGGCAGGTCACCCTGAACGCGAATGGTCGCCCCGGCCATGCCGCGATCCGTCATGTTGACGTGGCTTGGCCTGAAATCCGGCCGCAATTCCTGTGCGCGACGGATGATCTCCGCGATCGGCAGAGGGGTGCCCGGCCCTTCCCCCTGAATCTCGATGGGATTGGCGGAGGAGGCGCGGATGCCGATCAGGCTTTCCAGCCCTAGCCATGCACCGGTAAGCGCGATCACGAGGTGGAATGGTAGGGCCCAGACCCCACCGAACTTGTGCAGATCGGCCCACGCCTTGCGCCGGTGCTCCCCCAGCCTCAGGTGGAACAGGTCGCGCCGCAGGTGGGGCCAATGGAACCACAGCCCGGCGATCAGCGACACCGCCATCGTCACACCCAGCAGGCCGACGATCCAGCGGCCCTTCTGCCCCATGAACAATCCGGCGTGCAGCCGTTGAACGAAATCCGCGAAGTCCGATTGCAGTTCTGATCGGACTTCGCCGGTTTCCGGGCTGACCCAGTACCGATTTTCCCCGCCTTCCACAGTTTTGGCGACGACGCTGTACTGGTGGATCGAATAGATGTCCGAAGGGAAAGCGATCACGCTGACTTTCGCCCCGGGCACAGCTTTGTCGAATGCCGCCAGTGCCCCGTCAGGCCCGAGATTGTCGGGCGCTTCCACGCGCGCCATTTCCGGATTGGAAAGCGCCTTGAGCGGGAACTTGTACACCACGAGCGTGCCTGTCAGACAGACGACAAACAACAGCCAGCCCGTCAGCAGCCCCGTCCATGAATGGACGAGATAAGAAGCGCGTTGCCCCCTCATCTGCTAGTTCAGGAAAAGCTGAGTTGAGCCCGCAGGCTTCGGTTCAAAACGTCGGGACATATCAGGCTATTGCGATCGTGTGTTCTTGGCGTCGCGATCGGGTGTGTTATCTGTGGTTTTGCCGCAAGCAAATTACCGTAATGTATGATTTTGTAACGTTACATGCGCGTTTCTTTCCCCGGCGGGTGTCGTGTTCGCAAGTGCGGATACCCTTTGCGACAACTCGACAGTTGCCCACTGATGGGCCTTGGCTGATAAGAGGCGGATAAGCGTGGGGAGGCGCGCGATGTCCGTTTGTAGCAAGCTGGCCCGTTCGGGGGCTTTGGCGTTTGGTTTCATCCTGACGGTACTTTCCGCCACACCTGCGGTTGCACGCGCGGTGGATGAACCGCTGGCCCGGTTTGAAACGCCGATTTGCCCCGGCATCGTAGGCCTCGAACTCGCTTCGGCGGAGGCGATGGTCTGGAGAATTCGCGCCAATCTGGAGGAGTTCGGTCGTCGGCTCGCCCCGCCAGAAACGTGCGAGGCCAATTTCCTTGTGAGCTTCGTGCCCAGCGGGCAGCGGATGATCGATGCCCTGCGCCGGTCGAACGGCTGGTTGTTCACCGATATGAATCGGGCAGAACGAGACAGCCTGTTCGCGGAGACCGGGCCAGCGCGGGCAGTGCTGAGAACCGTTGAGCGTACCCGCGACGGTATGACCGTCGGGCGTAGGGACAATCTGGTGCAGGCGCCGCAGGCGCGCGGCTGGATGGCCCATTCCAAGATATACAGCGCCGTGCGCAAGGATATCGTCACCGCCCAGGTGATCTTCGATGCCGATGCAGTAAAGGATCTGACCATCGCCCAACTGGCCGATTACGCTACGTTCAGGGCGTTGGCTCACACGCTTCCGCAGACAGAAACGGCAAGGGCTGCCTCCATCCTGTCACTGTTCGATGCAAACGGCGCGCGGCCGCAATCACTGACTGATTTCGACAAGGCTTATCTCGGCGCGCTCTATTCGGGCATTCCGAACATCCCGGGGCCCATGCGCCGGTTGGCGCTGGAGCAGGCGACGGGGATGACCATTTTCAGGCAATAATCTTCGACACGAAGAACCTAACCGGAGCGGGCCCTAATAATGATCAGAAGTGGCGCAAGTATTCTTGCCGGTATGGCCGGTGTTCTGATCGCCAGCGCGCCCGTCTGGGCGCAATCCGCATCCGAAGGCCGCGATGCGGGAGGTGAGGGAGAGGACATTGTCGTCACCGGCACCTTGCCCACGCAGAGCGAAGTCAGCCGTCAGGCCCGCGCCATCACCGACATGCCCAGCGCGATCCGGCATGAACCCTTGCCCCGGTTTCAGGCCCGGCTATGTCCGGGCGTTATCGGCATGGTGCCTGAATACGCGTCGATGATAGTCGATCGTATCCGCTACAATGCGGAGCAGCTCGACATGTGGATGGCGGACGACGACGGCACCTGCACCCCGAATTTCATCGTCGCCTTCGTGGAAGACGGGCAGGCCGATCTACAGCAGATCGCCGATAACCAGCACTGGTTGTTCCGCGACCTGAGTGTTGCCGAGCGGCGGCGCCTGCTGACGGAAGAGGGCCCCGTGCGGGTTTGGACCACCACTGAAACCCGCACTCGCGATGGCATGCCTGTTGCCCGAAGGGAGAACCTGACTGAGCCCCCGGTGGTCAGCACATGGATGGCGCATTCCAAGATCTACCTCGCCATACGTGAGGACATTGCCTCGGTTGTTGTCCTGTTCGACAAGCGACACGTAGGCGGCAAGACGCTGGTCCAGCTTGCCGACTACGCCACCATGCGCGGGCTGGCCCGAACGCGCCCCGCGGATGGGGAAGGGCAGACGTTGGACACGATCCTCACCCTGTTCGATCAGGCTGCCAGCCCTCCGCCACAATTGACGGAGTTCGATCAGGCTTACCTTGCGGCCGTTTATGACGGCATGCCCAACATCCCCGGCATCACCAAGGTGCTGGGCGTCAACCGTCAGCTACGCCTCCAGGCAAACGAGCCTGAGAAGCCCTAGGGTCCGCCCTAACTGCCCGGCGTGATCTTGAGCAGGGCTCCGTCGGTTTCGTCGGTCAGCAAATAGACCGATCCATCCGGCGCCACACGCACGTCGCGCAGACGCTGGCCGAGGTTTTGCAGAATGGCCTCCTGCGCGACGACGTGCCCGTCAGGCGACATTTCCAGCCGCACCAGCGACCGGTTCATCATCGCTACCAGCAGATTGCCTTTCCATCCGGGGAAGGCCTCACCGCGATAGACGGCTACGTTGCCGGGGTTGCCTGATGGCGGGCCAAAGGCCCAGACGGCATCGGTAACGCCTTCCACTTCGCGCACGCCCTTCGCCGGCTCCGCGTTGTAGTGATAGCCTTGGGTTACATCCATCCAGCCATAGTTGCCGCCCCGCTCGATCAGGTTCACCTCATCCCCGCCGCGAGGGCCGAATTCGGTTTCCCACAGGCGTCCGGTGGCCGGATCAAAAGACAGCCCGGTGGGGTTGCGGTGCCCGATGGACCAGATTTCCGGCCGCCATCCGTCACGGCCTACAAAGGGGTTATCGCGCGCCGGGCTGCCGTCCAGTTCCAGGCGCAGGATCTTGCCGAACGAACTGGCAGGATCCTGCGCGCGTTCGCCGAAATTGCGGTCGCCGCTGGACAGGTAGAGTTTCCCGTCAGCACCGATTGCCAGGCGTCCGCCGAAGCTGCCGGATGCGGGCCCCTGGCCACAACATCTCGTGGGGAGCGGCGGCTTTCCGTACCATTCGTTCGCGACGAAGATGTCTTTCACATCGGTCAGGCGATGGCCGCCGTCCCACTTCGCGCGCATGACGGCCAGCGTCGCGTCCACCTGCATGGGGTTGGCCCCGGCGGGCGTGTCAGGCGCAGCCTTGCTATATGCGAGATAGATCAGGCGATTACTTGCGAAGTTCGGGTCCAGCACGATGTCGGTCAGGCCGGAGATGCCGGGATTGAAGATCGCCGGCAGGCCTTCGATCGCCTGCGGATCGAGCACGCCGTTACGAATAATCCTCAACCGTCCGGGACGCTCCGTCACCAGCACTGAACCATCGGGCAGCATGGCCATGCCCCACGGGTGGTCGAGCCCGCGGGCAATCACTTCGACATGCAGCTTGGCATCGGCGCTATCGATATCCCACGGCCCTTGGCCCAACGCGGGGGTGGGGGGTGGACCTGCTGGGCGTTGTCCGGCGGCAGGCGCGGGAGCCGGTGGTCGCGGCGCATCCTGAGCAGAAATACCGGCCGCCATACCCGTAAGCACTACGCCCGCCATAAGCGACGCCCACAACTTCATATCTGTCCCTTCCCGTTGCCGGTTCATTATTGATTTTGTCCGCCTTAGGGCCGCGCTCCGCTCAAGGCAACGGATCGGCGTTCCGTTGCGGGCATCTGTTTCGCTTTGCGCACTTCGCGTCACGGGTTACGATGCACCGGAAAGCTTTTTTGGGGGAGTCAATCGATGGGACCGTTCCTGATTGCTCTGCTGGCGGTGCTGGTCATCTTTTTGATGATGGCCGTGCGCATCGTGAAGCAGGGCTATGTCTATACGATTGAGCGGTTCGGCAAGTTCACGCTGGCGGCGGAACCGGGCCTGCACCTGATTGTGCCGATCTTTGACCGGGTCGGCCACAAGGTGAACATGATGGAACAGGTGCTCGACATCCCCGGGCAGGAAATCATCACGAAGGATAACGCCATGGTTGGCGTGGACGCCGTGGTGTTCTTTCAGGTGCTGGATGCGGGCAAGGCCGCCTACGAGGTGTCGAACCTCTATGGCGCGATAATGGCGATCACCACCACCAACCTGCGTACGGTGATGGGCTCCATGGATCTGGACGAGACGCTGTCGAAGCGTGACGAGATCAACGCCCGCCTGCTGGGCGTGGTGGATCACGCGACAAGCCCATGGGGCGTGAAGATCACTCGGGTGGAAATCAAGGACATCCGCCCGCCTGCCGACATTTCAAACGCGATGGCCCGACAGATGAAGGCGGAGCGTGAGAAGCGCGCGGAAATTCTTGAGGCGGAGGGCAAGCGCGCCTCTGACATTCTGCGTGCGGAGGGGTTGAAGCAGTCGCAGATTCTTGCAGCCGAAGGGCGGCAGGAATCGGCCTTCCGCGATGCCGAAGCGCGTGAACGCGCCGCTGAGGCGGAAGCGAAGGCGACGCAGATGGTATCCGATGCCATCGCGCAGTCGGGCAGCCAGGCGATCAACTACTTCATCGCACAGGAATATACCAAGGCGGTGGCCAAATTCGCCGATTCGCCCAATGCCAAGACGATCCTGTTCCCGGTGGAAGCCACGCAGCTTATCGGGACCCTGGGTGGCATCGGCGAACTGGCGCGCGAAGTAATTGGAGAAGGGCGTTCAGGCGGCGCGAGCGGAACGCCGATCGATACCGGCAGGTCGCGCACCACCGTGCCCCGCAGCGGCCAGTCCTGAAAGGCTGGCTGGAATGGATTGGCTCGAAACCCTGCAAACGCACTGGGTCTGGCTGACGCTGGGGGTCGTGCTCGCCGGGGCTGAAATGCTCATCCCGGGCGTTTACCTGATCTGGCTGGCCATGGCGGCGATCGTCACTGGCCTGCTGACGGCGGTGCTCGACATGTCGCTGCCTTATCAGGTGGTCAATTTCGTCAGTCTGGCGCTGATCTTCGCGTTTTCCGCGCGGCGTTTCCTGCGCGACAAGCCCATAGAAAGCGCCGACCCGTTGATGAACCGTCGCGGCGCGCGGCTGGTGGGGGAAACCGCCGAGGTTGTGCAGGCGATCGAACACGGCAGCGGGCGCGTGAAGCTGGGTGACAGCGAATGGATCGCACGCGGTCCGAACGTCGCAGTGGGCGAACGGGTGCGGATCAGCGGCAGCGAAGGGGCGATCCTGCTGGTGGAACCGTTCAACCTGCTGCCGCACGAGGGGCAAGCAGAGTAACCACCCCCGCTATTACAGTGCCATCGCGGTTATGCTGTTTCGCGGTTGCTGCTGAAGCGGCCATGTTTGCGGAACCGCGTCATCCACCGGTCAAGGAACAGGCCAAGCGGTCGCGGGCTCACGCTCAATGCCTTCAGCCCCGGCAGATTACCCGAAGGTAGATTGCCGTTCTTGAGGAGAGCCCACTGGTCGCTGGTCATCGGCGTTCCAGGGATTGCGGCGAACAACGCCGAAAGGGGATCGGGTACGGCGAAGAAAGCCCGCTCGCGTCCCTGCGCACGCGCAAGGCGCTGGTGCAGTTCATCCATCGTCAGCGCTTCGGGGCCTGCGATCTCATATGTCTTGCCGCCGTGCTTTGCCGGGTCAGCCAGTGCGTTGACCAGCGCTTCCGCCGCATCGTCCACCAGCAGCGGCTGGATGCGGGCCTCGCTTCCGAACACCGGCAACACAGGCATGCGGGCGATCAACCCGGCAAACAGGTTGATGAAGGAATCGCCTTCCCCGAACAGAATGGTCGGGCGCAGAATGGTCGCCTTGGGGAAGGCGGCGAGCACGCGTTCCTCGCCCTTGGCCTTCGTCGCCGCATAGCCGCTGTCGGACGCAGCATCCGCACCGACGGCAGAAACATAAACGAACGCGTCCGCCCCGGTGGCGGCGGCGGCCGCAGCAGCAACGCCCGCGCCTTCTGCCTGCAACGCTTCCTGCCCCGACCCCCATGTTCCAACGAGATAGGCGGCGGCATCCGCGCCTTGCAGGGCGGCTTCCACACTGCGCCGGTTCTTCACGTCGCAGCGGATGAACTGGATCTGCCCAAGATTGGCCAGCGGCCGCAGGCGGAACGCGCGCTCAGGATTGCGATCGGCCACGCGCAGCCGTGCGCCGCGTCGCAGCAGTTCCTGCGCCACATGCGTGCCCAGAAAACCGCCACCGCCGATCAGGACGACGAGCTTGCCTTCGAGGGGATCGCGATGTGCCATGTCTTTTCCAATCCGGCCGCTGACTGGCCGTTCCTGCAATGCCTTGTTCAAGCGCGGCCATGCCCCAAGGCGCGAGCGCCCGCAAGCGTCCGCCGCGTCAGGAAATGCCCAGACTTTGCGCCGCCTGCTCCAGACGCGCCTTTTGCCCCGGATTGGCAGCTGTTGCCTGGTTCAGGGCCCCGCGCGCTTCGCCCGTGCGGCCAAGCGTCTGATAGCTGCGCATCAGCATGATCCAGCCGTCCACATCCGCCGGCTCACTCTCCAGCCGTGTGGCAAGGCTGGCGACCATGTCTTCGGCCATCTCACGCTGCTGGCTGGGAGGAATCTTGGCTGCGGCGGCAAGCTGTTCCTGCGTCGGCCCGGGAATCGCGGGCATGACGTCCGGCAGCCGTGCGGGGCGCCCCGCTGTGGCGGCGGTGATGCGCTGCGCGACGTCGATGGACTGAATCTTGCCCACCTGTTCGATTGTGCGTTTCAGGTCGTCTTCCCACGGGGCGCCTTCGGGCGTGTCGCTCAGCAGGGCCAGCCAGTCGGCGATTGCCCCTTCATGATCGCCGCCCAGGTCTTTCTCCACCGCCCGGAAATAGCGCGCACGTGGATCGGCCGGGTCGATTGCGGTGGCCTTGCGGAATGCCTCACTTGCGGCAGAAGGCATCGGATCGCGCTCGCTGGCCATGACCAGCGCCTCGCCCAAAGAGGACCACAGCACCGCGCTGTCAGGATCGGCATCTGTTGCCCGGCGATAAGCTTCCGCCGCTTCGGCAAAGCGGCCGCGTTCGAAATAGGCGAAGCCCAGTTCCTGCCACGCGCCCGCATTGGAAGGATCGGCGTTGGCCTTGCGCTCCAGTTCGGCCAGCGGATCGGCAGGTGTGGCGGGTTCCGCGGCGGGCGCGGGATCGTCCAGCAGGCGATAGGCGATTGTGCCGCCAGCCAGCATGACGGCTGCCAGAGCCGCAAGGCCCCCGCCGCCGATACGGCCGATCCATTGCTTCATCACCTGAACCCCCCTTTTCCAACCGATGGATTAGCAGGCCGATTCAAAGGCTTCAAACGGCTGGTGCATCGTTATCACTTGTTTATTATGTCGCTTGTTACTGCGGTATCGACCGCAAGGGGGGAACGGCGTGGCTTCTGCGGCCGCAGATCGGGTGAAAGTGGCGATTGTCGGATCCGGGCCGGCGGGCTTGAGCGCCGCCGCCCGCGCCGCTGCGCTTGGCATGAGCCATGTCCTGATCGAAAAGTCCGACCACCTTTCCGATACGATCTTCAAGTACCAGAAGGGCAAGCATGTCATGGCGACGCCCAGCAATCTGGTGCTCCGCAGCGATCTGGATTTTGACGCGGGCAAGCGTGAAGCCATTCTCGAAACCTGGGATCGGCAGGTCGCAGAAGGCGGGGTGAACATCCTCCTCAATGCCGATGTCACGGCCATCACGGGGGATAAGGGCGCCTTTGTAATCGAATTGAAGGGCCGCGATCCCGTGTTGGCGGAGGCGGTGGTGCTGGCCATCGGCACGCAGGGCAATCCCAATCTCCTGCGTCTTCCCGGCGCAGAACTGCCGCACGTGCAGTACCAGCTCGACGATCCGGGCGAATATTTTGACGAACATGTCACCGTGATCGGTTCGGGTGACGCGGGTATCGAAAATGCGCTCGGCCTCGCCGCTGACGACGCGCAGCGCAACGTTGTGACGATCCTCAACCGCGGCACCGATTTCGCCCGCGCCAAAGGGGCCAACGTCAAGCTGTTGAAAGAGGCGGAGGCGGAAGGCCGGGTAATCATCCGGCTGGAAACGGCACCGGCGGAAGTGAAGCCGGGCGAACTGGTTCTGGATACCCGCGATGGACAGGAAGCCATCCGGTGCGACCGGATCATCGCCCGCACGGGATCGAAGCCGCCGCGCGCCTTTGTTGAAGGTTGCGGCGTTGCTTTCGCCAGCGATGCACCGGATTCTTTCCCGCAACTCAGCCCCAGTTTCGAGACGACGAAGCCCGGCATCCATGTAATCGGCGCGCTGGCTGGCTATCCGCTGATCAAGCACTGCATGAATCAGGGCTATGACGTGATCGAATTCCTGAACGGGAATGCCGATCTCAAGCCCGCTGACGAGCCACTGCTGGCGGAAAAGTTCGCCGCTCTGCCGGGCAATCGCGCGGTGGACGAATGGCTGGAAACCTTCCGCCGCAATGTGGTGATCCTGAACGATCTTTCGCCCCTGCAGATGCGGGAACTGATGCTGGACAGTCGCGTGCATTCCTACGGCGCGGGGGACGTGATCTTTGTCCGCAACGATCCCGGTTCATCGATGTTCGCCGTCGCCGAAGGGTCGGTGCTGGTCGAAGTGAATCCGGCCGATCCATCCGTGACGGTGCCGATCGGGCAAGGGTCCATCTTTGGCGAGGTGGGGCTGATCTCTGGCCGGCGGCGTGGCGCGACCATTCGCGCGGCGGAACCCACGGTCTGTATGGAATTGTCGCGCACGGCGGCGCTCAAGCTGCTCGCAACGGCGCCCAGCACGGCACAGGCGGTCAACCGCGTGTTTATAGAACGGCAACTGCTGCAGATGTTCGGTTCGGGCCTGACATCGGATGACGTGGCGGAACTGGTCGGCATGGCCGAAGTGCAGGAAGTGCGCGCCGGCAAGGTGGTGATTCAGGAAGGCGCGGACGACAAGGATGTCTATGTCGTCCGTCGCGGTTCGATGATCGTGGAAAAGGGCATCGGCGGCAGCCCGGTGTTCCTGTCTTACCTTCCGGCGGGATCGTACTTTGGTGAAATGGCGGTGATCGACGGATCGCTGCGCACCGCCACCGTGAAGGCCGCGATCAAATCCGAAGTGGTGCGCTTTCCGGGGGCGGCGTTCACCGCGCTGCTCGATCGCAAGCCGCGCCTGCGGGAAAAGGCGCTGGCCGACATGGCCGGACGGCGAGACGTCAACCGCTTCATCGAAAGCCGGAAAGACAGCTTCGGCGGCGCGGCGGACTATTATTCGCAGACCGCACAGTTCCTGGTCGATAACGGCATTGGCGAAGCGACCGACGTGCTGCTGATCGACGAGAAGCTGTGCGTCGGCTGCGACAATTGCGAAAAAGCCTGTGCCGACAGCCATGACGGGTTGAGCCGTCTGGACCGGGAAGCGGGGCGCACTTACGCGCATCTGCACGTGCCGACATCGTGCCGCCACTGCGAACACCCGCATTGCATGGCCGATTGTCCGCCCAACGCGATCAAGCGCGGGCCTGATGGCGAGGTATTCATCGACGAAACCTGCATCGGCTGCGGCAATTGCCAGCGCAATTGCCCCTATGGGGTGATCCGGCTGGATGCGAAGCCACCGAAGAAGCCGGGCCTGCTGTCATGGCTGCTGTTCGGCACCGGGCCGGGGCCGGGTGAAGCCAGCTATGCCTGGCGTAAGAAGCACGCGGACAAGGAACAGCCCAAGGTCGCGATCAAATGCGACATGTGCAGCGGCATCGAAGGCGGCCCGGCGTGCGTGCGCGCCTGCCCAACGGGCGCGGCCATCCGCGTTTCGCCAGAGAAGTTCCTGACTTTCACCAAGCTGACCGAGGACGCAGGCTGATGGCCAGCGCGCCCGAAAGCGATCTTGCCTTCCACGAGAAGCGGCGTGATTCCGATCACGAGAGCTTCCTTGCGCACAAGCGCCTGCGCTGGCTGAAGCTGTCGTCAGCGCTCTGCCTTGTGGCGATCCTCGGCTATGTCTTTGCGGATGTGGAACCGCGGCCGAACGGCGGGACATGGTATGGCTACATTCTCGGCACGCTGGGCGCGGGGCTGATCGTGTGGCTCAGCCTGCTGGGCATCCGCAAACGAGCGATGACGCCGGGGCGCTGGTCGCTGAAGGCGTGGACCAGCGCGCATGTCTATCTGGGCCTCTCGCTGATCGTGGTCGCCACGCTACACACCGGGTTCCAGCTTGGCTGGAACGTGCACACGCTGGCCTATGTGCTGATGATGTTGGTGATCCTTAGCGGCATCTACGGCGTGGTCGTCTATGCCACTCTGCCTCAGGCGTTGAGCGACAACCGCCGCGAAATGACCAAGGGCCAGATGGTTGAAGCGCTCGCCGCCATCGATCGCCAGCTCGATCAGGCGGCGCAGCCGCTGGCGCGGGAAGAGTCGGATCGGGTGATCGCGGCGCTGAAGCAGGATACGTTCGGCTATGGCCTGGTCGTGCGGCTGACCGGCAATTATCGCGATTGCCGCACCGCTGCTGCGCTTGCTCTGTTCGACCGCCACGGCGCATCCGATCCCGCGCATGAGCGGGTGGCCGCGCTGCTCAGGAAGCGGCAGGCGCAACTTGACCAGATCCGCCGTCACATGCGGCTGCGCGCGCTGCTGGAAATCTGGCTCTATATCCACGTGCCGCTCACCGTGGCGCTGCTCGCCGCGCTTACCGCGCATATCGTCAGCGTATTCTACTACTGGTGACGCGGCAGATGGCTTTCCTGATACGTTCGATCGACTTCACCGCCAGCGGCCGCGAGATCGTGCGCGAGCGAGAACTGGCGCAGGACGAGCTGATCGTCGGCCGCGCGGCGGAAAGCGATATTCACCTGCCCGATCTGGCGGTGGAGCAGCAGCATGTTCGCGTGACGCGGGCAGACGATGGCCGCCTGAAGGTGGAGGCGATCGGATCGCTGGGCTTCACGCTGGACGGCCGCACCCAGTCCGATGCGCGCATTGACCCGCGCGAGGGGGGCGAACTCACCCTCGGTTCCTATCGTCTGGCTTTTGCGCAGGAAGCGGACGGGCGCGTGGCCGTGACGGTTCGCCGCGCGGAAGATCGCCCCCCCGACAAGGCGCAGGCGCTTGGCGGTTTTTCGCTCGGCGGGGCGCTTCCGGGCAAACGAGTGATGGCTTGGGCCGGGCTGGCGATCATCCTGCTCGCCTTCCTGGTGCTGCCGATCTGGACTCATGCCACGCGTGAACGGGTCAAGCCGGACTATGACCGCCCCGGCGCCACGTTGATGGACGCAAGCTGGCGCACGGGGCCCCTCAGCCTCAAGCATCACGGGCTGGAGGATAATTGCGAGGCCTGCCACGCCGAACCCTTCGTGGCGGTGCGGGACGAGACGTGCCTGACCTGTCACGAGGACATTGCCGATCACGCCACGCAGTCGCGGCAGGCGAATGCGCGCGGGCCTCTGTCGCCGGGCGCGGCGATTCAGTGGCAAGTGGCTCATGCGTTCAACAAGCCCGGACCGGGGGCCTGCACCGATTGCCATACGGAACATGAAGGCGCGGGGCGGATGCAGCCTGCGCGCGAACAGTTCTGCGCCGATTGTCACGGATCGCTCGATACGCGCCTGACCGATACCGCGCTGGGCAACGCCAGCGATTTCGGCAAGGCGCATCCAGAATTCAACGCAATGCTGATCACCGCAGCCGGACAGAAGGAGCCGCAGCGCGTTTCCCTTTCCGACAAGCCAAGGCAGTGGAACGGTCTGCGCTTTCCGCACGACATGCATCTGGACAAGCGGGGCGGCGTGGCGCGCATGGCGCAGCGGTTGGGCGCGGCCAATGGTTATGGCGATCCGCTGGAATGCAACGATTGTCACCGCACCACGGCTGATGGCGTGCGCTTCCTGCCCGTGGACATGGAGCAGGATTGCGAAAGCTGCCACAGTCTGGTGATCGATCAGGTAGGCGGCGTCTTCCGCAAGGTGCGCCATGGCGATGCCGCGCAGGCGAGGGCGGAATTGCTGGCGCTGGGCCGGGCCAGCCGTCCGCCACTGGTGCAGAACCGCATCCGTCCCGGTGAATACGGCGCCAGTGGGATTTACCGCGCCAATTTCGGCGGCCCCGCCACCGGAACCGCCCTGCTGGCGGGGGCAATGGCACGCGAGGGGCTGTGCGGCGAATGCCACGTTCCAGCGGGCAGGCCGGGTTCGCTCGACGTGATGCCGGTTACACAGCCATCACGCTATTTCATGCACGGCTGGTTCGATCATGACGCACACAAGCAGGAACAGTGCAGCAGCTGCCATGCGGCGAATACGTCTGGCTCATCCGCTGATTTGTTGTTGCCGGGCATTGGCCAGTGCCGTGATTGCCATCAGGGAGAAAGCACGCGCAAGGCAGAGGTGCCTTCAAGCTGTGCCATGTGTCACAGCTATCACCCGCCCGGACAACCTGCCGCCGCGCCGCGCCGGATCGCGCGTAAATAAGGGGCCGGGATATGCTGATCGCTCAGATGACCGATATCCACATCGGCTTCGCGCCTGAAGAGGCCCCGGAGGAACTGAATCACAAGCGTTTCCGGGCAACGCTGGATCGCCTGCTTTCCGCGCCTAACCGCCCCGATATGCTGGTGCTGAGCGGCGACCTGACCGATCGCGGCGATGCGGACAGCTTTAGGAAGACGGCGGAGCTGCTCGCCCAATGCCCGTTTCCGGTCTGGCCGCTGGTCGGCAACCACGACAGCCGGGAAGGGCTGATCGGCGCGTTTCCGCAGGTCGGGCTGGATAACGGGTTCGCCCACTATGTCGTCGAACAACAGGGCCTGCGTGTCGTGATGCTCGATACGCTGGAGCCGGGGCGGCATGGCGGCGCGTTCTGCGAATATCGCCAGCAGTGGCTCAGCGCCCGACTGGACGAAGCGCCCGATACCCCGACGCTGATTTTCATGCATCACCCGCCGGTGGTCAGCGGGATTGACTGGATGGACCCCGGTCCGGCTGAGCCTTGGCTGCAACGCTTCGGCGCGGCGGTGGCGGGGCGGCGTCAGATCGTGGGTATTCATTGCGGCCATCTGCACCGCCCGATTGCGGCGTCGCTGCATGGTATCCCGATCCATGTGACCCCCTCGGTCGCCCCGCTGGTCGCGTTGGATGTGACACCCGTTGACCCCGATCAGCCTGATGATCGCTCCCTCATCACTACGGAACCGCCCAGCTACGCGCTGCACCGCTGGGACGGGGCGAACCTTGTCAGCCATTACGAGACAGTTGGTGATTGGCAGACCATCGCCCGTTACAATCCGGCGCTTCAGCCGATGATCCGGGGCATGTTCGCCGAACGGCCGTAACGCCCAAAACCATCGCCATCGCTGTGATGACGATGGCTGCGCCCTATCTCGTCGCGCTGGCGACCCTTGGCCCTTGCCCCGGAACCCACGCCGCCATGTCGGGGTTGTCGTTCACCTTCCACGGAACGCCGCTCTTCGTCAGGAACAGCCGCTCCATCTCGGCGCGCGTGAAGGGGCGTGATCCCAGCCGCCCGAACACGGCGATCTGGCCGCCGGTTTCATCGACCGCACGGTCGCGGTCCAACCCCTTGGACATGGCCACGGCGGGCGTCGGCGTTTTCACCCAGGCGATCAGTTCGGGCATCGGTGCGGGGCTGAAGCCATAGAAGTTGCGCTGGCTGTCCGGGCTGGTCAGCTGCACCACTTTCATCCCGTTCCGGCCATCCGCGACATAGGCGAATAGCGAGGCATTGGTGGAACCGACGATCACGTCCTCCACGTCGTTCATCTGCCCGCCGAAGCTTTCCTTGCGATAGACGCTGGGGGCGGTGGGATTGGTGACGTTTAGGATCACCAGACCGTCCTGCTTCGCCGCCACATAGGCATAGGTTCGCGCGACATAGATCCGCCGCGCATCGGCCAGCGGCACGGTGCCCGATGGCACGGCCACGGGATTGCGCAGATCCGTCACGTCGAACAGCTTCACGCCTTCCGCATCCGTGACCCACAGGTAACGGAACTGCACCGCACTGGCGCGCGCATCGCGCAGCGGGCGGAATGCGGCCAGCCTGGGATTCAGCGGATCGGCAAGATCGATGGCGGCCAGCCCGCGCGGCGTGGTGATGTAAGCCACTTCGCCCGCCAGCACGACATGGCGCGCGCCGACCAGCACGCCGCCTTCATTCCACGTGACCGCGCGGCTCAGCCGGTTGTTGCGGAATTCGCCATCCGCCAGCGTCGTGACATCGACCAGTATCAGACCTTCTTCGGCATCGGTCACGACGGCATAGCGATAGATCGGCAGGAACGGCTGCTCCTGATTCATCTCGCGCATCGGCTGTGTGTTACGCAGCGGGTCGATCGGCTGGTTCGTCGGCAGCGCCATGCAGGTCGCGTTCTTCGATGCGACGCGGGTATTGTGGCCCAGTGGAGAGAATGGCCCGGTCAGGATCGGGTCCGACACGCCCTTGTTGGCGATGGAGGCCACGTCATAGACGCGGAAGCCGCCGCGCCCTTCGGCCACGAACATGTATTCGCCGCGCAGCTGCAGGCAGCTGACCCGGTCGCGCGTGCCCTCATGCGCGTTGCGGAATTCCTCGAACGCTTTGGTTTCGCCCGAAAGGTTGCTGTCGAACGCCTTACCGCGCGTCCAGTTCTTCAATTCACGCCCGTTGTCTTCCACGAACTGCCGGTAATAATCCGGGTAGGCATAGCGGTGGAGGTACGAGCCGAGCACTGCCTGTGGTTCTTCCCATTCCGCCACGCGCACAGCCTGGAAACCACCCTCAAGCCCGGTCCATGCGTTCATGCCCACGAAGTTGACGTAATTGGTGCCCAGCAACAGCAGTTGCGCCATGATCGCGTTGTTGTCGTCCTTGTCGCTCAGGTGGCAATCGGTGCACGTCTTCGTTTCCGTCGTCCGCACGGTATGCGGGAAATGCGGGGCGAAGGCCTGGCTGGAAAAGCCGATGGAACTGATCGGCGGCTGCTGGATGTAGATCCGTTCGCGGTTGATATTGGTGGAACTCAGCACCAGCGCGCTGCTGGAACGGACGGGGGCGACCTGATTGCCCTTGGTCGTCTGGTGCTTGCCCAGCTGGAACATCTCATCCCGCGCGACCTGGGGGTTGTAAGTGGCGAAGTTGCGCGTGGTTTCGCCTTCATAGCGATGGACCTCGCTCTGCCAGTTCGCCTCGATCGGCAGGTGGCACCCGCCGCAACTGGTGGTCCATGAAAGGTGGCAGGTGAAGCAGGCCATTTCCTCGTCACGGTGGGCGCGTTCCGCCGCCGCGATGCCGGGGCCGAATTCGAACTTGCCGGTTTCCGCGCCGTCGCGGCTCATCAGCTTGGCCCGCGCGGCCTTG
>DATMGK010000036.1:0-6017 GCA_035555595.1 Croceibacterium sp. | reverse complement strand
GCCTGCCACGCGGCTGACTGATGCCGCGCCATCATGGGGCTGGCGTGTTCCCGCCCCGGGGGTGCCGGGGGCCATTTCCTGCCTTTGGCGGAGGCGGGATACCGACAGCCATCTTCATCCGGTCTGCCGCGTCTGGCGCTTAGTGGCGTTGCCGAGGGGTTATCCGCCCCCATGAGCTACGCGTTGCGCCGGCCGCGATGTCCGCAAGGGACAGGAGGGAGCGCAGTCGACGGCGCTCTCTCTGGTGCGGGCGCACATAACCAATATGGTTCACAATGTCAAGAGCCATGTGCCGTCCACACTCGCCCCGCCCTTTGTCATTCCTGTGCAGGCGGGAATCCAGTTGACGCGGTGCGGCGCTTTCTCTCGCTGGATCCCCGCCTGCGCGGGGATGACGAAGAGGTGGGGGATTAACCTTGTCGGATCAGGTCGGCGGCCTTTTCTCCGATCATGATCGAGGGGGCGTTGGTGTTGCCGCCGATGATGCGGGGCATCACGGAGGCGTCGGCCACGCGCAACCCGCCGATTCCGCGCACGCGCAATCGGGCGTCGCACACAGCATCCGCGCCAATGCCCATCGCGCAGGTGCCGACCGGGTGCATCGCGGTGCCGATCATGCTGCGGACCCATGCGTCGATCTCGTCAGGCGATTTCACATGGGGGCCGGGCATGACCTCTCCATGAACCACATTGGATAATGGAGAAGTGGCGAAAATCTCGCGGATTTGCGGGATCAGGCGGCGGAAGAAGGCGCGATCGTTTTCCGTTTCCAGCACGTTGGACAGGATGCGCGGCTTTGCGGTGGGGTCGGCGCTGGCGAGTTTCACCCAGCCGCGCCCTTCCGGCCGCATCTGCACGCAGGCCATGGCGATGACATCTGCCGCCGCCTTCCTGATGCCGGGGAACCACGGCCGGGCGAAGATCGTGGTCGGTTGGAACAGGCATTGCGCATCGGGCCGTTCGAGGTCCGGCATAGTCTTGATCCAGCCATTGGCGGTGACGGGCATGTTGGCGATGCGGCCTTTGCCGGCGAAGAACCATTCCAGCATCGAAAGGCTCAGCCGGTCGAACCGCAGATCGTTGTTGAGCGTAACCTCTCTATCCGCGCCCGCCACGATGGCAATGGAGGGGTGATCCTGCATGTTGCGGCCCACGCCCGGCAGGTCATGAACCACGTCGATACCCAGATCGCGCAGTTCATCGGCCGGGCCGATGCCAGACAGCAGCAGCAGTTGCGGGGAATTGAACGTGCCGCCGGACACGATGATCTCCCGATCCGCTTCCAGCCGGTGATCCTGCCCGCCAGCGCGATAGTGCAAGGCCACGGCGCGGCCACCCTCAACCTCGATCCGGGTAGCCAGCGCGCCGGTGATGACTGTCAGGTTGGGCCGCCCAAGCGCCGGGATAAGGAACCGGGCCGCCGTGCTGCCACGCCGACCATTGTGGATGTTGATATCCGGCGAGCCCCAGCCTTCCTGATCGGGGCCGTGGTGATCGGCCTGCGTCTTGTAGCCGAGGGTGTTCACTGCTTCCATGAAGCGGGGGAACAGGCGCGTATCAGGCACGTGCTTGGTGACGGAAAGCGGGCCGTCCTTGCCGTGCCAGTGATCCGCCGCGCCCCAGTGGTTCTCTGACTTTTTGAAGTACGGCAGCACATCGTCATAAGCCCAGCCTTCGAGGCCGAGCTGGCGCCATTCGTCATAATCGCGGGGGTGGCCGCGGGCGTAGAGCATGCCGTTGATGAGGCTGGACCCGCCAAGCCCCTTGCCGCGCGGATGGCGCATACGGCGGCCATCGGCGTGCGGTTCCGGCTCCCCCTCGTAAGACCAGTTGAAGCGCTTGTCCGACATCACGATCGGGAATGCGATCGGCATGGTCAGCAGGGGATGCCGCTGGCGCGGGCCCGCCTCCACCAGTGTCACGTTGACGGCCGGGTCTTCCGAAAGCCGCGCGGCCACGACAGCGCCGGCCGAGCCGCCACCGACGACGATATAGTCCGTTCCCTTGCTCATTTGCTGGAATAGCGCCCGGATTTGATCTGCACGATCTTGCCGTTCTTCGTGCGATACATGTTGATGCTTTCTACCACGCGGACATCGCCCTTCATGGTTGGCCAGATTTCGAAATCGGGCCAGTCCTTCACGGTGGTGAATGTGGTGCGGCTGTGCAGGGCGGCGCCATCGGGAGCCACGATCAGGTCTACGACATCTAGCTCTTCTGCGATATGTTCAAACACGCCAGTGTAGAAATCGACGATGCCCTGCGCGCCGACGATCTGCTTGCGGTCGCCCAGATTGAATTCGACATCGTCGGCATAGAAACGGCTGAACCCTGCAAAATCTCGCGCGTTGAACGCGGCGATGTAAGTGCGGAAATCATCCTCTGTCATGCGGCGTCCTTCTCGATTGCAGGCAGGGATCGGCCCCGGATGAGATCGCTGGCTTTCTCTGCGATCATGATCGTCGGCCCATTGGTGTTGCCGCCCGGCACATCGGGCATCACGGAAGCGTCCACCACGCGCAGACCCGCCACGCCGTGTACGCGCAGTTCCGGATCGAGCACCGCATTGGGGCCGCTGCCCATCGTGCAAGTGCCGACCGGATGCTGGGTGGTGCCAGCCGTGGCGCGAACATGGGCATCGATTTCCGCATCGGTCTGCACATCGGCGCCGGGCAGGTTCTCGCCCGAGATCAGCCCGGCCATAGGTTCCGTGCCGTAAATCCGGCGCGCCAGACGCAGGCCAGCGCGGGCGGTGGCGAAATCCGCTTCGTTATCGAACAGGTTGAGCCGGATCGCGGGCAATTCATGCGGATCGGCGGACTTCAGCCGCACGGTGCCGCGCGCCTGCGGGTGGAGCAGGATCACATCGGCGGAGAATGAGTGCGGCGGGCTTTTGATGAAGCCGGGAAACCACAGGTGCGCGGAGAGCTTCACCGGGTTGGAGAACAACTGGATATCCGGCTGGGCCAGCCGGGGATCGGTACGCAGCATTGGGTTGGCGCTGTTGAGCTGGCGTGCGAACGGCCCGGTGCCAAACAGATACCACTGAGCGACCGCCCGCATCGCCCGGTCGAACCGGAGCTGGTTGACGAAAGTAACCGGGCCGCTGGCCGCGAATTCCAGCGGCACACGCGGATGTTCCGACAGGTTGCCGCCGACGCCGGGCAGATCGTGGACCACGGGCACGCCCATTTCGGCCAGATGCTGCGCCGGGCCGATGCCTGACAGCATCAGCAGTTGCGGCGAGTTGTAGCTGCCGCCCGAAAGGATGACTTCCCGACCGGCCTTCGCGGTGCGGACTTCGCCGCCGACCTCGTATTCCACGCCGGTGGCGCGGCCGTTTTCGACCACGACCCTGCGCGTCAGGGCGCCGGTCTGCACGGCCAGATTGGGGCGCTGCATCGCCGGTTTCAGATAGGCTTCGTAAGTGGAGGCGCGGCGGCCCTTTTCATCGATCGTCAGTTCGACCAGGCTGGCGCCTTCTTCCGCCCCCGCGTGGATGTCGCCCGTTACCGGGAAACCTGCGTTGGCGACGGCCTGCATCAGTTCGTCATGCAGCAGGAATTCGGTGTTGTTCTTCGTAACCGGCAGGGGGCCATTGTGCCCGTAATCCGGGTTGTCGGCACGCCAGCTGCGTTCCATCCGCCGGAAATAGGGCAGCACTTCGGCGTGGCTCCACCCCCGTGCGCCCTTTTGCGCCCAGCGATCGAAATCGGCGGAATGGCCGCGCATATAGACCATGCCGTTGATGGAGGAACTGCCGCCCAGCAGCCGCCCGCGTGGCAGGAACAGGCGCCGATCGTTCAGATGCGGTTCCGGCTCTGTCATCATGCGCCAGGTCAGTTCCGGCTTCAGCATGGCCTTCATCATGCCCAGCGGCATTTTGATGAGGAACTTGTCCGCCCCGCCGCCAGCCTCCAGCAACAGCACGCGCACGGTGGGGTCTTCCGTCAGCCGCGCGGCCAGCACGCAGCCGGCCGAACCCGCGCCGACGATCACATAATCGAATTCGCCCTGCAGCGTTTCTCTCCCACGCAACACTCAAACTGGTAAGTGCCACTTACAATCTTTATGCGACGGACAAGCGCGGCCGACAAGCCGCCCCAACCACAAACCGGAGAGCACGCCGTGAACGCCCAGACCCCGATCGAGAACCGCGTCGAAGAATTCCGCCAGCGCTGGCAGGGCAAGGTCGGCAAGATGCTGGTGGGCGGCGAATGGCGCGAGGCGGAAAGCGGCGAGACTTTCGAAACGCACGATCCCTCCACCGGCGAAAAGCTGGCCGATGTGGCCAGCGCGGGTGAGGCGGACGTCAACGCGGCGGTCGCGGCCGCGCGCGGCGCGTTCGAAGGCGCGTGGAGCAAGGTGAAGCCGGATGAGCGCGCGCGGCTGATCAACAAGCTGGCCGATCTGGTGGAGGCCGATGGCGATACGCTGGCCCTGACCGAGACGCTGGACGTGGGCCGCCCAATCCAGTTCAGCCGCTTCGCCGATGTCGGCGGGGCGATCGGGCAACTGCGCTATAACGCCGGGTGGGCGACCAAGCTGCAGGGCGACACCAACGAGCTTTCCGCACCGGGCGAATGGCTGAGCTATGTGCTGCGCGAGCCGGTGGGCGTTGCCGCACAGATCGTGCCGTGGAACTTCCCGCTGGCGATGGCCGCGGCCAAGATCGCGCCCGCGCTGGCGGCGGGATGCACGGTGGTGCTGAAGCCTGCCGAACAGACCCCGCTTTCCACCATCAGGCTGGTCGAACTGGCGCTGGAAGCGGGCTTCCCCGAAGGCGTGGTCAACCTGGTGACGGGGTATGGCCGCACGGCGGGTGCAGCGTTGGCATCGCATATGGACGTGGACAAGGTGGCCTTCACCGGATCGACCATGACGGGCCGGGCGATCATCGATGCGGCCAAGACGAACTTCAAGCGCGTCAGCCTGGAACTGGGCGGCAAGTCGCCGACCTTCATCTTCGCCGATGCGGACCTTTCGAAGGCGATTCCGGCGGCGGCGATGGGCATCTTCTTCAACGCCGGGCAGGTCTGCGCGGCGGGCAGCCGCCTGTTCGTCGCGGAAGAAGTGGCCGATCAGGTTCTGGAAGGCATTGCCGGAATGGCGCGGATGCTGCGCATGGGCCAGACGCTCGATCCCGAAACGGTGATCGGCCCGCTAGTGAGCGAACAGCAGCTGGATCGCGTAACCGGCTATATCGAAAGCGGCCGTCAGGAAGGGGCCAGCGTGCTGGTCGGCGGCGGGCGCAAGGATGGGCCGGGCTGGTTCGTGGAACCGACCGTGCTGGTCGATACCGAAGCGAGCATGAAAGTGCGCAAGGAAGAGATCTTCGGCCCGGTGCTGTGCGCCACGCGTTTTTCCAGCGCGGACGACGCCGACCGGCTGGCGCGGCTGGGCAACGAGACGGAATATGGCCTGGCCGCCAGCATCTGGACGCGCGACATCGGCATGGCGCACAAGCTGGCCCGCAGGCTGCGGGCGGGGACGATCCGCATCAACGGTTCGGGCGGGGTGGACCCGGCTCTGCCGCTGGGCGGCTTCAAGGCCAGCGGCTGGGGGCGTGAGAACGGCAAGACGGGCGTTGAAGCCTATACCGAGTTGAAGGCCGTTTCGGTATCGTTGGACTGATCATGGCCGATTCGCTTCGCATCCTCGGCATTGCCGGCAGCCTTCGCGCCGGATCGCTCAACCGCGCGCTGCTGCGCGCAGCCGCCGATCTAGCGCCCGCGGGGGTGACGATCGAACGGTTCGATCTGATGCAGGTGCCGCTGTACAATGGCGATGTCGAAGAAGCGGGCGATCCGCCGGGCGTGGCCGCTTTCAAGCAGGCGATCGCCGCGGCGGACGGCGTGCTGATCGCCACGCCGGAATATAACCACGGCGTTCCCGGCGTGATGAAGAACGCGATCGACTGGGCTTCCCGTCCGCCGCGTGGCGCGCCGCTGGGCGGCAAGCCGGTGGGTCTGATCGGCGCGTCGCCCGGTATGACCGGCACGGCGCGGGGGCAGAGC
>DATMGK010000035.1:0-34685 GCA_035555595.1 Croceibacterium sp. | reverse complement strand
GAAATGGGCCGCGCGATGAAGCAGATCAAAAAGCTGGGCGGCCTGAAGGGTCTGGGCGCTTTGTTCGGCGGTGGCGGCGGACTGGGCGGCGCGGGCGGGATGCCCGGTTTGGGCGGCGGGGCGCAAATCCCCCCGAACCTGCAAAATCTTATGAAGAAGAATTGAATTTCAACGGTTTGAATTGGAAAGGTAATTTCTCATGGCAGTAGCAATCAGGCTTTCGCGGGGCGGCAGCAAGAAGCGCCCTTATTACCGCATCGTGGTGTCGGACAGCCGTTCCCCGCGTGACGGCAAGTATCTGGAGCAGATCGGCACCTATAACCCGCTGCTCGCCAAGGATGACGCGAACCGCGTGAAGGTGAACGAAGATCGCGCCCGCTATTGGGTGGGTGTCGGCGCGCAGGCGACCGACCGTGTGGCTCGTTTCCTCGACGCCGCGGGCATCCAGGAACGCGCTCCGCGCAACAACCCGAAGAAGGCGGAGCCGGGCGACAAGGCCAAGGAACGCGCTGAAGAACGCGCTGCCAAGGCCGCTGAGGCTGAAGAAGCAGCCAGGGCTGCTGCTGAAGCTCCCGTTGAGGAAGCCGCACCTGAAGCAGTGACTGAAGAAGTCGTTGCCGAGGCTCCCGCTGAAGAAGCGCCTGCTGCTGAAGCTCCGGCTGAAGAAGCCGGTGAGGAAAAGGCTGAGGGCTGAGCCCGATGCAGGACCGGCCCGTTACACTCGCCGCCATCATCGGCGCGCACGGTGTGACGGGCGAGGTCCGCCTCAAACTGTTTGGAGATGGCATTGCCGCGTTGTCCGCGCATCGCGCGTTCAACGACGGCGGCCTCTCTCTCAAGAAATTGCGTGATGACGGCAAGGGCGGCGCCATCGCGCGTTTCGCCGAAGTGCCGGACCGTACCGCTGCTGAAAAGCTGCGTGGCACCTTGCTGACTGTACCTCGCTCTGCGCTGCCGCCATTGGCGGAAGGCGAATATTATCACGCCGATCTGATCGGCCTCAGCGCTGTATCGGATGCAGGCGACCCTCTGGGCACTGTCGTCGCGGTCGAGAATTACGGCGCGGGCGACGTGATCGAGATCGAGCGACCGGACGGTAAACGCTTCATGGTGCCGATGCGTGCGGAAGCGGTGCCGGAATGGAATGTCGAGCGATTGACCGTCGCGCAGGACTTCGTCGAGGCATGAGCTTCGCGGCGACGGTCCTTACCCTCTATCCGGAGATGTTTCCCGGCTCCTTGGGCGTGTCGCTTGCTGGCCGTGCGCTGGCCGAGGGAGCATGGTCGCTGGACGCGGTGCAGATCCGCGATTTCGCCACGGACAAGCACCGAACCGTCGACGACACTCCTGCTGGGGGCGGGGCGGGCATGGTGTTAAAAGCCGATATTCTGGCAGCCGCGATCGATCATGCGCGCACGCGGCAGCCCGATTGCCCCGTTCTGGCGATGACCCCGCGCGGGAGGCCGATTTCACAGGCCCGCATCCGTGAACTGGCGGTGGGTCCCGGCGTGACGATCCTGTGCGGCCGGTTCGAAGGATTCGACGAGCGAATTTTTGCTGGTCGTGACGTTGAGGAAGTGAGTCTGACGGACGTTGTTCTGTCGGGCGGAGAGCCAGCGGCGCTGGCCATTCTGGACGCTTGCATTCGCCTGCTTCCCGGCGTAATGGGCGCGCCTTCCAGCGGGGCCGAGGAATCCTTCGAAGAAGGGCTTCTTGAATACCCGCATTATACCCGACCTGTTGAATGGGAAGGGCGCACGATCCCTGAAGTGCTGCGATCGGGGGATCATGCGAAGATCGCCGCATGGCGTAAAGCCATGAGCGAACAGGATACACGGTTACGCAGACCGGACCTTTGGGAGCGCCACAGGGGCGCTCGGGACCAGTCTGCCTCTGGCGCGCGGCGTGAGGATTGAAGGAGCCCATCATGGGTCTGATCCAGGAGCTCGAAGCTGAAGCCATCGCGGCTTTCAACGAGAGCAAGTCCGTTCCCGAATTCCGCCCCGGCGACACGCTGCGCGTCGGTGTGCGCGTTGTTGAAGGTGAGCGCACCCGCGTTCAGAACTTCGAAGGCGTGTGCATTGCCCGGTCGAACCGCGGCATCAACAGCAATTTCACGGTCCGCAAGCTGAGCTTCGGCGAAGGTGTGGAGCGCGTTTTCCCGCTCTACTCGCCGAACGTGGACAGCATCGAAGTGGTCCGTCGCGGCGTCGTGCGTCGTGCGAAGCTCTATTACCTGCGCGGCCGTACCGGCAAGCGCGCCCGCATCGCGGAGCGCAAGCAGCCGGTTAAGCAGGACTAAGACGCTTTCATCATCTGATTGCAGATGTAACAAGAGGGGCGCTCCGAGAGATCGGGGCGCCCCTTTTCGTTCTTCTGGAGTATCTCCGTGCGATCTGTGCTCTGTCTGTCAGCCATCAGCGCGCTTGCCCTGCTATCCTGCCCCGCTATCGCCGCCGCGCAAGATGAGGTGATACCAGTGATTGCAACGGAAACGGGCGATTTGTCGTTCGAACGCGTGTTCGCCAGCCCTTCGCTCGATGGGGCAAGTCCCCGGCTGGCGAAGCTTTCGCCCGATGGGCGCTATCTCACCGTGCTGCGGAACCGCGCGGAAGACCGCCAGCGGTATGACCTGTGGGCGTTCGACCGCGAAACGGGCGAGTGGCGGATGCTGGTCGATTCCGAACAGCTTGGTTCGGGCCGCGAACTCTCCGAAGCGGAGAAGATGCAGCGCGAACGCCAGCGCATCGGTGAATTGAAAGGCATCGTTGCCTATGAATGGTCGGATGATGGGAGGGCTATTCTCGTGCCGCTGGATGGAGATCTCTATCTGGCGGCGCTCGATGGCTCGGTAACGCGGCTGACGGATAGCGAGGAGAGCGAACTTAACCCGAAGCTGAGCGAGACCGGGCGCTATCTTTCCTTCGTGCGGGATGGGCGCCTGTGGGTTGGCACGATCGGCAGCGAGGCGGCGCCTGTCACGCCAGAGGAAGCGTCGGATACGATTCATTGGGGTGAAGCCGAATTCGTCGCTCAGGAGGAGATGGACCGGCTCACCGGATACTGGTGGGCACCCGGCGATCAGCGCATCGCCGTGCAGCGGTTTGACGAGGCGCCAGTGGGCGTCGTCACGCGCGCGGCCATCGGCGCCACGGGCACCCGGACGTTCGAACAACGCTATCCGGCAGCAGGCACGCCCAATGTGGATGTGCAGTTTTTCGTTCTCGATCCCGATGGCGGCAACCGTGTGGAAGTCGATCTGGGGTCAGAGCGTGATATCTACCTCGCTCGTGTGAACTGGTCGCCTGACGGCAAGACGCTGTACGTCCAGCGCATCGATCGCGGGCAGACCACGCTGGACATGCTTGTCGTCGATCCTGCGACTGGTGCCAGCCGTGTGCTGTTCAGCGAAAAGGCGGCGCAGGGCCATTGGATCAACCTGACCGATAACTATCGCTTCCTGAAAGACGGCAGCGCGATCTGGTGGTCGGAGCGCGATGGGTTCGGCCACCTCTATCGTTTCGCGGACGGTAACTGGAGCCAGCTTACCCGGGGCGACTGGGTGGTCACCGCGCTTAACGGCGTCGATCAGGACGCGGGCCGCCTCTATTTCACCGCGACACTGGACGATGTGCTGTTGCCGCAGGTCTATGCGCTGGACTATCGGAATGGCGGTGCGCCGGAACGGCTGACCGATCCCGCCTTCGCCAGCAGCGCGACGATGGATGGCAAGGGCAAGACGCTGCTTGTCACCCGATCGTCTGCCGATCAGCCAAAGCAGGTCTATCTGGCGGACGGCGGCGGCAAGCGGCTGGCATGGGTTGAGGAGAACGCGCTCAACGCCGATCATCCATATACGCCCTATCTCGCCAGCCATCGCCCGGCGCAATTCGGCACGATCGCGGGGCCGGATGGCACGCCGCTGCACTGGAAGATGATCACGCCGCCGATCGAAGCCGGCAAACGTTACCCCGTGTTCTTCTCACACTATGGCGGGCCGCATTCGCAGCAGGTCACGCGTGGCTGGGGTGGGGCGCTGCAACAGGCGATTGTGGACCGGGGTTATATCTGGTTCGAGATCGACAATCGCGGCAGTTCCAACCGCGGGGTAGATTTTGAAAAGGCGATCTACCGCGCGATGGGATCGGTCGAGGTGGATGATCAGCGCGCGGGAGCCCAGTTCCTGAAGACTCTGGATTTCGTCGATCCGGCCAAGATCGCGACTTACGGCTGGTCGTACGGCGGATACATGACGCTGAAGATGCTGGAGGCAGATCAGGGCCTTTACGCGGCGGGCATCGCCGGCGCTTCCGTCACCCGGTGGGAACTGTACGATACGTTCTATACGGAACGCTACATGGGCATGCCGCAAATTGATGCAGCCGCCTATGCTGCGTCGAGCGCGCTGCAAGGCGCGGAACGGATCGCCGACCCCTTGCTGATCATTCACGGCATGGCCGATGACAATGTGGTGTTCGAGAACAGTTCCGAACTGATCGCTAAGCTTCAGGGCGAAGCGGTGCCGTTCGATATGATGCTCTACCCCGGATACACCCACCGCGTTTCAGGGCCGAAGATCAGCGTGCATCTGTGGGATGCGATCTTCCGCTTTCTGGAACAGAACGGCGTAACCCCGCCCGAATAGCAAAGCCGCGCTTGCCCTGTTGCACGCATTTGTGCATTGCGGCGCGCCTCTTGCGCCCTAGATGGGCGCGTATTCAATCATGCGGAGCGAGTGATGGGTTACCGGGTAGCGGTTGTCGGTGCGACGGGGAATGTTGGGCGTGAGATGCTCGCCATTCTGGCCGAACGCGAATTTCCGATGGACGAAGTGGCGGCGGTGGCCAGCCCGCGTTCGACGGGGACCGAAATTGAACTCGGTGACACCGGAAAAATGCTGAAATGCCGTAATATTGAGCATTTCGATTTCACGGGGTGGGACATCGCCCTGTTCGCCGCCGGTTCCGGCCCGGCGAAGGAATATGCGCCCAAGGCTGCTGCGGCCGGCTGCGTGGTGATCGACAATTCGTCGCTCTACCGCATGGATCCGGACGTTCCGCTGATCGTGCCGGAAGTGAACCCGGATGCGATCGACGATTACAAGAAGCGCAATATCATCGCGAACCCGAACTGTTCGACCGCACAGCTGGTTGTCGCGCTTAAGCCGCTGCATGACGCTGCGGGTATCAAGCGCGTTGTGGTCAGCACCTATCAGTCGGTTTCGGGTGCGGGCAAGGCCGGCATGGACGAGTTGTTCGAACAGAGCCGCGCGATCTTCGTTGGTGATCCGGTGGAACCGAGCAAGTTCACCAAGCAGATCGCCTTCAACGTGATCCCGCACATTGACGTGTTCCTGGATGATGGTTCCACCAAGGAAGAGTGGAAGATGGTGGTCGAGACCAAGAAGATCCTCGACCCGAAGATCAAGGTTAACGCCACCTGCGTGCGCGTGCCGGTGTTCGTCGGCCACTCGGAATCGATCAACCTTGAATTTGAACGGGAGCTTTCCGCCGAACAGGCGCAGGACATCCTGCGAGAGGCGCCCGGCGTGATGCTGGTCGATAAGCGCGAGGATGGCGGTTACGTCACCCCGATCGAAAGCGCGGGCGACGGTGCGACCTACGTCAGCCGTGTGCGTGAAGACCCGACGGTCGAGAACGGCCTTTCCCTGTGGTGCGTCAGCGACAACCTTCGCAAGGGCGCGGCGCTGAACGCGGTGCAGATTGCCGAACTGCTCGGCCGCCGCCACCTGAAAAAGGGCTGAGCCGGATTGGTGGAAGTGGGTGGCCGCAAGGCTGCCCGTTTCCCGCCACACCTGCGAGTTAGTGCCCCGGCGGTTCGGTTTGGGCCGCCGGTGCTTCGCTCTTACGCATCAGCAGAACCAGCGGGACCGATGCGAGGCTGAGCCACATCATAAGATAGAAATCGTCGAGATAGGCGATCATCGCCGCCTGCTGCGTGACGATCCCGTTGACTACCTCCAGCCCTGCCTCACCATATTGCTGGAACCGCTGAATCGACGACAAGTCCAGCATCGAGGTGATCGTGGGGGTGACGTGCGCTGCCAGATCGCTGTGGCTGGTCTGCGTGTTACGCGTCAACAGCGTCATCATCACCGAAATGCCGATGGAGGAGCCGACCGACCGCGTGAGGTTCAGCAGGCTCGATCCGTCTGTCCTCAGGCGCGGGGGCAGAGTAGCGAAGGCGGTGGCCTGAAGCGGGATGAACACCAGCCCGATGCCGATACCCTGTATCAGGCCGGACATGACGATGTGATAGCGATCAACATCGAGCGACCAGCCGGCCATCTGCCACAGCGACCATGCACCGATGAGGAACCCGGCGGAAACCATCCAGCGTGCATCCACGCCCTTGCGCAGAAGCAGCCCGGAAAGCTGCATCGATATCAGCACGCCGATCCCGCGGGGCATCAGCACCATGCCGGTATCGATCACGTCATAACCGAACAGGCCCTGCAGCATCGGCGGTAGCAGCGCCATGGTGGCGAACATGACGACGCCGACTACCCCCATGAAGACCAACGCTAGCACGAAGTTCACGTTGGCGAACAGGAGCCGGTCAAACAGCGGCTGTGGTGCCGTGGCGAAATGGATTACCGCAATCCACGCTGAAGACAGGATCAGGAAAAGATAGATCCACGTTTCCACCGAAGCGAGCCAGTCCAGTTGGGTGCCACGGTCAAGCACAAGCTGAAGGCTGCTGAGGCACAGCGCGATCATCGCGAAGCCGAACAGGTCGAAGCGTCGCCGGGATATCTCACGCGACGGCAATTCCGCCATCAGGATCGCGAGACACAGTATCCCGACGGGCACGTTGACGTAGAACACCCACCGCCATGACCAGTTCTCGGTGATCCAGCCACCCAGAACAGGGCCAAGGATGGGGCCGATCATCACCCCCATGCCCCACAGTGCGATGATGGAGGATTGCTTGCTGGGCCGGGTGGTATCCAGCAGCGCGGCCTGGCTAAGCGGCGCGATGAAGGCGCCCGCGACGCCCTGCAACGCGCGGAATAGCACCATTTCCTCGAGATTCTGGGCCATGCCGCACAGCATGGACGCTAGAACGAATCCGGCCACCGACCAGATGAACAGGCGGCGCGATCCGATCCGATCCGAAAGCCAGCCGGTTATCGGCATCGCCACAGCGGAAGCGATGATGTAGCTCGTCAGCACCCAGCTTATCGTGTCGGGCGTGGCGCCCAGCGTGGACTGCATGTGCGGGATTGCCACATTGGCGATCGTAATATCCAGCACTTGCAGCAGCGTGGCCGCCATTACGCCGACGATCAGCAGCAGGTGGTTTTCGGTCGGAAGCTGGGCGACGTCCTCGATAGGAGCTTCCGCCGCCCGCGTCTGACCGCCGCGGCCGGAAGCGGCGGCGCTGGCCATGGCCTAGCGCTTCCTTCCGTCGACGAAGACGGTCACGTCTGCCGATAGTCCTGCGATCAGCGGACGATCGCTTTTCTCGTCAATGGCGATCCGCACCGGCACGCGCTGGGTGACTTTCACCCAGTTGCCGCTGGCGTTCTGTGCGGGAAGAACGGAAAATTCCGATCCCGTGCCCGCGCCGATCGATGCCACGTGCCCTTTCAATGCCGTGCCCGGATAGGCGTCGAAGCTGATCTCTGCGGGCTGGCCCACGCGCATCTGGTCCAGATCGGTTTCCTTGAAGTTCGCTTCCACATAAGAACTCGTATCGGCGACCAGCGTCAGCATCGGCAGGCTGGTGACGGCTTGCTGACCCAGTTGCAGACGGCTGGACTGGGCGACCCTACCGGCGATGGGCGCGCGAATCTCTGTCCGCCGCAGTGCTAGTTCAGCCTCTGCCCGGCGGGCATTTGCGGCGGCGATTTGCGGGTTCTGGCCGGGAACGGCGGGCCCTTCGGCCAATCGTGCCCTTGCTTCGCGCTGTTGGGCTTGCGCCTGGCGCAGCCGTTCCTGTGCCTGAGCCACGGCGTGCTGAGCAGCTTCGTAATCGGCTTTTGTGGTGAAACCCCGCTGCCAGAGGGCCTGCTGCCGCTCGAGCGTGGATTGGGCGAACGCGATATCCTCACGCGCGGCGGAGATATCCACGCCGGTAAGTTCCGGCGCATGGGACAGGGCTGTCAGATTGGCCTGCGCCGTGGCGATGGCGGCGTCGGCTTCGTGTATCTGGAGGGAGTAGGGTTCCGGATCGATGCGGAACAGCAGATCGCCGGCCTTCACCATGTCGCCATCGCGCACCGCAACTTCGATGATCTTGCCGACCACTTCGGCGCTTACGCCGACCATGTCCTGTTTCAGATAGGCGTTGTCGGTGGAAACTTTACCTTGCAGGCTCTGCCAGTAAACCACACCGCCGATCAGCAGGACGATGGGCAGAGAAAGCATCAGCGCAAGTCGTCCCCATCGACGTGGGGCACGCGCACCTTCGACTTGTGTTTCGTCTTCAGAAATTTGCGGATCGGCTTCAGCCATCAGGACTGCCTCAGTTCCGGGAGTAGGGGCGCCAGATAGGCGCATCGGTTGCTTCTAACAACGGAATCAGCGAGTTTTTCCCGGAAAGGAAGAAAAAATGACGAAGATGAATGAGGGCGGCCAGTGAGCGGGGTGCGGATAGAAACTGTTCCCTCATTCGACGGGGTGGAACTGGCCGTGCATCGACTGGGGGAGGGGCGGCCTGTCCTCCTGCTTCACGGCCTGTTTTCCAGCGCCGATATGAACTGGATCCGTTTCGGCCATGCCGCCGCGCTTGCGGCGGCCGGGTTCGAAGCCGTGATGCCCGATCTTCGCGCCCACGGGCAGAGCGGCAAACCGCACGATGCCTCTGCGTATCCGCCCGGCGTCTTGGTGCGTGACGTGGAAGCTGTGGTGAGCGCGCTTGGCCTTGATGATTTCGATCTGGGCGGGTTCTCGCTCGGCGCGCGGACCGCCGCGTCGGCGGTGATTGCCGGACTTGCTCCCCGCAGGCTGGTGTTGGGTGGGATGGGGCTGGAGGGGCTTTCCGGCTGGGATAGGCGTGCGTCATTCTTCATCGATGCGATCGACCGCTTTGGAGAAGTGAAGCACGGCGATCCGGCGTTCGTGGCGACGCAGTTCATGAAAACGATGAAGATCGATCGCGTCGCGGCCCGGTTGCTGTTGGGCGCTGTGGACGACATTTCGGAGAGTGACCTGGCGAAAGTGACCACGCCGACGCTGGTTGTCTGCGGTGACAAAGACGAGGACAACGGCTCTCCGCAACGGCTGGTGGAAGCCCTGCCAAACGCGCGTCTCGCCGATGTGCCGGGCACGCATATGAGTTCTGTCACGGGCCCCGAGCTAGGCGAGGCAATGGTGCGCTTTCTGACGGCTTGATTAAGCCGTGCGATCCGTTCAAACCGGTAGCTTGTGAAACCAGTTTCTCCCTTTTTGCCTAAGGAACTGCCACCGATGAAGACTCTAGCATCCGCCGCCCTGCTGGCGATCGCCGCCAGTCTGGCTTCACCCGCTGCCGCGCAGGATGCCGCCCCGGCCGGATCTGCCACGCCAGCTTATCCGATGACTCCGCAAGGCGCGGCCGATTTCATCGCCGCAGTGGAGAAGGACCTGTTCGATTTCTCGGTCGAATATGCCCGGATATCATGGGTAAATGCGACGTATATAATCGACGATACCGACGCGCTGGCAGCACGCTACGGTTCAATCGGAACGGAAAAGAGCGTGGAATACGCGCTGGAGGCTGCGCGCTATGCGCAATTGCCCGGTCTTGATCCGGTGGTGGCGCGCAAGCTGGACATTCTCCGTAACGGCATCGTCCTGCCCGCGCCCACCACGCCGGGTGCGGCTGACGAATTGTCCACCATCGCCACCGATCTGGCCAGCCAGTACGGCAAGGGCAAGGGCACGCTGGGCGGCCAGCCGATATCCGGTTCCGACATAGAGGCGGAGATGGGCAATCTGGACCATACCCCCGCGGAATACGCGGAGATGTGGGCCAGTTGGCACGACGGTGTCGGCGCGCCGATGAAGGATGGCTACGCCCGCATGGTCGCCATCGCGAACGAGGGCGCGAAGGAACTGGGTTTTGCTGATGCGGGCGCGATGTGGCGTTCCAACTATGACATGCCGCCCGATGAATTCGCCACGATGGTGGATGGCATCTGGGACGAGCTGAAGCCGCTCTATCTGTCGCTGCACACTTATGTCCGCACCAAGCTGAACGAGAAATACGGCAACGACGTGCAGCCTGCCAGCGGGCCGATCCGTGCGGACCTGCTGGGCAATATGTGGGCGCAGGAATGGGGCAATATCTACCCGCTGGTCGCGCCGCCCGGAGCAGGAGACATCGGCTTTGATGTGACCGACCTGATCGCCGCGAAGGGCATGGACGAACTGGACATGGTGCGCGCGGGCGAGGGGTTCTTCTCCTCTCTGGGTTTCGCGCCCTTGCCGGAAACGTTCTGGACCCGGTCCCAGTTTCTGAAGCCGGCCGACCGCGAGGTTCAGTGCCATGCCAGTGCGTGGGACGTGGACAACAAGGACGATCTGCGGATCAAGATGTGCATCAAGCGCAATGGGGACGATTTCGTCGTCATCCATCACGAGCTGGGCCACAATTACTATCAGCGCGCCTACAACCAGCAGAGCTATCTGCACCTCAACGGCGCCAACGATGGCTTCCATGAGGCCATCGGCGACATGGTGGCGCTGTCCATCACGCCCGAATATCTGGTGCAGATCGGCCTGCTTGACCGCGCACAGGTGCCGAGTGCGGACAAGGATATCGGCCTGCTGCTGCGGCAGGCGATGGACAAGGTGGCGTTTCTGCCGTTCGGCCTGCTGGTCGACAAATGGCGCTGGGGCGTGTTCGACGGATCGATCACCCCGGCACAATACAATCAGGCGTGGGTGGATCTGAAGCGCGATTATCAGGGCATCGTGCCGCCGGTCAATCGCCCGGCCGACGCGTTCGATCCGGGCGCGAAGTACCACATACCCGGCAATACGCCTTACATGCGCTATTTCCTGGCGCGCATCCTGCAGTTCCAGTTCTACAAGGCCGCCTGCGACGCCGCCGGATGGACGGGGCCGCTGCATCGCTGCAGCTTCTACGGCAACGAGCAAGTGGGCGAGCGGCTGAACGCCATGCTGGAAATGGGCGCCAGCAAGCCGTGGCCCGATGCGCTGGAGGCCTTCACCGGCAGCCGCGAGATCAGCGCCGAGGCGATGATCGAATATTTCGCGCCGCTGAAGGCGTGGCTGGACGAACAGAACCGCGGCAAGCCGCAGGGCTGGTGATCTAGCGGAAGGGCGGCTCGCTGAAGGCCCGCAGCTTGCGACTGTGCAGGCGCGGCCCTTCGGCGCGCAGCAGTTCGCAGGCGCGGATGCCGATCTGCAGGTGACCGGCAATGGCCTGTTCGTAGAACACGTTGGCCTGCCCCGGCAGTTTGATCTCGCCGTGCAGAGGCTTGTCCGAAACGCATAGCAGTGTGCCGTAGGGGACGCGGAAGCGATAACCCTGCGCGGCGACGGTGGCGCTTTCCATCTCTATCGCTACCGCCCGGCTTTGCGACAGGCGCAGTGAGGTGCGGGCGAAGCGCAGCTCCCAGTTGCGATCATCCGTGGTCACGACAGTGCCGGTACGCATCCTCTCCTTCAGATCCGCCCCCTGCGCGCCGCTCACTTCCTCTGCCGCGGTCGCCAGCGCCTGCTGCACCTCGGCAATGGCGGGAAGCGGGATTTCGGGCGGCAGCACGTCGTCCAGCACGTGATCGTCGCGCAAATAAGCGTGGGCGAGAACGAAATCGCCGATCTTCTGCGTGGGGCGCAGACCGCCGCAATGGCCGATCATCAACCATGCCTCGGGCCTTAGGACCGCAAGGTGATCGGTAATGGTCTTCGCGTTGGACGGGCCGACGCCGATGTTGACCAGCGTGATGCCCATGCGATCCGGCGCCATGAGGTGATAGGCGGGCATCTGATGCCGACGCCAGGTCGTTTCGTTCAGTTGCTCGCGCGCGTGCGGCGTTCGCTGCCCTATACGCAGGCCGCCCGCGCCAGAGAGCATAGTGTAAGTTCCCCCGCCGACCTGCTCGCCCGCCCAGTCAACGAATTCATCGATATAGCGGTGATAGTTGGTCAGCAGCACGAAGCGCTGGAAGTCTTCCGGCGCGGTGCCCGTGTAGTGGGCCAGCCGGGCAAGTGAGAAATCCGTGCGAAGCCCGTCGAACAGCGAAAGCGGCATCGTGCCATCCGCCGTTTCCATGCCCAGACCATCAGCAAGTTCGTCACCGATCAAAGCCAGCTCTGTGGTGGGAAAGTGTCGGGCAAGTTCCGTGGGCCGGATACCTGCAAGCGCCGCTCCCTGTCGGCCGTCGAACACATAAGGGAATGCGATTTCCTGACGGGACGGGCGACATTCGATCGCCACATCGTAATCTTCCGTCAGCAGATCGAGCTGTTCGGCGAGATAATCCGCGAAGAGATCGGGCCGGGTGACGGTGGTGGCATAGACGCCGGGCTGGTGAAGGCGGCCGAACGCGCGTGATCGTTCAATCGCCGGTCCACCGCCCGCGAACGCCACACGCAGTTCCGGATAGCAATAGCTGCCATCATGGCGGCGCTCCGGTGGAGGAGGGGCGCCGGTGCGGACATATTCGGCGATGTCGGCACGCAACCGGTCAACGGCCGTGTCGTAGATCGCGATGAGTTGGGCAATGGCGCTGTGGGAATCCATGCCTCAATCTACGCCGGGTTTGCGGCAACACAACTTTGCGGAATCGGCGCGGTGGCCATGCATGACCTGTTCCGATAGCCTATGCCTCTCCGGGTCATGGGAGAACGGCCATGCGAATGATGAGCGCCACTGCGATCTTCGCGGTTCTTGTAGCTTGCAGCGGTCCTGTGCCCGCACAGGAGCCTGCTGAACCCCACGGGGTGCTGATCGTTGCCAACAAGCGCGGTAACAGCGTTTCGCGGATCGATCTGGCGAGCGGCGCGGAAACGCACCGGACGCCATCGTGCGACAACCCTCACGAACTGGCGGTGTCCCCCGATCGTCGCCATGTGGCGCTGGCCTGTTACAGCGGCGAGAGCCTGGAACTGTTCGAAACTGCCGGTTTGCGCCCGGTGGGGCGTATCGCACTGGGGCAGGGCGCGCGGCCGCACGGGCTGGTCTGGCATTCTGGCGGTACGATCGTTGCCAGTGCCGAAGGGCGCGGTTCCATCTTTACGGTGGAAGCACCGCTCTCTGAATCTCCCGTGGTGAAGGAAATCGGGTCCGGAGCGCCGGGGCCGCATCTGGTGGCGGTGGACAGCGCGGGGACGACCGTCTGGGGCACAATCGTCGCCAGTGGTGTGGTGGTTCGCTATGATCTTTCGACGGGGCGCGAGACAGCGCGCAGCGAACTGGGCGGACGGACGGAGGCCATTGCCCTTTCGCCCGATGAAAAGTCGCTGTGGGTCGGCGCTAATGAAAGCGGCAAGGTTTACCGGCTCAATCCCGACACGCTGGAGGTAGAGGCGGAACTGGACGCCGGCCGCATGCCGATACGGCTGGCGGTGCATCCGCGCGGCGGCAGGGTGGTCAGTTCCAACATGGGGGACGGTGGCCTGAGTGTGATCGACACCACGACGAACGAGGTGATCCGATCCCCGCGTGTTTCGGGCGAGATGGGGGCGGGTCAGGTGACGCTGGTGTTTTCCGCCGATGGGGCACGACTCTACGCGGCGGAAACCATGCGTGACACCGTGGCGGAGATCGATTTCGAGAGTGGCGCGGTTCTGCGCCGCCTGCCTTCCGGCGCAGGCGGAGATGGGCTGGCGGTGATGGAATAAAGAAAGGGCGCGGTCCTTGCGGAGCGCGCCCTTCCTGTTGTCTCGATGAGAACGAAGGATCAGCCTTCGGCGTTCTCTTCGGCGTCTTCGGCCGGGGGCAGGTCGCCCGGTTCGGCGCCAGCCACACGTTCTTCCGTGAAGCCTTCGGATTCGCCGCGTTCGTCTTCGGCGATCTGGCCGATGACGTTGACGCCCTGACGCTGAAGTTCAGCTTCGTCGTCGGAACGGGCCACGTTCGTCTTGATGTTGACATGAACTTCGGGGTGCAGCGCCACGCGCACATCGAACAGGCCGATCGTCTTGATCGGGCGTTCCAGCACGATCTGCGACTTGTTGATGTCGAAGCCCTTTTCCTTCAGGCCATCGGCAATGTCGCGAACGCTGACCGAGCCGTAAAGCTGGCCGGAGTTCGACGAGGCGCGGATCAGCACCAGTTCGGTGCCGTCAACGTTCTCGCCAGCCTTCGCCGCGTCGTCACGACGGGCGGCGTTTTCAGCCTCCAGCCGTTCACGGTTGGCTTCGAAGACCTTGCGGTTGGCTTCGTTGGAACGAAGGGCCTTCTTGTTCGGCAGCAGGAAGTTACGGGCATAGCCGTCCTTCACGGTGACGACGTCACCGATGGTGCCGAGCTTCTCGATACGTTCGAGCAGGATAATTTCCATGATCCCGGCTCCTTACTTCACGATGTAGGGCAGCAGGCCCAGATGGCGGGCGCGCTTGATCGCCTTGGCCAGCTCACGCTGCTTCTTGGCGGAAACGGCGGTGATGCGGCTCGGCACGATCTTGCCACGTTCGGACATGAAGCCCTGAAGCAGACGCACGTCCTTGTAGTCGATCACAGGGGCGTCCTTGGCCGAGAACGGGCAGGACTTCCGGCGGCGGAAAAACGGGCGGGCCATCAGTCGCGCTCCTCACGTTCGGCGCGCCGCTTGCGGTCGCGTTCATTCTTGCGCATCTGCACGGACGGGCCAGTCTCGTGATCTTCAACGTTGATGGTGAGCCAGCGGATCACGTCTTCGTTGATGCGGTTCTGGCGCTCCAGCTCGGCGACCATGCTGCCCGGACCTTCGAGGTTCAGCAGCACGAAATGCGCCTTGCGGTTACGGTCGATCTTGTAGGCGAGGTTCTTAAGACCCCAGGTTTCCGTCTTGGAGACCTTGCCGCCATTCTGTTCGACAATTTCGGTGGCACTGGCGGCGAGCGCATCGACCTGAGCCTGGCTCAGATCCTGGCGCGCCAGGAATACATGCTCGTAGAGCGGCATGTGCGCGTTCCTTTCACTTCCTGCCGATCGCTGGCTGATCCGCCCGTATGGCGAAGGCCCCTCCGGCTTTCTTCGAAAAATCCCGTACTCGCGGGAAGCGCGGGCAATTAGCGTAATCCCCGGATAAAGCAAGGGCTGTGGCGGCGTGCGCTCCCCACCATCGCCGAACCGGGGTATCAGGCCGGAAAGACAGGTTAAAGGGGAGTAGGATGAAAAGAATCGCATTGCTGCTGGGCGCAGCGTTTGCCGCGCCGGCCAGCGCACAGCAGGCAACCGACCCGAGCCTTGAATTCGTGTTCGAAGAAATCGTCGAACTGGGGGAAGCCACGCAGGTGGGTGACACCGGGCGCGGCGGGCGACTGATCATCCCCATCACCGGCGGCACGTTCGAAGGGCCGGACCTGAAGGGAGAGGTGATGCCGGGCGGATGGGACTGGCAGCTTCGGCGGCCTGATGGCTGCACGGATATCGAGGCGGACTATTTCCTCAAGACTGACGACGGCGCGGTGATCAACGTGGTGAACGTCGGTGTGGTCTGTCCGCCGGATGCCAACGGCGTTGCCCGCCCCACGCGGACGCATCCGGTGTTCGAGCCCCCGCGCGGCAAGTACGAATGGCTGGGGCAGACCGCTTTCATCGGCACGCTGGAGATGGCCACCGGGCATCCCGTTCCGGCGGTGAAGATCAGGTTCTTCCGCGTCAACTGACGGAGCGAGAGCGAGGCTTCCTCAGCGCAGGTTCGCCAGCAGGTCGCGGGCAAAAACGGTCAGCGTATCGTCGCGCGCGCCCATAATGGCGATGCGATCGCCAGCCCGTGCGATATCCGCAATGCGCAGGCCGCAGTGGTCGCGTGTGGGGATGTATTCCGCCTTTCCGCCTGCTTCCTCAATCAGGCGCACGATGCGTTCGCTGCCCTCGGAACGGTCCACGGTGCCGCCGAAATAGACCGGATCACACAGGATCGTCAGATCGTCCGGGCCAAGCTCCTCGGCGAAAGTAAGCGCGAGTTCGTGCCCCATCTGGCGCAGCGGGCCATAGCCGTGGGGCTGGAAGAACGCGATTATCCGGCCGGGATGGGCTTTCAGCGTCCTCAGGGTAGCGCGCACCTTCTCCGGATTATGGCCGAAATCGTCGATCACCGTGATGCCCGATGCACTGGTGCCGACAACATCAAACCGCCGCGCAATGCCCTGAAACCCTGCAAGACACCGTGCCGCATCGCTTACCGATACCCCCGCCGCCGCAGCCCCGGCGATCGCGGCGAGGGCATTGGCCACGTTGTGCCTGCCGGGCATCGGCACAGTGAAATCTCCGGATGAACCATCACGCCGGTCGATCACGCGGGCGGAAATCTCCGTCGCGCGGTCGATTATGGAGCCGGGTTCGATACCGATCATCGCGTCTGGATGGTCGATGCCGAACGTCACCAGATCATTCGCGCGATGGGCCAGCGCGCGCGATTCCGCGTCGTCAAGATTGACCGCCGCGCGGGACGCTGCGTTCAGGAAATCGCCGAACAAGGCCCGCAATTCGTCCAGCCCCTTGTGGTCGAGACTGACGTTGAGAAGTACGGAAACCTGCGGCCGGTAAAGCGCGATCGAACCGTCGCTCTCATCAACTTCGGATACAAACATATCGCCATGTCCCACCCGCGCGCTGGCGAAGGGAACATCGGGCGTGACGAAGTTCTTCATCACCGCGCCGTTCATGATCGTCGGATCGCGGCCAGCCTGATGCATGATCCAGCCGAGCATTCCCGTCACCGTGGATTTGCCGCTGGTCCCGCCCACCGCAATGCCTGCCGGGGCGGCGTTGAACAGCGTGGAAAGCAATTCGGCGCGCGTCATGCGCGGGCAGCCCAGTTCCTTCGCGCGAACGACTTCCGGCACCGTATCCTCGATCGCGGCGGAGGCGATCAGCGTTTGTTGCGGAGAGGTCACCCCGCTGCCGTCCTGCGGGAACAGGGTGAAGCCCTGCCGTTCCAGCCATGCGCGCTTTTCCGGCGTGCGGCCCTGATCGAAACTGCGGTCCGACCCGGCGACTTCCGCGCCTTGCCCCTTAAGGATCAGCGCGAGGGGCAACATTCCCGATCCGCCGATGCCGCAGAAAAACCAGGGATGGGCGGTAAGATCGGCCTGAGAAGTCATGCCGCAGCGGTATGCTGGAGCGTCAACCAACACAACCTCGCTGCGCAAATCTCCGCCGCACGGCTTCGCCCGGGCGACGAAATGTGGTTACTGAAGGCATGACCCGCGTCGCCATCTGTGCGCCTTCGACGCCTATCACCCGCGACGTAGCCGATCGACTGGCGGCGCTGGCGGCGGAATTCCCTGCGCTGGAACTGCACTTTCATGAGCAGTGCTTTGCGGAGCAGGGGCATTTTGCGGGTCCGGATTCGCAGCGGCTCAACGCCTTTCTGGAATGTGCGAACGATCCGTCATTTGACGCGGTGTGGTTCGCCAAGGGCGGATATGGTGCGAACAGGATCGCCGCCGCTGCCATGGCGAGGCTGAGCGATGCGGCGCGCGGCAAGGCTTATCTCGGCTATTCCGATGCCGGATACCTGCTGGCGGCGCTATATCGGGACAGGATCGGTCACCCCGTCCACGCGCCTATGCCGGTGGACTTGCGGCGCGATCAGGGGGATCAGGCGGTGCGTCGCACGCTCGCATGGCTGGCTGGCGATGCGTCCGGGCTGGAACCGGATCTGGACGCGCGCCCGGTGGCCGCGTTCAACCTCATGACGCTGGCCATGCTTTGCGGTACGGAACTGATGCCGGATATCTCCCGCCACGTCGTGCTGGTGGAGGAGGTGGCTGAGCATCTTTACGCCGTCGACCGGCTGTTCTTCCACGTTACGCAGCAGTTGCGCGGTATAGCCGGGATAAGGCTGGGGCGGGTAAGCGCCGTGCCCGAAAACGACCGGCCATTCGGTGCCGAGCCAGAGGAGATCGCCCGTTTCTGGTGCGATCGCACGGGCATCCCGTTCCTGGGTACGGCGGATATTGGCCACGATCACGCTAACAGGATAGTGCCGTTCGGTCTTGCCCGTCGGCCTTCGCGCCCCTAACCGCGCCCGCCGAACAAGGAGAGACCCCGATGACCGCATTCGTATTCCCCGGCCAGGGCAGTCAGAAAGTTGGCATGGGGGCGGAACTTGCCGCTGCCAGCGTGGCTGCGCGCGAAGTGTTCCAGGAAGTGGACGAGGCGCTGGGCCAGAATCTTTCGCGCATCATGCGCGAAGGGCCGGAAGAAGAACTGACCCTGACCGAAAATGCCCAGCCTGCGATCATGGCCAATGCCATTGCCGTTCTGCGGGTGCTGGAACGCGAAGGCGGCCTGTCGCTGGTGGCGAAGGGCGAATGCGTCGCCGGGCACTCGCTGGGCGAATATACCGCCCTGTGCGCGGCCGGTGCTTTCTCGCTGGCCGATACCGCGCGCCTGCTGACACTGCGCGGGCAGGCGATGCAGGCGGCCGTGCCCGTGGGACTGGGTGCGATGTGCGCGCTGCTCGGCGCCGATCTGGAAAAGGCGCAGGCGCTGGCCGAAGCTGCGGCTGAGGGGGAAGTGTGCCAGGTCGCCAATGACAACGATCCGGGACAGGTGGTTCTGTCCGGCCACAAGGGTGCCATCGAGCGCGCGGTGGCGCTGGCCAAGGAACATGGCATCAAGCGCGGCGTGATCCTGCCCGTTTCCGCCCCATTTCATTGCAGCCTGATGCAACCCGCGGCCGATGCGATGGACGAGGCGCTGGGCCGCACGCCCCCCGGAGCTTTCCGCCTGCCGATCTACGCCAATGTCACCGCCGCCCCGGTAACGGATCCGGCCGAAGAACGCCGCTTGCTGGTGGAACAGGTGACGGGCCGCGTGCGCTGGCGCGAAAGCGTGATCGCGATGAAGGACGCAGGCATCAGCCGCTTTGTGGAACTGGGTGGCAAGGTTGTCGGCCCGATGATCGGGCGCACCGTTAGTGACGTGGAAGTGATCAGCGTGGTGACGATGGCCGACATCGAGGCTTTGGCGAACAACATTTGAGCTTCCACAGGCCATAAGATACACTATTCATCGGAGTTTGAGCATGTTCGATCTTACCGGAATGACCGCCCTCGTAACCGGCGCAAGCGGCGGGATTGGTTCCGCGATTGCAAGGGCGCTGGCGGGGCAGGGCGCGCGGCTGGCGCTCTCTGGGTCTAACAGCGCCAAGCTGCGCGCCTTCCGGGAAGAGCTGAACGAGGAATTCGGCCACGATCACGTGGAGATAACCTGCGACCTTTCCAACGCGACTCAGGTGGAAGAACTGATCCCGGCCACGCTCGACACCCTGGGCCAGTTGGACATTCTGGTGAACAATGCCGGCGTCACGCGTGATAATCTGGCCATGCGAATGAAGGATGACGAGTGGGATGCGGTGATCCGCATCAATCTGGAGGCCGCGTTTCGCCTCATGCGTGCGGCGGCCAAGCCGATGATGAAGGCGCGCTTCGGCCGGATCGTCACCGTAACCAGCGTCGTGGGCGCCACCGGCAACCCCGGTCAGGTGAACTACGCCGCCGCGAAGGCCGGCCTGGTCGGCATGACCAAGAGCTACGCCCAGGAAGTGGCGAGCCGCGGCATCACCGCGAATTGCGTCGCCCCCGGTTTCATCCGTACCGCGATGACAGATGTGCTGCCGGATGCACAGAAAGAAGCGCTCAACGCCCGCATCCCGATGGGGCGCATGGGTGAGGGCGGGGATATCGGCGCCGCCGTGGCCTACCTCTCCAGCCGTGAAGCGGGATATATTACGGGCCAGACCCTGCACGTGAACGGCGGCATGGCGATGTTCGCCTGACGACTCTAATTCCTCACTTCGCGCCTTCGGTTTTCCTTGCAGAAACGGGCCGAAAGGTGGCTGTGAGACTGGCTGCCATCCACTGAACGCGATTTTATCCCCAAGACCGCGCCATTGCGCCTTGCCGCTTGCCTCTGCACCGCTAAGGATAATTCGACATATTCCGGCGCTTGCGGGCGATTCCGGCCCGTCCCTGTCCTTGGGAAGCGCGCAAGGGGGTCATTGTTACGATGAAAGCCACCATCGAACGCGCCAGGTTGCTGCGTTGTTTGTCTCACGTTCAGTCGGTGGTGGAACGCCGCAATACGATACCGATCCTCTCCAATGTGCTGATAGAGGCGCATGGCGATGGCACGGTGAAGGTTATGGCCACCGACCTTGATCTGCAGGTTGTGGAGAGCCTTGAGGCTGCTTCGGTGGAAACGCCGGGTGCGATCACGGTATCGGCGCATCTGCTGTTCGACATTGCACGCAAGTTGCCGGATGGCAGCCAGGTGAGCCTTGAAACCGCCGAAAACCGCATGACGGTGAAGGCGGGGCGTAGCCGGTTCCAGCTTCCCACCCTGCCGCGCGATGATTTCCCGGTGATCGTGGAAGGCGACCTGCCGACCAGTTTTGAACTGCCTGCACGCGTTCTGGCGGAACTGATCGATCGCACGCGCTTCGCCATCTCGACCGAAGAAACGCGGTATTATCTCAACGGCATCTTCCTGCACGTCACCGATGGTGAACTGAAGGCGGCGGCGACGGACGGCCACCGGCTGGCGCGTTTCACGCTGCAGCGGCCGGAAGGCGCGGACGGGATGCCGGACGTGATCCTTCCCCGCAAGGCGGTGGGCGAACTGCGCAAGCTGCTGGAAGAGGCGCTGGACGGCAGCGTGCTGATCGATCTTTCGGCCAGCAAGATCCGCTTCGCGCTGGGCGGCGAAGGCGGGGTGGTGCTGACCAGCAAGCTGATCGATGGCACGTTCCCCGATTACAGCCGCGTGATCCCCACAGGCAACGACAAGCTGTTGAGACTCGATCCCAAGTCTTTCTACGAAGGTGTTGATCGCGTTGCGACAATTGCCACGGAAAAAACGCGGGCGGTAAAGATGGGGCTGGATCAGGACAAGGTAACGCTCTCCGTCACCAGCCCCGATAACGGCACGGCGGCCGAAGAAGTGCCCGCCGACTATGCGTCCGACCCGTTCGAGATCGGCTTCAACGCCAATTACCTGAAGGACATCCTCGGCCAGATCGACGGCGATACGGTGGAACTGCATCTGGCAGACGCCGGCGCGCCGACCCTGATCCGTCAGGATGACAAGAGCCCCGCGCTCTACGTCCTGATGCCGATGCGGGTTTGATCGACATGCGCGGCCTTCTTCTCACCGCAGCCGCATTGGCGCTGGCGACTCCCGCTCATGCCCAGTCCGCGACCGATTTGCCTGAGCCGGAGCAGAACCTGCGTTGTGCGGTTTGGGCGGCGATGGTTCTGGGCAATAATCAGGACAACGCGCAAGTCGCCGTGGGATTTTCCATGGCGGTGGGTTGGTTCTCCGCGCTTTACGAGGGCGCGACGGGCAAGCGCTTTGAAGATACGATGACGCCGGAATATGTGACTTCGCTTGTCCCGGATATCGAAGCGATCGAGAACGGCTGCAAACCGCGCATGCAGGAAATGGGACAGCGGTTCAGCGATTGGGGGGCGAAGCTGCAAGAAGCGGGTCGGCAGCAGCAGGAAGCTGCCGAATAATCCCCTGCGGCGGGTGGGCTGACGCTATCTTCCGGCGCGGATCATCGCTTCCACATCGACGAACTTTTCCCGCGGTGCGCCTTCGCGGGCCGCGCGTTCTTCCGCTTCCTCGATCTTCTTCCAGTCGCGGAAGGTGACGACATCCAGGCCGCGTTCCGCCACCAGCGCGTCGAAGCCGGGGCGGCCCTGCCTGCGCGCATGGCCCAGCGATCCTGCCGCGATATCTTCCTCGATTTTCTCGATTACGGAATAGCCATCGGGTCGGTTGGTGCCGATGGTGCCCGAAGGGCCGCGCCGCGCCCAGCCGACGCAGTAAAGGCCGGGCAGGATGCGCCCTTCATCATTGGCGAAACGACCGGCGCGCTCGTCAAACGGCACGCCGGGGATCGGTGATGTGCGATAGCCGATGCAGCTTACCACCAGATCGGCAGGGATGCGGAATGTCTCTCCCGTCCCTTCAGCGCGCCCGCGCACGATGGCTGTCCGCTCCACTTCCACAGCCTCAACCTTTTCGTTTCCAATCAGGGCTTTGGGCGATGACATGAAGGCGAATTCTATCGCTTTTGGCTTCTCCGCCCGAATATCTTCCGGTGTGGCGGCGAAGGCGCGGAGATGGGTGACGGATTTACGCAGCCCCGGCTCCAGAATCGCGTCCTCCCCCAGCTCTGGCAAGTCGCCCGGAGATACATGCGGCGCGGCGCGCTCAAGCTCGCCCAGTTCGCCCAGTTCCTTCGGCGTCATCATGATCTGGTGTGGACCGCGCCGGCCCAGAATGATGACTCGCTCGATGCTGGAAGCCTCCAGCGCATCGAGCGCGTGGGCTACGATATCGCTGCCCGCGAACTCCGCGCGGGTTTTCGAAAGGATACGCGCCACATCCAGCGCGACATTGCCCATGCCGATCACCACGGCGGTTTTGCCCGAAAGGTCCGGGTTCAGTTCCGCGAATTGTGGGTGGCCGTTATACCAGCCGACGAACGCCGCGCTGCCGAACACATTGGCCAATCCCTCTCCGGGAATGCCGAGCGGGCGATCGTGCGGTGCACCGGTGGCCAGCACTACGGCGTCATAGAGTTCCTGCAGTTCTTCGATCGATACCTGTTCGCCGATCGAGATATTGCCGACGAACCGCACGTTTTCGGATAGCGCCACCTTTTCGTACCGCCGCGAGACGGCCTTGATGGATTGATGATCCGGGGCCACGCCTGTGCGGATCAGCCCGTAAGGGACTGGCAGCCGGTCGAAAACGTCCACGCGGACATCTTCGCCGAAAGCCTTCTGGGCAGCTTCGGCCGTGTAATATCCGGCCGGTCCGGAACCGATTATCGCGATGTGCCGCATGACAGGAAATCATCTCTCCTCGTTCGCGTAATCCGAACTTAACCACTGGCGTGAAAGCGGCAATCGATTGATCGACAAAAACTGCTGAAAACTTAACCGTTTCTCAAAGCTGTCGGGGCAGTCCCCCCAAATGTCCGGGACCACCAAAGTTCGTTCAGCGACAAGCACGCGCACGCGTGCGGGCAAAGCTGTCGATGAGGGGGCGCCGAAGCGGAAAAAACCCGCGAAAGCAGCCGCGAGTTCCTTGCCCGAGGAAAAGACTCTGGAGGGCCAGGCCGAAATCGCTCCGGCCGCACCACTACCGCCTTCAACGACAACGGTGAGCGAGCGCCGGCAGGCGTCCCGCCGTATAGCGCGGATCGATCGCACCGCAGCGCTGCTGCCGCTGAAATCCGCGAGCCGTCAGTGGGTGCCGAAGAAGTGGCCCTATGTCCTGTTGGCGATGGTAACCTCTGGCGTTAGCGGAATGGCTGCGACCGGGGGCTGGCCGGGCACAACGGATGCCGTGCTGTTCGCCCTTGCACTGATCGGTGCGGGTTCAGTGGGTCTGGCCCACAAGGTTGCCGCACGGGGCCGTCTGGAAGTGCGGATCGCCGCGGTGATCTGCACCGTGGTTGCTCCGCTGTTCCTGTTCGGGCTGGCGATGACGGGCTGGTCGGCCAGCGGAAGTCTGCCGTGGGATGTGCTGCTGGCGTCGCTGATTTGCACATCCGGCATCGCCGCGAGTTATCTGCGACGGCGACCGGGGGTCATCCTTGCCGCGCAATTGGCAATCTGGGCGTCGTTCGTGGTGGGAACGCAGTCGCTGGACGGCGTTGCCATCCTGCTGGTGGCGGCTGCGGCGGCCATGCTGGTCGGGCGCGATCACGAACGGGATCAGGCGGCGGAGGATCGCAGCAACCGCGCCCGCGAACGATCGCACAGCCGCGCGCGCGAGATCCTCGCCGACTACGAGGAAACCGGGCAGGGCTGGTTCTGGGAAACGGATCGCCGGGCTTTGCTCACATATATATCCGCCCCTGTGGCAGAGGCGGTTGGCCGCAATCAGGCCGCTTTGATCGGCGTGCCGCTGGTCGAGCTGTTCGATCTGGAACGGACGGGGCAGGAGGATGAGCGCACACTGTTGTTCCATCTCACCGCCCGTTCCGCCTTTCACGAAATCGCCATGCGCGCAGATACGCCGGGGGACGAACGCTGGTGGTCGGTCAGCGGACGGCCGATCTATGACGAATTCGACAATTTCGTCGGCTTCCGCGGATCAGGCACGGATCTGACGGCAAAACGGGCCAGCGAGCAACACGCGACGCGTCTGGCCCATTACGATTCGCTCACCGGCCTCGCCAATCGTTTCCAGATGTCTCAGGCACTGGAGAAGATTCTTACCGCGCATCTGGAAAAGGACCGCGCCTGCGGGGTGATCCTGCTGGACCTCGACCGGTTCAAGCAGGTGAACGATTCGATGGGGCATCCAGCGGGCGATGCTCTGCTGAAGCAGGTTGCCCAACGCCTTCAGCGCACCGTGGAGCAGGCGGGGCAGGTCGGCCGGCTGGGCGGCGACGAATTCCAGGTTATCGTGCCAGGCACCATGGCGCGCGACCGGCTGGGGCAACTGGCGGCGCAGATCATCCATGCCTTGTCGCAGCCCTATCCCATCGACGGGCAGACGGTGGTGATTGGCGCGTCTGTGGGTATTGCACTGGCGCCTGAAGATGGGACGAGCGGCGACGAACTGATCCGCAATGCTGATCTGGCTCTTTACGCCGCGAAAGACCTCGGGCGGGGGCGGTTCCATTTCTACGCACAGGATCTGCATGCCGAAGCGGAAGCGCGGGCGAAGCTGGAGCAGGACCTGCGCGAAGCGATCTCGCACGGGCATTTACAGCTGTTCTACCAGCCGGTGGTTTCCGCCGCGACTGAGCGGATCAGCGGGTTCGAGGCGCTGCTGCGCTGGCAGCACCCGCAACAGGGCTGGATTCCACCGGGTCGCTTCGTGGAAACGGCGGAGGATACCGGCCTGATCGTGCAGATCGGCGAATGGGCCCTGCGTACCGCTTGCCGCGATCTGGCCCAATGGCCGGAGGAAGTGCGCGTGGCGGTGAACGTTTCGCCGCTGCAATTCGCCAACCCTCAATTGCCGGCAATCGTCACCAGCGCCATCGCGCAGGCAGGCATCGATCCCTCACGCCTCGAACTCGAAATCACCGAGAGCGTGTTCATGGGGGATGACGACCGGACGGAGGCGATGTTCGCCGCGCTGAAAGGCATCGGCGTGCGGCTGGCGCTCGATGATTTTGGCACTGGCTATTCCTCGCTCGGCTATCTGAAGCGGGCGCCGTTCGACAAGATCAAGATCGACCAGAGCTTCGTGCGCGGGGCCACGCAGCCGGAAAGCCGGAACGGAGCGATCATCGCCTCGATCACCAGTCTGGCGCACGCGCTGGGCATGGATACCACGGCGGAAGGGGTCGAGACTTTCGACGAGCTTGATCTGGTGCGGATGCACGGCTGCAGCCACATACAGGGCTTCATATACGAACGCCCCCTGACGATGGATGCAGCGAGCGAACGCCTGCGTTCGGGACTGGCGATGGTCCCCCAAGGGCCGAAATCGGCGCGCGAACCGCGTCGCACGATGTTGCGCCACGTCCTTCTGGAACGCGACGGGCAGTTGCTGAACGGCATGATTCGCAACATTTCCGCAGGCGGCGCCTTGATCGAAGGCCCGTGGAACGTGGCGCCGGGCACGGCCTTCACCGTAAGCCTTTCGGAAAGCCGCACGGTGGCGGCCACGGCCAGATGGTCCGACGGCGACCGGATGGGCATAGCATTCGATGTGCCGCTGGAATGCGATGCATCGGGCGCGATAATCGCCCTGCGAGCAGGTGCTGTCGCGCCTGTCAGGCCGCCAATGCGCAAGGCAGGCTGACATCCTCTGAACGCGCGGCTAAGGGCGCGCGATGGCTGACCTCGACCTGATCCGCAATTTCTCGATCATCGCCCATATCGACCATGGGAAATCCACGCTTGCCGACCGGCTGATTCAGGCCACGGGCGGGCTGACGGATCGCGAGATGAGCGAACAGGTACTCGATAACATGGATATCGAGAAAGAACGCGGCATCACGATCAAGGCCCAGACCGTGCGGCTCAGCTATGCCGCGCGTGACGGCAAGACTTACGAACTCAATCTGATGGACACGCCCGGTCACGTGGACTTCGCCTATGAAGTCTCGCGCAGCCTTGCCGCATGTGAAGGCGCGCTGCTGGTGGTCGATGCGGCGCAGGGGGTGGAGGCGCAGACGCTGGCCAACGTCTATCAGTCCATCGAACACGATCACGAGATCGTGCCCGTTATCAACAAGATCGACCTGCCCGCTGCCGAACCTGAAAAGGTGCGCGCGGAGATAGAGGACGTGATCGGCCTCGACGCCAGCGATGCCGTGCTGGCCAGCGCCAAGAGCGGGATCGGCATTCAGGAAGTGCTGGAAGCCGTGGTCGCCAAGATTCCGCCGCCCAGGGGGGATCGTAACGCCCCCCTGAAGGCGATGCTGGTGGATAGCTGGTACGATCCATATCTCGGCGTGGTCATTCTGGTCCGCGTGATCGACGGGGCCATCAAGAAGGGCCTGCCCGTCAAGTTCATGCAGGGCGGGACGGAGCATCTGGTGGACCGCGTGGGCGCTTTCACGCCCAAGCGCGTCGAACTGCCGGAAATCGGACCGGGCGAGATCGGTTTCATCACCGCGCAGATCAAGGAAGTGGAGCAGGCCCGCGTCGGTGACACGATCACCACGGTGAAGGGCGGGGCGACCGAGGCGCTGCCGGGTTACAAGGAAGTGCAGCCGGTGGTATTCTGCGGGCTGTTCCCCGTGGATGCGGCCGATTTCGAGAAACTGCGCGAAAGCATTGCCCGCCTGCGCCTGAACGACGCCAGCTTTAGCTACGAGATGGAAAGCAGCGCGGCGCTGGGCTTTGGCTTCCGCTGCGGCTTCCTTGGCCTGCTGCATCTGGAGATCATTCAGGAACGGCTGAGCCGTGAATATGATCTGGACCTGATCACAACCGCGCCCAGCGTGGTCTATCGAATCCAGCTTTCCGCCAGCAAGACGGAAGAAGCGGGCGAGATATTCCTCCACAACCCGGCCGACTACCCTGATCCCAACCGGATCGAGGAGATCGAGGAACCGTGGATCAAGGCGACCATCTACGCGCCTGATGAGTATCTCGGTGCGATCCTGAAGCTGTGCCAGGACCGTCGTGGCATCCAGACCGACCTGACCTATGTCGGCGGGCGGGCGCAGGTGACTTACGAGCTGCCGCTGAACGAAGTGGTGTTCGACTTCTATGATCGGCTGAAATCGATCAGCCGCGGCTACGCCAGCTTCGATTACGAACAGATCGGGTTGCGCGAAGGCGATCTGGTGAAGATGAACATCCTCGTGAACAACGAACCGGTCGATGCGCTCAGCATGATCGTCCACCGCAGCGTGGCCGAGGCGCGCGGGCGGCACATGTGCGAACGGCTGAAAGACCTGATCCCACGCCACCTGTTCAAGATCCCGATTCAGGCGGCGATCGGCGGCAAGGTGATCGCGCGCGAAACCATCGGCGCGCTGCGGAAGGACGTGACCGCCAAATGCTATGGCGGCGACATCACTCGCAAGAAGAAGCTGCTGGAAAAGCAGAAGAAGGGCAAGGCCCGGATGCGCGAATACGGCAACGTCAGCATCCCGCAGGAAGCGTTCATCGCGGCGCTCAGGATGGGTGAGGAATAACCGCCCCCATCGCCGCGGTCACTGACGCCCGGCCATTGCGTCGGTTACGGTCGTGAACACGGTCGCCAGATTCAGACCCAGCGTCTGAAAGGCGATGATGCACGCCAGCGAGATCAGCGCGGCGATGAGTCCGTATTCGATCGCGGTCGCGCCGCTTTCGTCTGCTGAGAGGCGTTTCAGCATCGCCATATCCTCTTCCATTTGCCGTGTTTGTCCGGTCTGGTTCAGGCGGATTTCCACCCACTATGAGCGATTTTCCCTTCGTAAAAATTAACTACGACAATTCAGCGCGATAAGCATATGATCCACCCCATAACGAGGGGGATTGGATGGATCGTGCTCCCGCTATCAGGCAACTCATCCTGGCGGACCGGCCGGCATGGGCATCTTTCGGCTTTGCGGTGATAGCGGTCGCGGCGCCAACCGCGCTACGCTGGGTCATAGACAAGGGCGAGGCGGGCATACCTTTCGTCACTTACTATCCCGCTGTCGTGCTTGCGGCCCTGCTGCTTGGCTGGCGCTGGGGCGCTCTGGTCGCGCTGGCTTCATCCATAGTGATCAATCGTGTTTTCATGCCCAAACCGCTGCTGGCAAATGGATCGGCACGAGAGGCGATGATCGTGGGTCTTTTTGTCCTCTCATGCACCGCGCTGATCTGGATCGCTGAAACCGCGCGACGGCTGGTGAGAGAGCTGGAGGAGGCGAAGGAACGGGATGCGCTGCTGAGCCGGGAGCTGACGCACCGCGTAAAGAACATGCTTGCCACAGTCAGCGCGATGGCGGTTTTGTCCGCCAGTCACAGCGCCCCCGATCGCTTCGCGGATTCGCTTGCGAGCAGGCTGGAAACGCTGAAAAGGGCGATGGAACTGTTGGAGCCGGGGGAGGACGCGCAATGCGACCTGCACAACGTGGTGGAGACCGCGCTGGCACCCTTTCGGTCGGATATGAACTTCCGGGTAGCTGGCCCCGCCTGCGATTTGCCGGGTTATGCCTGTGTTCCGCTTGCGCTGGCGCTGCATGAACTGGCGACAAATGCGGCCAAGTACGGCGCTCTGTCCGTCCCCGATGGCCGGGTGTCGCTGTTATGGACGGTGGGGGAAGGGCAGGACGACCTGCTGCGCCTGATCTGGCGGGAGGAAGGTGGACCGCCGGTCGAGAAGCCCCGGCGTACCGGCATGGGCACGCAGCTCCTGCAACGCCAGCGAGGGCTCGATCAGGTCAGCTTGATCTATAACCCGGATGGAGTGCGTTGTGACTTTTCGATAACCGGCACGCTGCCCAAGTCAGCGACCGCGGCGGCACCTGCTCGTGGAACAGGGGCCGCCGCGCTATCGGGTTAGCTGGCCGGCTTCTCGGGCACCGCCACCAGCCGCGGCCGATCCGCATTGAATTCGGCTGAGTAAGCCAACTGCGTACCATTCCCGAGATCGCCGCCCGTGCAGCTCAGGCGCTTTTCGATGCAGTTGGCCAGCCAGGTGGCCATGGTGTCGTCGTCCCATGCGCCGAACCAGTCGGCATGGAAGGTGGCGCCTGAAGTTTGCGGTGTCATCCCTTCCATCCGATCGGACGAGAAATACCACGTTCGAAGTGTAGGCGAAGTGTTGCCCGAGCGGTCAAGAGTGTCATCGACGGTGTACCAGACCCCAATGGTGAAACGGGGGATCATATAGGGGTGGGTCGAAGGACAGTGCAGAGCGCCATCTGCCCCTCGCGACATGTGCGCCATGTGCGAGCGATGATCTGGGCTGTCCAGTTCCGTACCGTTCCAGCACGATGGCGCTTCCACCACTGCCCCGATTTTCGCGCCGATCGGACAGGCCTTCGCCGCGTCCACCAGTGTATCGAAGCTGCCCGGCGCGCTGGGATGATCACAACTGAAATAGGAATGATCACGCGATCCGCCGCTCATCGTACGACCGAATACATAACGAAGCCCGCGTGGCAGACCGATACAGCCCTTGCCTTCCTTGCACATCTTATCTGCGGGAAGCTCGCGCTTGTAATAAATCGAGATGGCATCGGGCATGATGACCTGACCCCGCCCGTTAAACAGCGCTGGTATCCAGTAAGCCGAACGGTTGAGGGCGTTGTTGCAGGTGCTCTGGCCAGTTGTCCGCAGCGATTCATAGGTTGAATCACCGTTAGCCAGCGTATTGCCGAAGAACATGTGCAGGTGGGAACGGCCTTTCTGACCCGGGAAGACGACAGGGTCGTCATAAGCCAGATGGCTCGGCTTGCACATGAAACGGAATGCGCCCTGATTATCTCCATCCGGCATCGGGCTGGCGATCGCGCCAGTGCCCCAGCTGGGGGACAGCAGGCCTGCTTTCGAGAAGTTGGTCGCGATCTTGTTGAGCTGCGGATAGCCGTCTTCCGTGTTGGTTCCCACGACCGATCCCGCCGGCGTTGCGGTGGGCGCAGGTTCGGGAGACGTTGTGGGGGAGGGTGTCGGTGCTGGCGCCGCCACGATGCCTCCGCCGCTGCCGCCAGCAGAGCTTGAAGGCGATCCGCCTCCGCCGCATCCGAACAGGAACACGGTACCTAATGCTGTAAGAACCAGATTGTTGAGGCGGCTCACGATATGCTCCCGGGCTGGGTATCGGAGCGGGTTTTGGTAGGCCGTAGTTAAGGCCGAACTCATTCTTATGGTAAACACGCAGTTAACCAATCTTGGTAAACGTCGCTTTCGCGCCTCGTTAACCAAAGCGGCCTATCGTGCCCCCGCGATGCGGCGCGGCCGGTCAGAGTGCTGGAGGACTGTGGGTGAAGGCAGGTTTGCCGATCTTGATGGTGTGGGCGTTAGCCGCGTGTTCGCCGGACCCGCGCACGCTGGCGCTCGCCGATATCGATTTCACGGACATGGGAGCTGTGCAGGAAATCAGGCACAGCCTTCCGGCTGAAGACCGCCCGGTCTTCAGCACCTTCATTGTTAAACACGTTGCGACCTCTTCTACTTTTTGTGGCGAGACGCTCGTGAACAAGGATGGAAAGGAACCACGGACCCTTGGAGAAGCTCTCGTGCTCACCGTGCTGCGCGAGGAGAAGGAACGTCGCGAGCGTCTTGCGGCGGAACGCCCTCTTCCAGCGTCCGAAGTGGCACGGCGCGAGGTAGAGACGCTCACAAGCCGGAGAGAACTGCTGATCGGTGAGTTGGGAGAGCTTCAGGCGCGTAACGGCGCGGCCGCAATGCAGACGCCCGAATGGGCGAGTCTCAATGAACGGATCGCCGATCTCAACCGTCGCATCGATGCCCGGCGTTCAGACATGGAAAGCGCGGCGCAACAGGATTAGCAGACACTCCGCCGCTATGGCAGCGCTTGCCCTGTGGGCGGGCGGCGTGGCAGAACCCGGAAAACAGAAGCACAAACCAGTTCTGGAGAGGTTCGCATGGCTACCGCTGCCGCCGCCGTCGGGTTCGACAATATCGAGGAACAGGCCCGTCAGGTAGAGGCCATGATCCGCTATGTGGATCCGGGCGATTTCGTGACCCGCCGCTATGTCAGCCGGGGTGCGGAGATAAACACGGGCACTTATTCCGATCATCGCGTGATCGTGCGCGACGCGATGCCGATCCGCGATCATTTCGAACTGGATGTGCATGGTTTCCGCATCGCGCGGCAGCCGACGGCGGTGCGCGACTTCCACGACAGTGAGGAAGTTGGCCGGATTTACGAGCGGGAGGTAGAAGATCATGTCCGCCAGCTCACCGGCGCGGACAAGGTAATGGTGCGTGGATGGATGATCCGCACCACGGCGGACCTGACTGAGCGGGCGCAGCAGAAATCGGAAAACTATCAGCACAACGGTGGCATCCAGCCGCCTGCCGGTGAAGCGCACATCGATCTGAACACGCCCACATCGCAACGCATGGCCGCGTTGGCCTATCGCAAGAATTTCCCGGATGGCCCCGGCTTCAAGCGTTTCCTGATCTCGTCATACTGGCGCACCTTCAGCGCGCCGCCGCAGGATGTGCCGCTGGCGATGTGCGACGGGCGCACCAGCTTCGGGGGGGAGGAAAAATCCAACACCCTGTTCGTGGTGGATGAATTTCCCACCGGCGATGCGCTGGTGGCCCCGGTGGAGGGAGAGGCGGATATGATCGCGGCGACGATCCCGTGTTATAGCCCCGACCATCGCTGGTGGTATTTCTCAAACATGGATGTGGACGATGCGCTGCTGTTCAAGTTCCACGACAGCGATCATTCGCGCACCTGGCGCTGCCCCCATACCGCATTCCATGATCCCAGCTTCGCGAATGCGAACGTGCGGGAAAGCATAGAGGTGCGGACGATTGCCTTCTGGGAATAGGGTGCTCACTTCACTTGGCGTTCACCCGGGCGCTGGCTATAGGCGGCGCATGAACGAACGCTCTCCCTTCAGGACCGTCCTGCTTGTCGCCGCTGCGGCCACGCTTCCGCTCACTGCCGGTTGTTCGGCGCTGGGTGGGGGGAAATCCGCACGGGACACCGGTTTCGTGGCACGCGATGCGGAATCGCTTTACGCTGCGGCGAAGGAACGGCTTGAACGCGGCGATATTCAGACCGCCGCCGCGCTGTTTGACGAGGTGGAGCGTCAGCACCCCTATTCGCCCTGGGCGCGCAGGGCGCAGCTGATGGGCGCTTTCGCCTATTACCTGCGGAAGGATTTCAACAAATCGATCGAAGCGGCACAGCGCTTCATTTCGATCCACCCGGGCAACAAGGATGCGCCTTACGCCTATTACCTGATAGCGCTGAATTATTACGAGCAGATCAGTGATGTGGACCGGGATCAGCGGATTACTGAACAGGCGCTGGCCGCGTTGCAGGACGTGCAGCGTCGTTTCCCCAACAGTCAGTATGCGTCTGACGCCAGCCTGAAGATCGACCTCGTGCACGATCACCTTGCGGGCAAGGAAATGCAGATCGGGCGTTTCTACCAGCGCACCGGGCAGTGGCTGGCATCGGAAATACGGTTCCAGAACGTCGTGGAAAAATACCAGACCACCAGCCACACGCCGGAAGCGCTCTATCGCCTGACGGAATCGAGCCTCGCGCTCGGCCTGCCGTCGGAAGCGAAGAAGTATGCCGCCGTGCTCGGGTCCAATTATCCCGGCAATGTGTGGTATCAGCGCGCTTTCCGCCTGATGCAGGAATATGCCCCAACCGCTACCGCCAGTTGATCGGGTATAATTCGGCACTAGGTGCCGTAACGGGCGACCTCGTTCTCACCGCGGCCGATGGCGACCAGTTCGGTAAGCTGGTTTGAAAACAGCGCGGTGCTCAGCTTCACGCCGGCGACGCCGTCATGCGCCCAGCGGATCACACCGGGCAGGGTGACCTCACCCATTTCCACCGTCACCGCGTCACCGGTTGCGTGCTCGCCCCGCTTGAGGTTGCTGATCCGGCAGCCTTCGGATGACAGCTCGATCAACAGGCCCCGCGCCGCTCGTCCCTCGCTCTTGCGCAGGTTCACCACCTGACGAACCGCGAAGCGCCGTTGCGGGTTGATGGTATAGACGGTCATTTTAAGCGGAACCCCCAAGCCTAATCCTGTGAAAAGTTAGGCCACATCTTCGTTAACAAATCACTTCCACCGCCGTGTGGGGCCCCGGCGTTGCGCGGGAACGGGGCCTACCGTAATACCCTGCGGCGCCATGCTTACCTCTCTCGCGATCCGCAACGTCGTCCTTATAGAGGCGCTGGATCTGGCCTTCGGGCCGGGGTTGGGCGTGCTTACGGGGGAGACGGGGGCGGGCAAGTCCATCCTGCTCGATGCGCTGGGTCTGGTGCTGGGTGCGCGCGCGGAAACCGGCTTGGTGCGCGCGGGCGAGGAACAGGCCGGGGTCACTGCAACGTTCGAATTCGCCGCTCTGCCCGAAACCGTGCGTCAGGCGCTGACCGAAGCTGAAGTTGAAGTAGAGCCGGGGGAGCCGCTGATCCTGCGCCGCCGGGTCAAGGCCGATGGCGGATCGCGCGCTTTCGTCAACGATCAGCCTGTCAGTGCCGCCTTGTTGAGAGAGATCGCTCCCGCACTGGTGGAACTCCACGGTCAGCATGACGATCGCGGACTGGCCAATCCGCGCGGGCACCGCACATTGCTGGATCGCTACGCTGGCAGCGCGGTTGCCGTGACGGAGGACGCCTGGGCCAAATGGCGTGCGGCGCAGGCGGCGCTGGATGCGGCAAAAGCGGGCATCGCTCAGGCGAAAGCGGATGAGGATTTGCTGCTGGCCCATCTGGCCGAGCTGACTGCCATTGCGCCGGAGGATGGGGAGGAGGAGAAGCTCGCGCTCACCCGCGCCGACATGCAGAAGGGTGAGAAACTGGCGGGCGATCTCGAAGCCCTGCGGCAGGTCTGGGACGGGTCGGATTCCGCGCTGGCGCAATTGCGTGGAGCTGCCCGACGGCTGGACCGGATCGCCGGTGAGCACCCCTTGTTGGCCGAGGCTCTGGCCGCGCTCGACCGGGCAGCGATAGAAGCGGGTGAGGCGGAGGAACGGCTCGAAAGGGCGGTAGATGTTCTGGCATTCGACCCGGCTGAGCTGGACCGGATCGAAACCCGGCTGTTCGAACTGCGCGCTCTCGCTCGCAAGCATCAGTGCCAGCCGGATGAATTGCCTGCGACGATGCGCGATCTGCGGACCCGGCTGGATGCGATCGAAGCCGGAGATGCCCATATCGGCGCGCTGGAGGAAACCGCGCGGGACGCTGGCCACGCCTATCGTGCACTGGCGAAAGCTCTGCACGAACAGAGGGCGGCGGCTGCCCTACGGCTGGATGCGGCGGTGGCGGGTGAACTGGCGCCGTTGAAGCTGGATGCCGCGCGCTTTCGCACGGCGGTAACTGCCCTGCCGGAAGATCGTTGGGGCGCGCATGGGATCGATGCGGTGGAATTCCTCATCGCCACCAATCCCGGCACGGATTTTGCCCCCCTC
>DATMGK010000034.1:0-21129 GCA_035555595.1 Croceibacterium sp. | reverse complement strand
GATTGCGCTGGTGAAGCAGGGGCAGGCAGGGCTGGGTGTGGCGGGGCCGATGGCACGCGATACCGGGGGGATAGAGCGAATCTCCGCCGGGTCGGTTCCGCTGGTGCCGGTGGCCGCGCCGGACCATCCATTGGCCCGGCTCCATCCCATGCCTGTGGGGGCAGGGCGCGAGCATATCCAGCTGGTGCTAAGCGACAGGTCCGACGTGAGCGAGGGACAGGATTTCGGCGTGCTCAGCGCGCGGACGTGGCGGCTGGCCGATCTGGGTGCGAAGCATGCCTTGCTGCGCGAAGGGATCGGCTGGGGCAATATGCCGCTGCCCCTGATCGAGCCGGATCTTGTCGCGGGAACGCTGGTGAGGCTGGACATGCAGGACGACATCAGCGCGATATACCGCTTCCACGCGATCTATCGCCCCGACACCCCGCCCGGCCCGGCGGCAAGCTGGCTGCTGGAACAATTCGTCACCGACGCGGCACTGCACCGGCCGTTCCCGGGCCTGCCGGACGCCTGACGGCGTCGTTGTCAGAATATCTGGAAATGGCGGAGACGGAGGGATTCGAACCCTCGGTACCAGTAATCCCGGTACGGCGGTTTAGCAAACCGCTGGTTTCAGCCACTCACCCACGTCTCCGGGCCTGGCGGGGCGCGCTATAACCGGGGGTCCGGGCGGCGGCAAGGGGCCTGCTGCATCGTTTGTTTGACTCGGCTCGCCGTAAATCGGACTCGCCTTGCCGCGCGTTCATTGCCGCTTCAGCCGCGGGGGATTCTTCTTGGGGTTTGAACGGGTCCGTCTGATTTGGGCCCCGGGGGTTCGAGAATGTTGATTCGACTCGCTGCACGATGCCGTGTCCGCGCTTTTGCGGTGACCTTGCCGCTCGTTCTTGTCGCTGGCGCAGCGCCACTGGCGGCACAGGGCATCCAGACGATCGATCCCGATGCGGGTATCGATGCCGATCTCAATTCGCCCGGCACGCAGGCGGCGCCGACCGTTTATGACGGGGTGCCGACCTATCCTGCGCCTACGCCTGCTTATACAGAGCCGGCCTATCCCGCCCAGAATACGCCTACGCCCGCCGCCACTCCGGCAGCGCAGGCCGCGACGGCTTCGACCGGCGAAACCTATCACGAGGACGACCTTATCGGCGCGGCGGAAGGCGTGTTCGGCAAGGGCGCGCAGGGGCTTGCGGGACTGATCGAGGATATCCTCGCGAAACAGGGTGAGCCCAATGCCTACATTGTTGGGCGCGAGGCGGGCGGGGCTTTCGTGCTGGGCGCGCGCTACGGTTCAGGCACCTTGTTCCACAAGGTGGAAGGCCAGCGGCCGGTTTACTGGACCGGCCCGTCGATCGGGTTCGATGCCGGTGCCAATGCCGGCAGCACGTTTGTGCTGGTCTATAACCTCTATGACACCGACGAGCTGTTCGAACGCTATCCTGCGGGTGAGGGCGCGGCCTATCTGGTGGGTGGATTCAACGCCAGCTACCTGCGCAAGGGCGATGTGGTGCTGATCCCGATCCGCGTGGGTGCCGGGCTGAGGCTGGGCGTCAACGCCGGCTATATGAGGTTTTCCGAGAAGCAGCGCTGGCTGCCTTTCTAGGTAGCGGATAAAAGCGGCGAATTGGCTCTTGCGGGCGGGCGTGGCGATGGGCATGGAGCCGCCGCTATGCTCGACAGACTGGACCAACAGCCGCCCGACGCGCTTCTCGCGCTGATCAAGCTTCACGATGCGGACCCGCGCGCAGACAAGATTGATCTGGGCGTAGGCGTCTATCGCACCGGACAGGGCGAAACCCCCGTATTCGGCGCGATCAAAGCGGCCGAGGCGAAGCTGGTCGCAGAGCAGGATTCCAAGGCTTACCTGGGGCCGGAAGGCGATATGGGCTTCGTCCACGCGCTGATGCCCTATGTTTTTGGCGGCGAAGATCCTTCGCGCGGTGGCCGTATCGAAGGCATGCAGACCCCCGGTGGCACTGGCGCAGTGCGTCTGGCCGCTGCGCTGGCGCGCCGCGCCGGTATCAGCCGGGTGTTGATGGGCACGCCCAGTTGGCCGAATCACGCGCAGATCCTGGCCGACCTTGGTCTGGAACTGGTCCCGTTCGCCCATGCAACGGCGGATGGTGAGGCTAACCTCGACGCGCTCAAGGCAGCGCTGGCCGACGCGGGTGAGGGCGATGCCGTCCTGCTCCACGGTTGCTGCCACAATCCCACCGGTATCGATTATACGCCCGCACAGTGGGACGAGATCGCCGCCCTTCTGGGCAAGAGCGCCGTGCTGCCGATCATCGATCTGGCCTATCAGGGCCTTGGTGCGGGCATGGAAGAAGATGCGGCTGGCGCGCGCAAGGTGCTGGCGGCCGTGCCGGAAGCGCTGGTCGCCTATAGCTGCGACAAGAACTTCGGGCTTTATCGCGACCGCGTGGGCGCGCTCTATATCCAGACGGCGGACGGTGATGCGCTGGCGCGCGCGCTTTCCAACGGCCATGCACTGGCCCGTGCCGCCTGGTCCATGCCGCCCGATCACGGCGCCGCTGCGGTTCGACTGATCCTTGAAGATGAGAAGCTGAGCGCAGACTGGCTCGACGAATTGGAGCAGATGCGTAACCGCATCGCGCAGGTTCGTGCAGCACTGGGCGAAGCGGGCTCCGCAGGTTCGCTGGATCTGATGCCGGTTGCGCGCGGTCATGGCATGTTCGCCACGCTGCCGCTGACGAAGGAACAGATTCAGGCGATTCGCGACGATCACGGCGTCTACATGGCGGGATCGGGCCGTATCAACATCGCCGGGCTGACCATGGGCAACCTGCCCAAGTTCATCGAGGCATTGCGGGCCGTAACCACCAGCGCGACTTCCTGACATGGACCGGCAGCCGGTCCTTGAAGGGGAACGGCTGCTGCTCAGGCCCCTCCGGCAAAGCGATTGGGACGCGCTCTACGCGGTCGCCGCCGACCGGGAGCTGTGGGCCATGCACCCGTCTCACGACCGCTGGCAGGAGCCGGTGTTCCGCGAGTTCTTTGCCGATGCGCTGGCACAGGGCGGCGCCCTGGCGGTGATCGACAAGAGCACGGGGGAGATCATCGGATCGTCCCGTTTTCAGGAATATGATCCGGCTCAGGGCGGATCGGTCGAGATCGGTTGGACGTTTCTTGCGCGCAGCCACTGGGGCACCGGGCTGAACGCCGAGATGAAGCGGCTGATGCTCGAACATGCGTTTCGATTCGTGCAGAGGGCCAGATTTCTCGTCGGTGAGGACAACATGATCTCGCGCAAGGCGATGGTGCGGATCGGTGGCGTGTTGACCGGAGAGAGGACGACAGAAACCCGCGTGGGGCGGGCGGTCGAACATCTGGTGTTCGAGATCGACCGGGAAGCCTTTGCCTCCGGGCCGCTTCAGCGCTGAAAAATCAGCGTTTCAGACGGCGCCACGTCGCCAGCAAAACCAGAGCCACTGCTATCCCGCCAATATCCGCGATCCAGTCCAGCAATTCGGTATTGCGGTGAAGGGCGGGAATGGCCTGCACGAATTCGATCAGCGCGCCGAACGCGGCAAGCGCCAGAGCCAGCCTGAACAGAGGCAGTCGCGGATAGGCCAATCCGCCGAGCAGACCCAGCCCAAGAAAAGCGAGCGCGTGTTGAATCTTGTCCGTGTTTGGCGGCATGTTGGGCGGATTGGGCATGCTGGACAGCACGAGCACTGTCGCAAGCGCGATCCAGAACACGGCGCGCATAACGATGTTCAGCCGGTCCCGCTCAGCGCCGCTGCTGCTCATCGTGCGCGCAGGCTTTCCAGCCGGTGGAGATAACGGGCGACCGTATCGATCTCCAGATTCAGTGCCGCGCCCTGCGCCATTTCGCCCAGTGTCGTCGCTTCGGCGGTGTGGGGAATCAGGTTGATGCCGAAATCGACCGTGCCATCGGCGTGATCCGCCACTTCGTTCACGGTCAGCGAGACGCCATCGATGGCGATGGAGCCCTTGGGCGCAATGAAAGCCGCGAGGCTGGCAGGAGCGTGAATGGTGAGGCGCGTCGAATCGCCCTCTGGCCGCCAGTCGGCAATGGTGCCGACGCCGTCCACATGGCCCGAAACGATATGGCCACCCAGTTCATCCCCCAGCCGCAGCGACTGTTCGAGATTGAGGCGGCGGCCTTCACGCCATCGGCCGCCTGCGGTGCGGGCGATGGTTTCGGCCGATACGTCCACCGCGAACCACGCATCGCCAGCCTTGCCGCCGCGATCCACCACCGTCAGGCAGACGCCCGAACAGGCGATCGACGCCCCGATCGCGATGTGGGTGGGGTCATAGGGGCAGGCGATCGTGACACGCATATCGCCGCGTTGTTCGACGCTGGTTACGGTGCCTATGGCGGAGACAATGCCGGTAAACATGGACCGTCCCTAGCGCGCCTTGTGCCAGATTTCGAGCGTGTCGGGCGCGAATGTCCGCCGGTCCACCAGATGCCAACCGGGCGGCACACCCTCCGGCCCGGCATCGCGCAAGGCGGGGATGCCTTGTTCGAACGTGACAGGAGCGCGGTAGAGCAGCAGGCGGTCAACCAGCCCGGCGGCCAGAAAAGCCTCGGCTGCTTCGGCCCCACCTTCCACCATCAGGTATTGCAAGCCCCGGCCCGCGATATCCGTGGGATCGGCGATTGCCGTCCACCCATCAGGCGCGACACCGCGCGTCAGCAGCAGGCGCTGCGGGCTCCTTTCCTCCAGGCCCGGCAGGCGGACATCGAGCGAGGGGGCATCGGCGCGTAGTGTGCCGCCGCCGACCAGTATCGCATCGGCACGGGCGCGCTCGCGATGAGCGTGGGCGCGTGCGGCTTCCCCGGTGATCCATTTGCTGGTGCCATCAGGGCGGGCGATGAAGCCATCCGCCGTCACGGCGAGCTTCAACGTGACGTGAGGAAAACCGCTAGCCTTCGCACGGAGATAGCCCACCAGACTCTCGCGAGCATTCGCGTCATCCGCGCATGTGGCCTCTATCCCCGCCGCGCGAAGGCGGCCCAGACCCTTTCCCTCAGTGCGGGGGTCCGGGTCCATCACACCCACGACCACACGGGCGGGCCGGGCCTGAACGATCAGATCGGCGCAGGCCGGGCCTCTCTCGCTGAGATGGGCGCAAGGTTCGAGCGTGACATAGAGCGTGGCCCCTTCGGCCGCCGCGCCTGCTTGTTCCAATGCAACCGCTTCGGCGTGAGGCCGCCCGCCGCGCATCGTCCATCCCCGGCCCACAACCATACCGTCCCTGACGACGATCGCCCCGACAGCCGGGTTAGGACTGCTTAGTGGACGCGCGCGTTCGGCCAGACTGGCGGCAGCCGCCAGCCAGCGCGAATCGGTGGGGTCATTCACCCGCAGGGCCGGTGGATGGGGATGTGGTAGCGGTAGGGGTAGCGTCAGCGGCAGGCGGATCGTCGCTGTATTGCCTTTCCAGCTCGTCCGGATCGAAGCCGGATGCGCGGGCGAGGGCGCGATAGTTTTCCCGCCTGCGTTCAGCCCTAGCTTCCCGTTCTGCGCGAAGCTCGTCCTGGAACTGCTGGTTTTCGAGGTTGGATTCGACGATTTCCGCGTCTGTGCGGCCGTCCTCGAAAGTGCTGATCCATTCGATCTTGGGTTTTTCAGGCGGCGCGCGTTCGCTCTCTGGCAGGAACACCATCATGATGGCGAACGTCGCCGTGACCGAAAGCGCCAGAATAGGCCAGCGATAGGGGGTTGGCTGGCGCCAGTAGCCGAACAGGTCCGACACCGCGCCGCGCGGCGAGATATCGCGGAAGTAACCTTTACGCCCAAAGAACATGGGTGTTGAGATAGGCGCTCTGCGCGCCCTGCGCCAGTGCCCGCTCAGCCGAATGCGGCGTAAAGCGAGCGGCCTTCGCGGCGCAGCCAGTCGTCCGCTTCGGCGATCGGCCCTTCGAACAAGTCCGCAAGCAGGGCGCGAAAGGCGGGTGAGTGGTCAAAGTGGACGAGATGGGCCACTTCGTGCGCGACAACCGATCTTCGCACGGCGTCTGGCGCCTGTATCAGCCGCCAGTTGATGCGGATGCAATACGCGCCGTCTCTACCCCCCGCGCAGCTTCCCCACCGGCGGCCTGCGCGTGATAGTTTCAGTGGGGGAACGGGGCGTTCCGCACGCTGGCAGTATTCTGCCAGATCGGCGGACATGAGCTGCATCGCTTCGCCTTCCAGCCAGCGCCGGGTGCGGGCGGCCACCGTTTCGGCAGGACCGCCGATCCGCAAATTACCCTCGGAAAGAGCTGGCTTGCGGGGAAAGCCGCTGTCCCAATCGATCTTCAGCCGTTCACCGCGATAGGCCACCATGCCGCCGGGCCCGGGGGGATCGGCGCGGGGGACACGGACCAGTTGCTGTTCCAGCCATTCGGCCCGCGTGTTGGCAAAAGCGACTGCTTCTGCTGTCCGTCCCCAGCGGGGCAGGGTGATTCGCACTTCGCTGCCATCGGGGGCAAGCCGCATGGTAAGGCGCGTGGCGCGGGCATGGCGGCGAATGGCCAGGGGCAGATCGGTATCGCCGATGCGGACGGTGGGCGGTGCCTTGTCGCGCCGCAGCCAGTCGATCATCCGGCATCCCATTCGACGATGTGGTGTTCCAGCGGCCCGGCGTCGTCTTCCCCCACCACACGGCCGGCCACGCAGGCGCCCGCGTTGATCATCGCGTCCCTGCTGCCGGTCAGCAGATAATGCCATTCGGGCAGGGGCCGATTTTCGGAACGGCGGCGATAAGCGCAGCTTTCCGGCAGCCAGTTGATCTGTGCCACCAGCCGCGGCGTCAGGCGCAGGCAATCGGGGACGAAAGCCTTGCGGTGGCGGTAATCGCTGCACTGAGCGGTATTCCGGTCGAGCAGGCGGCAGGCGACGTTGGTCTGGATCACCTCACCCGTATCGGCATCTTCCAGCTTGTGCAGGCAGCAGCGGCCGCAGCCGTCGCAAAGCGCTTCCCATTCGTCACGGTCGAGCGCCTCTATCGGCAGCTCCCAGAAGCGGTCCCTCAGCTGACCCATCTTTCAAGTTCCGCTGCGACCTTGTCCGCCCCTTCGTCAACCGGAAGCAGGGCGATCGGTTCTCCGTCACGGCCCATCAGATAGGTCGAACGGCTGTGATCCATCAGGTAGCGGTCGCCACCAGCATCCTGCCCCTTGGCGTAATAGACGCCGAACGCCTTTGCGGCGGCGTCGATCTGTTCGGCGGTGCCGGTGAGGCCGATCAGCTTGTCGGAGAAGGCAGCGGAGAATTCACCCACCTTTGCCGGCGTATCGCGCGCAGGATCGATGGTTATGAAAATCGGCTGGACCTGCGCGGCGAGCTTCGGTTCAGCCTCCGCGAACTTCGCAAAGCCCTGCATCATGTGCTGGACATCCAGCGGGCAGACGTCGGGGCAATAGGCGTAGCCGAAATAGACGATGCGATACTTGCCGTCGAAGTCGTCCCACCGCACCGTCTGGCCATCCTTGCCCACCAGCTCGAACGGCCCGCCGATCGCCGCCCCGGCGAGGGGCGGTTCCGCCGCCGGGCTGCTGTCGCCGCAGGACGAAAGGAGCAGAGCGAGTGGAATGGCGGCTGCAAGGATGTGCTTGTGTATGGTGGACATGGCACGGCGGTTCATGCTCTGCTAACGCTCAGGCAGCAAGGGCGGAGTCCCCGTCCGGCGGGCTGTTCGCATGTTTTTTCGAGGAGGATTGGCGTGATCCCGGGTGCATTGCGCAAGCTGGCGGCCATTGCAGGGGCAGCCATCGCGCTGTCGTTCGCGGTTCCGGCCACGGCGCAGAACTATTCTGACGGCTACAAGCTGTTGCAGGCAGTCGAAAAGAAGGACCGCAGCGATTTCGATCAGCTGGTGGCGAAGAATCACACCGTCATCAACTCGCGGGATCTTACCAGCGGACGCACCGGGCTGCATATCGCGGTGGCTCGCCGTGACGCGACCTGGGTCAACTACCTCGCCCAGGCCGGGGCAAACACCAACATTGCCGACAATCGCGGCGTGACGCCGATCATGCTGGCCAGCCAGCTTGGCTGGATGGAAGGCGTGCAGGCTTTGATCGGCCATGGCGCGCAGGTCGATGTGCCGAATTCCGCGGGGGAAACGCCGTTGATCTCCGCCGTGCATCGCCGGGATACGCAGATGATGCGGGTGATGCTGCGGGCAGGCGCCGACCCCGACCGGACGGACAATTCAGGGCGTTCGGCGCGGGATTATGCCCGGCTGGATGGCCGCGACAGCCTTACTCTCGCCGAGATCGAGAAGAATGCCGGCGAATCCGGCGGCCGCAGCACGGCGGGTGACATTTACGGGCCGAGTTTCTGATGCAGGCTGACGACCGCACGCTCGACGAATTGCGGCTGGCGCTTGCGCCGGCAATTGCCCGCGCGGCGGCGTTTGATGGCTGGGGCGCGGAAGCGTTGACGCAGGCGGCCATGGCGGAACACGTTGATCCGGCTGTCGCCCGGCTGGCTTTCCCCGGCGGGGCGATGGACATGATTTCCGCCTGGGCCGAAGCGAATAACGAGGCGATGCGGCTGGCGTTTGCCGATGGCCGGCTGCGCGCGATGAAGGTGCGCGAACGCATCCGCGCATTGCTGTTGTTCAGCCTGGATCGCTTTGCCGGGCAGGAAGAGGCATTGCGGCGTGCGCTGGCCATACAGGCCATGCCGCAGAACATCGCCCGCTCGCTGAAGATCGGATGGCGCAGTGCCGACACGATGTGGCGCCTGGCGGGCGATACGGCGACCGATTACAACCACTATACCAAACGCACGCTGCTGGCTGGCATCCACACGGCCTCGCTCACGGTGTTTCTTGATGACGGGAGCGAGGGCAAGGCGGCGACGCAGGCTTTCGTCGATCGCCGCATCGAAGGCGTGATGAAGTTCGAGAAAGCGAAAGCGCGGCTACTGGACCGTAACATGGGATTCGATGTCGCGCGGTTCCTGGGCCGATTGCGTTATCCCGCCCGGTAATCGGGCCGGATTCGGCGCCGAAGCCTCATTTGATGCGGGTTTAATGCGAGCTGGTTGCAAATAGACCCCGCTTGCAGCACACCGCGCGCGTGACCACCATGACACTCGATGCGCTGCCGCTTCGTAGCCCCGCGGAAATCATCGCCGTTGACTGGGCCGCGCTCGAGCCGGACGAGGCCAAGCGTCTTCAGGCGCTGGGGATCGATTGCGGTGCGCAGGTTTCGGTTTCTCATCGCGGCGTATTTGCGGGGCATGATCCACTGGCGATCACGGTCGGACGCATGACTGTGGCGATGCGGCGGGCACACGCGCAGGCCATGACGGTGCGCGAACTATGAGCGGGCTGCGCAGTGCCGCGCTGGTCGGCAATCCCAATGCGGGCAAGAGCGCGCTGTTCAACGCATTGACCGGTGCACGGCAGAAAATCGCTAACTATCCCGGCGTCACAGTGGAGCGGAAAGCGGGGCGCATGGTGCTCCCTTCCGGCGAACCGGTTGAGCTGTTCGACCTGCCGGGCAGCTACGCGCTGGATGCCGCCAGCCCGGACGAGGAGGTGACCCGCCGGGTGGTGCTGGGCGAGTTCCCCGGCGAACCGAGGCCCGATGTTCTGGTCATCGTGCTCGATGCCGCGAATCTGGAACAGCATCTCGTTTTCGCGCAGGAGATCATCGAGTTGGGCCGCCCCGTGGTGGTGGCGCTCAACATGGTCGATCTGGCGGAGCGGGACGGACTGATCATCGACGCCGTGGCTCTGGAACAGGCGCTGGGTGTGCCGGTCGTTAGCACCGTGGCCGTGCGCCGACGCGGCATCGATGAACTGGCGAAAGCGATCGGCGCGGCTGAATGGGGCGCGGAATGGGACCCGAAGGATCATCCGCACCAGCACATCACGCTGCCCGAACGACGCCTGGCCGCGCGGCACATCGCCAAAGCGGCTGTGCTGAGCGAATCGGGCGTGCATCGCCTGCACGCGGGGCTGGACAAAGTGCTGCTGCACCCGTGGTTGGGGCCGATAATCCTGTTCGCCCTGCTGTTCGTGATCTTTCAGGCCGTGTTCGCCTGGGCCGATCCGTTCGTGGGCATGATAGAAGATGGCATCAGCACGCTGATCACGCTGGTGACGACGCATCTGCCCGAAAGCTTCCTGCGTGACCTGCTGACCGAAGGGGTACTGAACGGCGTCGGTTCGGTAATAGTGTTCCTGCCCCAGATAGTGACGCTGTTCGCGTTCATCCTGGTCATGGAACAGTCCGGTTACATGGCCCGCGCGGCCTTCATCATGGATCGGCTGATGGCCCATGTGGGCCTTTCCGGGCGCAGCTTCATCCCGCTGCTCTCCAGCTTCGCCTGCGCCATTCCGGGCATCATGGCGACGCGCGCAATCGCCGATCCCAAGGACAGGCTGACCACGATCCTGATCGCCCCGTTGATGACGTGTTCGGCCCGCCTGCCGGTCTATGCCGTGATCATCGGCGCCTTCATCCCGGCGCGCACGGTCGGCCCGGGCATCGGTTTGCAGGGGCTGGTGCTGTTCCTGCTCTATGTGGCGGGCATTCTTGGCGCGCTGTGCGCCGCGCTGATCCTGCGCCGCACCGCGACGCGGGGCGCGGCGTCAGGCTTCATCATGGAACTGCCGAAATACCAGTGGCCGACGCTGCGCGATCTGCTGCTGGGCCTGTGGCAGCGCGCGTGGGTGTTTCTGCGCCGCGCGGGCACGATCATCTTCACTGTTACCGTGGTGCTGTGGCTGCTGCTGAGCTTCCCCAAGGCCGGGCCGGGGGAAAGCCAGCTGGATGTCAGCGTGGCCGGGCGGATCGCCAGCGGGCTGGAAGTGGTGGTGCGGCCGATCGGCTTCAATCACGAAATGGCCCTGTCGCTGATCCCGGCCATGGCCGCGCGTGAAGTGGCCGTGTCTGCGCTCGCCACCACTTACGCGGTCGATGCGGAGGATGACGATGCCGCTGCCGAAGGGCTGATTCCCAAGTTGCAAAACGCCTGGTCGCTGCCCACCGCGCTCGCCTTCCTCGCATGGTTTGTGTTCGCGCCGCAGTGCCTTTCGACCATCGCGGTGGCGCGGCGCGAAACGAACGGGTGGAAATGGCCCGTGTTCATGTTGGTTTACCTGTTTGGGTTGGCTTACATCTTTGCGGGCCTGACGTACTGGATAGCCGTGGCTGCCGGGCTGTAACTTCGCTTCGGGCAAAAGTGCCCTTCGCCAGTTGCAGGGTATGCCAGCAGGGGCCTACATCTTCGCCGGACTCACTTACTGGCTCGCCATTGCCGCGGGCCTCTGACCCCGCGAGAGGAAATTCATGGCAGGCAGCGTCAACAAGGTAATCCTGATCGGTAATCTGGGTCAGGACCCTGAGGTGAAGAGCTTCCAGAACGGCGGCCGTATCGCCAACCTGCGAATCGCCACGTCGGAAAGCTGGAAGGATCGCCAGACCGGGGAGCGCAAGGAGCGCACCGAATGGCATAGTGTCGTGCTCCAGTCCGATGGGCTGGTCGGCGTGGCCGAACGCTTTCTGCGCAAGGGCAGCAAGGTTTACATCGAAGGCCAGCTCCGCACCCGCAAGTGGCAGGATCAGAACGGCAATGACCGTTACACCACCGAAGTTTCGGTGGGCGGCATTGGCGGCGTGCTGACCATGCTGGATGGCGCCCCCGGCGGCGGTGGCGGTGGCCAGCGCGGCGGTGGAGGCAACGACTGGGGCGGCGGCCAGAGCGGTGGCGGTTCTTCCGGCGGTGGCGGGTCTAGCTGGAATCAGGGGGGCGGATCGTCAGGCGGTGGTTCCTCCAGCGGCGGCGGCTTCTCCGACGATCTGGACGACGACATCCCGTTCTGAGCGGGCCGACCCGTTGGATGCAGGGTGACAGGGCGTCACCCTGCCGATTCGGGATTCAATTTTATATTTCAGCGGGATGTGCTGAAAGCGCCGGAACGGCTGTCGCACCCAAACGCTATTTTTTCTTCAGCGCCGCCAGTGCTGCAAACGGCCCGCTGGCGGATGGTTCGTTGAGTCCAGCGTCCTTGCGTGCCTGCTCCGCATCCGGGCCGACCGCGTAGGGATCTATCGCCAGCGACAGGCTTTGCGCCACGGCTTCTCCCAGATCGAACACGGTGCCGGTATAGGGAATCTCGTCGAGCTGGCTTTCTTCCAGCTCGATCTCTTCTTCCTCGACCGTCTGTGCGGGCACGAAGCGTAGCGTCAGCGACTCTGCGATCGTGGCGGGCAGGTCATCGCCCGATATGGCGCAGCTTTGCACGATGTCAGCGTTCAGGCGACCGCTCGCATTCACCGTTTCACCGTCGGCAATGAGTTCCACCTCAGCCTCCAGCCGGTTGACGGCGACGAGGCCGAAGCGTCTTGCCAGTGCCACCCGTTCTTCCGCCGTCGCTTCCAGCCTGACCGGACGCGCGGTCAGGTGCCGGCGGTCGATCGGACGGGAGAATTCGGGCTGGCTCACAGCGGGAGTTCTCCGGCAAGCAGGGCCTTGCTGTCCAGTGCGGCGATCTTGTCTGCCATCTGGCGCACGCTGCTGGCAAGGGACGCGGTGTCGCGCCCTTCGGCCATGGTCATGTTGCGAGCCAGCGCTTCCTGCAACGCGGCCTGATCGCCTGCCGGCAATACCCCGCGCAGCGCGCCCAGCCGCCCGCCCAGCACCGACATCAGGCGGCCGACGTGCTTGCCGACTACCATGTCGCCAATGCCGCTTTCGCGAAGCTGGCCGTCCATATCTTCTACGAACAGTTCGGTGAGCAGGGCGCTTTCCTGCGCCAGAACCCTGTCCCGCTCCATCCGCAGGAGGACCACGGAAAGGACCATGGTGATCATGTCAAACCGGCCGGCGACCGTATCGGCTACGCCATCATCACGATAGAAGGCGGGATTACGCGCAACTTCGACAACCTTGTGCCACAGAGGGCGCATGGCATCACGAGGATCGACTGCGCTCGACCTCCCCGTGAAAAAACGCTGTATCAAGTTCATTGGTGACCCGTGCTGTTATTCAGCGGCCATTCAAAGCGGGAACCCCACCGCCATTGCGCGGCACAGCGCCAGCCCCTAAGGCTCGCGCCGCGAGTTATAGGCGCGAAGGCGGAGAAGTCGAGCGATGGCGGGTAAGAAGACGATCGCGGCGGTGCTGGTTACGGCCACGCTGGCGGCGGGCTGCACGCCCATCGTGGGCCATCGCGGATACCTGAACGATGAATTCCTGGTGCAGTCGGTGCAGCCGGGCGTGGATAACCGCCAGTCGGTGGAACGCGCGCTGGGCCAGCCCACGGTGAAAAGCCAGTTTGGCGAGCCGGTGTGGTATTACATCGGCAGCACCACCGGGCAGAAGCCTTTCACGACCCCGCGCATCACCGATCATTCGGTTCTGGCCATTCGTTTCGACGCGGCTGGCAATGTCAGCAGCGCCGAACGGACGGGTATGCAGAACGTGGTGCAGATAAGCCCGGAAAGCGCCAAGACGCCGACTCTGGGACGCGAACGCACGTTCCTGGAAGACCTGTTCGGCAATATCGGCCAGGTCGGCGCGGCTGGCATGGGTGGGCAGGGCCAGTAAGGCCGCCAACCCTCGCTTGAAGCCGGGACCACGCTGTCCCATATCCAGCCCATGGACGAGAGAGAGGCCCGCCCCGGCCATTCCTGGGGCTTGCCGTGGCACGGCACCACCATCATCGGCGTCAGCAAGAACGGAAAGACCGTGATTGCTGGCGATGGGCAGGTTTCCATGGGTAATACCGTGATGAAGCCCAATGCCCGCAAGGTCCGCCGCATCGGTGAAGGCGGCAAGGTGATCGCCGGGTTCGCCGGTGCGACCGCTGATGCATTCACCCTGTTCGAACGGCTGGAAAAGAAGCTGGAACAGTATTCCGGCCAGTTGCTGCGCGCGGCGGTGGAACTGGCCAAGGATTGGCGCACGGACAAGTACCTGCGCAATCTGGAAGCGCTGATGATCGTGGCCGACAAGGACACGCTGCTGGTGCTGACCGGCAATGGCGACGTGCTGGAGCCTGAGGGCGGCATTACCGCAATCGGTTCGGGCGGGAACTACGCCCTTGCCGCCGCCCGCGCCATCGACGGCTATGAGGCGGACGCCGAAGCCATTGCGCGCAAGGCCATGGCCGTGGCGGCGGAGATCTGTGTCTTCACCAATGACCGCGTGACGGTCGAAACCATCTGATCCGTCGCGACCGCGATTGGAAACCGAGGATTTGCATGAACGATAACCTGACCCCCAAAGCCATTGTCAGGGCGCTGGATGAACACATCATCGGGCAGGCCGAGGCCAAGCGCGCGGTGGCGGTGGCTCTGCGTAACCGCTGGCGCCGCCAGCGGCTGGGGCCGGAACTTCGCGACGAAGTAACCCCGAAGAATATCCTGATGATCGGCCCGACCGGCTGCGGCAAGACCGAGATCAGCCGGCGGCTGGCGAAGCTGGCCGATGCGCCGTTCGTGAAGGTGGAAGCGACCAAGTTCACCGAAGTCGGCTATGTCGGCCGCGATGTGGAACAGATCGCCCGCGATCTGGCCGAAGAGGCCATCCGGCTGGAGAAGGACCGCCGGCGCGAGGCCGTTCGCGAAGCGGCGAGCAAGGCGGCGATGGACCGCCTGCTGAAGGCGCTGGTCGGCGAGCATGCGAGCGAGGCCACGCGCGAGAGTTTCCGCCAGCGCATCGTTGAAAATACGATGAACGATGTCGAGGTGGAGATCGAAGTCGAGGACAGTCCGCAGATGCCGTTCGACATTCCCGGCGGCAACATGGGGATGATCAACCTGTCGGACATGATGAGCAAGGCGATGGGGCGTAACACCCTGAAGCGCCGCAAATTCAAGGTGCCCGATGCGTGGGACAAGCTGGTCGACGAGGAAGCCGAACGGCGCATGGACCAGGAAGATGTGGCCCGTGTTGCGTTGACCAATGCGGAAACCAACGGGATCGTGTTCCTGGACGAGATCGACAAGATCGCCGTGAGTGATGTACGCGGTGGTTCCGTCAGCCGCGAGGGCGTGCAGCGCGATCTGCTGCCGCTGATCGAAGGCACGACGGTGGCGACCAAATATGGGCCGATGAAGACGGATCACATCCTCTTCATCGCGTCTGGCGCGTTCCATCTGGCCAAGCCCAGCGACATGCTGCCGGAACTGCAGGGTCGCCTGCCGATTCGCGTTGAACTGAAGGCGCTGACGGAGGAAGATTTCGTCGCGATCCTGTCAGACACACGGGCCAATCTGGTCGAGCAGTACAAGGCGCTGATCGCGACAGAGAAGGTGACGCTGGACGTGACGCCAGATGCCGTTCGCGAAGTGGCCCGCATCGCGGCGCAGGTGAACGAGAGCGTCGAGAATATCGGCGCCCGGCGGCTGCAGACCGTGATGGAAAAGCTGCTCGACGAAGTGAGCTTCGAGGCAGAGGATCGTGCGGGTGAGACGGTGACGGTGGATGCCGCTTATGTCCGCGAACGCCTTTCGGACCTCGCGCAGGATGCCGATCTCAGCAAGTATGTGCTCTGAGGCGATAATCGGGCGGGGCGCTTCCGCTCTGCTCACCAGCATCTGTTCGGAAAAGCAAAACGCCGCCGGTCTTGCGACCGGCGGCGTTCATGCGTTGAAACGCTGTCAGCGTGTCAGGCGAAGTTGAAACGGATACGTTCGGTCTGCTTGCGCTGACGCATGCCGTAACCGATCGCACCGAAGCCGAGGATCATCAGCAGCCAGGTCGACGGTTCCGGAACGGCCGGAAGCAGGGTCACCTTGACGAGGAAGTCGTCATGGTTGTCGTCGCCGGTGATGTAATCGTCATAGCCGATGTAGAACGAATCGCCGTTCTGCAGGCTGGTGCCGCTTTCGAAAAGGCTCGGCAGGAAGATCGCGAAGCCCTGCTCACCAACGGTAGCAGCGCTGCCGAGGGGATCCGAGGTCGAGAAGTTCAGCAGACCGGCAAGGTCACCCGCCGCGAAGTAGGCCGACCACAGCGGAGTGCCGCCGGGGAAATGGTTTTCACCCGGATCGTGCGCCGTTCCTTCGGTGTACGACATGCCGGCTGCGGAGAAGGTATCGGCATAGCCGCTTTCCGAACCCATGAAGTCGAACTGCAGGATGTGCGCTTCCGTCAGACTGATTGCCGCACCCACGCTGGCATAAACCGGATTGGCGCCGAGGATGGTGCTGAGTTCCGGATAGAACATGTTATCCGGGCCAGGAGCCCCGCCGGGACCAGGTACCGGAGTGGTGCTCGGAAAGGTAATGGTTGCCGCGGCGTTCGCGCCGGCCGGAAGGGCCAGGGCAGACAGTGCCGCTACGGCAGCAAGATGCTTCCTCATGTTACTTCCCCCAATCGACCGCGCGGAATTGCGCGAAATGATGTGCATGGAAAATTGAACACGAACGTCCAGGGCGACATTCGAATCTTCCCTGCTCCAAGCTGATAATGAAAGGTTAACGCGCGTTTGGGGAGTCCCTTTTAAGGGGAATCCCCAGCATGTTCCGATCTGGGACGCATCAACAGGAGCCTTGATGGTCAGTCGCTTAGGCTGCGCGACGGGCCCTGGTGCATGCGGGAACGGCGGAAATCCGTGGGTTGGGAATGGACCTGAATACCGCAATGCAACATTTGTTATTCGCGTTTGCGAGAAATTTCCGAGATCAATCGCGGGCCAATATTTCTGCTGAAGCGAATTGCGTGGTGTCAGCGCTCGTCCCACTGAGTCGGGATCTGCCCTATTCTGGATACCAGTAGCGCGAGTGGCAGGATTCACAGACTCCATCCATCTCGGTGATCAGTTCGCCCGCGGAGACCGCATCCTTCGCCCGCGCCGCAGCCGACAGCTGCCGGGCATGTTCCGTGAAGGCGGCTGCCATCTGTTTCAGCCCGGCGGGATCGGCATCAATGTGTTGCTGGACGGCGGCCATCGAGATTTCGCCGTCGCCCACCTCGGTATTCCCCGGTGCGGCGGCGATGAAGCTTTCTGCCGCTGCCATGCTCTCGCCAGCCGCTGCCATCTGATCGGCCGCATCCGCGATGCTGGCCCACTGCGCATCGTCGACCAGAGCGGGATTTATCCCGCCTTCGTCATTGAGGGCGCTGTTGCTGACATCCCAGATCGCCAGCATCGCTGGGTTCACCCCGTCCTGCATGGCGGCGCGAACATCTACTAATCCGGATTGCGCTGTGGCGCTGACGGCGAAAAAGGCGAGAGCGGCAGCGCCGATGAAAAGCGAGGGTCTGGTCATTTCAGCATCCTGAGCGCGGCCTGCACAGGCCGCATTGATTGAGCGCAAAGCTCCCCCGTGCGTTGAGGTAGCTTTTATTCCGCTGCCTCGTCCAGCGCCTCGTCCCGGTCGGCCAACTGGCGGTTCCACATCTCGGCATAGAGGCCGTCGCGCCGCAACAGGTCTCCATGAGTACCGCTTTCGGCGAGGCGCCCATGATCCAGCACGAAGATGGTGTCTGCATCGGCCACGGTGGAAAGGCGGTGGGCAATGGCGATGCTGGTGCGATGTTCCGAAACCCGATGCAGCGTTTGCAGGATGTCCTGTTCGGTACGCGTATCCAGAGCGCTGGTCGCTTCGTCCAGCAGCAGGATCGGCGGGTTCTTCAGCAAGGTGCGGGCAATGGCTACGCGCTGCTTCTCGCCACCCGACAGCTTGAGCCCGCGTTCCCCGACTTCTGTGGCGAAGCCTTGCGGCAATTGATCGATGAAAGGCAGAATCGCCGCGTCGCGCGCAGCGGCAGCGATGTCTTCATCGCTCGCACCATCACGGCCATAGCCGATATTATAGCCAACGGTATCGTTGAACAGCACGCTGTCTTGCGGGACGATGCCGATCTGCGCGCGCAGGCTTTCCTGCGTCACGCACCTTATATCCTGCCCGTCGATCAGGATGCGGCCCTGCCACGGATCGTAAAAGCGGAACAGCAGCCGGCCGATGGTCGATTTCCCTGCGCCGGACGGGCCGACGATGGCGACGTGTGCTCCTGCCGGAACCTCAAGGCTCAACCCATGAAGGATCTCGCGATCCTTGTCGTATCCGAACACGACATTGTCGAACACCACCGTGGGTCGCCGGATGATCAGTGCAGGTGCACCGGGGGCGTCCTGCACTTCCACTTCCGTATCGATCAGGCGAAACATCTGCGCCATGTCGATCAATCCCTGCCGGATCGTGCGATAGACCCAGCCCAGCATGTCGAGCGGGCGGAAGAGCTGCATCAGATAGGTGTTGATCAGCACCAGATCGCCCACGCTCAGCTTGCCGCGGCTCCACCCCCAGACGGTGAAGGCCATCGCTCCGCCCATCATCAGGTTCATGATCACGGCTTGCGCGATATTGAGCAGGCCGAGCGAGTTCTCGCTCTTGATGGCGGCTTCGGCGTAAGCACTGGCCGCCGATCCATAGCGTTCCTGCTCGCGCTTCTCCGCGCCGAAGTATTTCACCGTCTCGTAATTCAGCAGTGAATCGACCGCGCGGGCTAGCGCCAGCCCGTCCAGATCGTTCATCTGCGCGCGCAATTTGGTGCGCCATTCCGTGATCGCGCGCGTGATCCATATATAAGAGACAACGGTGAGCGCGGTGGCGGCCACCATCTCCCACCCGAACTTGACGTAGAAAATGGCCGCGACCACGACCATCTCCACCGCCGTCGGGGCAATGTTGAACAACAGGAAGTAGATCATCGAATTGATCGACTTCGACCCGCGTTCGACGATCTTGGTCACTTCCCCGGTACGGCGGGACAGATGGAAGCGCAGGCTCAGGCGGTGGAGCCTTGCAAACACGTCTTCCGTCAAATGCCGAACGGCATCCTGTCCCACGCGTTCGAACACGATGTTGCGCACATTGTCGAACAGCACGGTGGCGAAACGGCCGGCTGCATAAGCTGTTACCAAAGCCAGTGCGACCCAAACGGCCGGATCGCCATCTTTGGACATGGCGTCCACAGCGCCGGCATAGGCGAAGGGCAGGGCCAGCACGACGATCTTGGCAATCAGCACGAAGAACCCGGCAATCGCGATCCGGCGACGCAGATCCGGTCTGCCCGTGGGCCATAGATAAGGGAGGAACCGGCGGATGGCCGGCCAGCCGGCGTCTTCGATCAGGGGGCGGGTGCGTTCATCTGTCATTCGCCCGCCCATGTGGGGCGCGTACCGGGCAACGGCAATGACACCTTAATAGAGCACAGAGCGTGCTTCAGCTTCCTATGATTCCACCATGCATGGAATCGAAGCCCCGCACATCGCGAGGTAGATCGAAGAGAATCAGCCCACTGCTGAAATCGATGGCGACCCGGCGGAACAGCCTGAGTTCCGACATGCCGAGGATTATCGCCGGTTTCTCGTTCAAACCCAAAGCGTGGAATGGCGGCGAATCCGCGAACAACACGGGAAAGTTCTTTAGGCTGAGGCGACCGACCGAAAGATCGCGCACGATCTTGGATGGCCCAGCCAGTTGTTGCCCGTTGATGTCCGTCAACGTGCTTTGGCCCAGGGTACGGCGGTTCCGCAGCTTTTCGAGCAGCGCCAGATTGCCGATGCTACTCTGGGCGCCGGTATCGACGATTACCGAAACGGCCAGCCCTTCAAATCGGGCCTGCGTTATGATGAGCTGGCCGAGCCGTCGCCGGGCTTTGACGATGATCTCATAACCACGGTTGCCGCCCAGTTCTTCGGCGTCGGCGATCAGGATCTGGTGTTTGATGAAATCCAGTAACACGCGTTGGGATTGAAGGCTGTCGGTCCCGAGGACACCGTCCGCATCTCCTATATAGGACGCATCGATGAGCGGGGCGGCCTGGATATGAAAGCGCCTGCTGCCAAACCCCAGGTTTACCACAGAGGTCGTTTCCACCGTGGTGCGCCCGGCCATACCCACCAGAATTGCGGTATCGCGTTCGAACAGGTTCAGCCGATCGGCCAGCTGGCGCGATAGAACAGTGGCCTGCGCACCGGTGTCGATCATGAAACGAAAGGGGCCTTCGCCTCCTATTGTCACGGGCACTGTCATCCGTTGATATCTGTCTGCCTCCAGCGGAAGGCTGTCGGACGCGGCAGGTTCCGGCAGGGAGGGTGCAGTTTGCGGTGCCGGCTCGGTCGCCGAGGGCGCGGGCGCGTGAAGCACCGCCGCGATCGCGGCGATCATTGCGGCACCACTCATGTGCAGTTGCCATGTCATGATCGCTCTCCGCGCCAAAGGCGGGCCTGCGGCGCACCGCCATCTTACCACGCGTATGGCCGGTAACAAAACAAGAGGGAGCGGAACCGATGGGCCAGATAGGGGCCGGAGGAACAGGAATGCGGCTCCCTAGTGGGCTGCGAATCCGGTTCCGGGGTGGATTCGGCCCTGATTCGTGCCCCGTCTCGGCCGCGAGAGGCCTCGCCACCCTTTTATGTAACTGTTTTTATGTGATTTTCTTGAAATCGCAACAAAAGTGCAAAAAGCCTGTTGACCGAATCCAACCCCCCCCATATATGCCCTCTCACCGCAGCGGCGCTGCCGGATTTTCCGGCTCCAACGCAGCGGTCGCCAACATAGATTGGACAACCGGTCCCCCGGTGAAAATCGGGGAGCCATTGTTGTCCGCCTCTTGCGTTTGGTGGCTCTTTGACATTGTCGGTTTTTGATGAAGGGACATGTGGGCGACGGCGCCCGGTCCGGGGAGCTCAAGGCTCCGGTAACCGGTCTACTTATGCCGACGCCACATCTGCACGGGTTCACGTCCGTGTATGATGATGCATGTTCATTCGTATCCATTACGTTTGACAGTGCAGGTATCGGCTCCTTGAAGCTCATGCTTGTTTGGTCTGCGATCTTCGGATCGTGCTAAACAGGTGTGTGACACAAACTTGAGAGTTTGATCCTGGCTCAGAACGAACGCTGGCGGCATGCCTAACACATGCAAGTCGAACGAGACCTTCGGGTCTAGTGGCGCACGGGTGCGTAACGCGTGGGAACCTGCCCTTAGGTTCGGAATAACTCCCCGAAAGGGGTGCTAATACCGAATAATGTCTTCGGACCAAAGATTTATCGCCTTTGGATGGGCCCGCGTTGGATTAGCTAGTTGGTGGGGTAAAGGCCTACCAAGGCGACGATCCATAGCTGGTCTTAGAGGATGATCAGCCACACTGGGACTGAGACACGGC
>DATMGK010000033.1:0-9909 GCA_035555595.1 Croceibacterium sp. | reverse complement strand
CTGGCTCCGATGAGGCAGGACATCCAGACGCTCAATGCACGCCTTTCCGTGGCAGCGCCCGAAGGGGATTCCAAACTGAAGACGGGCGAACCCGCGCCCGTGGAAACCGCGCATGAGGGGGCGCACTAATGGATTTCGCTTCCTCTCTGGCACTGATTGCGCCCGAAATTGTCCTCTCGCTTGGCGGGCTGGCACTGCTGCTTGTTGCGGCATGGGGCGGTGACAAGGCATCCGGTGCGATCACCGTTGCTGCCTGCGCTTTGCTCGTGGTCTGTTTTGCGCTGGTGGCCCCGTCGGTTTGCGCCGGTGCGTCCGGGGCCGACACGGTCGCGTTCCTGGGCCAGTTCCAGGCAGATGCCTTTTCCGGGCTGGCAAAGCTGATGATTTTCGCGGCGACGGGTGCGGCGCTGGCCGTATCTCCGGCGTTCTTCGGCCGCATCGGCGCGATGCGCGCGGAATACCCTGTGCTGCTGTTGTTCGCAGCACTGGGTATGAGCATCATGGTGTCCGCCGGGGATCTGCTGACGCTCTACATCGGGTTGGAGCTGAACTCGCTTGCCTCCTACGTGCTGGCCTCGTTCCTGCGTAACGACAGCCGCTCCGCCGAAGCCGGATTGAAGTACTTCGTGCTCGGCGCTCTTGCCAGCGGCATCCTGCTGTTCGGTATGAGCCTGACCTACGGTTTTACCGGCACTACCAGCTTCGATGGCATTCATGCTGCGCTGGAAAACGGACTGTCCACCGGCGCGATGTTCGGGCTGGTATTCATGCTGGCCGGTCTGGCCTTCAAGATCAGCGCGGTGCCGTTCCACATGTGGACGCCTGACGTTTACGAAGGCGCGCCCACGCCGGTTACCGCGTTCTTCGCCAGCGCGCCCAAGGTCGCTGCCGTCGCCCTGACTGCCCGTGTGGCGATCGAGGCCTTCGGCGCGCAAGCGGATGCCTGGCGTCAGGTGGTGATCTTCGCGGCGCTGGCCTCCATCGTGGTCGGTGCGCTGGGCGCGATCGGCCAGAAGAATATCAAGCGGCTGCTGGCCTATTCGTCGATCAACAATGTCGGCTTTATCTTGATCGGCCTGGCTGCCGCGAGTGCTGCAGGCGTCAGCGCTATGCTGGTCTATCTGGCCATCTACGTTGCGATGACGATCGGCAGCTTCGTCGCCGTTCTGATGCTGAAGGACGATCAGGGCGCACCGATAGAGGCGATCGCCGATCTTGCCGGCCTTTCGCGCACTCGCCCGGCGTTGGCATGGTGCCTGATGGTGCAGATGTTCAGCCTGGCGGGCATTCCGCCGCTGCTGGGCTTCTGGGGCAAGTTCGTGGTGTTCAGTGCTGCGGTGGAAGCGGGTCTGCTCGCGCTGGCCGTAATCGGCATTGCCGCTTCGGTGATCAGCGCATTCTATTACATCAAGATCATCAAATTGATGTTCTTCGATGAGCCTGCTGATACCGTGAAGGGCAAAAGCGATGCGGTCCATTGGGCACTGCTGATCGTGAGTGCCGTAGTCGTATCGCCCCTGGGCTACCTGCTGACGAGTTGGCTGGGCGGACTGGCGGATGGCGCGGCGGCCGCGCTGTTCCTGCTAGCCTGATTTGCCCACTCGTATCGAGATCGTCCCCGAGACAGGCTCTACCAACGCCGATCTTGTGGCGCGCATCGGCGCGGGTGAACTGATCCCGGAAGGCTACTGGTGGATCGCTGACCGGCAGAGCGCCGGTCGCGGTCGGCAGGGCAGGCGCTGGCTGGACGCGCCAGGCAATTTCATGGGTTCCACCGTTGTGGCGATCGGCGCCGGTGATCCAGCGCCCTCGACGCTGTCGTTCGTGGCCGCGCTGGCGGTTTACGAGGCGGTAGTCCTCCATCTCGGCAATCCGCGCGCCTTGCAGCTCAAGTGGCCGAATGACCTGTTGCTCGGTGGAGAGAAACTGTCGGGGATTTTGTTGGAGCGCACAGGTTCTGCGGCTGTGATCGGCATAGGCATTAACTTGGCCGCCGCTCCGAATCTCGCAGAGCGTGAAGCCAGCCATATCGGCGGCGTCGGTCCGGTACCGGCCCGGGATGCGTTCGCGGGCGATCTCGCTGCATCATTCGACAGGGAATTGGTTCGCTGGCGCCAGTTCGGGACGGAACCCCTGCTGGAACGTTGGCGTGCCGCGGGACATCCAGCGGGTTCGCCTCTGTCGGTTCATAGCAGTGACGGGGCGCGTGTATCGGGCTCGTTCGACGGGTTGGAGCCGGATGGCGCGCTGAGGCTGCGCTTGGCCGATGGCACCTGCCGTGTCATCCACGCCGGTGACGTGGTGTTGGAAGGAAACTGAACCATGCTGCTCGTGGTCGATGTCGGCAATACCAACGTGGTCTTTGCGTTGTTTGATGATGCGGCGCCCGGTGCGATCCGCGCACGCTGGCGTATCGCCACGGATCCGCGACGGACGGGCGATGAATATGCGGTATGGTTGATGCAACTGCTGCAGATGGAAGGGATTGATCGCGCGGCGATTACGCGGATGATCGTTTCCACCGTCGTACCCCGGGCGCGGCACAACTTTGAGGTTCTGGGGCAAAAGTACTTTGGAATCACACCGTTGTTTGCGGGCGAAGGGCCGGCAAGTTGGGATTTCCCGATTGATGTGGATCAGCCCAGTTCGCTGGGAGCGGATAGGGCGGTGAACGCCATCGCGGCCCATGCGGCATGGCCGGGCGACCTGATCGTGATTGATTTCGGCACCGCGACCACTTTCGATGTGATCGATTTCAACGGAGCCTACAAAGGCGGGATCATCGCGCCGGGGATCAATCTTTCGCTTGATGCACTGGTGAACAATACCGCCAAACTACCGCGCATTGCGATCGAGAATCCGCGCAATGGCTCCGTAATCGGGCGCAATACAGAGGATCAGATGCTCATTGGCGTGTTCTGGGGATATGTGGCGATGATGGAGGGGCTGATCGCGCGTATGCGGTCCGAGATCGGCCGGCCTGTGACCGTCATCGCAACCGGGGGGTTGGCGCTGCTGTTCGACGAACATACCGATATCTTCGACGCGGTCGATGCGGACCTGACGCTGAACGGCATGGCGATACTCGCTGAAAGGGCGACTGCGAGATGAGGAAGGATTTCACCCCGGAGGACGAACTGTTGTTCCTCGCGCTGGGCGGTTCGGGAGAGATTGGCATGAACGTCAATCTCTATGGCTGTCGCGGCAAGTGGCTGATGGTCGATCTGGGCATGAGCTTCGGCGCCAATGAATATCCGGGGACCGAACTGCTGTTTGCCGACCTCGATTTCATCGAGGAACGTTCCGACGATCTGCTGGGCATTGTGCTGACCCACGCGCACGAGGACCATATCGGCGCGGTGCCCTATTTCGCTGCCGAACTGGGCGTGCCGCTTTATGCCACGCCGTTCACCGCCGATCTCGTGCTGAGAAAGCTGGAGGAAGCGGGGCTGGTGAACGAGGTGGAACTGAACGTGATCGAGCGTGATCACGGTTCCATCCGCCTGGGGCCGTTCGAGGTCAGCTATATCCCGCTGGCGCATTCGATCGCCGAAGGGAACGCGCTGCTGATCGAAACGCCGTTCGGCCGCGTGTTTCACACCGGTGACTGGAAAATCGACGAAGAGCCGCTGATCGGCGAACCGGCAACCGAGGAAGAACTGACCGCCATCGGCGACGAGGGCGTACTGGCGCTGGTGTGCGATTCCACCAACGTGTTCAATCCGGTTCCATCAGGATCGGAAGGCGCGGTCTATCGCGGGTTGCTGGACGAGGTGAAGCGGCACAGTGGCAAGCGGGTAATGGTCACCACTTTCGCGTCCAACGTCGCGCGATTGCAGACGCTGGGGCATGTGGCGCGGGAAACGGGGCGGCAGCTTTGTATCGCCGGCAGATCGCTGGACCGTATCCTGCAGGTATCGCAGGACAACGGATACCTGCTGGATTTTCCCGACCCCATCGATTTCGATACGGCCATGAGCCTGCCGCGAGGCGAGGTTCTGATCGTGGCCACAGGCGGGCAGGGAGAACCGCGCGCGGCGCTGGCCCGTGTGGCGGAGGAAACGCATCCGATCAGCCTGACCGAGGGCGACGTGGTGCTCTTTTCCAGTCGCCAGATACCCGGCAACGAACTGGCGATCGGGCGGGTGCAGAACCTGCTGGCCCATCGCGGCATCACCATGATTACCGACCGGCAGAGCATGATCCACGTTTCGGGCCATCCCGGGCGGCCTGAACTGGAGGCGATCTATAGCTGGCTGCGGCCTGAAATCCTTGTGCCGGTGCATGGCGAAATCCGCCATATGCAGGAACAGGCACGGCTGGGGCTGCGGAGCGGCATCCCGACAGCGGTAACGCAGAAGAACGGCGATATCGTGCGACTGGCGCCGGGCAAGGCGGGCAAACTGGCCGAAGTCCGTGCCGGAAGGCTGGTGCTGGATGGCGACATCATCGTGCCTGCTGACGGAGACGCCATCGTAACCCGGCGGCGGCTGGCGCGAGACGGGTTGTTGGTGATTGCGGTGAACGATCAGGGCTCGGCGCAGGTCCACGGCATCGGCTTACCGCTGGACGAGGACTATGCGGAGTTTGTGGCCGAGGCGGAACGCGATGTGGCGGAGGCGATCCGCAAGCTGAAAGGTGGGCGCGATGCCGCCGCGGTGGCGGAGGCCGCCCGTCTGGCAGCGCGTCGCGCGGCGCAGCGGTGGTGCGGCAAGAAGCCGCAGACCAAAGTCCTGCTGACGGCCTGAGGAATTCCTGTCGATGAAGCTAACCTCAATCATCGCGATCTATGCCCTGTTCTGGGTGATGAGCGCGTTCCTGTTGCTGCCGTTCGGGATCAAGACGCATGACGAGGCGGGCATCGAAAAGGTGCCCGGCCAGGCCGACAGCGCGCCCGCGAACTTTCGCCCGGGACGCGTGGTGGTACGGGCAACGATTCTGGCCGTGGTGCTGAGCGCGCTTTACGTTGCCAATTACCTAAATGGGTGGATTGGCGCCGATCAACTGGATGTAACGCGCTGGGCCCGGCCGGAATAGGTCAGTTACGCAGGCGTTCGATCGCCTGTGCCAGTGCGACGTAAAGCTTGCCCATGTCCGAAGACAACAGAGTGACCGCCAGCGTATTGCCGTCACGCGTGGACAGGACGTTGCGCAGCATAGCCTCGAAATCGTGAATGTAGCGGTTCACCGTTTCGCGGAAATCGGCGTCTTCATCGTACACTGTGGAGACAGCGCGGGCTTCCTGATTATCGAGCAGACGCACGGCGCGGCGGGTGAAGATTCCCCGGTCACCGCGCAGGTAGCTGGCCCATGCCGTGTCGGTTACTTCGTTGGCGAAAGCCTTGGAGATATCGATCGCACTGGAATTCAGGCTTTCCGTGATGAGCGCCATGCGCCGCGCGAAGTCGTTATCGACCTGCTCTTCCGCACGTTCGCGCGCGTGGGCGACGCGATGCTCCAGATTTCCGGCCAGTTCGTTGACCGCGGAAAGCTGGTCGCGCAGCGTAACGGCGGTTTCCCGCCCGGCCTCTCCGGCGCGTTCGGCCGCCGCGCGAAGCTCCGCGATGGCGCTTTCGGCGTGGTCGCGCAGGGCGCGATCGATGGCTTCGCCGCTGTCATTGGCAATACGTTCGGCCATGGCGCGGATCGCTTCCGCCTGCCGGTTCTGCATACCGGCAAGCATTTCCCGCGAGGCGGATTCCAGCGTGGCGATGGCTTGCCCGAGTTCCGCACGCGATTGTGCCGCGAGCGCGGTGGAGCCGCGAGCCAGTTCGGCAAGGCGGGCCTCAAGCTGGGCGAGCTCGTCAGTCGTCGCCACTCCGTTATCCCGCGCCGATTGCACATGGGCGGCGAGCGTGGCGCCTTTCTCTCGCGCGTCGGAGATAAGAGTATGCAGCGAGTTGGCCTGTTCGTGGAAAGCGGTCAGTTGCTGTTCCGCTTGCTCGATCGCCTTGGGCAGGGCCGTGCCGCTGTGTTCCGCGCTTGAACGGATCAGTTCCAGTAGCCGAACACTATCGTTGGTGAGACGGGCGATATCCGCGCCGTTGGCTTCAATCAAACCACGGCTTTCATCCAGCTTCGTTGCGAGACCTTGTGCGGAGTGTTCCAGATCGACCTGCGTGCTGCGGCCCTGATCAGCCAGTTGTTCCATCTGCGCGCCGAGTTCGGCCAGACGAGCCGCGAGGGCTTCGCTACGCTCCGTCAGGCCGGAAACGTGGGCAAGATGCTCTTCCTGTCTTTCCGCGACCTGAGTGTCGAACGCGCCAAGACGCGCGACGAGTGCTTCCATCGCTGCCGCTTCGCGCTCTTCAGCGGCACCGGAACGCTGGATAAGCGCCTCGTGCGCCGTTTCCGCTCGCCTGGCGATCTGCGCATCGAGCCGTTCGGCCGCTTCGCCTATCGATGCGAGGCGTTGCCGGGCATTCTCCATCGCCTGCTGGTCGATTTCCGCGATTTCGCGGACGGCTTCTGCCATCCTTTGCTTAAGCGCCTCGATACTGGCCGACCAGCGTTCAGCCGCTTCGTTTTCGCTGTTACGAAGCGATTCCGCGATGCCTATCCCGTCGTCGCGCAACAGGGCGAGACGTTGTTGCAGAGCTTCTGCCGCGACGGTTTCGGCCTGGGCGATCTCTTCACGCTGTGTCTCAAGCTCTTTCGCCAGAGAATCCGCGCGTCGGCGGATCGCGGCGAAGGCTTCGACTTCCCGCCCGTCAAGTTCGGCCCGGAAAGCGGAACTACGGTCGGCGAGCGTGGCAAAACGTCCGGTCGCGATTTCGTCCAGCTTCGCGGCCTGCGCCTCGAAAGCGGCGAGGGCTTCATCCACCCGATTGCGCAGAACGCTGACCTGACGGCCGCTGGCCTCGCCAAATTCGTTAAGGCGGTTGAAGCCGCTGACCAGTTCTTCCAACTGATCTTTCGCCACGCCACCCGCATGACCGATCTGGCTGGCGACATCGCGCGCGGAATTGGAAATGACCGGCAGATCGTCACGCAGGCGATCCATGTTTTCCCGCGCGGTGCTGCTTACCCGCCCGATCGCTTCCACCTGCGTGCCGTTGTCGCGGATCAGTTCCTGCAAACGGCCAGCATGTTCCGAAATACGTTCGCTGGCGACGCGGCCGAGGGAATCGAGATCGCGCGATTGCGCGGCGATGAAGTCTCGCGCCAGGCTCAGCTCGCGGTTGACGGTGGTCAGGCGCTGTTCGAGCAGGATCGATTCATTGGAAAGCGCCTGTGCCGCCGTGGCGAAACGTGACGCTTCACGACGGCTGTTGCGCATCGCCAGCAGCCAGAGTGCAACCACCAGCAGCACGGGGATCGTCCAGTCCACGATCCATTCGGCCCATTGGACGGGGTTTGCACCCGACAGCATCTCATTCTGGTGGACCCAGCCGAAAAACCCGGTCCAGCCAGCAACAGCCAATAGGGCAAGCGCGGGCAGCAGCCAGCCGAAGCGATCGGTCGGGGCAGGCTCCCCGTCATCCCACTCTTCCATCAGGTCCGCCCCCGGATCGGCGGCTTCTTCCGCTGTATCGATAGTTTGTGCATCGATAGCTTCATTGCCCGATGTTTCCGGGCCGGCATCGGAACCGACCGCCACGAGATTTTTCCTGCCAGACATGGCGCGGAGGTTATCACAGTGTGCCGCGGGTGAAACCCCGGCTTAACTACTCATCCACTACCCATGCCGGATGGCCAGGCTGGCAAACAATTTTGCCGCGCATATCGCGGCGGCAGCGGGCGACGATCTGGCGTTGCTGGCGGAACTGCGCGGTGCGTTTGCGGAAAGTTTCGCCCAGCATCTCGATTTGTTGGGCCGCGCCCGTTGTGATGGCAACTGGCGGATCGCCGCGCAGCGCCTGAACGTGCTGGGCGCGAGTTTCCACATGGGCGATCTGGTCGATCTGGCGCAAGAGGCGCTTGAAAGCGCGCCCGGAGATCCACGGATAGTTCGCAAGCTCACTGCGCTTTGCGAACGTTTTTCCGCCGATCCACCGGCATGATCTGTTCCATTCTTGGCAGGCGCCCCGTCAGGCCGTAGGCCGGTTCTCCGGCAAGGCAGGAGCGGCAGGTGCGCGCGGCGCTGATTTCCATTGTTGGGCAACCGCGAACGACAGAGAGTGGCGGTGCGCGGCTGGCCGGCAAGTCGCTGGCGCAGAGGCAGCTTGCATTCGCACTGGCCGCCGGGGCCGAGCAGATCGTGCTGCTGAGCGAGGGAGCTTCGCGAGAGGCTGCCGAACTGCGCCAAATGGCTGAAAGCGCCGGGGCGAGAGTGCTGACGATCAGCGATGGCCACGGGCTGTTGGGTGTAGTGAGAGCCGCGGATCACCTGCTGGTGCTGGCCCCCGGTGTCTTGCCGGAAGCGCCGATCGTGCTGGAGATGCTGGGCAAGGGCAGTTCATTGCTCGTCCTGCCGGCAGGATCGGGCATTCCTGCCGGTTTCGAGCGGATCGATGCGGAACGCGCATGGGCCGGTGCGCTGGTCATACAGGGGGGACTTGTGGAACGGCTGGCGGAACTTCCGCCGGATATAGACCCTCCGGCTGCGCTGCTGCGCATCGCCTTGCAGGCGCAAATCGCGGAACGCCGATTGCCCGATTCGGCCCTGAAGGACGGATCGTGGGTCATGTTGAGATCCCCGACGGACCTGGTCGGGGCAGAAGGCGAATGGCTTTCGAGAAACCTGCCACCCGTGCCGCCTGTTCGGCCCGCGCGCTGGTTGGCGACGCTGACGTTGCGCTCATTCTCGGTGAAATTGCTGGAGAACGATCGGGCGGTCCCGGTGCTGGCTGCCGTGGGGTTCGCGGCGCTGGCCGGGGGGATCGTATCCGCGTTATTTGGCTGGCCGGTGGCCGGGTTCGTCTTTGTGGCGCTGGGTGTGCTGGGCAAGGAACTGGGCGCTGGTCTGGCCCGATTGGCAGGGGCGCCCTTTGGCCATGATGGGCGGGCGAGGACGAAGGGAGTCGCCCTTGGGACGCTGGCCGATCTGGCGTTGGCCGGAGTGGCGGTGCTGGCGATCGATCAGGACTGGCTGCATCGCCTGTTTCCGCCCCTTATCCTGCTGGGTTTGCTGCGGGCGCTGCGAATGGAGCGGAGATCCGGCCCGTCCGCCCTGATCGGCGACCGGATGCTGCTGGCGCTGTTGCTGGCCATTGCCACGGCGGCGGGTTTTGTGGAGGTCGCCGTTATGGCTCTTGCGCTCTGCCTCGTCGCGTTGGAAATGGCGGAAACGCTGAAACGCCGAGGATAACGCCGGCTTAACCCTGTTGCGCTAGGGCGGTGCGATGAATGAGGGTCCACCGACTGGACGAGCCGCGGATTCGGTCGAGCATATTCTGCGGGACGAACTGGCGCGCGGCGATGCCGTGATCGACGGCGCGCGCCCGGTTCTGCGTTATCTGCTGACAGGTGATGGGCATTCTCTGTTCACCGAAGCGATGGTGACGCGGGTGCGGGGGATGGTGCTCGATCTCGCGGCTCAGCTTCTCCATGCGGAAGCAGAGGCAGCGCGGGTGCGTGACCAGCGACGCTATGTCGCCGATCGGCAGGATGAACTGGCTGCGAGGCTGACTGGCGAGGGCGCTTTGCTGGCCCATGCGCAGGCCCTCGTGCTGGAGGCGGACCTTGCGGAGCGCTTGCAGGCGCAGAGCGGTATCGATGCGGTGCTGCCACCACTGGTGCAGGAACTGGCGGCGGAAAGCGACGAGCAGGTCTCTGCCCTGGCCATGGCGGTGCTCGCGGCGCAGGCGCGCTTCCTGCAGCATGGCCGACGCATGGAACTGCCGTTGCGAGAGCTCCCGGGCGATCTGTTCCACGCTGTGCTGCTGGTGGTCCGCGCGCGGGGTGGTGACCATGCGGAGGCGGTCGAACTGCGACTGCGCGCCGGATATGACGAAGGCGAGAGCCGCC
>DATMGK010000032.1:0-7832 GCA_035555595.1 Croceibacterium sp. | reverse complement strand
TCGACGCGCTGATCCCGGTGCATGAAAAGCTGAAGGAACACGCGGCCAACGGCGCGGCCGACCTGGGCGCGGCGCTGTGCGATTCCGCCGATGTTGCCGAAGAAGCGATCGAATCCACCAAGGCACTGGTCGCCCATCGCGGCCGCGCCAGCCAGGTTGGCGAGCGCAGCGCCAATACTCCTGATCCGGGTATCGTTTCGATCGCCGTGATCCTGAACGACTGGTGCAAGGAATTCGGCGTTGACCGCACGCCGACCGCCGCCGAAGTGATCAACCAAACCGCCTGAAATTGCCTTAGGGAGAGGAGAGACCCATGAAGAAATTTGTCAACGATCCCGCGCAGTTCGTGCCCGAGTTCATGAAGGGCATCGCGCTGGCCAATCCCGACCTGCTGGACTTCAACGAAGAATTCCAGATGATCACCCGCAAGACCGGACCGAGCAACGGCAAGGTTTCGATCGTGCAGGGTTCCGGATCCGGCCACGAGCCGGCGCACGTCATGGCCGTTGGCCCGGGCATGCTGACCGGCGCCTGCCAGGGTGCGGTGTTCGCCGCGCCGCCGGTCGATGCCTGCTACGAAACGATCAAGGCCTGCGCATCGGATGCGGGCGTGCTGGTGCTGGTCAACAACTATCAGGGCGACCGGATGGCCTGGGACATGGCCACCGAAATGGCGACCGCCGAAGGCATCAACGCCCGCCAGTTCTGGATCAATGACGACGTTGCGGTGGAAGACAGCCTTTACACCGTGGGCCGCCGCGGCGTGGCCGGCAACTTCTTCGTCATCAAGGCCTGCGGCGCAGCGGCCGAACAGGGCAAGAGCCTGGATGAAGTCGAAGCCATCGCGAAGAAGGTGAACGACAACGTCCGCACCATGGGCGTCGCGCTGACAAGCTGCATCCCGCCGGCGAAGGGCACCCCGATCTTCGACATCGGCGACGACGAGATGGAAGTCGGCGTGGGCATCCACGGCGAACCGGGCCGCCGCCGCGAGAAGATCCACCCGGCCGACCAGATCACCGAAGAACTGTTCGAAGCCGTGGCGAAGGACATTCCGTTCAATTCCGGCGACCGGGTAGCGATCATGGTCAACGGGCTGGGCGGCACGCCGATCACCGAACTCTATGTGATCTACGCCAAGGCGCACGAACTGGCCGAGAAGGCCGGCTTCACCGTGGTGCGCAACTACGTTGGCGAATACTGCACCTCGCTGGAAATGGCCGGCGCATCGCTGACCATCCTGCGCCTCGATGCAGAACTGGAAGCCTTGCTTGACGCCCCGGCGGAAACGGCTGCGCGCATCCTCTGATCCGCACCGGCACGGTTATCGAAACGCCCGGTCTCGCAAGAGGCCGGGCGTTTTCAGTTGAGTTGCAAGAAGCGCAACAGTTGTCATATATTTCTCAATTGTGAAATATACTGCAAATCGCCATCTGCGCGCCACGACAAACCGAGCCGCGTCAAAACGCGGCCAAAAGCAGGGGCAACTCCAATGCGTTATTTTAGCAGCCGTCTTCTCTCGTCAGTCGTGGCCGTGTCGATCAGCAGCATGCTGTTCACCGCCGTACTCGTCTGATCCGATCGGACTTCCGCCTCCATCCTCCCCCCATCTCCGGAGGCGGCAACGGGCGCTCCTTCAAGGGGCGCCCGTTTTATATTGGGCGATGCTGGCGAACACCGGGTATAGCACGCGGATGAACCCTCCCCCCAATGCTGACTCGCGAACGGAGAACCGATGGCCGGTGGCCTGATTGCCCTGCTCGATGACGTGGCCGCTCTGGCCAAGCTGGCCGCCGCATCGATCGACGACGTGGCGGGCGCAGCGAGCAAAGCAGGAGCCAAGGCTGCGGGTGTGGTGATCGACGACGCAGCGGTAACGCCCAAGTATGTCGTCGGCCTTTCCCCCAGCCGCGAATTGCCGATCATCGGCAAGATCACACTGGGCAGCCTGCGCAACAAGCTGCTGATTCTGCTGCCGGGCGCGCTGGCGCTTAGCGCCTTTGCACCCTGGGCGATCACCCCGATCCTGATGGTCGGCGGGGCCTATCTGTCCTTCGAAGCGATCGAGAAGATCTGGGGGGCGATCAGCGGCGCAGATCATACTGCCGAACTGACGACGATTACCGATCCTAAGGAGCTGGAGGACCGGCAGGTTGCCGGGGCGGTGCGGACCGACCTGATCCTTTCGGCGGAAATCATGGCGATTGCGCTCAATTCCCTGCCTGAACTGCCGCTTGTGATGCGCGCCGCGGCGCTGGCGGCGGTGGCCGTGGTAATCACGCTGGGCGTTTACGGGGCTGTGGCGCTGATCGTGAAGATGGACGACATCGGGATGCACTTCATGCGCCAGCGGGACAAACCGCTGATCCGCCGCATGGGCCATACGCTGGTGTGGCTGATGCCGCACCTGCTGGAAGCGATCTCTGTCATCGGCACTGCCGCGATGCTGTGGGTAGGCGGCGGCATCTTCCTGCACGGGCTGGAAGTCTTCAACCTGACACCCCTCCCCGCATGGGTCGCCAACGCCTCCCACGCCGCAGCCGAAGCCGTGCCATGGGCCAGCGGCGCAGCAGAGTGGCTGACCCACGCAGTGGGATCAGCGATAGTTGGCACCGTGGTCGGCGGAATTATCGTAGCAGTGATGCACCTGATCCCCCGCAAAGAGGAAGAGGCGCATTGACGCTGAAAACCCATCCGAATTAGCGGATGTGGGGAGCGATGGTTCGTACGACGGCATTTTCAGAAGCGATTGCCTTTGCGCGAGTAATAGCTTCCCGCGCTTTCGCCATCCTGTCGAGTTGCTGGTATGACTGCGCCGCCATTGCGAGCCCGGCGGGATCATTGGCAAATTTCTCAACCATCTCATCCACCGTGCGGACAGCCTCGGTACGGCGATTCATGTCGACCAATATCTTGATCTTGGTCTGATAGGCTTCCATCACATCAGGCGCGAGTTCCAGCACCCGGTTCGCATCTGCCAGCGCCGGCTGCAGGCGATACTCCTTCCACAACGTGTTGGCACGCATCAGCAAAGCGGGGATGAAGTCCGGCTCCAGCTTCAATACCTCGTTCAGATCGGCCAGCTTCTGATCCGTTTCGTCAGTGGGGCGGAGACTGGCGCGTGTCATCAACGCCATGATATTCGACGTGCCACCGGCGAGCGATTTTGAAAGCAGCGCATCCGCCTCGTCATCCATGCCTGCATTCACGAACATCTGACTCGCTATCGGGGACAGATCCTCCTCGTCTGGGAAGCGGGCGAGCATGGCATTCACATGGGCGACAAGATCATCCGTGCGCCGGGCCTGAGCCAGAACGAAGCCCCGCGCCAGGTAACCGCCGATACCATCCGGTTCTATTGCCACGATCGCATCCGCATCGGCGAGCGCGGAATCAAAGTCCTTCAACTGGGAATACGCAAGGCACCGCTGGCGCAGGGCAAATGTATTCCCTTCCTCCAGATCGATAGCCTTCGAAAAGGCTTCGACGGCCGCCGGGAAATCCTGGCGCCTGAGGGCAAGTTCTCCAAGTGCGTGGTAGGCGACGAAACTGCCGGGCGAGATTTCAAGTGCCTTAGCCGCGTCACTTTCCGCGCCTTCGCGATTTCCCAGATAGGTCTGAGCCAAGGCCCGATTGGCCAAAGCCCATTCGTCGCGTGGATCTATCTCGAGCACTTTATCCAGGACGGCCTTCGCCGCCTGATACTCCCCCTCGTTCATCAATGCATAGCCCTGATCGGCCAGCAGCCGTGGGTTCTCGCTGTCAGCCTTGCCCATCGCCGCGACGTCGGCATGGCTGAGACGATAACCCTCTGGCATCTTGAGGAAAACCCGCTGGCCCCACAGCCTCTCAAGCATCTGTTTTGCAGCGACAGTTTCCGCAGCGGGAAATTCCTGCGCGATGCTGCGTGCCGAACGAACAGCAGAAAACACATTGTCCGCCAGGCCAAGTTCCCGGCGATACTCTACACCGGCAACTGTCTGCTCGACATTCTCGCCACTGATATTTTCAAGGACGAATCCTTCCGGCAGTGTAACCTTGAACTCAGTCCTGCTGTAAAATGGATGGCCCACTGCGAACGGGGCATCACTTCCCGGCCCCGGTTCTCGCGTGAAATCCGGAGTGTAGCCTACACGCATCCCGTTGGGTTCGAAATTGTTGTAACCCCAATCCATTAGCGCCGCTCCGGCAAGCGTGATTCGTGCTTCATTAGTGTTCTGATCGAACCGGAAATCGACGTTTTCAGGCGTGATGTAGTCAAATTGGCGGCGCCAGTACTGTTCCAGCACCTGACGGCGCGCCTGCCCCACATATTGTGCCATCGCCATATTGAACGCGAGAGCACCGTCACCCCGCAACACGGTTTCGACCTGCGTGGGCGAAGGCGCCCTTACGCCATCGGTAGCATCGATACGGATGACGGTTTCCTCATCCGGCTGGGCCAGCGCCGGCGCTACCATCGGCACTAGATCATCGCCGCTACCGGTAACCGGCAACCCCCAGACGAAATGAGGCATCGCAATGCGCTCAAGCGACGTATCACCCCGCCTCGTGCCATCCAGAAAATAATCCTGGCCGTTTACATGCGCGCGGAGCAGCACGTGGTCGAAGGCGGAAACCATCGGCAGCCTTTGCGGCAGAGCATCACCCAGTATGCTGCTCACCAGCACAGGCTCTGCTTCGATGCCAAGCTCTCGCAAAAGCCCCAGCAGCAGCGCCGTCTTGGCCTTGCAGTCGCCGAAACGGCGCGCCCACGTCGTCGCTGTGTCGGCCGGGACCAGCCCGCCAACACCCATTGCCAGCGCGACGTATCGCACCTGATTCTGCACCAGTGCGAGCGCGGCTTCGGTACGCTTAACGGGATCATCGCTGGCAGCGCGGATGCGTTCCAAAGCATCACGCAGGGGCCCGTCCGCCGGGATGCGCGAAGCTTCTTCATATAAAGGCACGAACAACTGGGACAGTTCGCCCCAACTGGTGAAAGTCGTGGCTTCCACCATGCGCAGCAGTTGATAGCGGGGCGGCGCACCAGCGGGCGGCAGCAACGGTTCGCGCTGCTCCATCTCCAGGGTAACGAATTCATAGCCGCCGCGGGTTCCGCGCTTGAACGCGGGCAAATCCTGGCTGGCGACAACCCTTAACCCGATATCGCTCGGCCAGTTGAGCCGAACGAAACTCTGCCCCACGATGCCATTCAGCGGCCCAAGAGTTGTCTCTGCGTGGCGTCCGAGAACCGGGTTGGCACTCGAAACAGTATAGGCGAGGCGCAGGACATCCCCGACCTCCAGCCCAGCTGGCATCAGATTGGCGGTAAGGATGCCTGTCAAAACGGCTTCTTCAAGGTTCTGTTCGCGGCGGAGCACGGTAAAGCTCTGCCCTTCCGCCAGAACGTCGGTCACCGTTCCGCCGCGCTCGATCAGCACGTGGTGAACCGTCAGATCTTCGAACTCCGGCCGCCACGACAGCGACAGATTTCCCGCAGAGAGCCCTTCCGGCGTGCGGATTTCGAGTTCCAGCGCAACATAATGGGTCGCACGGCCAGCCTCGAGCCGACTCTGAAAGTCCGAAAGGCGGACATGCACCGGCAGTTCGGCATCGCTTTGAACCTGTGCGACACGGTCAAAATCTACAACCCACTGCGGCCGTTCGCCGAACAGCAGCTCTTCACCCGCATAGGCCGGTGCCGCAATCGCGAAAAGCGCGATTGCCGTATAAGAACGCCACCCCATTATGCCCCCCTCGCGCAAATATCGCGCGAAGAGGATTATTACCTATGCCGATCTATTTGGCAAAGCCAGACTATCTGCCCGCGTAACGGGCAGCCTGGATGTCGACCGTTTTCGGCGTGGCGGCGAACAGTTCGCCGAAGGGATCGTCGCCGGTTTCAAGCTGGCGCGGTTCTGTGCCTTCGCGCACGGTGGTGCGGCGCATGTCGCGGCGGTATTTCGAATATTCGTATTCACCGCCCTTGTGCATGGTGCACAGGTTATCCCAGATCACCATGTCGCCCACGTTCCAGTTCACACTGAATATATACTGCGGCTGGGTGCAGTGTTCGATCAATTGTTTGATGAGCGCGCGGCCTTCTTCCTTTGGCATGCCATCAACGTCCATCGTGTGCGCGGCGATGAACAGCGCCTTCCGGCCAGAACCGGCATGTGTGTGGACCAGCGGGTGACGCGCCTTGGGCCGTGCGTCGATTTCTTCGTCCGCGATGTCCGCGCCGGCCATCTTGCGGCTCCACCACAGGGTGTTCACGCCGATCTTGTCTTCCAGAAAATCCTTCATGTCCTGCGGCAGATCGTCATAGGCGCTGCGCGTATCGGCGAACCAGGTTTCGCCCCCTTCCGGCGGAACCTGATGCGCGAGGAGGATGGAATAGCTGGTACGCTTTTCCATGAAGGCGCTGTCCGTGTGCCACAGGCGATCGCCCTTGCGATACTGGATCGCCGCAACATCCTGCGTAATCTCGCCATCGACGTTGAGGTTGGACGCATCGAACAGTTCGCGATGCGGCAGGCGGAAGCGCGCACCTTCGCGCTGCGGCACCTTTTCCAGATAGCCGAAGTTGCGGCTGAATTCGACGTGCTGTTCGTCGTTGATGCCGGGGTTGCGCCACACCGTGACGCCCCAGTCGTCCATCGCATCGGTGACCTGTTTCACCTCATCGGGCGAAAGGGGCTTCGTGAGATCGAGTCCCGAACATTCGGCGCCAAAGCGCGGCAGGATGGGTTCGACTTTCAGCGACATCAGACTCTCCGGGGTTTATTAGCTTGCTAAGCTTTATCAGCTGGGCGTCGGCGTTGCAACGACGCACGCTGGCAATGTGCGACGAGATCGTCGTGCTGATTATAAGCGCGGTGGGCAAAGGTGACGATACCCTGATCGGGGCGGGAGCGGCTTTCGCGAAGCGCCAGCACTTCCGTTTCGATCCGCAGGGTATCACCGACGAAAATCGGCTTTGGAAAGCGGACTTCATCCCAGCCGAGATTGGCGACGGCGGTGCCCTGCGTGGTATCGTTGACAGAGATTCCGACCATGAGGCCCAGCGTGAAGCACGAATTGACCAGTATCCGGCCGTATTCGGTGCCCTTCATATATTCGGCATCGAGATGAAGGGGCGCGGGATTGTGGGTCAGCGCGCTCATCAGCAGGTTGTCGGTTTCCGTCACCGTGCGGCGCAGCGGGTGATCGAATATCTGACCGACGGAAAATTCTTCGAACCACAAGCCAGCCATTGCATCCCTCGCCTGCTTTTGTCGCTTGCTAAGCCTAGCCGCTTGGGCCGCGTGTGGAAAGGAATGGCCGCCGGTCCGTTGTAACGGCAGAATTGACAAGGGAGTTGCCCGATGAAGATTTTCGCCATGCCTGCATTGACCCTGAGTTCGTTGCTGGTGCTTACCGCCTGCGACAGTGGGACGCCTGACACGCCCGCCGCCGGTGGGGCGACCGCCACGCCAGCCGCGCCGGTGGCCACGCCCGCCACAGCGACGGATGTGCCCGGTGCATCCGGCCCTCGACCAACCACCATTCCGGCAGCGATTCAGGGGCGCTGGGGCATGGTAGAGGCGGATTGCGAACCAGGCCGCGACGATGCCAAGGGCCTGCTGGTCATCACCCCGACACGGCTGGAATTTTATGAATCGGTCGGTACTCTCGACGAAATAGAAGAAGGGACCGATACCCGTATCCGCGCCGACTTCGATTTCACCGGCGAAGGCATGACATGGGATCATGAAGTGACGCTGGATGTGCAGGACGGTGGGCGAACCCTGATCCGCCGCGAACATGGGGATGACGCCGCACCCGGCCCATTCCGTTACAGCAAGTGC
>DATMGK010000031.1:0-87238 GCA_035555595.1 Croceibacterium sp. | reverse complement strand
GTCATGGCGCCTCCCATCGACTATGAAACGCTCCGGTTGATCTGGTGGCTGCTGCTGGGCGTGCTGCTGATCGGCTTCACCCTGACGGACGGCTTCGATCTGGGCGCCGCCACACTGCTGCCCTTCGTGGCGAAGACGGATGCGGAGCGGCGGCTGGTCATCAATTCCATCGGCGCGACGTGGGAAGGGAACCAGGTGTGGTTCATCCTGGGCGGCGGGGCGATCTTTGCAGCATGGCCCTTCGTCTATGCGGTGAGTTTTTCCGGCTTCTACCTGGCCATGTTCCTGTTGCTGGCCGCGCTGATTTTGCGGCCGGTGGGCTTCAAGTATCGTTCCAAGAAGCCGGACGCCGCGTGGCGCGCACGGTGGGACTGGGCTCTGTTCATCGGCGGCTTCGTGCCCGCGCTGGTATTCGGCGTAGCGGTGGGCAACGTGCTGACCGGCATACCCTTCCGCCTCGATAGCGATCTGCGCTCGTTCTACGAAGGCACCCTGCTGGGCCTGTTCCATCCCTTCGCGCTGGTCGCGGGCCTGCTGTCGGTCGCAATGATCGTGCTGCACGGGGCAAGCTGGCTGTCCATCAAGATAGAGCGCGGCGCCGTCCACGACCGCGCCCGCCTGTTCGGGCAGATCGCCGCGGCGGCCTCCGTCCTGCTGTTCGCGCTGGGCGGCGTGATGGTGGCAACGATGGGCTATGGCTTTCGCCTGAGCCATGCGGCCGACACGTTCGGTCCGTCCAACCCGCTGCTGTCGGGCACTATCGCCGCGCCCGGCGCGTGGCTGGATAATTACGGCACATATCCGTGGATGCTGATCGCCCCCGTGCTCGGCTTCGCCGGGCCGTTGCTGGCGTGGGTCGGCATTCGCACCGGGCGGGAAGCGCTGGCCTTCGGCGGATCATCGATCGGCGCCACCGGCATCATTTCCACCGTGGGCCTTTCCATGTTCCCGTTTATCCTGCCCAGCTCGATCGACGCGGGTTCCAGCCTGACGGTGTGGAACGCCTCCTCCAGCCATGTGACGCTGTTCATCATGCTGGCCGTGACGCTGGTGATGCTGCCGATCGTGCTGCTTTACACCGCTTGGGTCTATAAGGTGCTGTTCGGCCGCATCACCATGCGGGATGTCGACACCAACCCCGACTATTACTGACGAGGCTATCCTCAGGAAGGATCTGGGCAATGTGGTATTTCAGCTGGGTCCTGGGCGTAGGCCTTGCAGTGGGATTCGGTATCCTGAACGGCATGTGGCACGAATTCCACGCCGATCCGGATGACGACGCGGCGGGGTAAGGGCTTCTGGCGAGAGAATGGCGCACCCGAATTGATGAAGACGAGAACTAGAGATCGTCAAAGAGCTGCATGTACTTGCCGTATACGTAAATCCGATTTCGCTTCTGCCCCGTAACCTCTTGCAGGATGCCGGCCCCCTCCAGCTGACCGATTATGTTGTTCGCGGTGGGATAGGACACACCGTGGACTTCCGCGACCTTGCCAGGGTAAGTGATGGGAAGCCGATAAAGGCTGTCGAGAACACGTAACGGCGTAGCAGACGCTCTCTCGAAGCGGTCGATGATGGCCGCCCGGTCATCCTCCCTCAGTCGCAAAACGCTGTGAGCGGTCTCGGCAGCAACGTTTGCGACCGACGCTACGCCTTCCAGAAAGAAGTGTATCCACCTCTCCCAATCGCCCTTGTCACGCAGGCGCTGAAGGCAATCATAGTACTCGGCTCGGTGCCGCTTAAAATAATATGAGAGATAGAGGACCGGCTTCCTTAAGATGGTCTTCTCCACGAGGAAGAGGGTGATCAGCAGCCGACCGACGCGACCGTTACCATCCAGAAACGGATGAATCGTTTCAAACTGCCCATGAGCCATGCCAATCCGGATCAACGGCGGAAGCGGAGAATCGTCGTGAATGAACTTTTCTAGGTCGCCTAGCAGCCTGTTCACCTCCCCAGGCGGGGGGGGCACGAATAATGCGTCCGCTAGAGTACAACCCGCAGGTCCTATCCAGTTCTGCGTTTCACGTATTTCGCCTGGACGCTGGTGCATCCCCCTAACGTCGGCCATCAAAACGGCATGGAGGTCGGAGATAAGGCGCGTAGAGATTGGCAACTGGGGGAGCAGTTCTACACCGCGGTCCAACGCGGCCATGTAGTTTTGAACCTCAAGCACATCACTCGGCCGCGCACGGTCAACCACATCGGCTTCTGCTTTGAGTACGTCGCTTAGCGACGCCTGCGTTCCTTCGATCTGGCTAGATAGCACCGCTTCCTTACGTACGAACATCGATAGAAAGAGGTCCGGATGCGGTAAGGTTTCAATAGAACCGTCAAGGCGGCCCAGCGCTCGATCCGCACGTGAAAGTGCGGTGTTCATTCGATCATCCATCTCAATCGGCGGGGAAGGTGGAAGCGTTGCCGGAATGAAAGCCCTATATCCGGTGGACTGGCGGACGTACGAGCCACTGCTCCGGGGCATGCGCTTATTCAAGGGTTCCTGCACAGCCGCGATCATCCTGCATTATATTAAAGGCAGCCTTTAATATACAGAGGTTGGGGCGGCGATATCAAGAGGCGCTTACATAGCGTGAAGGCAAACAAAATCAGGCGGATAAAGCCTCGATGTGTATCCAAGCTATGTCGCGAGTACCATATGTGGGGCGCCTAGTCCCGTGCCCTGTCGCTCGTTTTCTTCGGCAATCTTGATGCCTAACCCAAGATGCATAACCCAAAACGAACGTGGGTTCTTATGTGGAGGCGAGGCGCGATAATGGATAAATGTCACATCATATCAATATGATTGACCAACATGTGTGGCGCACCCGACAGGATTCGAACCTGTGACCTCTGCCTTCGGAGGGCAGCGCTCTATCCAGCTGAGCTACGGGTGCGTGGGCGCTGGGCCGGGCAGGCGGTTAGCAACCCGTGGAGCGGACGCCAAGCGATAATCCCGCCCTGTATGAACTACATCCGCACCGGTAGCTGCTGAAGCGTGGAACCGTTGCCGCGAGTTACGGTGACGTTGAAGCCGCCCCGGCGGCCGTCACGCAGTTTGTAATAAGTCAGATCGACCTTCTCGCCCGGCGTCAGCGAACGCTTGGACCAGCCGGCGCGCGCGAGGTGGCTGGGGCTCATACCCTCGAACGCCCAGCGGTTACCGGCCGAGTCGCGAACGTAGAGGAAGGTGTGTGGATTCGTCCAAACCCACCGTTCAACCGTAACGTCCTTCATTTCGGTCGCGCTGCCCCATTCGAACATCGCGGTCGAATGATGGGCTTGTCCCGGCACCGCCAGCGCCAGAGCGATCGCGAGACCACCAGCGGCCAGAGCGGCGCGAGTCGATTCTCCAAGCATATTGCACTCCCAAATCCGCTCTATTTTCTGGCGGTTGTCCCTTTCGGCTCTTTTGCCAGCAAGGAACCTGAGTAATCAAGCCGCAGCTTGACTTCGCGTCCCCGGCGGCCGCAATCTTTTACCAAGAATATGAAAAAATCGGAGGGAATGATGAAGGGTTGGCTTGTGGCGGCGCGCGCTTTGGCGGGTGCCAGCATGATAGTGATGGCGGCGGCCGCGCCTGCCCAGGAAGCAGCGATCCCACGCTTAGACGGATATGCTGAGATAGAGCGCCTGCCTGACTGGAGCGGCGTGTGGAACCCTGACTGGTCGCTGCTGTTCGGAACGGGCGGCGGGCGGCAGGCACCGGTCGAGCCGAAGCTTACACCGGATTCACAGGCCAGGCTCGACGCATTCCGCAAGGAACAGGCTGAACACGGTGTCGCGCAAGAGGCGCAGATCCGCTGCATGCCGCCAGGTATGCCGGGTATTTTGCGCCAGCCCTACCCGATCGAGTTTCTCTTCAGCCCCGGGCGGGTGACGATGCTCACCGAAACATACAGTCAGGCCCGGCGCATCTATACCGATGGGCGCGCATTGCCGGACGATCCTGATTTCCTGTTCAACGGCACGTCTGTCGGACGGTGGGACGGTGATACGCTGGTGGTGGACAGCGTGGGCTTCAGCCCGCTGATTTCTTACATCGCTGGCGTCCCGCATGGTGAGCAGATGCGTATTCAGGAGCGCATCTGGCTGGAAAAACCGGACGTGATGAGGATCGAACTGACCATTACCGATCCCGGCGTGCTGACCGAACCCTATGTGCAACAAGTCGCCTACAAGAAGGAACCCACCTGGGAGATCCGCGAATACGTGTGCGAGGAAAACAACCGCCTGACTTCGGACGAGAGCGGCGCGAACCTCGATCTGGATTTCGATCCGGATGACCCCTTCGGCCCACCGCCTGAATAAGCGGCCGTGCAAAGCGGGCTAACCATTCTGCAACCCTGACCAATCTAGGTTGCCCGGCATGAATGCGATGCCGCCTTTACTGTCGGGCACAGCCCTTCCGGATACCGTTCCCGATGAACCGGGCATGGCGGTTCTGCGCTGGCACGCCTTGGCAGAGGCGGGCCGGGTGGTAGCCGAGCTGGCTGGCGATCATGCCGGACCGGAAGGCGAAGAACCGCACGATTTCGCCGGTTTGCTCGATCGAGCCGGTGGCTGGCGCCGCGAACATGCCGAACGCGGCATTGATGACCTGATCGCCGTGATGGAACCCGGCATCGCGGCACTGCTGTCGATCAACGAAAACGGCGCCGACCCACGCCCCGCCGCCCGTGCGTTGTGGCGGGAATTCGTGGCCGCACGCGGGGCGTTGCTGACGCTTTTGAAGCCCACCGGGTGAACCAGTGGCATGGGGAGCTATCCCGCTGCTTGGATAGACATCACCGTCACGGCGCGTAGAAACACGGGATGGCAGCCCCGGCACAGCAATCCCGTGTTCTCGACGCGATCAACGCTCTCAAACAATACGATAAAGAACGCGCAGTAGAATTGCTGCGGATGGAACTGCGCCAGGGCCCGCCTACCGGGGATCGATGGCGGAGTATTTCGCGCCTTGCAGCCCAGATCGGCGAGATAGACATCGCGATAGAGGCAGCCCGGCGGTTCTCACGAACAGAGCCAGTCACCCTCGATCGTCTTCTCCAGTACTGGAGTGAGTTAAGCCAGTATGGCCGAACAGAATTGGTGCGCGAGGAAATAGGCAAGTTGTCGCCCAGATTCCTCGAAGTGCCAGCCGTGCTACATCTTCTCGGCACTTTGGCCGGGCAAGAAGGCGACTTTGCAGAGGCGGAGCGATTGTATCGCAAAGCCCTGGCGCATGATAATCGCGAAGGGCAGACATGGTTCGCGCTGGCGATGATAAAGACATTCGCTTCCGGCGATCCTGATATATCCGCCATGGAGCAGTTGCGGCCCACCATGGAGCTGACCCCCCCGGCAGTGCGGGCGCGTTTTCTCTATGGATTGGCGAAAGCCTGGGACGATTGCGGAGAAACCGACCAGGCCTTTGCGCTATATTCCGAAGGCGCCGCATTACGGCAAGCGGAGGATGCGTGGGATGGCGCGGCGGTGGAGCGACACGTCACAGGGCTAATACGCGATTTCACCGCTGAAACGATACAGCGCCTGGTCCCTTCGCAGGAAGGCAGGCGCGCTCTGTTCGTTAACGGGCTGCCGCGTTCTGGCTCCACTCTGGTGGAACAGATCCTTGTCAGCCATTCACAAGTCGTCGCGGGGGGTGAGATCAACCTCCTACGCGCAGCGTTGATACCCACTGGCGATTATTCGATGCAAGGCGCCTTGCGGTATCAGGGGCTGGCGGAAAGCAGGCGGGACCCGTGGGGGGCGCTGGCAGCAGACTATTTCCATATGCTGGAAATGCGTTTCCGGACCGGCGAGCCGGTTGTCGACAAGACTTTGGTGCAATCCCATTACATGGGGCTGCTGCTGCACATGCTACCCAATGCCCGGGTGATCTGGATGCGACGTGATCCGGAAGACACCGCCCTGTCGTGCTTCCGCACGTTCTTTACATCAAAACTGGGATGGAGCTGGTCGATGGAGGATATCGGCCGGTTCTTCAGACTTGAAGACCAGTTGTACGCGCACTGGATCGCCATGTTCCCGGATCGGATCCTGACCGTTCCCTATGAGGAGCTAGCGGCAGAACCCGGCGAATGGATACCCCGGATCGCGGAACACTGTGGGCTGGAAATGGAGCCGGCCATGCTGGCGCCGCATCAGACGAAAAGGGATGTTCAGACCGCCAGCGTCCAGCAGGTCCGTAAGCCGATCAATACGGCACGGATCGGATTGTCTGCACGATACTCGAAGCAGCTTCAGGCTTTCCGCACCGCCTATTGTAGCTGACCGAAATAGGGGGAAGCTATCCTTCCCCATCGTATCAAAGCAAAGAGGCGGACCCGAAGGCCCGCCTCTCTTTTTCGTTCTAACGCGAGAGTTAGAAATTGATGTCCATGCCCAGCCGCACGGAGCGCGGAGTCATGTAGTTGCGGGGCTGACCAAAGTTCGGGTGCGGATTGTAATCTTCATCGATGTCACCGAGTTCGTACCGATCCTGCACCTTGCGAGTATTCAGCAGGTTGAACACATCTGCCCGGAAGGTGACCTGTTGTCCGCTCGGGATTTCAGTCTCGTAACGAGCCGAAAGGTCAATCTTGTAGGTCCACTGCGTCTTCTGCGCCGTACCACGCGGGCTAAGCACGCCGCCGCAATAGTGTGACGCCTGCTGGTACCCGTTCTCGAAAGAACCATCGGTCAGATCACTGCCCGGGTGGAAACCAAAGCAGCTAAGGGGCCGCGGCGATTCAACCGTCAGATTGGTGCCAAGCGTGAAACCGTCGAAGAACGAGTAAGCACCCCAAGCCTTGAAACGATGACGGCGGTGGTTCGGCAGCAGGCCATAAGCGCCTTCGATGAAGCCCGGCTGGTCGAAGTCCTGCGTGATACCCGAGTCATCCTGCTGGAAGTCCGACTGGACGAAGCCTTCGGAATTACCCCGGCTCTTTGACCAGGTGTAGTTAGCTTCGAACGACCACTTGCCGTCCCAAGGGCGGCGAACCATCAGTTCGACTGCGTCGTACTTGCGAGAAGCCTTCGGGAAACCAATCGCAGCGAGCTGCGCAGCGGTGATAGTCACGGTCCGGGCTTCAGTCTCATCGCCGATCGGGTCGGAAAGATCCACCACCAGATCACTACCGGGGTTTGTGATCACGTACTGATGATAGCCAGTCCAGATGTCATCACATCCCTCTATGCCTTCGGCCTCGCAGTAGTTGATGACAGCACGGTCGATCGCCATGTCTTCAGCGGAACGGTCCATGTTGCGGTGGGTGTAGCTCAGTCCCACCGTCCAATCGCCAAGCCTATGCTCGTAACCAATAATCCATTCGGATTCCTTGGTTGCCTTCAGGTTGTGAGCAATGCCCGCACCGGTTTCTGGAACGGAGCCATCACCCGTGATCGTGCAGTTGAAGCCACTCGACACCGAGGTCAGTGCGAAGGGGCAGGTAGCCTGGTAAGATGCCAGATCAGTTACCTGATCCCCAAGAATCGGCAGGCCATTAGCGTCCCACCCATCGAATTCGAAACGTTCACGGAAATAGACTTCCGGGCTGGCCTGGCGGAAAGCGGTATTGCTGGCCACCGGCAGGTAGTAATGCCCATAGAACGCACGAATCTTGCCCGAGTAATCGTCCCACATATCAAAGGTGGCACCCAGACGCGGCGCATAGTTCTTGTCCAGATTGACCAGAAGGGATCCATCGGATTTGTTCAGCTTGAAATCATCCCGGCGAACGCCAAGGCTGAGCGTCAACCTGTCAAAAGGCTTCCACTCATCTTGAATGTAGAACGCACGATTGGTGGCGTCGAAGCTGCCGCCGGAGTTGTAGTAATTGACCTCGACCATCTGCACGCCGCTTACGCTGCGAAGGATGAGACGAGAGCCAGAAGCAGCCAGAACGCCCGTGCACGCCTCATCTGTCAGGAAGCCATTGCAAAGCACACTGCCGCCTGGAGAAACTGCAATGTGATTGAGCGAGTTGTTTTCTTGGTCAAAGCCCATCCGGATGTGATGGTCGCCAAACGCCGTAACGAAGAAGTCCGCATCGGCCCTATAGAACTCCCGCTCGATGCGGTAAGGGTCGTCGGTGATGGAATTGCTCTGCGCGTTGAACGTGCCCGCCTGAGGGACTGGGTCACCATTCGGCCCGATCACAGTGGTGCCGGTTGCATTCTGAATGAACGGAAGGTCGGCGCCAGGATCAAGCGGAGTGGTATCGAACCGGTCACGCATGCGGCCATAGGCGCCGGAGATGGTGAACCAGTCAGTCAGCGTTCCTGTGTACTTGGCAACATAGTTCACGCCACCGCTGTTTTCATCAAACGTCGCGCCGGACACACCATAGCTGGGAACACCGACTGCATCTTCACTATAGGCGAGGTTGCTATTGCGTTCGCTGTTACGAGTATCGAAAATAGTAAATTCAAGGTGGTGATTGTCGATCGGAAACGCATCGACCTTGATAGCCCAGAATGGATCGTTCTCTTCCCGCTGGTAGGCCAGGCTGGAGGCACGATCATTTACCAGCGATTTCTGGCTTCTCATCTCAAGAAGGCCATAGACAAACAGTCGATCCTTTATGATCGGACCACTTGCTTCAACAATCGCCGAATAGCTGCTGTTCTTGTCATAGCGCCGGTTGGTGTAAGGCTGACACCCATCCTCATCGCAGGTCAAAAGATCCTTCGCATCCGAACGAAGGAAATTGGGCTGCCAGTTGAGATGAATAGCCGCCTGGAATTCGTTGCCACCCGATTTCGACACTGCGTTGACGATGCCACCAGTCGCTCGACCAAACTCCGCCGGGTAGCCGCCTGATTTCACTTCAACGGACTTGTAGAAATCGAACGGCACCTTGGCGCCGCCCAAATAGTTGTCAAAATTGGTGATGTTCAGCCCATTGATATAATAGGCGTTTTCAGCAACCGAAGATCCGCCGATGGACACGTTACCATCAAAGCCCGAATCGCCAGTGCTGGTGCCAGGCGCAAGCAACATTAGGTTCGTGACGTCGCGACCAACGGGAACACGCTTTGCCAGTTCCTGTACGTCGATGGACACACCACTCGTCGTGCCAGTAAACGGCGACTGGATGGTGGCGCCTGTGACCACGATCACATTACCGGTGGCGGTCAGCCCAATGCTGAGATCCGAAGTCTGCGACGGCTGCACAACCACATCGTTAGCCGTGAAGCTATCAAGGCCTTCAGCATCTACAACCACGGTATAACGGCCAGCCGGAAGGCCAACAAAGCGGAAGCCGCCCGAAGAAGCCGTACGCGCGTTACGGGTGAAGCCCTGATCCTGAGAGGTCAGCGTGACGGTCGCACCAGCGACATTCCCGCCTGATTCGTCAGTTACGGTGCCGGCGATCACACCGGCGGTGAGATCCTGCGCGGCGGCAGGGGTGGCGATGATGGCGCCTGCGGCGAAGCCGGCACCGACCAAGGCCAGCACTTGCAGCGCACTACCGGCGCCAAGCACGCGCTTGCGGATATCTTTGGTTGTCATGCTTTGCAGTCCCTTTTTGCAATGGGGCGCCGTCGCGCCACACCACCCAGTCCGCGCATTTTGGCGGCCATGGATGTCGCTTAGTGCCGCACCAACAAGCGGAGGCAAAGTTCCGCAAATGCGAACGTTACATATTAGGTTGCCTCTGTAACCAATGTGCAACACAACGACATGTCCATAAATTCAGTGATTTAGAGTCGATCGCGAAATATGGTTACAATGGTGACCGTTGTTAGCGAACAACATTTCACACTTCCGAATGCTGACACTAACGATCATTAAGTCGGCGTTGTTGACATTGTTCCTCGTATGTTCCAGCGATCGAACAATGGTCCTGATCGAATCCGCTCTCACCCCTGTCCAGGAACGGCAGGCTCAGGCTGTCGCGCGGGGGATCTGCCGGCTGTTCGCGCGCAATGACATCTGGTGCCTTACCGAAATGCCGCTGCGTAACGGTCGGCGGGCCGATCTGGCGGGGGTCGATGCGCGGGGGCACGTGGTTATCGTGGAGATAAAGACCGCGCGGGGCGATCTGTTGGGCGATGGCAAATGGCCCGATTATCTGGACTTCTGCGACCGCTTTTATTGGGGAGTGCCGCCGGAACTGGATCGCGGATGCCTGGAAAGCGCGGATTTCAGGCCCGATTGCTGCGGGGTGATCGTGGCCGATGGCTATGATGCGGAGATTGTCCGCCCGGCGCCAAGCAGGCCGTTGGCGGCCGCCCGGCGAAGGGTCGAAATCGAACGGCTGGCGCGGGCGGCATTGCGCCGCCAGCTTGTTTCGCTGGACCCCCATTGCGGCGGCTGGGGAGCCGATCACGGCTGAACGCGCCAGATTTTACGGTAAGTTAACTATGCCTCCCCGATAATTGCCGCTGAACTTACCAAGGGGCTATGTTCGGATGGACACGACGCACGGCAGCTTCGGCGCGATGGCCGAAACCGCGGGCTATGACCACGCCGACGACGAAACTGGCCACGAAACGCCGCCAGCGGCGATCGGGCAGGACGAACGCCGGATGCAGGTGCGCGCCTACAATCTGTGGGCGAGCCTGCTGGGCAACCGCAATTATCCGGCGATAGACGATCTGGAGCCTGGCAACCTGCCGGATTTCGGCCCCTATTCCGTGCTGCTGGACTTTACGGCGGGCATCGAAAATCCCGGCATCGCCTATCTGGGCGAAAAGCTGGCAGAGGAATGCGGCGTTAGCGGGCATGACCTGGAAACGCTGGCGGATGTTCCGCCCCGATCGCTGCTGACGCGCATTACCGATCATTACATGCAGATTCTCGCCAATCATGCACCGATCGGGTTCGAGGCGGAGTTCGTCAATCAACGCAGCGCCACGATTCTCTATCGCGGAATCCTGCTGCCGTTCTCGGTGGACGATGACGCGATCGATTTCATCTATGGCGTGATCAACTGGAAGGAACTGGCCGACGCGCACGCGGCGGACGAGCTGCTGCTGGAGATCGATCAGGCACTGGAAGCCAGTTTCGACAACACTTCCGCCACGCCACTGCCGCGCGAGGATGGGCCACCGCTGACCGACTGGGCGGATGGCCCCGGATCACTGGCCGCCAATGACCTGGACCCGCACCCGGTAACAACCGGCGCGTTGCCCGTTCCAACTTTCGGACTGGCGCGCAGAACCGACGTATCGAGCAGCGACGACCCATTCACGTTGGCCGGACCGGATGACGACGGCGCAATCTTCGACGAGGTCGAAGATGAAGGCGAAGAAGAAGAGAGCCACGGTTACGGTTCGCTGCTGAAAATGCCGCTGGAACTGTCGCGGTCAGCGGAAAAACCGCAGGTCGCGCTGGAAAGCTTCGATGACACGGAAGCCGGTGAGATTGCGGCCAACGTAGAGACCTTCGCGGAAATCGATCCGGATGGAATGGGGCTTGGCGACTGGCTGGCCGCCGCGCGAGACCTGGCCAATGCGGCGCGGGGTAGCGAGGATCGCACGCGGGGCGCACTCTATCAGGCGATCGGCCGGGCCTATGACTTTTCGCTGGCCGCTGCCGATGCGCCCGACGAATTCCGCGAGCTGTTGGCAGATGCCGAACTGACCGCCCAGGATCGCGCGCCGATGACCCCGGTGGTCAAACTGGTTTTCGGCGCAGACTACGACAAGACACGCCTTACCGAATATGCTGCAGCCCTGAACCACGCGCACCGGCTGGAACTGCCTTTCGGCACGCTGGGCGAATTCCTGAGCCGTCACGAAGGCGGCCTGAAGGGCGTGGTCAATGCCGAGCGCCAACTGCGCAAGGAAGAAACCGGCAAGACGGTGGAACCCCGCGAAGGCCCGCGCGAGGCGCTGGCCCGCAAGCTGCGCGAGCTTCCCGCACAGGGCTTCGACGCAATCGCGGCGGATGGCCCCGAATTCGCGCTGGTAATGGTCCGCCGCAGCGGGGACGGCGAAATTGTCGTTCTGGGCGAAGTGCCGCAGGATGTGGTAATGATCGAACGTGCTGCGAAGCGGCTGATCGGCTGAACCCGCCACGCGGCAATTACCCGCGAAGCACACCTTCAGTTTCCGTTCAGGCCCCGATGCGCTAGCGAGGGCGCGTGAAAGTGTCCGTCCGCTTGCTCGCCCGGCTGCTGGCCTTCGTTGCGCTGCTGGGAATTGGCGCGCAGCCAGCCGCCGCGCAATCCATCCTGCGTGATGCCGAGACCGAAGCGCTGCTGCAGGATCTGGTCGATCCGCTGGCAGAAGCTGCTGGCCTGCAACGCGGCGCGGTGGAGGTCGTGCTGGTGCAGGACCCTTCGATTAACGCCTTCGTCGCCGGCGGGCAGCGGATCTATGTTCACACTGGGCTGATCAACGCCGCGGAAAGCGCCAATGAGGTGCAGGGCGTGCTAGCGCACGAGCTGGGGCACATCATGGGCGGACACGTGATCCGCATCTATGAGGGCGCTGGCAACGCTACCAAGATCCAACTTGTTTCGCTGCTAGCCAGTGTGGCCGCCGCGCTGGCCGGTGCCCCGGCAGATGCGGCGATGGCGGGGATTGCGCTGGGCCAGCAGGCCGCGCTGGGATCGTTCCTAAACTTCACCCGCACGCAGGAAGCGAGCGCGGACGCTGCCAGCGTTTCATATCTGGCCAAGTCGGGAATCACCGGCAAGGGATCGGTGGCGTTCTTCGAAAAGCTGCAGAACTACGAGTTCCGGTATGGCTACAGCCAGAGCGACGAGGCGGGTTATGCCCGCACTCACCCGCTGACCGGCGATCGCATTTCACGGCTGCAAGCGGATTTCCAGAAGGACCCGGCGTGGGACAAGGCGCCAGACGCGGGCTGGCAGGAACGGTTCCTGCGCGTGAAGGCGAAGCTACAAGGGTATATCTCGGAACCGGCGCAGACGCTCAATTCCTATCCGGCCTACCTTACGTCCGTGCCGGCCCACTATGCGCGCGCCTATGCCTATCACAAGCAATCGAAAATCCCGGAGGCGCTGGGAGAGATAGACGCGCTGATGGCGGTGGGGCCGGATGACCCCTATTTCCTTGAGCTGAAAGGCCAGATCCTGCTCGAATCCGGCCGCCCTGTGGAAGCGTTGGAGCCATTCCGCCGTGCAACCACGCTGACCGGCAACGATCCCCTGATCGCCAGCATGTTCGGCCTCGCCCTGCTCGCCACGGAAGACAACAGCCACCTGGCAGAGGCGGAGCAGGTGCTGAAGGCTGCGGTCGGGCGCGATCGGGAAAACCCGATGGCGTGGTATCAGCTTGGAATCGTTTACGGAAAGCGCGGCGATATCCCCCGTGCGAGGCTGGCCAGTGCGGAACAGCAGATCATGAGCGGCCGCGCGCGTGAGGCGTTGCAGAACGCGGAAGCGGCTGAGCGCACGCTACCAACCGGCACTCCGGACTGGATTCGCGCACAGGACGTGGCCTTGCAGGCACGCGCGGAGCTTGAACGAGAGCGCAGGCGCAACTAGTCCAAGGCCATGCGCTGGTTTCTTACCTTTGTGATTGCGCTGGCTTCCGGCTTTGCCGGGGCTGCGCTGTGGGACATCACTGGATTGGGAGACCGCTCCACGCGGGCCTATCTCCTGGCCAATCCAGAGATACTGCCTGAAGCGATCGATGTGCTGCAGAAGCGCGAGCAGCAGGCCCGCGTCGGCCCCCTCCGCGGACAGATCGAAACGCCTTTCCCCGGCGCCGTGCTGGGCAATCCGGCAGGTTCGGTGACGCTGGTGGAATTCAGCGACTATGCCTGCGGCTATTGCCGGCAGAGCCTGGCCGATGTGGCGCAGCTGATCGCCGCCAACCCCGATCTGAAAGTGGTGATCCGCGAATTCCCGATTCTTTCGCCCGCCAGCGCCGACGCAGCGCGCATGGCGCTGGCCGCCGCGCAACAGGGCAAATTCGCCCAGTTCCACGAAACGATGTACCGCCACGGCCCACCCAGCGACGCATCGATCGAGGCGGCGGCCAAGGAGGCTGGGCTTGATCTGGCCGCGGCACGCGCTGCCATCGATTCCGGCGCATTCGAGATGCACCTGCAGGATAACGCCATGCTGGCGCAGCAACTGGGCATTTCGGGCACACCGGGCTGGGTTGTCGGCAATCAGATGCTGAACGGCGCGGTGGGCGGCGCGGCGCTGGGCGAAGCGATCAAGGAGGCGCGCCAGTCCTGAAGTTGCCTCTTTCCTTTTCGCGCCCTGCCCCCACGCAAACCCGGGATCAGGCAGCAGCGCATGGCAGCAGCCAGCCGGCATCGGGCAGCATGACGATGCTGCCATTCCGGCCGGCCCCATTCTTCGCGGACAAGAACCGCGCCTTCTGGCGCTTGCAAACGATCGGCTGGGGCGGCTCCGCCCTGCTGCGGGCGATGACCAACATCGCCAATGGCAAGCCCGACCAGATCGTCCTGACCCTGATCGCGACCGTTACCGGTTTTTCGATCAGCCTGATCCTGTCAGTAATCTATGGCCACCTGATCAATCGGCGGCCATTGGTGACATGGGTGCTGACCGCCGTCGCGCTGGCGGTGGCGGTGGTGGTTTCGGCCACGATCAACGGCTGGACCCTCAGCCTCAGCAAGGGAATCAGCGATACCGGCTTCGCTCAGGCGGCGCTGAGCATGCTGTATGTGGATACGCCGCTGCTGGGCGCGTGGTCTGCGCTCTATTACGCAATCAACTATTATCTGCAGGTGGAGGAACAGGCCGACAGGCTGGAGCGGCTGGAAGCACAGGCCACCAGCGCTCAACTCGCCATGCTGCGATACCAGCTCAACCCGCATTTCCTGTTCAACACCTTGAACTCCATCAGCACGCTGGTTCTGCTGAAACAGACGGAACCCGCCAACGCGATGCTAACCCGCCTTTCCAGCTTTTTGCGCCACACGCTGGTCACCCAGCCGGGCGGCAAGGTATCCATCGCGCAAGAGGTGGAAACGCTGAAGCTCTATCTGGATATCGAGCGGATGCGGTTCGAAGAACGGCTGCGGACACATTTCACGATCGAGCCGGGCGCGGCCGATGCCGCGCTGCCTTCGCTACTGCTGCAACCGCTGGTTGAAAATGCGATCAAGTACGCAGTGTCGCCTCAGGAAGAGGGCGCACGGATCAGCCTGACCGCACAGGTTATCGGCAATCGCCTGCGCGTAACGGTGGATGACACCGGCCCCGGATTGCAAGGTCGGCCACTGGTGCCGCAGCGTTACAGCCAGAACTTGGCGAACGGCACGGCGTCCACCGGTGTGGGCCTGGCCAACATCCGCGACCGGCTGGCGCAGGCTTATGGCGACGACCATCGCTTTGATATCGTTACCCCGCCAGAGGGCGGGTTCACCGTGATTATAGAGATCCCGTATGAGGGCTACGAGGATCCTTACGCCCCCGCCGCGACAGCGGCGAAACCAGCGGGCGCATCGCCCGTTGTGGACTTGCCCGGCCAGCGGGCACTGAGGACCAATGCATGACAATTCGCACACTCATCGTCGATGACGAGAAACTCGCCGTCCAGGGCCTGCAACTGCGGCTGGAACCCTTTAGCGACGTCGAAATCATCGGCACCTGCTCCAACGGCCGCGAGGCGATCCGCGCGATCAAGACCGAAAAGCCGGACCTCGTGTTTCTGGATATCCAGATGCCCGGCTTCGACGGTTTTTCCGTGGTGAAGGGCGTGATGGAGATCGAGCCGCCGCTGTTCGTCTTCGTCACCGCATATGAAGAACACGCGATCCGCGCGTTCGAGGCCAATGCCGTCAATTACCTGATGAAGCCGGTGGACGAGGACAAGCTGGCCGACACGCTGGACCGCGTGCGCACCCGCCTGTCTGAAAAACGGTCGGCCGAAGAAGCGGAAAAGCTGAAGGACGTGCTGGCGGAAGTGGCGCCCGACGCGATCGAGAACATGCCGTCTGACGACGAAAGCACCGGTCGCTACGAGAAGATGATCAACATCAAGGATCGCGGGCAGATATTCCGCGTCGATGTCGATACTATCGAGCACATCGAAGCCGCCGGCGATTACATGTGCATCTACACCGGCGACAACTCGCTTATCCTGCGTGAAACAATGAAGGATCTGGAGCGGCGGCTGGACCCGCGCGTGTTCCAGCGGGTTCACCGGTCCACCATCGTCAACCTGGATCAGGTGCGTCAGGTGAAGCCGCACACCAATGGCGAATGCTTCCTGGTGCTCGATTCCGGCGCGGAGGTTAAGGTCAGCCGATCTTACCGCGACGTGGTGGCGCGCTTCGTCCACTAAGGTCTCTCGCGCCTCTCCTGCTTGCGGGAGGGGCGCGGGGGGGGCATGCATCGCGCCATGTCTTCCGCACAGCCATTTTCGCTTCACGGTTTCGATCTCGATGCCTTCGTTCGCGCCACGCTGGACGAGGATCTGGGCGTGGGTCTGCCCGGCGGAGGGCATGACGTAACCGCCGAAAGCGTCATCCCCGCCCATGCACGCTTTACCGGGGTGATGGACAGCCGTGACCCGATCGTGGTTGCGGGCCTGCCGATCGCCGCCGCGTTCCTCCGTGCGCTTGACCCGGCTATGGAGATAGAAATCCTGGTGGCGGAAGGGGCTGAAGTCACGCCCGGCAGTGACTTGATGCGCCTTTCCGGCAATGCCCGGGCCATGCTGACGGCGGAACGCAGCGCGCTCAATACCGTGCAACACCTGTCCGGTATCGCCACAATGACGCGAGACTATGTGCAGGCGATGGGCGACACCCGTTGCGTGCTGCTGGATACACGCAAGACGATCCCCGGCCTGCGCCATCTGGAAAAATACGCCACCCGCATGGGCGGCGCGCAAAACCATCGCATGGGCCTGTGGGATGCGGCGATGATCAAGGACAACCACGTCCTCGTGGCAGGCGGAGTGGGCGAAGCGGTGCGCCGCGCGCGAGAGGCGGGCATCGCCAGCGTTATTTGCGAAGTGGACCGGATCGACCAGATCGAACCGGCGCTGGCCGCCGGGGCCAGCCACCTGCTGCTCGACAATATGGACCCGTCAACGTTGCGCGAAGCCGTGGCGCTCGTCGCCGGACGAGTGCCGACAGAGGCATCCGGCGGAGTGCGGCTGGATACCATCGGGGCGATCGCGGCGACCGGAGTCACCTATGTTTCCGTCGGCCGTCTTACGCAAAGCGCACCCGCTGCCGACATCGGGCTGGATTTCTCCCCACTATGATTCGCAGCACGATCGCAGCGCTGGCATTTGCAATGCTGCCCGCCAGCGCACTGGCGCAGGCTTATCAGTGCCGCATTCCGCAAGCAGCGCCGAGCGTGCCGCCGGTAACGCGCGACGGGCCCGTGCGGCAGACGGCGGTTTCGGGCTATATGCTGGCGCTGAGTTGGTCGCCCGAATACTGCCGTGGGCGTGAGGGTGCGGCGGGTGACCGGTTGCAATGTTCGGGGCAGGGCGGCCGTTTCGGCTTTATCGTGCATGGTTTGTGGCCCGAGGGCAGGGGCGGCCAGTGGCCGCAATGGTGCCCGGCCACCCGCGACCCTACCCCGCAGGAAGTGGCTCGCAACCTGTGCATGACCCCTTCGGCTGCCCTGCTGGCCCACGAGTGGGCAAAGCACGGCAGCTGCATGGTCGGGCGGCCTGAGGCCTATTTCCGGGTCACGCGCATATTGTGGAACAGCCTGCGCTGGCCGGATTTCGACCGCCTTTCGCGCGACCGGGAACTGACAGCGGGCGAGGTTCGCCGCGCTTTCGCCGATGCCAACCCCTACTGGGAGCCAGAACATGTGGGCCTGGTGCTGAATGCGCGCGGGTGGCTGGAGGAAATGCGGCTTTGCTACGGCAAGGACTTCATGCCCGTGCGGTGCGATTCGCGCCGGTTTGGCCCACGCGATTCGGCCCCGGTGAAAATCTGGCGCGGGCTTTAGCGCCGGGCCGCAAAAAACTGACGCAGCAGATCCGCCGCCTGCGTTTCGCCGATACCACCATAAACTTCCGGCCGGTGCAGGCACTGCGGCTGATCGAACACCCGCGCACCATGTTCCACCGCGCCCCCCTTCGGATCGGCGGCACCGTAATAGACGCGGGCGATTCGGGCGTGGACGATCGCCCCCGCGCACATCGCGCAGGGTTCCAGCGTGACCCACAGCTCGCAGTTCTCCAGACGCTCGCTGCCCAGCTTTTCCGCCGCGCGGCGAAGCGCCAGCACTTCGGCATGGGCAGTGGGATCGACCAGTTCGCGCGGCGCATTGTGCGCTTCAGCCAGAATCACGCCATCCTTGACCACGACGGCGCCGACCGGCACCTCCCCCGCAAGGGCGGATTGCCGGGCAAGTTCCAGCGCGCGCGCCATGGGATCGGGCAAGGGCCAGCGGGTCATTCCGTTGCGCTAAGGCGCGGGATTGCTTGACGCAAGTCGCCCCCCTCGCTATGCGCGCCGCTTTCCGGGACACCCCCGATAACGATTTTTGAAGAGACGAACCATGTCGCGCATCTGCGAACTTACCGGCAAGGGCCGCCAGGTCGGCCACAATGTGAGCCACGCCAACAACAAGACCAAGCGTGTCTTCCTGCCCAACCTGCAGAATGTGACGCTGCTGAGCGAGAAGCTGGACCGCAGCTTCAAGTTCCGTGTTTCCACGCACGGCCTGCGTTCGGTGGAGCACAATGGCGGCCTCGACAACTGGCTGCTCAAGACTTCCGACACCAATCTCAGCGATCGCGCGCTGAAGGTGAAGCGCGAGTTGAAGAAGGCTGCTGCGGCCGCCTGATTCGGCGTTTATCGCTGAAACATGAAAAAGCGCGCGGCCGGTTCCGCGCGCTTTTTCGTTGTGCCTGCGTTGTTTAGTGTCAGGTGGCTATTCGCGCCGCCAAGCCCCTCAGGGCATGGGGCCGGTAAATAGCAGCGGGTCCAGCCGCATCCCGCGCCACATCAGGCCCCAGTGCATATGCGGCCCGGTTGCCCGGCCGGTCGCACCGATTCGGCCCAGCACTTGCCCCTGCTTCACCGTGTCCCCCTCCCTCACCAGCAAGGCGGAACTGTGAAGGAACGCACTGCTGAGGCCCATGCCGTGATCGACGATCAGCAGGTAGCCTTCCAGCGTGAAGGGTGATTCGGCCGCCAGCACCACGACCCCATCAGCAGGCGCGACGTAGGGCGTGCCGCTGCCGCCAGCCACGTCGACGCCGGAATGATAGCTTCCCGGCTCTCCGCGATAGACGCGCTGCGAACCGAAACGGCCGGAAATGCGCCCGGTGACGGGCCAGATGAAGCTCTGCCGCCAACCCTCGCTGCCGGTTTCGATCTGACGCGAGGCGGCGATTCGTTCCAGTTCAGGCCTGCGGCGAGCCATGAATTGGGCGCTCGGCACATTGGCCGTGGGCGAAGCGTTGATGTTTTCGATCTGCCAGGCGCGCGGGCTGACCGTGAGGGGGCTTTCAATGGTGCGCCCGTCACCCAGAGTGGCCGACAGCGCCGCGGCAGGGCCAGCATCCCGATCAAACGCGGCGAAGAAATGCCCGTCGCCAGCCAAAGCCAGCGGCTTGTCATCGAGTCGCGCGGACACCGTTCCCGCAGGAACCTGACCACGAATCCAGCCGCCCTGCGTCAATTCGCCAGAATAGAGGAAAGTACTCGGCCCCGCAGGAGTAGGGGCCGGAGCGGGCGCCTGCGGCTGGGGCCGGGGAGTTGTTTCTACCGGCTGCACCACTTCCACGTTTTCCGTTTCAGGTGCGCGATGTTCCCCGGCGGGCGCGACACAGGCGGCCACAAGGGCCAGTGCCGGAAGCGGAGCGTAATGCCTCACGCCTCGCCAAGCATCCGGCGGGTGGCGATTTCCGGGCTGGCATAGGCTTCCTGCCGGTCCACGCTCCAGTACCGCAGCGTTTCCAGCGGAATCGCTTCCTCTGTTACGGCGCAGGCGACGAAGCGGCCCGGCTTGATGACACGAAACCCGTTGGGGCCATATATGAGCGTTGCGGCCTGTTCGCCGGAAGACATCAGCATGGACACGGTCTTATCAACGCCCTCCCATCAAAGCAATTTGGGCTGCCGGTCCGGAGCGGGCGATGGCGGCGGGGCGGGCGTGCGGCGGGGTAAAGCGGGGCCGCGCCCGGCGGGAACCACATCGACCTCCCCATCGCGGAACCGCAGCGTCAGGGCTGCTTCCCCCTTTGCTTGCTGCGCCCCGGTCACGGCCTTGCCAGCCGGGTCCAGCACCATGACATAGCCGCGCTGCAAGGGGCGTTCGGGATGAAGCTGTTCGGCAAGGCGAGCGATCGCCGCCAGCCGTTCGCGCCGCTGCGCCATCGGCGTGCTGAGCAAGGCAGGCTGCAAACGCACCGTATCCAGATGCCGCTGCGCGGAACGCCCCCTTTCCCGCAATAGCGGCGCGGACAGCTTGGCAGAATCGCCCTGTAGCCGCTCTCGCGCACGGGAGGCCCTGTCCGCCAACCCCCGACGCAGACGTTCGGCAAGGTCGTCCAGCCTCTGCGCAGCCTGTGCGGCCAGCGCCTCGGGCCGGGGCAGGCGGGCGACGCGCGCCTCCAGCCGTTCACGCCCCAGATCTACCGGGCGGAGCGCACACTTGCGCTGGCGCAGGCCCAGCTCGTCCAGCGTTGCCGCCAGTTCGCGCCGCACCGGCACCGCTATTTCCGCCGCCGCCGTGGGAGTGGGTGCGCGGCGATCGGCGGCATGATCGGCCAGAGTCGTGTCCGTCTCGTGCCCCACGGCGCTGATAACGGGAATCGCCGAATCCGCGATGGCGCGGACCACCACTTCCTCGTTGAAGCACCACAAGTCCTCTATCGAGCCGCCGCCCCGCGCGACGATCAGCAGGTCCGGCCGCTGGCCTGCGTCCAGCGCGGAAAAGCCGCGTATCGCCTCTGCAATGCCGCGCTCCGCCCCCTTCCCCTGAACCTGCACCGGCCAGACCAGCACATGAGTGGGGAAGCGGTCCTCAAGCCTGTGAAGGATGTCGCGAATCACCGCACCGGTGGGCGAAGTGACCACGCCGATCACGCGGGGCAGGAACGGCAGAGGCCGCTTGCGTTCCTGCGCGAACAAACCTTCTGCCGCCAGCCGTTGCCGCGTCTTTTCCAGCAGCGCCAGCAGAGCCCCTTCGCCGGCGATTTCCATCGATTCGATGACGATCTGGTATTTGGAACGGCCGGGGTATGTCGTCAGCTTGCCGCTGGCGACAACCTCTATGCCATCTTCCGGCTGGAACGGCAGGCGCTGCACCTGCCCGCGCCACATGACCCCGTCGATCACCGCGCCTTCGTCTTTCAACGCGCAATAAAGGTGGCCGGATGCGGCGCGTTTCACGCCGGACAGTTCCCCCCGCAGCCGCACGAAACCGAAGCGATCTTCCACCGTACGCTTGAGCAGATGGGAAATCTCGGTGATGGTAAGCGGAGCGGCGTTGTCGCCGGCCTGCCCCTTGGCTACCAGCCCGCCGGCGGACACATCGTCAGAATCATCGAAAGAAGGGCCGGGCATGAACATCCTGTTGCTGGGATCGGGCGGACGCGAACATGCGCTGGCATGGAAGCTGGCGCAATCCCGACTGCTCGCCGAAGGGGGCGTTCTCTACGCCGCGCCGGGCAATCCGGGAATCGCGCAGTACGCTGAACTGGTGGAACTGGACACGAGTGACCACGGCGCGGTGATCGCGTTTTGCGAAAGCCGCACGGTCGATTTCGTAGTCGTCGGGCCGGAAGCGCCGCTGGTGGACGGGCTGGCCGATTCGCTGCGCGCAGCCGGTCTTTCCGTTTTCGGCCCGTCGAAAGCCGCGGCCCAGCTTGAAGGCAGCAAGGGCTTTACCAAGGATCTGTGCGAGCGGGCGGGCATTCCCACCGCAGGTTACGTCCGCACCCGATCGGCAGAGCAGGCGCTGGCTGTACTGGATCGCTTTTCCCCTCCCTATGTGCTGAAGGCCGATGGCCTGGCCGCCGGCAAGGGCGTGGTGATCGCACAGGACCGGGCAGAGGCAGAGGCGGCGCTGGACGACATGTTCGGCGGGCAGTTTGGCGAAGCCGGGGCCGAAGTCGTCATCGAGGAATTCATGGAAGGGGAAGAAGCCAGTTTCTTCGCCCTGACCGACGGGGCGATCATCCTGCCCTTCGGCGGCGCACAGGACCACAAGCGCGTGGGCGAGGGCGATACCGGCCCCAACACCGGCGGCATGGGCGCCTATAGCCCCGCCCCGATCCTGACGCCCGAATTGCGGGGCCAGATCATGAGCCGCATCGTCGCCCCCACCGTCCGCACGCTGGCCGATGAAGGCACGCCCTATTCAGGCGTTCTCTATGCCGGGATCATGCTGACGCCTGAAGGGCCGAAGCTGGTGGAATACAATTGCCGTTTCGGCGACCCGGAATGCCAGGTGCTGATGATGCGGCTGGAAAGCGATCTGGGCGAATACCTGCTGGCCTGCGCTGAAAACAGCCTGGGCACGATGGAACCGGTGAAGCTATCCCCGCAGACCGCGCTGACAGTGGTCATGGCGGCCGACGGTTATCCGGGCACCCCGCAAAAGGGCGGCAGCATCAAGGGGATCGACGCTGCCGAATCGAACGGCGCGAAGGTATTTCACGCGGGCACCGCGCTGGACGGTGACGGGCAACTGGTGGCCAGTGGCGGCCGCGTGCTCAACGTCACCGCCCTTGGCGCCAGCGCCGCTGACGCGCAGACCAAGGCCTATGCCGCGGTCGACGCGATCGACTTCCCCACCGGCTTCTGCCGTCGTGACATCGGCTGGCGGGAAGTCGCGCGGGAGGGCTAGCTCCCCAGCTTTTCCGCCATCAGCGCCTGCAGGTTTGCCTCTGGCCGAGCGCCATAGTGACTGATGATCTCTGCCGCGGCGATCGCGCCCCGGCGCAGGCAGGTGCTGAGCGGTTCGCCACGGACGTGGCCATAAAGGAACCCGGCGGCGAAGAGGTCGCCCGCGCCGGTGGTGTCGACCACCTGATCGATCGGTTCGGCCGCGACTTTCGCGCGTTCGCCGTTCGATACCGCCACCGCGCCATCGGCGCTGCAGGTGACGACCAGCGTAGGCACTTTGCCCGCCAGCGCGGCAAGCCCCGCCTCCAGATCATCAGTACCGGTCAGCGCGAACAGCTCGTGATGATTGGCGAACAGGATGTCGATCAGCCCTTCTTCGATCAGCGCCCGGAAATCATCGCCGTAGCGATCGATCACGAAGACCTCGCTGAGGGTGAAAGCCACCTTGCGTCCGGCCGCACGGGCCGTTTCGATCGCATGGCGCATCGCGGCGCGCGGCACTTCCGGATCCCACAGATAGCCTTCAAGGTAGAGGATGCTGGCGCCGCTAATCGCTTCTTCATTCAGAGCAGCGGCGGGCAAGGCCTGCGAGGCGCCGAGGAAGGTATTCATCGTCCGCTGCCCGTCGGGCGTGACGAAGATCAGGCATCGACCGGTCGGCTCCCCGTCTTGGGCTGGCGTATCGAAATCAATGCCAGCCGCATGAATATCGTGCGCGAAGACTTCCCCCAGCTGATCCTTCGCGACCTGCCCGATGAACGCGCATTGCGCGCCCAACGCCGCAAGGCCCGCCAGCGTGTTCGCCGCCGATCCGCCCGAAACCTCGCGCGCGGGGCCCATCGCGTCGTACAGCTCCTTCGCCCGCGCGGCGTCGACCAGAGTCATGCCGCCACGGTTGAGCTGCAATTCCTCGATCAGTTCATCGTCGCAGGGGGACATCACGTCGACGATGGCATTGCCGATCGCGATCACGTCGTATCTCGGGTCTTTCATGGAATCCTTCCGGCATCACGGAAATGGCGAGAGCCGGGACGGCCCTGCACACGGGTCTTTCATTCGTAGCGTTGACTTGGCCTGCAGCGCAGGCAATCGCAAGCACGGATGGGCACGGTAACCGCATCGCTGCTGCTCGCAATCGGCCAATTGGCCGATCCGCGCATTATCCGCATCATGCTGAAAAGCCTGGCGGTGACACTGGTGCTGTTCGCAGCGGTAGTGTGGGGCGGCTGGTATCTGATCGACTGGGCGCTGGCCGGGGCCGGGCTGGGCGACACGCTGTTTCCCGGCGCGGAGGAGATACGCGGACTGGCCTCGCTGCTGATGGCGCTGCTGGGCCTGTGGCTGGCATGGCGCATCGTGGCGATGGCAGTGATCGGCTTCTTCGCCGATGAAGTGGTTCAGGCGGTGGAGGCGCGCAGCTATCCCGAAAGGGCCGGGCAGGCGCGCGATCTGCCCATTGCCGAACAGCTTTCCACCAGCATCCGCGCCGCATCACGGGCGCTGCTGGTCAATCTGGCCGCGCTGCCCTTTGCACTTGTGCTGATCGTGACGGGCATTGGCCCGGCGCTGCTGTTCCTGTTCGTCAATGCCGTGCTGGTGGGGCGGGAATTGCAGGACATGGTCTGGCTGCGCCACCGGCGCTTTCGCGGCGATCCGGCACCGACCGGAATGGGCGAACGATTTCTGCTGGGCGGCGCGGTTGCCGCACTGCTGGCGTTGCCACTGGTGAATTTCATCGCGCCTGTGCTGGGTGCGGCCGCCGCCACCAATCTGATCCATAGACGGAGGCCAAGTTGACCCCGCGTTTTGCCGCCCTGATGCTGTTGATCCCGCTGGTGGCGGGCTGCGCCGCCGTGCCAGCCCCTGCGCCCGCCCCCCAATCATCGCGCCCCGGATCACCGCAGGTGTTGCGCCCCCCCACACAGGCTCCCGTCCCACCGACCTTGCCGTCACGGCCGCCCCGGCCGAGCTTTGTAGCGCCAGAGATCATGCGATCCCCCGGTCTGGAAAACGTGATCCGTCAGGATGCGAATGCCCTGATCCGGCGCTTCGGCGATCCACGGCTGGACGTGCGAGAAGGCGACATGCGGAAACTGCAATTCGTCGGCCGGTCCTGCGTGCTGGACGTATTCCTCTATCCGCTGAGCGAAGGGGCACAACCGGTCGCCACATGGGTGGAGGCGCGGCGCACCAGTGACGGGCAGGACGTGGATCGCGCCAGTTGCGTATCGTCGCTGCGGCGCTGACGGCTATACCGTAAAGCTCTCCCCACAACCGCAAGCGCCCTTGGCGTTGGGGTTCTGGAATACGAAACCGGCGGTGAAATCATCCTCCTGCCAGTCCATCGTGCTGCCGATGAGGTAGAGCACACTGGCCCCGTCGATATAGAACATGCCCCCGGGCGTTTCGATCTTCTCGTCGAAAGCCTGTTCTTCCGTCACATAGTCCACCGAATAGGCCAGACCGGAGCAGCCGCGACGCGGAGTGGACAGTTTCACGCCGATCGCCCCATCGGGCGCTTTCGCCATCAGATCGGCGATGCGCGTTTCCGCGCCGGGCGTGAGGATAACGGCTGCCGGGCGGACGCGGGTTTTCGTTTCGGTCATCGGATCGTTTTCCTGCCTTCGCGAAGATATAGGCACGCCATCACAGCATTCCCAATTCCAGCCGCGCCTCGTCGCTCATCTTCGAGGGGTCCCAGGGCGGGGTCCAGGTGATTTCCACCTGCGCATCGCGAACGCCCGGCACCGCGCTGACGCGCAGTTCGACCTCGCCCGGCATCGATTCCGCCACCGGGCAATGCGGCGTGGTCAGCGTCATCACGATGGCGACATCGCCATCGTCGGTCACATCCACGCCATAGATCAGGCCAAGATCATAGATGTTCACCGGGATTTCCGGATCGTAGATTTCCTTCAGCGCATCGATGACGTTTTCATACAGCGCGCCGCCGGGCTCCCCCGGTGCAGTCTCCTGCGGCTTCTGCGACAGGAACCCGTCGAGATAGTCGCGCTTGCGCTCCAGCTTTTCGGCCGCAGGTTCGGCGTCCTCCACCCGCGCACGCGGCGGGGCAGATACTGTTTCGACTTCCTCTATGCGGAAAGACTTGTCTGCCTCTTCGCTCATCACCCGAAAATCCTCCTCGCGCGTTCGATCCCGCGCAGCAGGGCCGCCACATCGCTTTCGTCGCTGTAGAGCCCGAAGCTGGCCCGCGCCGTCGCCGGAACGCCCAGCCGATCCATCAACGGCTGCGCGCAGTGATGGCCCGCGCGGATCGCCACGTTCTCTTCGTCCAATATAGTGCCCAGATCGTGGGGATGAATGCCGTCCATCGCAAAGCTGACTATGCCCGCGCTGGCTTCCGGCCCGAACACCGTGACATCGTTCCGCGACCGCAGTGCATCGCGCAATTGGGCAACCAGCGCCGCCTCGTGCGCGTGGATCGCCTCAAGGCCGATGTTGCTGACGTATTCGCAGGCAGCGCCCAGCCCGATCGCCTCCACGATTGCAGGCGTGCCAGCCTCAAACCGCTGGGACGGCGGCGCGAAGGTGGTCTTTTCAAACGTCACCCTCTCGATCATCGCCCCGCCACCTTGCCACGGCGGCATGACGTCAAGCAGTTCCCTGCGCCCCCACAGCGCGCCGATGCCGGTGGGGCCGTAGAGCTTATGGCCTGAGAAAGCGTAGTAATCGCAATGGAGCGCCGCGACATCGACCGGCAGGCGCGGCACGGCCTGGCATCCGTCCAGCAGCAGCTTCGCCCCAACGGCATGGGCGATATCCGCCGCGCGGCGCGCGTCCAGCACAGAGCCGAGCACGTTGGACACATGAGCGAAGGCGACCATGGTGTGTTCGCGCGTCAGCATCCGCTCCGCCGCGTCCAGATCGATCCGCCCATCGCTTGTCAGCGGGCAGACATCCACCTGCCAGCCAGCCAATTGCCACGGCACGATATTGGAATGATGTTCCAGTTCCGACAGCAAAACCCGGCCCTTGCCGGGGTAACTGTAGGCAACAAGATTGATCGCCTCGGTCGCGCCGCGCGTAAACACCACCTCGTCCTCACGCCCGCCGATGAACGCCGCCACCCGCCGCCGCGCGGCTTCATAGGCCAGCGTCATTTCGGCAGAACGGGTATAAACGCCGCGATGCACGGTCGCGTAGTCGGCACCCATGGCCCGCACCATGGCATCGATCACCGCCTGCGGCTTCTGCGCGGTCGCGGCGGAATCGAGGTAGTGCCACGGTGCACCTTCGCCGTTGAGCAGGCCGGGGAAGTCGGACCTCAAATCCTGTCCAAGACGGGGCGCCAGGGTCGCCGTATCGCTCATGCCGCATCACCCAGCGCGGAAAGCGCCGCTTCCAGCAGACGCTCGCGCTCCCCCTCATCGTCCAGCGCCACGAAGGCATCCGCGATGAAGGCATGGACCAGCAGCTTGCGCGCAGCCTCTGGCGGGATTCCCCGCGCTGCCATGTAGAAGCGGGCCATTTCGTCCATCTGGCCGATGGCCGCGCCGTGGGCGCACTTCACGTCATCCGCGAAGATTTCCAGTTCCGGCTTGGCATTGGCAGATGCGCCACGTTCCAGCAGCAGCGCCTTGAAATCCTGTGCCGCGTCAGTCTTCTGCGCATCACGCGCGACATCGATACGGCCAAGGAAATTGCCGGTCGCGGTGTTCCAGTGGACCGCGCGGACGACCTGTTCACTGGTCGCTTCCGGCTCTACATGAACGGTGCGGGTGACGAATTCGCGCGTCGCATCGCCCCCGCCGATCGTCACGCCGCCGAACTGGAAATGCGCGCCGCGCGCCAGCCTCACTTCCGCCTCAACGCGCGTATAGGCCGCACCGATATTAGCCACGAACAGTTCCGCCCGTGCACCTTCGCCCACGGTCAGGCGGATACGGTGCAGTTCCGGCGCATCGCCGCCGACTACGAGGCACTTGCGACGCACTTCGCCCGGCGCGAGGGTGACGTCTTTCCACTCCGAAAACGCTTCGGGCGCGAGCGCGTCCACCGCCGAAAAGTCGGCGTAGCGCCATTCCTCATCGCGCGCGGTAGGAAGGGCCGCCAGCTCCATCACGCCGCCACCGCCTCGTAACCCTGCTTTTCCAGCTCCAGCGCCAATTCAGGGCCGCCGCTCTTCACGATGCGGCCCTTTGCCAGCACATGGACCACATCCGGCTTCACGTAATCGAGCAGCCGCTGGTAATGCGTGATCAGCAGCACGCCCTTGTCGGGACGGCGCATGATCGCGTTGATCCCTTCGCCCACAATGCGCAGCGCATCGATGTCGAGGCCGGAATCGGTCTCGTCCAGCACCGCCAGCGAGGGATCGAGGATGCCCATCTGCACCATCTCTGCCCGCTTCTTCTCCCCGCCTGAAAAGCCGAGGTTGACCGGGCGCTTGAGCATTTCGGGGTCCAGCTTCAGCAGCGCCGCCTTCTCGCGCGCCAGCTTCAGGAACTCGCCGCCCGACAGCGGTTCTTCCCCCCGCGCCTTGCGCTGCGCGTTCAGCGCCTCGCGCAGGAACTGCACCGTGGAAACGCCGGGAATCTCAACCGGATACTGAAACCCGAGGAACAGCCCGGCAGCAGCCCGTTCATGCGGATCAAGCGCCAGCAAATCCTGCCCGGCGAGCGTGACCGAACCTTCCGTCACTTCATATCCGGGACGCCCGCCCAGCACATAAGCCAGCGTGGATTTGCCCGCCCCGTTCGGCCCCATAATCGCATGAACCTCGCCCGCATTGACGGTGAGGGACAGGCCCTTGAGGATCGGCTTGTCGGCGACGGTGGCATGGAGGTTATCGATCTTAAGCACTGTCTGATTTCCTGGGTCGGGGCCGCGAATAATGCTGGTTCGGATTGGCTTCGCGGTGGGCGCGCGCCGCTTCCTTCTTGTCCGAGATGCGCAGGCGCATTCCGGCGGTTATGCGGGCCAGCACGTCGTCGATGTTTTCAAGGATGTCGGCGGCCTTGATCCGCATCACTCGCACGCCAACGGCTTCAAGGCTCTTGTCCCGCCGCTTGGCGATCGCTTCCGGCTCGTCGCCCTCGTCAATGTCGATGGCCATGCCGAGGTTGTGGCAGTTGAAATCGACAATGGCGGAACCGACCACCGCATGCCGCTTGAAAGCATAACGGCCAAGATCCGCCTTGGAGAACCGTTCCGCCAGCACGGTGTGCGCCTCGCTCGAATGGCGGCGCAATTCGCGCGCGCGTTCGTGCAGCGTATCGAGCCGCTTGTCCGAGATTTCCCAGCCGCGCCCCTTCTTTTTGAGCGCGGGGGTTGCGGCGGTTTCCGCGGGTTCGCGGAGCTGAAGGGTCTTGCGCTCAGTCATCGCGGATATTTCTCTTCGTTACGGATGGCAAATCGAACATTGGCAGCGGTAGTTTGAGCAAAACAGAAGCCATCCTCGACGTAACATTCAAGGTCGAGTTCAGCAGGGTGATCGGCCGTAAAGAAGAGGACGGTGGCCTGACTGCCACTTGGGACAGTTTCCCATGGCCCTCCCTTGCCTTGATCTCTCACGGCGACGGGCTCGATGAGGAAAACATCATCGTAAGCGCGCACTGATGCGCCATCGCTTGCAAAAAACGCACCTTCTTGAGTCCAATCCCGCCGCTCGTTGTTGCTCACCCCACGCTCCCTTCCAGGCTGATGCCCAGCAGTTTCTGCGCCTCAACGGCGAATTCCATCGGCAATTGCTGCAAGACCTCTTTGGCAAATCCGTTGACGATCAGGGCCACCGCCTCTTCCTGACCGAGCCCGCGCTGCATGGCGTAGAACAGCTGGTCGTCGCTGATCTTGCTGGTCGTCGCCTCGTGCTCGATCTGGGCGGTCGGGTTCTTCACCTCGATATAGGGCACCGTGTGCGCGCCGCAGTCGCTGCCAAGCAGCAGGCTGTCGCACTGGGTGAAATTGCGCACGCCATCGGCGTTGGCGGCCACCCGCACCAGCCCGCGATAGGTGTTGTTGCTGCGCCCGGCGCTGATGCCCTTGGACACGATCGTCGAGCGGCTGCCGCGACCGTTATGGATCATCTTGGTCCCGGTATCGGCCTGCTGGTAATTGTTGGTGACGGCGACGGAGTAAAACTCGCCCACCGAATCCTCACCGTTCAGCACGCAGCTGGGATACTTCCACGTGATCGCGCTGCCGGTTTCCACCTGCGTCCACGAAATCTTCGACCGCGCGCCCTGGCACAGCCCGCGCTTGGTGACGAAGTTGTAGATGCCACCCTTCCCCTGGGCATCGCCGGGGTACCAGTTCTGCACGGTGGAATACTTGATCTCCGCATCGTCCAGCGCGACCAGTTCCACCACCGCGGCGTGCAGCTGGTTCTCATCCCGCTGCGGCGCAGTGCAGCCTTCGAGGTAGGAGACGTAGCTGCCCTTGTCCGCGATGATCAGCGTGCGTTCGAACTGGCCGGTATTTTCGGCGTTGATACGGAAATAGGTGCTCAGCTCCATCGGGCAGCGCACCCCTTCCGGGATGTAGACGAAAGTGCCGTCCGAAAAGACCGCGCTGTTGAGCGTGGCGAAGTAGTTGTCGCGCTGCGGCACCACCTTGCCCAGCCACTTGCGGACCAGATCGGGGTATTCGCGGATCGCCTCGCTGATCGACAGGAAGATCACCCCCGCCTTCGACAGTTCCTCACGGAAAGTCGTGGCGACGGAGACGCTGTCGAACACCGCATCCACGGCAACCTTGCGCGCACCTTCCACGCCGGCGAGCACCTTCTGCTCTTCCAGCGGGATGCCCAGCTTGTCGTAGACCTCGCGAATCTCGGGATCGAGTTCGTCCAGGCTCTTGAGCTTTGGCTTCGCCTTGGGCGCAGCATAGTAATAGGCGTTCTGGTAATCGATCGGCGGCACGTCCAGCCGCGCCCAATCCGGCGCTTCCATATCCTGCCACATGCGGAATGCCTTGAGCCGCCAGTCGAGCATCCATTCCGGCTCGTTCTTCTTGGCCGAAATGAAGCGCACGGTGCTTTCATCCAGCCCCTTGGGCGCGAATTCCTGCTCGATATCCGCCGACCAGCCGTGTTCGTAGTCGGCGACTTTCGCCGCCGCTTCACGCGCCGCGCGGTCCTGAATGTCGATTTCTTCGGTCATACTGTAACTTCCGGCCGGGCGAGTTGCGCCAGCGGCACACCTGCGAGCGCGCCGCGCAAAGTTTCGTTCACCACGCGCCAGTGCGGGCGCACACTGCAGCACGGTTCCAGCGCGCAGTCGTGCTTCCCCTGTTCCACACAAGCCGTCAGCGCGATCGGCCCTTCGACGGCCTCGACAATATCCGCCAGCGTGATTGCCGCAGCCGGTCGCGCCAGCTTCAGCCCGCCGCCAGCCCCGCGCACGGAACGCAGCAAGCCAGCCCGCGAAAGCAGGCTGACCACCTTCTGCACGGTGGGCACCGGCAGCCCGGTTTCTTCCGCCAGTTCGGCGGCGGAAATTCGCGCAGAGCCGCAATGGCGCGCGGCGGCGCACATCGTCACGACAGCATAATCGGCCATGCTGGAAAGCCGCATATTGCGATCCGTTCTCAAATTGGAGCGATTCGTTCCGATTTCACTTAGGCGCGCGATCCGCCGATTTCAAACAAGCAGCGCTATCAGCAGGCCAAAAAAGAGGGCGGCCCCGGATTGCCGGAGCCGCCCTTGGAAAGTCGAGGACTTGCCGCATTGCAGCGACGAGCCCTTCGGGTCGCCCGATTCGCCTAGGCCAAGCGGGCGATTCGGAATTGTAGGAAAGCGACACTTGGCGAAACGGTTAGTCGCAAATACGCGGCGGCCCAAAATGCAGGGCTGGCCATGCTCGCAGGCAATCGACAGGGGCAAAACGCTCTGCCATCAGCCGGGCATGGCTTACCGGTTGTTGCGCCCCGCCCTTTTCCTGCTTGATCCTGAAACCGCACACGGCCTGTCTCTGGCGGTAATGAAGGCAATGCCGCGCCGCGCGCCTGCGCCGCCGGGCCCGCTTTCAGTCCATGTAGCCGGCCTGACCTTTCCCAATCCGGTAGGCATGGCAGCAGGCTTCGACAAGAACGGCGAAGTGCCCGACGCCCTGCTGGGGCTGGGCTTTGGCTTCGCGGAGGTGGGCTCGATCACGCCAAGGCCGCAGGCAGGCAACCCTCGCCCCCGCATATTTCGCCTTGCGGAAGATGGCGCGGTTATAAACCGGCTGGGCTTCAACAACGGCGGCGGTCCCGCGGCGGCGGCGCTGCTGGCTGCACGGATGGGGCGGCCCGGCATCGTGGGCATCAACATCGGCGCGAACAAGGATTCGGCGGATCGCGTCGCCGACTATGCGCAGATGACGCGCCTGATGGCCCCGCTAGCGTCCTATCTCACGGTCAATATATCCAGCCCCAACACGCCCGGCCTGCGCGCATTGCAGGATGAAGCGGCGCTGACGGAGCTTCTTGACGCGGTGATCGATGCGCGCGGTTCCAGCGACCTGCCGGTATTCCTGAAAGTCGCCCCCGATCTCGAACCCGCCGATATCGACGCGATCGCCCGTATCGCCATCGACAAAGCGCTGGGGGCGCTGATCGTTTCCAACACCACCATTTCCCGCCCCGCGCTGCGATCACGCCACGCGGGTGAGACGGGCGGATTGTCCGGAGCGCCGATCAAGCCGCTCGCCATTCAGCGGCTCCGCGATTTCCGCAGCGCGACGGGTGGGAAATTGCCGCTTGTCGGCGTGGGCGGCATCGCCACCGCACAGGACGCATGGGATCGCATCCGCGCAGGGGCGAGCCTGATCCAGCTCTACAGTGCGATGGCTTATGAAGGGCCGGGAATCGCCCGACGCATCGTGCGCGGGATGGAGACGCTGATGCGGCGCGACGGGTTTGCTTCGGTTGCGGAGGCGGTGGGAAGCGAATAGCACGCAATTATGCTGCACCGCATCCTGACCGCCTTTGCCGCACCGTTGCTGCTGGGCGCCTGTGCGACGATTTCAGCCCCGTCCGCACAGATCGCCCCCAGATCGGAAACCCCCGGCGTAGTGAGCGCGGCCGATCCACGCGCGGCGGAAGCCGGGGCGGCCATGCTGCGACAGGGCGGCAGCGCCACCGATGCGGCCATCGCCACGATGCTGGCGCTGACGGTGGTGGAACCGCAAAGTTCAGGTATCGGCGGCGGTGGGTTCTTCGTCCACGGCGATGCCGAGGGCACCGTTGAGACGATCGACGGGCGCGAAACGGCGCCTGCGGCGGCGACGCCGGAGTGGTTCCTCGCCCCTGATGCCAAGCCACGGCCGTTCATGGAAGCGGTGCTTTCCGGCCTCAGCGTGGGTGTTCCGGGTAACGTGCGGCTGGCGGCCGAAGCGCACGAGCGCCACGGAAAGCTGCCTTGGGCCGCGCTGTTTACCCCGGCGATAGATCTCGCCCGCGACGGGTTCGTGATAAGTGAACGGCTGCACGAATTCCTCGACAACGCCCGCAATCGCGCCGCCGCCGGTGCCGAGGGGCGTGCGTTGTTCTACGATGCGGACGGGGAGCCACTGGCCGCCGGAACCACGGTGAAAAATCCCGCGCTGGCCAGCACGCTGGAACGCATCGCCAGCGAAGGCCCGGACGCCTTCTATCGCGGCGAAAACGCGGCCACCATCGCGGCCCGCGTATCGGCTGCCACGCCCCATACCGCAGGGATGACCGCGGCGGATGTGACCAAATACACCGCGCCAGAGCGTGACCCGGTGTGCGGAGATTATCGCGGCTATCGCATCTGCGGCATGGGGCCGCCCTCTTCGGGCGCGACCACGGTCTATGCGATTCTCAAGCAGCTCGAACGCTTCGATCTGGGTGCGCTGGGCCCACGGTCGCCGGTTTTCTGGCACCTGTTCGCGGAATCGCAGCGGCTCGCCTACGCGGACCGGGAACGGTATCTGGCCGACACCGATTTCGTGTCGGTCCCCGTCGCCGGGCTTGTCGATGCGACCTATCTTTCTGCGCGCGGGGCGCTGATCAATCCCACCGCCACGTTGGCTTCCGTTGCGCCCGGCACTCCGCAGGGAATAGCGCTGGCTCCACCGGATGGTGACGAACCGGTCGAAAGCGGCACGTCGCACTTCGTCACGGTGGACAGGGCGGGCAACGCCGTCAGCTATACCTCCACGGTCGAGGGTTCCTTTGGGTCGGGCATCATGGTCGGCGGCTATTACCTGAATAATGAGCTGACCGATTTCAGCTTCACGCCAGCCACGGATGGCCGCCCGGTCGCCAACCGGGTGGAAGGCGGCAAGAGGCCACGCAGCTCGATGGCTCCGACCGTGGTTTATGACGCTGAAGGCAGGCTGGTGCTTACCGTGGGCGCCGCCGGGGGCGCGACCATTCCGGTGCAGGTGGCGCGCGCGCTGATCGGAGTGCTGGATTTCCGCCTGCCGATAGATGAAGCCATCGCCCTGCCCGTGCTGTTCTCACCGGGCGACGCGCTTGCCGTGGAACAGGGAAGCTGGCTCGAAAACATGATCCCGGCCCTGCGCGAGTTGGGCCACGCGCAAATCAGCCCGCGCCGTCTGCCGCTGAAAACCAACGGCGCCCAACGCACCTCTGGCGGATGGACAGGCGCGGCCGACCCGCGCAGCGAAGGCGGCGCCGTGGGCGAATGAGGGGCGCGGACTTTTGGTGTCTCTCCCCACTTGAGCGGGCGGGGACTGCGCCCTAATCCTTTGCTTTGGGGAGCTGGAAGGCCAGTCCCGTTTTTTTGAGGATGGAGGCGCGCCTTTGCAGCTAACGGATTTCGCCGCGGCGCCAAACCTCGTGCGGCTGTTTCTCGACCGTGCGGACGAGTTGGGGGACCAGCCGTTCCTAGCCGCCAAGGTCGCCGGGCAATGGAAATCCCTGAGCTGGCGGGAAACCGCACAGCAGGTCTGCCTGCTGGCGGAATCGCTGCGCGCCATGGGTTTGCAGGATGGCGACCGCGTTGTGCTGGTGGCGGAAAACCGGCCCGAATGGGCGATCGCCGATCTGGCGATCATGGCCGCTGGGTGCATCACCACACCGGCCTACACCACCAATACGGAGCGGGATCACCAGCACATCCTGGATAATTCCGGGGCGCGGGCGGTGATCGTTTCCGGCCCGAAGCTGGCCCAGCCGCTGCTGCCCGCGATGATCCGTGCTGCCTCTGCGGAACATCTGATCTGCATGGAGCCGCTGCGTGCCGGGCAGCAGGGATCGTTCACCAGCCATGCGTGGGGCGAATTGATCGAGGGAGATGCCGACGCCGCACGCGCTGCGGTGGAAGCGCGAATAAAGGGGATATACCGACACAATCCGGCGTGCATCATCTACACCAGCGGTACAAGCGGAGCCCCGCGAGGGGTATTGCTGCATCACGGCGCGATCCTGTGCAATGTGGACGGCGCGGTCGATCTGCTGGCCAACGATTTCGGCTGGGGTTGCGAACGGTTTCTGTCATTCCTGCCGCTGAGCCATGCGCTGGAACATACCGCCGGGCTTTATCTGCCCATCGGCCTTGGCGCGGAGGTATGGTTCGCGGAAGGGCTGGACAAGCTTGGCAGCAATCTGGAGGAAGCGAAGCCGACCTTCATGGTCGTTGTGCCGCGCCTGTTCGAAGTGCTGCGCGGCCGCATCATCAACCAGATCGAAAAGCAGGGCCGCATGGCGCGTTTCCTGCTGGATCAGGCGCTGGCGCTGACCGAACGCCGCAGCGCCGGGCAACGGCGGCTGACCGACTGGGCGGTGGAGCGTCTGCTGGACAGGACATTGCGCCCGAAAGTGCGCGCGCGGTTTGGCGGGCGGATCAAGGCGCTCGTTTCCGGCGGCGCGCCGCTCAATCCCGAAGTCGGCGCTTTCTTCGAGGCGATGGGGCTGGTCATGCTGCAAGGCTATGGCCAGACGGAGAGCGCGCCGGTCGTCAGCGTCAATCACCCGTCTGCCGGGATCAGGCTGGAAACGGTCGGCCCACCGCTGAAGGGCGTAGAAGTGAGAATCGCCGAAGACGGCGAGATACTGGTGCGCGGCGAGCTGGTGATGCTCGGTTATTGGCAAGCACCGGGCGACACCGCGAAAACGGTGATCGACGGCTGGCTGCATACCGGTGACATCGGCCACCTGGACGATGGCGGCCGCATCGTGATCACCGACCGCAAGAAGGACATCATCGTCAACGACAAGGGCGACAACATCGCCCCACAGAAGCTGGAAGGCATGCTGACGCTGCAACCGGAAATCGCGCAGGCGATGGTCAGCGGCGACAAGCGGCCCTTCATCGCCGCGCTGCTGGTGCCGGATGCCGACTGGGCGTTCGAATGGGCGAAAGCCAATGGCGAGAAGTTCGATTGCGTGGAACTGCAAAACCTGCCCGCGTTCCGCACCGCCGTCAGGGCCGCGGTGGACCGGGTGAACGCCGACCTGTCAGTTATCGAGAAAGTCCGCAAATTCACCTTCGCGGACGAGCCGTTCACGGTCGAGAACAGCGAGATGACTCCGACGATGAAAATCCGCCGCCACCACATCCGCGCCCGTTACGGAGAGCGGATCGATGCGCTGTATGGGGGTTAGGCCGAAAGGCGCTTTCTAAATTGTCCGAGCTGGGAGGAGAGATTCTTGAAAGCACATTCTAACTCGGCTTCAAACTGTTGAGCTTCTACCACGCTACAGCTCCAGCTCTGTGGTTCTCGCGTTTTCCCTTGGTACTTGGTGAAGTCGAGCCTGACATGCCAATCTGAATTACGCTCAATCAATACAGTCACAACACCGTGCGAAAAATAGGGCCGCCTCACCTCAACCTTCTGCCAGTCGTTCAACGCCTGTAAGGCAATCTTCTGCTGCCGCTTTGTCGCATTGCTATCAATTTCAACGATTTTTCTAAGATCTGATAGCCGCTGCCCAGCGAGATGTCCGATTTTCAGCGAAGTATCTTTTTCGCATACGGCTTCAAGCGTCGCAGCAACTGTACGCTCACCTCGCGCGAAGAAGTCTATGCAACGCCCCCGCCATCCATAGATTTTGCCTGCCGCAAGGTCATGCGGCTTTACGACAACCTCTCCTGACATCGCTCAGGCCGCCTCAGCCTCAACCTTTTCCGGGTAGAAGCAGGGTTCGCGGTCGGACCAGCCGGGGGCGGTGGCGGCGGCTTCGCTGAGGGACTGGAGCAGCATCTTGCGCCGGTTCGGCCGAATCTGCGGCAGCGCGGCGGCGCCGCAGAATGCCGCCGGAAGCCAGGGGCGGGCGCGGGCGCCGAGGAGGCGTTCGTAGAGGAAGCGATAAGCGGAGAAGCTGGCCAGTCTTTCCCGCGCCAGATCCTGCGCGGTGATTCGCATCAGCGTGCCCATGAATTCCTGCATGCCATCCATTGAGGTTTCGCAAGGGATTGAAGCGCGCAAAGCCCGCAGTTCACGATAGGCGAGGTATTGCTGGCGGATGGCCGCCTTGTCGCCCGCGTCCTGCGACCACTGCTTGAACGCGTCGCCGCGCCCAAGGGCGATATCCAGCCCCCGCTCGATATAACGCTGCTCTTCTTCGGAAAAGCTGGCGAATTCGCGCAGTTCGGCAATGGTCAGCGATGCGGTTACGGCCTTGGCCATGGCTTGCCCTCTGATGGAGGGCCAAGTTTCGCCGAACTTGGTTAGCGTAGGGTAAACGCGCCAGCAGTCATCGCGCGGAAGTGGGAATCCCTCAGATCAATCCGGCCAGCGGGCTGCTGGGATCGGCATACTTACGCGTCGCCATACGCCCGGCAAGATAGGCATCGCGCCCCGCCGCCACGGCCAGCTTCATCGCCCGCGCCATCCGCACCGGATCCTTCGCCTCTGCAATGGCGGTGTTCATCAGCACCCCGGCGCAGCCCAGTTCCATCGCCACCGCCGCATCGCTGGCCGTGCCCACGCCCGCATCGACCAGCACCGGCACCCCGGCCCCTTCGACGATGAGGCGAATCGTGACGCGGTTCTGAATGCCGAGGCCGGAACCGATCGGCGCGCCCAGCGGCATGATCGCCACCGCGCCCGCTTCTTCCAACTGCTTCGCCGCGATCGGATCGTCGGTGCAATAGACCATGGGCTTGAACCCTTCGGCCACCAGCACCTCTGTCGCCTTCAGCGTTTCGCGCATGTCGGGATAGAGCGTGCGCGCTTCGCCCAGCACTTCCAGCTTCACCAGATCCCAGCCGCCCGCTTCGCGCGCCAGCCGCAGGGTGCGGATCGCCTCGTCCGCGGTGAAGCATCCCGCCGTGTTGGGCAGGTAAGTGACTTTCCCGGGATCGATGAAATCGGTCAGCATCGGGGCCGAAGGGTCGGACACGTTCACGCGGCGCACCGCCACGGTCACGATTTCCGCCCCGCTCGCCTCAAGCGCGGCGGCGTTCTGGGCGAAATCGCGATACTTGCCGGTGCCGACTATCAACCGGGATCGGAACGTGCGGCCGGCCACCGTCCATGTGTCGTCATCCGCCGCGTCGGCGTGATCGCCGCCGCCGACGAAGTGGACGATTTCCAGCACGTCGCCATCGGCCAGCGGCGCATCGGCCAGCGTGGAGCGCGGCACGATCACGCCATTGCGTTCCACCGCGACCTTCTCCGGTTTCAGGCCCAGTTCGGCGACGAGCGCCGCGATGGTGCCGGCGGAGGAACGGCGAGCATCGCCGTTGACGGTGAGGTTGAGAGGCGCGGACATGGTCCGGGCGAGATAGCGGCTATGGCGCGGGGCGCAAGCCGGTGCGGCCATCAGGCCATGGTGAGGATCAGCGGACCCCGGCGCGTGGCGACCAGCGTATGTTCGTACTGCACCGTAGGCTGGAGGCGCGGCGGGCGCAGCGACCAGCCATCCGCCCGTTCTTCCACCCATTCCGCACCCAGCGACAGGAAGGGTTCGATAGTGAACACCAGCCCTTCGGGAATGCTGCGCCGATCGCGCGATTCATACCATGTGGGAATCGTCGAAGGTTCGTCATGCAATGACCGGCCAACCCCGTGGCTGGCAAGGTTGCGAACCAGCGTATAACCGTTCTTGCGGGCGAAGCGTTCGATCGACCGGCCGATATCGTTCAGCTGCCCGCCAGCCTTCACCGCGTTGATTCCCGCCCACATCGCCTTGCGCCCATCGTTGCACAGGCGTTCGATCTGCGGGCGCACCGGCGGCACGGCGAAGCTGGCGCCGGTATCGCCGAAATAGCCATCCAGTTCCGCCGAAACGTCGATGTTCACCAGATCCCCGGCCTTCACCACCGTATCGTCCGGAATGCCGTGCGCGCAGTCTGGCCCGACGGAAATGCAGGTGGCGCCGGGAAAATTATAGGTCAGTTCAGGGGCGGAACGGGCGCCTTCGCGTTCCAGCATGGCGCGGCCCATGTCGTCCAGTTCACGGGTCGTCATGCCCGGTTCCAGCGCCTTGCCCATCGCAGCGAGAGTGCGGGCGACCAGTTGGCCGATCTTTTTAAGTTTTTCGAGCTGGTCGTCGCTCTCGATCGTCATGCTGCTTTGGCGCCGCGCAGGTTGAGCAGGTGGCCGATCGCCACCAGCGACACGCCGATGATCGTCAGCACAGCCTCTTCAAGCCCATGATCGACTGCGAGCGCGCCGCCCATGAAGCTGAGGCCCGTCATCGCCACAACGAACGGCGCAGCGCGGCGATGTTGCAAGGCGCCAAGGCCGATGGCGACACCGGCAACCACCGTTGCCAGCAACAATCCGATGCGGTGAATAATGGGATCGAGCAGCAGGCTGCCGCCCAGCCCCAGACCGGCGACAATCACGATGCCCAGCACGCAATGCACCGCGCAGAGGCCCGAAAGGAGCAGGCCGAAGCGGTCCATCCGACCACGAATCCAGGGAAGCGCGCGTGTCACGATGCGCCCATCTATGTAACTGTATATCGTAGCGCAAGCTTTATGAGCTAACGCAGGACCTGCAAGTCCAGCGCAGGCTTGCGCTTTCACCGGGGCAAGCGCAGGAGGCACGCGCAATGGTGACCCAGACAGAACAAGTGGGCGGAAAGCCCGGCGCGAAATCGCTGCTTTCGCAGGCACGCTGGCTGCTGATCGTGGCGCTGCTGGTGGTCATCATGGTGGGCGTCGGCGGGATTACCCGGCTGACGGAAAGCGGCCTTTCGATCACCGAATGGAAACCCGTGACCGGCGCGATCCCGCCGCTGACGCATGATCAGTGGCAGGCGGAATTCGAAGCCTATCAGCGGATCGGCGAATATCGCCACATCACCGGCCCCGCCGGGATGACGCTGGCGGATTACAAGTTCATCTATTTCTGGGAATGGCTGCACCGCCTGCTGGGCCGCGTGATCGGCATTGCCTTCGCCATTCCGCTGGCGTGGTTCTGGGTGCGGGGTGCCATTCCGCGCGGCTTCAAGCTGCCGCTGGTGGGCCTGCTGGCGCTGGGTGGGCTGCAAGGGGTGTTCGGCTGGTACATGGTCCGTTCCGGCCTTTCTGAAGAAGTGACCGATGTCAGCCATTTCTGGCTTTCGATCCACCTGCTTACCGCGCTGATCACGCTGGCGGCGCTGGTATGGATGGCGCTGGAATACATCGGCCGGGCACAGAACCCTGCGGCGCGGCCTGCGCGCATGACCGCACTGGGTGCCGTGACGAGCGCGGTGCTGTTCGTGCAGCTGGTGCTGGGCGCATGGGTGGCGGGGCTGAACGCAGGCCACGCGTCCGACACCTGGCCCCTGATGCAGGGGCGCCTGATACCGGAAGCGGACTGGTCAAAAGGCGTATTCCGCGCCTTCACGCACGATCCCTTCCTGCTGCATTTCCTTCATCGCTGGTGGGCGTGGATGGTGGTGGCCATGCTGATCGTGCTGGCCCGCCGGGTACGCGTGAAGGACCGGCGCACCTCTGTCGCCATTCACGTGGCGTTCGGCACCCAGATCATCCTGGGCATCGCCACGGTGCTGAGCGGGGTGAATCTGGAACTGGCGGCGATGCACCAGCTGGTCGGCGCGCTGCTGGTGGGCGCGGTATCGTGGGGCGCACACGTGGATGGCGAGCGGGGCGACACGCGGGGATGAGCGCGCTGATCTGGTCGCCCTTCGCCGACGAGGCGAGCGCAGCCACGGCCGCCGCACAATTGCTGGACGAAGGGCTGGTCGCCTGCGCCAATATCCTGCCGCCCATGCGCTCCTTATATATGTGGCAAGGCGAACGGGGCGAGGCGAGCGAGGTGGGCGTGCTGTTCAAGACGGACGCCGCTTTGCTGGAACGGGCGACGGCGCGGCTTGCGGAAATCCATCCTTACGACACGCCTGCGGTACTGGGCTGGCGGGCGGATACCGCCGCCCCGGCCACGCAGGACTGGCTGCACGCGCTGATAAAACGGGACGGATGGGTTTAGAGGTATTATTTTACCTCTCCGCAAACCCGCGGAAATGCTTGACTTGAACGGCGTTGCACGACAAATGGCCGCTCCCGCGCGGCCCGGATTCGACTGGCCGCCGCATGTATTTCGTCAACAAGGTAATCCAGCCATGAAGGCGCTCAGCAAGGTCACCCGGTCGATAAAGCCGGCCGAGGTCGAGAAGAAATGGCATCTGATCGATGCCGAGGGTCTGGTCGTAGGCCGCCTCGCCGCGATCGTCGCCAACATCCTGCGCGGCAAGCACAAGCCGAGCTTCACCCCCCATGTCGATTGCGGCGACCATGTCGTGATCCTGAACGTGGAGAAGGTCCGTTTCACCGGCAACAAGCGTGGTGAGAAGACCTATTACAAGCACACCGGCTATGCCGGCGGCATCAAGGCGATCACCGCCGACAAGGTGCTGGACGGCCGTTTTCCTGAACGTGTTCTGGAAAAGGCGGTTGAGCGCATGATTCCGCGTGGCCCGCTGGGCCGCCAGCAGATGAAGGCGCTGCACCTCTACGCCGGCACCGAGCATCCCCACGCGGGCAACCAGCCCGAGACGCTCGACGTCGCTTCGCTCAATCGCAAGAACAAGGCTGCCAAGTGATGGCTGACGAAAACCAGACCATTTCCGATCTCGCCGATCTGAACACGCTCGCCACCGGCGAAGCCGCTGCGCCCGCCGCACCGTCCACCCCCGCCGTACTGCGCGAACAGGAACTCGACGCGCAGGGCCGTGCCTATGCCACCGGACGCCGCAAGGACGCGGTCGCCCGCGTGTGGCTGAAGCCGGGCAGCGGCAAGGTCACCGTCAACGGCCGCGATCAGGAAGTCTACTTCGCTCGCCCCTCGCTGCGTCTGGTGATCAACCAGCCGTTCCAGATCGCCGAACGCGAAGGCCAGTACGATGTGGTCTGCAGCGTTTCCGGCGGTGGTCTTTCGGGCCAGGCCGGTGCGGTGAAGCACGGCATCGCGCAGGCGCTTTCGAAGTATGAGCCCGCGCTGCGTACCACGGTGAAGCTGGCCGGGTTCCTTACCCGCGACAGCCGCGTGGTCGAACGCAAGAAGTACGGTCGCGCCAAGGCCCGCCGCAGCTTCCAGTTCTCGAAGCGCTAAGCTTCACGCCATACATATTGCGAAGGGGCGGTCCGGCAACGGGCCGCCCTTTTTGCATCGGCTATCCGCGGGGCAGACCCGCACCCGCTCAGTGCCCGAGGATCAATGCACCGGCGGATCGACGGGCGGAACGTGGCCCACGGGTGCGACGGGTTCGCCCGGCTCGCGCGGGGGCATGGCGTCTTCTGGCACGTCCTCGATCTGCATATCCGGCGTCGGCACTTCTTCAAGATTACGGACGCGGACGTTCAGCGTCTCGCCGTTCCAGACAAGTTCGTTGAAACTGGGCGGGGTCGACCGAACACGCTGGCTGAGCGTGCCCGCCCCGATCATCCGCACCGAACCGGCGGGCGTCTGCTCCACGATATCGAATGGATCGTGCACGTGCCCGCTGAGCACCGCGAGCACCGGACGGCGCGCCAGTTCCGCCAGAGCGTTGGCCCCGCCATGCGTCAGTGCGGTACCCTTTGTGCCGACCTCTCGCAAAGGGTGATGCACGGCGACCAGCGCCTGCGTGCCCGGCGGCAGCGCATCAATCGCGGCGAGGCAATCGCGCAACGCGGGGCGGGAAACCCATCCCTTAGACCAGTTGAAACGCGGCTGCGCGCGCACCGCCGTTTTCAGCGGCACGATGGCAATGCCGGGCAGGTCTATCTCTCGCTCCACCAGGCCCTGTATCCCTTCGAACCGGCGATAGGGGGACAGGAACCGTTCCAGCAGGTTGAAGTAGGGCATGTCGTGATTGCCGATTTCAACCGTGACCGGTGCGGCGAGCGATTGAATCCAGCGGGTCGCCGCCGCGAATTCACGATGGCGGGCGCGCATGGTCAGATCGCCGGTGATCGCCACGGCAGCCGGGGAACGCCGGGCGATCTCTCGCTTCACCCAGTCGATCGCGCGGCGATCCTCCAGCCCGAAGTGGATATCGCTGAGGTGGAAGAGCAGGGTTTCACGCGGCATCGTTTGCCGTCGCTATCAGATCGACTTCGCATGGGGCCAGCCGAAACCCGGCCTCGACCGTGGAAGGTATCTGTTCTCCATCCACCAGAATGCCGAACGGTTGCCCGTTCGCCCCGGCCAGCCGCACGTCCGCTGCATGGCCCAACGTTTCGTGCGGGCCGTCGCGAAAATTGCGGCGGACCAGTGCCAGCGCCTGTTCCAGATACTCTTCCGTGGATTCGGCATAGTAAGCGACGATGTCGATCCCCTTGCCGCGTGGCCGAAGGCTGATCAGCGGATAGCCTTCGGGGCGGGCGATTTGCGGTTCTGCACAGGCCACCCCGTCGCCAGCCAGCGTTTCTTCCATCGCGCGCATGGCGCTGGAGGCGAGTTCGGGCACATCGCCATCGCGCATCGCCTCTCGCACATCGCCCCAGCTCGTGCCGGGACCGGCGAGCACTTCGGCATAGCCATTGCCCTGATCGCAACGAATCACACCGGGCCGGATCAACTGAAAATCCCCCCGCGCCATTGCCGCAACGACCTGTTCCATAGGGCGGTCGCCATGCAGGCGATGATAGACCAGGTTCATGGTCCCGCCGGGCAGGATCAGAACGGCGCCGCCCCATCCGCGCAGCCGGGTCAGCAAGCTATTCACCGTGCCGTCGCCGGTAAAAATCACCAGCGTCCGCACGCCTTCGGCATCGAGAGCGGCGGGATCGGGCAGGTCATCATCAGGAAAACGGGTGTGCCGCGCGAACACCAGCCCGTGTTCGCTGCATAACGCCTCAAGCTGTTCGCTCGCGCCTTCGGCATTGCTGCCACTGGCAGCATTCGTCACCAGCCATGCGGGATTCAAACCGTCCATACCTTTTCAGCGCCCTCCGTCGCGACCGGTTCCCAACATGCCATCAGGGCCGTAGCCATTCGTCGGCCCTGATCGGCGCTTTGTCCGGACGCAACTGCTGTTCGTCTCGTTCATTGTCGCCCGTCGAACGGCAACATAGCGTTAGTCGAGCAGGCAATGTCGGAAATATCCTTTCAAGTTAGACAGTTCGTGCGCCGCGGCCATGCAGTCCCGGCTGCGGCGCAACCTGATTTGGAAGAGAGGTGGTCCGATGCAAATACGTTCAACAGTTCTGGCCCTGGCGATGGGCATTGGAACGATGGCCGTGGCCGTTCCCGCCCTTGCCGGCGCGCCCGTGGCACGGGTGTCTTACGGCGATCTTCGTCTGAGCACGGCGGAAGGACAAGCGGAATTGCAGAAGCGGCTCAACCACGCCGCATGGAAAGTCTGCACTTTCGACGAGGAAGGAACGCTGCGCACCGGACAAGAGGCGGCCGCATGCTATCAACAAACGCGCAAGGAAGTTGCGGTGCAGGTGGCGCAGATCACCTCTCAAAACGGGCTTGGCGGCTGAACGGCCGCGAGCGATGGCGTGGGCGCGCTGCCCCCCAAGGGTCCTGACCCTTAGCGCCCCGCCATCGCCTTTACTTTCCGCAGATAGGTGCGGCCAATCCGCAAGGGTTCCCCATCCTCGATCTCTGCCGACCAGACGCCCAGACCTTCATGCCGTAACCCGCGTATCCGGTCGCGCCGCAGGATGGTGGAGCGGTGGATGCGGATGAAGTTGGCCGGGTCCAGCTTCTCCTCCAGCCCCGCGATGGTTTGCAGCAGCAGGTAACTGCTTTTCTGCCCATCCCCCTGATCGACATGCAGGCGCACATAGTCCCGCTCCGCATCGATCCTTTCCACCTGCGCTGCATCTACCCGCAGCAGTTCCGACCGGTGGGGAACCCAGAATTCGGATAGCCACTGGCCGCTGTCACCCGCCGTTTCGCGACGGCGATCGCGGCGCATGACCGCGCGATCCACCGCCCGTTCCAGCCGGTCGGCAGCCACCGGCTTCAGGACATAATCGACCGCATCCAGATCGAACGCCTCCACCGCGAAATTCTCGTGCGCGGTGACGAAGATCAGCGCCGGCGGGCTTTCCTGCCGGCTGAGCCGCCGCGCCAGTGTGAGCCCGTCCATGCCCGGCATCGTCATATCCAGCAGCATCAGATCGGGCCGCAGCTTCGCCGACAGGAGCAGCGCGGCCTCTCCATCGCTGGCCGTGCCGACCACCTGCAACTGATCGATCTCTGCACAGAGCACCTGCATCCGTTCGATCGCCAGCGGTTCATCATCCACGATCATGGTGCGAATCCCGCCCCATGAATCGGGGGCATCCCTAACACTCATGCCTCGTCCTCTTCATGGCTCATCATCGGCAGCCTGATCTGCGAAGCGTAACCGCCGGGCGCGGGGCCGGAAACCACGCTCGCCTCGTCACCGAAACGCGCCGCCAGCCGATCGCGGACATTGGCCAGCCCGATTCCGAAGCCCTTGGGCCTGCCTTCACCGGCAGAAGCGCCCGGACCATCGTCGGACACTTCGATGACCAGCCGCCCGTATTCCTCCCGCGCGGAAAGGATCACGGTGATCTGGCCCGATGTCGGCGCCACAGCATGGCGCACCGTGTTTTCAACCAGCGGTTGCAGGATCATGCCGGGCACTCTGGCATCCTCAAGCTCTGGCGGGAGCTGATACACCGCCCGCAGGCGATGGGGAAAGCGCACCCCCTCGATATCGAGGTAGAGCTTCTGCAACGCAAATTCCTCTCGCAATGGGACATCGGCCGTCGGATCGTCGGCCAGACTGCGGCGATAGAAGGTCGAAAGCTGCTGGATCATCCGTTCCGCCGCCTGCGTCTTGCCGGTGAGCACCAGCGCTGACAGCGAATTGAGCGTGTTGAACAGGAAGTGCGGATTGACCTGATAGCGCAGCGAACGCAGTTCCGCCGCCTTGGCTGCGCGCCTGTAGGCGCCTTCGCGCCGTTCCGCCGCGCGCGCCTTCTCACCCGTCAGCAGCGCCAGATAGAGCGCGCACCACGCCAGCATCATGAAATAGCGGCCGAAAACCTGTTCGATCAGGCTTTGCCAGGGGCTTGCTTCCTGCACATAGACAGATGCGTCACCCGTATCCGTATCGCCGCCGGACAGCGGGTCAGGCCCCCAGAGGCCGCCGACCGATGTCGCATGGCTGGAAACGCTGCCGACCTGCGCGTTGACCCGTTCCTGCAGGCTGGAAAACACCAGATCGTTGCTTTGCACGAGCAGGATGGCGGTAGGGATCGACAGCAGCAGCGCCGCGGTGATCTTCGCCCAAAGGGGGCGGGCATCGAACAGGCGCAGGACCAGCCACAGCGCCAGTGTGACCACCATCCCGGCAAGGCAGGCCAGCGGCCGCAGCAACAGCAGTTCGCCCGACAGGCCAAGGCCCAGCAGTTCCCACCGCAGCGTGGTGAGCGTGAAATAGCACAGCCACAGCCCCGCCACGGACGCGAGCACCGTGCTGAACGGCACGCGGGCAATCTGTTCTTCAGGCACGTCGGCTTGCGGCATATCAGGCGTTTAGCCGCTGCCCGGCGTTCGACGCCAGTGCTGCCGTCGAACGCTGTGGGGCGTTGGTCGAACGGCGCTTGAGCCGCCAGGCGGCCCTGACGGCGCTTCTATCCTAAGCGTCGGCCAGCGCCTTGCGAGCGATCTTTTCCCGCCAGTGCAGCGGGGCGAGGGCGTGGACGTTATTCCCCTGACTGTCGACAGCGACCGTCACGGGGAAATCCTGCACTTCGAATTCGTAGATCGCTTCCATGCCCAGATCTTCGAAGCCCACGACCTTGCTGCCCTTGATCGCGCGGGCGACCAGATAGGCCGCGCCGCCGACCGCCATCAGGTAGGCGCTCTGATGATCGCGGATCGCCTCCACCGCCATGGGCCCACGTTCCGCCTTGCCGACCATGGCCAGCAGGCCCTGTTCCAGCATCATGCGGGTAAACTTGTCCATGCGGGTAGCGGTGGTGGGGCCAGCGGGGCCGACCACTTCCTCACCCACGGGATCGACCGGACCGACATAGTAGATCACCCGGCCACGGAACTCGACGGGCAGTTGCTCCCCCTTGGCCAGCATGTCCTGAATACGCTTGTGCGCGGCATCGCGGCCGGTCAGCATCTTGCCGTTCAGCAACAGACGGTCGCCCTGTTTCCAGCCGCGCACCATTTCCGGTGTCAGATCGTCGAGGTTCACGCGGATCGCCGCCTTGTCAGGCGTCCAGTTCACATCGGGCCATTCGTCCAGTTTCGGCGCTTCGAGGAAGCTGGGGCCGGACCCGTCGAGGGTGAAATGCGCATGGCGAGTGGCGGCGCAGTTGGGAATCATTGCCACCGGCTTGCCCGCGGCGTGACACGGCCAGTCGAGAATCTTAACGTCGAGGATCGTGGCCAGCCCGCCAAGGCCCTGCGCGCCGATGCCGAGCGCGTTGACCTTGTCGAAGATTTCAACCCGCAGCTTCTCGATATCGGTCTGCGGACCGCGCGCCTTGAGCTGGGCCATGTCGATGGGTTCCATCAGGCTTTGCTTGGCCAACTTCACGCAGTGTTCCGCCGTGCCGCCGATGCCGATTCCCAGCATGCCTGGCGGGCACCAGCCTGCGCCCATCTGCGGCACCATTTCCAGCACCCAGTCCACGATCGAATCGCTGGGATTCATCATCTTGAACTTCGACTTGTTCTCGCTGCCGCCGCCCTTGGCCGCGACATCGATGGACACGGTGCGCCCCGGCACCATTTCCACCGACAGGACACAGGGCGTGTTGTCGCGCGTGTTACGGCGGGTGAACGCGGGATCGGCCAGAACCGAGGCGCGCAGCTTGTTTTCCGGGTGGTTGTAGGCGCGGCGCACCCCTTCATCGACCACATCCTGCAACGAACGGCCGGATTCGAGGCGGCAATCCTGCCCCCATTTCACGAACACGTTGACGATGCCGGTATCCTGACAGATCGGCCGGTGCCCTTCGGCACACATGCGGCTGTTGGTCAGGATCTGCGCGATCGCATCCTTCGCGGCGGGTCCTTCCTCAACCTCGTAAGCCGCGCCCAGTGCGCGGATGTAATCCATCGGGTGGAAGTAGGAGATGTATTGCAGCGCGTCGGCGACGCTTTCGACGAGGTCTTCCTCGCGGATCGTGACCATGTCGTTCATCCAGCCGGCACTCCATTCCTGACGATGGCGCCCCATAGGCCCGGCGTGGGCCTGCGGTCAAAGACTGTGCGGGGCATCAGGCGGCTTGCGACAATCGCGGCCATTGCCCATGTTCCCCGCAAGCCCTAAGGCACGCGGCGCAACCGACGAGAGACGTTCCAGAAGTGACGATCGTGGCAGACCGATCCCCCGCCGGGCAAGCGCCCGCGCAAACCAGCCCCGCCCAAGGCAGCAAGGCGTTGTCGGCAATGATCGACGGCCAGTTGCGGACCAGCGGCGTCAACGCCGAATGGATTCTGCGGCGCATGTCCGATGTCCCGCGGGAAAACTTCGTGCCCGAGGGCGCGCGCGGTTACGCCTATATCGACCGCGCGATAGACCTGGGCGACGGCCGCAGCCTGGCCGCGCCGGTGGTTCACGGCATGATGCTGCAGGAAGCCGCCCCGGCGGCTGGCGACAGCGCGATCGTGGTCGAAGGCGGCAGCGGCTATCTCGCCGAACTGCTGCGCCCGCTGGTCGGATCGTTGCAGGCCATCGACCCTGCCGCTGCGCTGGCCGCCACGCGAGGGAAAGGCACCGCGACCCTGCTGGTGATCGATGGCGCGATCGAACAATTGCCCGATTCGCTGGTTTCGCGGCTGGCGGAAGGCGGCCGGGTGGTCACCGGGCTGTCGCGCGATGGCATCACCTCGCTCGCAATCGGCCGCAAGGTGGGCGGCGAAGTGGCTCTGCTGCCGCTGCTGGAACTGGGCATTCCCATCCTGCCGGAATTCGCCGCGCCCCGGCGGTGGAGCTTCTGAGCGTGAGTCGGTCAAGGCCACGGTTTCTGCTGGCCGTTGCCGCCGCCTGCCTCGTTGCAGCGCCTCTCGCCGCGCAAACCACGGCCGAAGGTAACGCGGAAACGCTGAAAGAAGCGCTGGCGCAGGCCTATCGCAACAACCCCAATCTGGAAGTTGCGCGAGCCAACTTGCGGGCAACCGATGCTGGTGTGCCGCTGGCCCGGGCGGATGCGCTGCCGAGCCTGAGCGGACAAGCGACCTATACGGAATATCTGAAGCAGGCGCAGTCCTCCTTCACGTCTCCGGAACGTTCGCTCGGTGGGCAGTTGAGCCTTTCAATGCCGATCTATGCCGGCGGGGCCACGAAGAACTCCCTGCGGGCAGCCGAAACGCGAGTGCTGGCAGGCCGCGCGGATCTGCGCGGGAGCGAAAGCCAGCTCTTCAGCCAGGTTGTCGCCGCTTACATGGACGTGATCCAGAACGAGGCGCTGGTGGGCCTGGCCTCCAACAATGTCGACGTTCTGGGCGTCAACCTGCAAGCGACGAGCGACCGGTTCGAGATCGGCGATCTGACCCGCACCGACGTGGCGCAATCCGAATCGCGGCTGGCGCTGGCGCGGGGCGACCTGCGTACTGCGCAGTCCAACCTGATTCGCGCCCGCGAAGGCTTCATCGCGCTGGTGGGCGCAGCGCCGGGCGACCTGCAGGCGCCGCCGCCGCTTCCCGGCTTGCCGGATGATGTGGAACTGGCAGTCGATGTCGCGCTGCAGGATAATCCCGACCTGATCGGCGCACGGGAACGGGCGAAAGCGGCCGGATTCGACGTAAACGCCAGCGGTGCCGCGCGGCTGCCGAAGGTGGAAGTGTTCGGCAGCGGTGGTGTTACCGATTATCTCGGCACGCTCGGAACGAGCATTCCCGGCACCTCGGCGGATCAGCAGCAGATCTCTGCACAGGCGGGCTTGCGCGCCACGATCCCACTCTATCAGGGTGGTCGCCCGCTGGCGCAGGAACGGCAGGCGCAGGCCCGATCCGCCGCCGCGCTGGAACAGGTGGTCGCGGCAGAGCGTGATGTGATTTCCACCGTGCGCGGCGCTTTCGCCAGCTGGCGCGCGGCCAGTTCGATCGTCGAATCCAGCCAGAGCGCGGTTTCCGCCGCCGAACTGAGCCTGGAAGGGGTGAGGGCGGAAAACACTGTCGGCAACCGCACGATCCTGGACATCCTGAACGCCCAGCAGGAATTGTTCAGCGCGCAAGTCCAACTCGTGACTGCGCGCCGCAATGCCTATGTCGCCGCGTTCACCCTGCTGGCTGCGATGGGCCATGCGGAAGCGCGCGATCTGGGACTGGAAGAATACGGCCCGCTGTATGATCCAGTTGTGAATTATGACCGCATCCGCAACGACATCTGGGACTGGGGCAGTGACCCCGACCCGACCGTGCAGACAACCAGCACCGTTGACATCCCGGCGCAGGACGCGAACATTCCCGAAGTGCAGACGGTCCAGTAAAGGCACCGTTCTGGGTCTGTCAGAGGTTTAAGGGGCACCATGCGGCACGACGGCGAACCCTCGGTCGAAGAAATTCTGGAATCGATCAAGAAGGTGATCGCGCGCGACAACCGCGAAACGTTGCAGGCTGAACGCCGTCGCCGCGAAGTGACCGGCGTGGCCCCGCAGCCGGTGGCCCCAATCGTCGAAGAACCCGAAGATCTGGACGATGCCGACGACGAAGTGCTCGATCTGGGTCTGGCCGATGCGCTGATCGGCGGCGAGGAAAGCCTGACGACAGCTAGCGCCGCACAATCGATGCGCGAATCGCTCGCCGCGCTGGCGATGATTGCCGAACCCGGTGTGCCGCCGCAGATCGTCCGGTCTGGTGAAACTTCGCTGGAAGGCATGACCCGCGAATTGCTGCGGCCGATGCTGGCGGAATGGCTGGATCGCAATCTGCCCGAGATCGTCGAACGACTCGTGAAGGCGGAAATCGCGCGGATCGCCGGCAAGAAAGGGTGAAGGCCGCCCGCCGGCACCCCATGTTCGGCCAATGACCGAAAACGATATCGATCGCGCGCGCGAAGCGCTGGCGCGGATCGGCGGCGACACCATCAAACGGCAGATATTCCTCTGCGCGCTGAGCGAAAAGCAGTGCTGTTGCACGCGCGAGATGGGCGAAGCGGCGTGGAAATTCCTGAAGCGACGGCTGAAGGAACTGGGGCTGGTCAGCAGCGGCGGCGTGCAACGGACCAAGGCCGATTGTCTGCAAATCTGCGCCGGTGGCCCGATCGCCGTCGTCTGGCCTGACGGGGTCTGGTATCATTCCTGCACCGAGGACGTGCTGGAACGGATCATTCAGGAACACCTGATCGGCGGCATTCCGGTTGAGGATTATCGCTTGCGAGTGCCCGAAGCCTGATCTTCCGTTTCGGAAAGATCCTCTACCGCTTCATCATGGCCGGTTCCGCTGGACAGGAACACCAGCCCCATCAACGCCGACATCAGCAGCATCGCGAAGGCGATCCCCAGACCGGTGGCGATGAAGAAATGCGGTGAAACCATGCCAACGCGAAGATAGATCGCGGTGAGCGCAACGATCACCATGACCGTCGTGATGCCAAACATCAGCCGCATGAGCCGCTTGTAGCGTGCCCAGGCGTGGACGGAGATGCGCGGGTCATCCAGCGGGGAAGGCTTGACCATGCCGCCCAGATGGCGACCGCCGCGCACAATGGCAACGCCTAACCGCCTGACGGGGCGGGTTTGGTCAAATCAGCATTTCATGGCATGTTCCCTGTCCGACAAAGGGGAGAGTTGTGATGACGATTGCCCGGATGGTCGCCGGACGCGAGCCACAGCAGGTCGTCCATTGTCAGCCACATGAAACCGTGCGCGACGCGGCAGAGCGGCTTGCCGAACGTCGCATCGGTGCGATGCCGGTGCTGAATCAGGGGGAAGTGGCGGGGATCTTTTCCGAACGCGACCTGCTTTACTGCATCGCCCGGCATGGCGCGGACGCATTGGATATCCGCATCGGCGACGTCATGACGGCGCCGCCGATCACCGTCGATCCATCGACAGCGGTGCTCGACGCGCTGGAACTGATGACCCGGCGGCGCATCCGCCACCTGCCGGTGCTGGAGAATGACCGCCTTGTCGCGTTCGTTTCCATCGGCGATCTGGTGAAATACCGTATCGAGGCGATCGAGAACGAAGCGGCTGCGATGAGGGATTATATCCGCACGGCTTGAGCCGCGCGCTGGGGAACCCTACATCCCGCGCATGGCCAATCCGCTGATCCTTACCGAAGCTGCCGCCGGACGCGTGGAAATGATCGCGCGCAAGCAGGGCAAGCCCGCTATCCTGCGCCTGTCGGTGGAGGGGGGCGGCTGTTCCGGCTTCCAATACAGGTTCAATCTGGCCGACACGGCAGAAGATGGCGATTCGATCAGCGAAACCGGCGGAGTGCGGCTGGTGGTCGATCCGGTGAGTCTGGACCTGGTCGCAGGCAGCACGGTGGATTACGTCGAATCGCTGGGCGGTGCGGCATTCAAGGTCGAAAACCCGCAGGCGGCCGCGGGCTGTGGCTGCGGATCAAGCTTCGGCATCTGATCCCGCCATTCGGCATCCGCGCTGGCCAATCAGCGGCGGAGGCCATAAGAATCCCCGCGTGAGGATCGCCAGTTTCAACATCAACGGAGTGAGGGCGCGCATGCCGCGCCTGATCGAATGGCTGGAGGAGCGCCGGCCGACGGTCGCCTGCCTTCAGGAAATCAAGTGCCAGGACGACGACTTCCCCGTCGGGGAGTTCGAAAAGATCGGCTATCGGGCGATCTGGCACGGGCAGAAGGGCTTTAACGGCGTGGCCATTCTGGCCGATGGTGTTGAGCCGGTGGAAGCTGGCCGGGGCCTTGCCGGCGATCCTGAAGACGAGCAGGCGCGCTTCATCGAAGCGGACGTGGGCGGCGTGCGGATCGTCAATCTCTACCTGCCCAATGGCAACCCGCATCCGGGGCCCAAGTTCGATTATAAGATCGCGTGGATGGCGCGCCTGAGAAACCGCCTGAACGAGCTGCTGGCGGCGGAAATACCCGCCGTGGTGGTGGGTGACTTCAACGTGATCCCCGAAGACAAGGACGTATTCTCCGTCCGCGCCATGGCGGCGGATGCCTTGATGCAGCCGGAATCACGCGACGCCTATCGCCGCCTGCTCAACGATGGCTGGACCGATGCGATCGACACGCTGAACCCGCAGGGCGGCGTGTGGACCTTCTGGGATTATCAGGCCGGCGCGTGGCAGCGGGACCACGGCTTCCGCATCGATCACCTGCTGCTGTCGCCCCAATGCGCCGACCGGATGGTCGCCGCCGGGGTCGACAAGGAATATCGTGGGCGGGAAAAAGCCAGCGATCATACCCCGGTCTGGGTGGAACTGGCCACCTGAGACCGGGGCTGCCCGTCAGCGATAGAAGACGTGCGTATCGATGCGCGCCACAGCCGTCTTGCGACGGGCCCACTGGGGTTTGACCCGCGTGGAATGGAAATAGAGCGCGCCTTCGGCACCGCTATCCCACAAGTCCTGATGCGCGATCTGAGCCACGGCCTTGGCCCGCGCCCATGCCGCTGACGATCGGTTCGGCTGCGGTATCGAACCGCGGCGCACGAACGAGAACTGCGCGGGCTGCGCCACGACAGAGCAATAGTCCGCCGGGTAGAGATGGGACTGCGTGCGGTTGATGATCACTTCGGCCACCGCGAGCTGACCGTCCAGCGGTTCGCCCCGAGCTTCGAAATAGATCGCCTGCGCCAGGCATTTCAGATCGCCCGAGAGTTCTACGTCCGGCATTTGCTGCACCAGATCGGCCAGCGATGCGGCTTCATCGGTTTCGCCGTATTCGGCGGGCAGGGGCTGAACAACCGGTTCCGCAACGAAGCGCGGAAGTGTCGAATCTTCGGTTGTAGAGGGATCGGCCGGCTGAATCAGCGCCGGAGCCTGGATTTCCGCGCGGGCATCCGAACCTGTCGTGCCCAGCAGAACTATAAACGAAAGGGTGGCCGCGGCGATGGCCCCGGCCCGGACTGCAAAACTCATCGATCCCGTTACTCGAGGCGGTGAGCGGACCTATGCAGACAAGGCGGATGCATCAGCGTCCGCGCGGATAATCCGATACCCCCATATCGGATCGGGCCTGCCGGCCACTCCCCGTCTGGCGCGCGACACGACAGGCACCATTGCCATTGCGGTCGCGAACGCTGTTGGAAAGTCGCGCGCCAAATAGCGATCGCTGCCATGCGGTCAACCGGGGGTTCCCTTTAAATCGATAAAACGTTCCCCTTCTGGGACATCTAACTCCACGATCCACAGATCGCTGTCCTGCCGTTTGCGGCGGTCAAGATAATCCCAGAAATCGTGTGGATTTTCAGGGTTTTGTTGGCGAGTAGGGGTCCATCCGCGGCTTCCATCCGGCTGCGGCATGCGTTCATATGCTGCGCCGGCGGCGCCTTTGTCGGAACAAATGACAAGCAGGGTGCCCGCATCGCGTTCCCCTTTGGCAATCACTGTGGCGAAGCCGCCTGCCGCCTCCACAGCACGGATCAGGCCGGTCACTTCCAGATGCGCGGGTATTCGCGAATCCACCGGTCTAGCCGATTCGATAACCGGGCAGGCTGGAAAGCGGGATGTGAGAGCGCATGAAGGTGCCGGTGCCGCGCCCGATCTCGTCGCCTTCGCTGTCCACCAGATGCGCCTCGGCAATGAACACGCGCCGACGGCCGCTGATCCACTGGCCTTCCGCCACGACCTCACCCGCCCGCACCGGTTTGGTGAAGTGCAGGTTGAAGGCGGTGGTCAGCAGGAAGCGATCGCTGACCATCGAATTGGCTGCATAGAACGCCGCATCGTCGAGCATCTTGAAATAGATCGTGCCATGTGCCGCGCCGGCGGCGTGATGCACCCGATCATCCACCATGAAGCGAATGCGCGCGCGCCCCTCGTCCAGAACTTCAAGCCGGGACTGAAACGAACGGTTTATCGGCGCCGATGCGTAAAGCGTTTCGAGCGCGCGGAAATGCCCTTCGGCTCCGCTTGGCCCTGCGTTCACGTTCGTATCAGGCAGCGTCGCGGTCCGCGGCATTGTTCAGCAGGCTGAAAAGCGCTTCTTCGTCGGGGGCTTCGCTCAGGGCTTCATGCACCCGTTCATCGCGCATCAGGCGGGAAATGGCCGCCAGAGCGTGAAGGTGCGTCGCGCCGCAGTTTTCCGGAGAGAGCAGGCCCACCACCAGATTGACCGGCAGACCATCGGCCGCCGCGAAATCGATCGGTTGTTCCAGCTTGAGCAAGGCGGCAACGGGGCGTTGCAAGCCCGGCAAGCGCGCATGCGGAATCGCCACGCCGCGGCCAAAGCCCGTGCTGCCCAGACGCTCCCTCTCCTCAAGCTGCTCCAGAACTTCAGCCGCGTCGAGATTCCACCCCCGGGCGAGGGCAGCACTCAACGCCTCGAGCACGGCCCGCTTATCGGCCGCTTCGATTATGGAAACCGATTCCGGCTTCATCGAGAAGAGGGGGCTCATATTCCTGATCTTACTCACTCTGGCCGTGTCGGGGCCGCACTCCGGTAGCCAGTGCCGAAGCACTGACACCTTCAGTTCATCCGATGATGATTGGCATCCCCGACCAGCCTTCCAAACCGGTCTCAGGCAGGCTCAACCCATCCGATCGAGCCATCATCTCGCCGATAAACCATATTATGCCTTCCGGTTCCAGCATTTTTGAAGAACAGGGCATTGGTGTTACGCAAATCCAGCAGCATCACCGCATCGTAAACGCTGGCGACGGGAATGTCGGTGCGCGTTTCCGCAATGATCGGGGGCGCATCCGCCGTTACTTCTTCGTCCGGCTGTTCGGCAGCCGCGAATACGGTGTAGGCCGCCTCTTCCTCTCGCACGGCGTGTTCGGCCTGTTCATGCCGGTCTTTCAACCGCCGTTTGTAACGGCGAAGCTGTTTCTCGATCTTTTCGGCCGCCTGATCGAAGGCTTGACGCACATCATAAGCCTCGGCCCGGCTCTTGAGGATCAGTCCCTGATTCACATGCATCACGATGTCGGATGCAAACCCGCTGGCCCGCGCTTTTCCGAAAGTGACGGTGGAGGACAGGGCGCGACTGAAATACTTGTCGCAGATTGCCTGAAGACGTTCGGTCGTGTGCTCCTGCAAGGCAGCACCCGTGTCGATCTGATGGCCGGAGACGCGGATTTCCATGGACGGGGGTTCTCCTTCTTATGTCCTTCGGCTGGACGCCGATTAGCCGGGGCTATTTCAACTGGCCCAGACTGGTGACTCCAACGATTCCAGAAAGGCTTTGTGCCGGGCAAGTTCGTCCGCGCTCGCCGAATGAGGGCGGGGTTCGCGAAATTGCCCTTGCCGGGGGCGAAATGTCGTCACTTCCAGCACGGCGTGGCTTTCGCTGGCGGCCAGTTCCAGCCCGATCTGGCGGCCGCCGGTAAGCTCCACATAGACCTGCGCCAGCAGCTCCGCGTCCAGCAGCGCGCCGTGCAGCACACGATGGCTGCGATCGATGCCGTAACGGCCGCACAGCGCATCCAGCGTATGCTTGGCACCCGGATGCCGACGACGCGCGATGGCGAGGGTGTCGATCATGCGATCGAGCACGACCTCCGCAAATCCGCACAGGCCCAGCTCATGATTGAGGAAACCGAAATCGAACTGCGCGTTGTGGGCGACCAGCGGCGCATCGCCCAGAAAAGCGACCAGTTCTTCCGCGTGTTCGTGGAAACGTTTCTTGTCGGCCAGGAAGGCATCGCCCAGCCCGTGGACCTGCTCCGCCGCCAGCGGCATCGCCCGGTCAGGGTTGAAATAGGCGTGGTAGGTGCGGCCCGTGGGCACGCGGTTGACCATCTCTATGCAGCCGATTTCGACCATCCGGTCCCCGCTTCGCGGATCGAAGCCGGTGGTTTCGGTGTCGAACACGATTTCCCGCATTGCATGAGTATCGCCCCGGTGGCGGCTGCAAGCAAGCTCAGGCCGTCAAATTCTTTACCAGCCGGGCGACTTCCTCACGCGTTTCGGCCAGGCTGCTGCCGGTATCGATCACATGATCGGCGCGGGCGCGCTTTTCGGCGTCCGGTATCTGCCGGGCGAGGATTTCCGCAAAGCGTTCCGCAGTCATTCCCGGACGGGCGAGAACACGTTCCCGCTGCACGGCGGGCGGGGCCGACACCACCAGCACCGCGTCCACTTCTTCCACACCGCCGGTTTCGAACAGCAGCGGAATGTCGAACACCACCAGTCGCGCCCCGGCGTGTTCCAGCAGGAATTCACGCCGCGCAGCCCTGACCGCCGGATGGACAATCGCTTCCAGCCGGGCGAGCTTGTCCGAATTACCGAATACCGCTGCGCCCAGCGCTTTCCTGTCGACCCCGGCGGGCCCGGCGGAACCGGGAAAGGCCTGTTCTATCGCGGGGAGAAGGGCGCCCCCGATCCCTTGCAACTGATGGACCACGGCATCGGCATCGAACACCGGCACGCCCAGATCCGCGAACATCGCCGCCACGGTCGATTTGCCCATGCCCACCGAACCTGTGAGGCCGAGGATGAAGGGCCTGCTCATCCCGTCAGCAGCGCGCGCAGCGCGGCGTCACCATCGTCTCTGGGTGGGGGTTGGCCGAAGAAGTGTTCAAAAGCGACCGCCGCCTGCCCGATCAGCATCGAGAGGCCATCCACCGTCCGCAGTCCGGCAGCGCGGGCGGCGATGAGGAGGGGGGTGTCGAGCGGATGAGTGACGATGTCGTAGACCACGCTGCCGGGCGGGGCGTGGCTGAAATCGAACGCCAGCGGCGGCTGGCCTGCCATGCCGAGCGGGCTGGCGTTGACGATCAGGTCAAGGCAACCAGCGCGATCATCGAAAGCGAAATCCGTCGGGTCTGAAAAGTGCGCGATATCGACATCGTGATGGTCGCCGGAAGGGTCCAGCTCATCGAGCAGAGCGCGCGCCTTGGCCGGGTCGCGGCCGGCGAGAACCAGCACAAAACCCTCACCCGCTAGCGCCGTGACGATCGCCCGCGCAGCGCCGCCGGTGCCGAGAATCCGCGCCATGCGGAACAAGTGCTGCCGCGCAAGCAGCGGTTGCAGAGGTTCCAGGAAACCGGGCACATCGGTATTGAAACCATGCAGAATGCCATCGGAATCGCGCACCACGGTGTTTACCGCACCCACGCGCGCGGCAAGCGGATCGAGCCGGTCGAGCAGCGGCATGATGGCCTGCTTGTGCGGCATCGTGACATTGCACCCGCGCCAGTCCGCATCGCCGCGCCGTTCCGCCAGATAAGCGGGCAGGCCATCGGCGGTGACGTGGCAGGCGCGATAGTCTGCATCGAGCCCCAGCTTTGCGAGCCAGTGGTTGTGGATCGCCGGGGATTTCGATTGTGCGATGGGATCGCCGATCACCTCGGCATAGGCGCGGCTCACGCGGGAAGCTCCTCCAATTCCCGCAGCGCGCCCAGTACGGAGAGCAGCGGCATGCCGAGCACGGTGAACATATCGCCCTCAATGCTTTCGAACAGCTGCGGGCCGAGCGCCTCCATCCGAAAAACGCCGACGCACTGGCTGACTTCCGGCCATTCAGCGGCGAGATAGGCGTCGATGAAATCATCTGACAGAGAGCGAACCTGAAGGCGGGCGGAGGCGACGTCGCTCCACCGCAGTTTGCCGCCGATGGCGATGGCCGCGGCGGAATGAAGTTCCATCATGCGGCCGGAAAAGAACCGGAGGTGTTCCACCGCCTGCGCGCGGCTGGCTGGCTTGCTGAAACGCCGCCCGGCCACGGATACGACTGAATCGCTGCCCAGCACCGGCAGGCCCTGTCCATCGACGGAAAGCGCCTTCGCTTCTGCCAGTGCCTGCGCGATTTCGCCCGGCCCGGCGCCTTCCATCGTGGCTTCCAGCGCGCGTTCGTCGATCGCGGCGGGACGCGCTTCGAAATCCACGCCAGCCGCGCCGAGCATGGTGCGGCGGGACGCGCTTTTGGATGCGAGGATGATCATATTGGTTTCGGCCCTTCCGCCCCGGTTCGCGGTTGCCGACCGGTATAGAGTTTCATGATTGCCGCCGCGGTTTCTTCGATCGAACGGCGCGTTACGTCGATAACCGGCCAGCCGTTGTCGGAGAAGATGCGGCGGGCGAAGGCGACTTCGGTTTCTACCCGATCTTCATCGACATAGGCGGTTTCGGTCTTCTCATTCAGCGAAAGCAGGCGATTGCGGCGGATTTCCACCAGCCGCCGGGGTGCCGTGGTCAGCCCCACGACCATCGGGCGCTGAAGGCTGAACAGGATCGGCGGTGGCGGACTTTCCATCACCAGCGGAATATTGGCCACCTTGTAACCGCGATTGGCCAGATAAATGCTGGTCGGCGTCTTCGAGCTGCGCGAAACGCCCGCCAGTACGATATCCGCCTCTTCCCAGTCTTCCGGCATGATCCCGTCGTCATGGGCGATGGTGTATTGAATCGCTTCCACCCGCGCGAAATAGGCATCGTCCAACATATGCTGACGGCCGGGCCGACCCTTTGCCTGTTCGCCCAGCGCATTTTCCAGCGCCACCGTCACGCCATCAAGCGGCGCGACATGCGGCAGGCCCAGCGCCATACAGCGTTCTTCCAGCCGCCGCCGCGTATCGTCATTCACCAGAGTATAGAGGACCAGACCGGGGTTGGCGGCGAGATCTTCCACGATACGATCCAGGTGTTGCAGCGAGCGGACCATGGGCCAGAAATGGCGGATCACCTCCGCATCGTCGAACTGGGCCAGGGCGGCCTTGGCAATCATCTCCAGCGTTTCGCCAGTGGAATCCGACAGGAGGTGAAGGTGAAGCTGGGTCATGGACTGGGGTTGTAGACAAGATCGGGCATAAACCAAGGGACGCAGCACAGGACAAATCCGGCACAAGGTTTCACCCACGCTACCAGCCGATTCGACCGCACATCGATAAACAGGCGCGGCGCCTTATCGACAGGCTGGGGATAGCGGGGAGAAGCTTTGCTTGACGCGGAGCCCTGCAGATTCGCGATTGCGCCGGATGCTGGCCAGCGCGGGAGAAATCGGGCAAGGCGCCGCTTTCCCCAGTTTCCACAGGGCCAACTGAGTCCTGAATCCTTATCTAAATATACTTTTTTATTGGATTGGACTCTTCGATGCCCGGTCTTCTTCTCGATACGCTGAGAGGGAAAACAGGTTCCCGGCGGCCGGTCTGGCTCATGCGCCAGGCCGGGCGATACCTGCCCGAATATCGCGCTCTGAGAGCAGAGACGGGCGGATTCCTGGCTTTGGCGACAGATCCGGAAGCGGCGGCCGAAGTAACCTTGCAGCCGATCCGACGCTTCGGCTTCGATGGGGCCATCCTGTTTTCCGATATCCTGATGGTGCCGTGGGCCTTGGGTCAGGATCTGACGTTCGGCCCCGGCGAAGGCCCGCGGCTGAGCCCGAAGGCCAACAGTCGCGAAGTGATCGACAGCCTGCGGGACGTGGATCACGGCAAGCTGGAACCGATCTATGAAACGGTGCGGCGCGTGGCGACGCAATTGCCCGGCGATGTCACCTTTCTGGGCTTTGCCGGCTCACCGTGGACGGTCGCCACTTACATGATCGCCGGGCAGGGATCGCGTGACCATGCGGAGGCGCGGATCATGGCCTATCGCGATCCGGGCCTGATGGCTGAACTGATCGACCGCGTGATTGATCTGACGGTCGATTATCTGGCCAACCAGATCGCCGCCGGGGTGGAAGCGGTGCAATTGTTCGACAGTTGGGCGGGCAGTCTGTCGCCCGCGCAGTTCGAACGTTGGGTGATCGCCCCGAATGAACGGATCGCCAGCCGCCTGCACGAACGATGCCCCGGCGTTCCCGTGATCGGTTTTCCCAAGGGTGCAGGGGGCAAGTTGCCTGCCTATGCGCGGGAAACCGGCGTGGATGCGGTGGGCGTGGATGAAACGGTCGATCCGCACTGGGCCGCGCGCGAATTGCCTGCGGGAATGCCGGTGCAGGGCAATTTCGATCCCGTGCTGCTGCTGGCCGGTGGCGAGGCGCTGGAAACCGGGGCGAAAGCGATCCTCGATGCTTTTGCTGATCGGCCCCACGTATTCAATCTGGGCCACGGTATCGACAAGGAAACGCCGATCGAACACGTCGAGCGATTGCTGGGCGTGGTGCGGGAATGGCAGGGATGACGGCCCGGCTCGATCAGGCTAAATGGGGCCCATGCAGGATGTTCTCGCGGTGACGTATTACTGGCTGAAGGCCGGCCACATCATCTTCGTGATCTTCTGGATGGCGGGGCTGTTCATGCTGCCCCGCCTGTTCGTCTATCATCAGGAGGCGGAGCCGGGCTCGCCGGAAAACGCCATGTGGATCGATCGCGAGCGCAAGCTGCTGAAGATCATTCTGCTGCCGTCCGTCATCGTCGTCTGGGTGCTGGGGCTGGCATTGGCGATGAGCGTGGGTGCTTTCAGCCAGGGCTGGTTTCATGCCAAGCTGATGCTGGTGCTGCTGCTTAGCGGCTATCACGGTTTCCTGGCCTCTTACGCAAAGAAGCTGGCGCGCGGGGAACGGACCCTGTCGGGCAAGACGCTGCGAATGCTGAACGAGGTTCCAGGCGTTGCGGCGGCCCTGATCGTCATTCTGGTGGTGATCAAACCGTTCTGAATCCGCGCCGGCCAGAGGGGCTGGTTCGATTCATGCAATTGACGCTTGCGCGGTGAATCCATATTTATTGCGCACCGGCTGAGGCCGCCGTCCCGAGCGGCCAGGTCAGCTTTCCCCAAGCCCATTCGGCCTGCCGGCTCCCACATATCGATGGAATACCAGAATGCATTTGAAAGAACTGAAAAAGCGGGCGCCGGCCGAACTGGTCGAGATGGCCGAGGAATACGAGATTGAAGGCGCATCGACCATGCGCCGGCAGGACCTGATGTTCGCCATCCTGAAGGAAGTGGCGGAAGACGGCGAGGAAATCGTCGGCCAAGGCACGATCGAGGTGTTGCAGGACGGCTTCGGCTTCCTCCGCAGCCCGGAAGCCAACTATCTCGCCGGGCCGGACGACATCTATGTCTCCCCCAATCAGGTCCGCAAATGGGGCCTGAGGACCGGTGACACGGTTGAAGGCGAAATCCGGGCCCCGAAGGACGGGGAACGCTATTTCGCGCTGACGAAGCTCCTGACGGTAAATTACGACGATCCGGATGCGGTCCGTCATCGTACCAACTTCGACAACCTGACGCCGCTCTATCCGGATGAACGGCTGAATCTCGACACCGTAGATCCCACGGTGAAGGACAAGTCTGCCCGGGTGATCGATCTGATCGCACCGCAGGGCAAGGGGCAGCGCGCGCTGATCGTCGCGCCGCCGCGCACGGGTAAGACCGTGCTGTTGCAGAACATTGCCAAGGCGATCACCGATAACCACCCGGAAGTGTTCCTGCTGGTGCTGCTGGTCGACGAACGGCCGGAAGAAGTCACCGACATGCAGCGCAGCGTGAAGGGTGAGGTGATTTCCTCCACCTTCGACGAACCGGCATCGCGCCACGTCCAAGTAGCTGAAATGGTTATTGAAAAGGCCAAGCGTCTGGTCGAGCACAAGAAGGATGTGGTGATCCTGCTGGATTCCATCACCCGCCTTGGCCGCGCCTACAACACCGTGGTGCCGAGCAGCGGTAAGGTGCTGACGGGTGGTGTGGACGCCAACGCCCTGCAGCGGCCCAAGCGCTTCTTCGGCGCAGCGCGTAACATCGAGGAAGGCGGCAGCCTGTCGATCATCGCCACGGCCCTGATCGATACCGGTAGCCGCATGGACGAAGTGATCTTCGAAGAGTTCAAGGGCACCGGTAACAGCGAAATCGTGCTGGACCGCAAGGTGGCGGACAAGCGCATCTTCCCGGCGCTGGACGTGGGCAAGAGCGGCACCCGCAAAGAAGAGCTGCTGGTGGGCAAGGACCAGCTCAGCAAGATGTGGGTCCTGCGCCGTATCCTGATGCAGATGGGCACGATCGACGCGATGGAATTCCTCCTCGACAAGATGAAGGATTCCAAGACGAACGAAGATTTCTTCGCGACGATGAACCAGTAAACCGGTGGGCGGCACCGCCGCTTTCCGGTCAGCGATTACCGGGGGTCCGGGGACAGGAAAGTCGACACTGTTGGCTGCCGCCCGGGCCGCCGGAATTGCCGTTATGCCTGAAGTGGCGAGGGCAATCCTGACGAAGCCGGGCGGAATGGAGCTTCGGCAAGATAATCCGACGGGTTTTGCGGAAGCCATGCTTGCGCATGAGCTGGCGGCTTTTGAAATGGCCGGGCAGGGCGGTGGCGTGGCGATTTTCGATCGCGGCTTTCCCGATATTGTCGGATTTCTCGATCTGGCGGATTTGCCCGTTCCCGCGTCGATCGACCAAGCCTGTCGGGAACTGCGCTATGAAGGCCCGATCTTTCACGCTCCGCCCTGGCGCGAGATATATGTTTCCGATGCGCAGCGCATTCAGACCTGGGAAGAGGCCTTGGAAAGTGACGTGGCGGTGATGCAGGCCTGGCGGCGCTATGGCTACGAACTTACCCCTCTGCCACTGGTGGACGTGGCAGCGCGGCTGGCATTCATTCAGCGGGCGATCAATGAGCATGGCAGTTGATCGCGATCGGTTAGGGTGGAAATGCGGGTGGTCCCGCTCATATAGAACGTTACGATAAGTGTGGTTCGTTCAACGGGTGCGCCCTTTGCGGGTGTGCCGGCCGGAGTTTCCGCCGATGAAGGTCAATATCGAGATCGATTGTTCGCCGGAGGAGGCGCGCCGGTTTATGGGCCTGCCCGATGTGGAGAAGGCCAACGCCGTCTATGTCGATGCCTTCGCCAAGGCGATGCAGGGCGCGGGTAATGTCGACCAGCTTCAGGAATATGCGAAGCAGTTGGCGCCCATGGGGCAGATGGGACTGAAAATGTTCCAGAATTTTATGGACGGCGCGCGCAAGGCGAGTGCCTCTGCTCCGGATTGCGACACCAAATCTGAATCCTAGACACCGGCAATTATGGACACGATCTTCGCGCTTTCGAGCGGTTCGCCGCCTGCGGGGATCGCTGTCGTTCGGGTTAGCGGGCCGCGAGCGAGCGGGGTGCTTCAGGCACTGGCAGGCCGCGTTCCGCAGGCCCGCCGCGCGGTGCGCGCGCTATTCCGGGATGGGGAGGGCGCCCCGCTCGATGACGGGTTGATGCTGTGGTTTCCCGGTCCGGCAACGGCAACGGGAGAGGACCTGGCGGAGCTGCATCTGCATGGCGGACGAGCCGTGGTTGCGGCGGTTGAGCGTGCGCTGGCCGCCCTTCCGGGCCTTCGCAAGGCAGAACCGGGAGAATTCACCCGTCGTGCTTTCGCCAATGGTCGTATCGATCTGGCGGAAGCGGAAGGGCTGGCTGATCTGCTGGAGGCGGAAACGGAAGTTCAGCGCCGGGCGGCGATTGCGCTGGCTGGTGGCGTACTGTCACGGCGAGTGGAACAATGGCGCGCCGGCCTGCTGATGCTGGCGGCGCGGCTGGAAGCGGTTCTCGATTTTGAAGATGAGGACGATGTTTCCGCGCTTCCGGCCGGTTTTTCAGAGGAGATTGCGGGTCTGGGCGCGGAGATTCAGCAGGCGTTGGCTGCTCCTTCGGCGGAAGTGCTGAAAGAGGGCTATCGCATTGCACTGGCGGGCCCGCCGAATGCCGGAAAATCAACTCTATTCAACGCTTTGACGGAAAGCGAGGCAGCGATCACGGCGCCGCTGGCCGGTACGACGCGTGACGTGCTGGTGCGCCCGGTGGCGCTGGGAGGCATTCCGTTCAGCTTCGTGGACATGGCCGGATTGCGGGACGGCACAGGCGATGCAGTCGAAGCTATCGGCATAGAGCGGGCGCGGATTGAGATTGAGCGCGCCGATCTGGTGCTGTGGCTGGGCCCGGAAGGTGAGGGGCCAGATGGTGCTTGGGAGATAGAGGCGCGGTGTGATGTCGATGGGCATCAGGCCAAGCAGGCCGCCCACCATCGAGTGTCAGCAGTGACGGGCGAGGGGCTGGACGAACTCAAGCGGGAATTGATTGGCCATGCGGCAGGGGCGATGCCCCGTCCGGGAGAGGCGGCACTCAATCGGCGGCAGCGGGATCTGCTTGAGCAAGCGGTTCAAGCGCTGGCTGTTGCGCGAATGGAGCGCGACCCGCTGCTCATCGCAGAAGGGTTGCGGCAGGCGCGGCAGGCGTTTGACCGGCTGGTGGGACGTAGCGGGACCGAAGACGTGCTTGATGCGCTCTTTGGTAGATTCTGCATAGGCAAGTGATGTCTGAGGGCAGGTGTTTCACGTGGAACATCCCAACGGTTTTGACCCGCATCGCTCAGCGCACTAGGGCGCGATGATGGACACGCGTGCATTTGACGTTCTGGTGATCGGAGGAGGTCACGCCGGTTGTGAGGCCGCCGCTGTTTCCGCACGGATGGGTGCGCGCACAGCGCTGATCTCGTTTGATCTCGCCGCCATCGGTGCAATGAGCTGCAACCCGGCAATAGGCGGCCTTGGCAAAGGGCATCTCGTTCGCGAGGTCGATGCCTTTGATGGCCTGATCGGCCGCGCTGCCGACGCGGCGGCCATTCACTATCGCATGCTGAATCGGTCGAAGGGCAGCGCGGTGTGGGGGCCGCGTGTTCAGGCAGATCGCACGCTTTTCAAGGCGGCGGTGCAACGCATGATGCGCGGGCAGAACGGCCTTGATCTCGTCGCCGGAGAAGCGGCGGCCCTTCTCCTGGATGGTGATCGGGTGGCCGGCGTGGAATTGGCAGACGGGAGCCGGATCGAGGCTCGCGCCGTGGTGCTGTGTACCGGCACGTTTCTCGGCGGCACCCTGTTCCGGGGTGAGGAGCGGATGACGGGCGGTCGCATCGGCGAGGCATCCGCTCAGCGCCTCGCCAGCCAGCTTCGCGAAGCAGCATTGCCGATGCGGCGGCTCAAGACCGGCACGCCGCCACGGCTTGATGGTCGCACGATCGACTGGGCCCAGCTGGACGAGCAGCGATCGGACCTGGAGCCCTGGACCATGTCGCCGCTGACGCTCGGGCGCGTCAACCCGCAGGTCTTTTGCGCCGTTACCCGCACCAATACGCGAAGCCATGACGTCATCCGGCAGAACCTGCACCGATCGCCGCTGTTCACTGGTGCGATTGAGGCGTCTGGGCCGCGCTATTGCCCATCGATCGAGGACAAGATTCACCGCTTCGGCGACCGCGATGGGCATCAGGTCTTTCTGGAGCCGGAAGGACTGGCAACCCATTGGGTCTATCCGAATGGAGTCAGCACCTCGCTTCCATCCGATGTGCAGCTTTCCATGCTTCGGACGATGACGGGGCTGGAGTGCGTGGAGATGGAGATGCCTGGATATGCGGTCGAATACGATCACATCGATCCACGGTCCCTTGGGCGGGACTTGCAGTTGCAGGGCATCACGGGGCTGTATTGCGCTGGCCAGATCAACGGCACCACCGGATATGAAGAAGCCGCTGCACAGGGTCTCTATGCCGGCATGCATGCAGCGGCGGCGGTCATGGATCGTGAGCCTGCGCCGCTCGACCGGGGCAATAGTTACATCGCGGTCATGGTGGATGACCTGACGCTTCACGGAGTGAGCGAACCTTATCGCATGCTGACCGCGCGTGCGGAGTATCGCCTTCGCCTGCGCGCGAGCAACGCTGCGACACGGCTCACTCCGCTGGCCATCGCCGCGCATTGCGTGGGTGAAGAGCGAAAGGAATGGTTTGAAAGACGCGAGCGCAGTCGCGCTAACTGGAGCGAAGCGCTGGCGCGCGAAGTCGCACCGGGAGAATTGGTCACGAACGGTCTTCCGGTTCGCGAAGGGACGGGCAGGCAAACCCTTTCCCAGTGGTTGCGCTATCCCGGCATCGATCTGGAAAGCCTGGCACCCTGGCTGGATTCGGCGCTAGACCGCACCAGCGAACTGGCGCTCGAAATGGCGGAAGATGCGGATTACGCACCTTATCTGGAGCGGCAGGAGCGGGAGCTGAAAGACGTGCGGGCGAGCGAGGCGGTTATTCTTGGCGAGGGCTTCCCCTTCGCCAGTGTGCCCGGACTGTCGAATGAAATGGTCGAGCGGTTGACCGATGCCCGGCCTCCCGATCTCGCGGCGGCGGGTCGTGTGCGCGGAATCACTCCCGCTGCGTTGGCTGCGCTGCTGGTCTTTGCCCGGAGGCGTGCCGCGTGATCGCGAATGAGGCAGAGGCGCGGGAGTTCTGCGCGCAACGCACCGATTCGGCCGGTATTGAGCGGCTGGAAAAGCTGGCCGTGCTGCTGGCTGATGAGAACGAGCGGCAGAACCTTGTTTCAGCGGCGAGCCTCGCGTCGGTGTGGCAGCGGCATTTTGCCGATAGTTTGCAGCTGTTGGATCATGTTCCACGTGGAACGTCACCGTGGCTCGATCTGGGAACCGGGGCGGGGTTCCCGGGCCTCGCGCTTGCTGCAGCTTCGCCTGACGCGAGCTTCATCCTTGTCGAATCACGCAAGCGCAGAGTGGACTGGTTAAATCGGGCGGCCACAGAGCTGGGCCTTCAAAATTGCCGGGTTGAAGGTGCTCGCGTCGAAAATGTGGAAAGCTTCGAATCGGCTGTAATAGTGGCGCGTGCCTTTGCTCCGCTTGGTAAACTTCTCCGGTTGTCCGCCCGCTTTTCCACACCGGACACCGTATGGCTGTTGCCCAAAGGGCGTTCCGCAGCGCAAGAATGGTCAGAGCAGCCGGCTGAGGTGCGGAAAATGTTCCACGTGAAACAGTCCGCCACTGACGCCGATGGAGGAATTCTCCTCGGGCAAGGGGCGCCAGACCTGCGATGATCCGCATTGCCATAGCCAACCAGAAGGGCGGAGTGGGCAAGACCACAACTGCCATCAATATCTCAACGGCTATGGCCGCTGCAGGGTGGCGAACGCTGCTGATCGATCTCGATCCTCAGGGCAACGCGTCCACCGGTCTGGGCATCGATTCGTTGCACCGCGAACAATCGAGCTATGACCTGCTGGTGGATGAAGCGCCGCTGGCCTCGTGCATCGTGCCGACAACCATTCCGGGCCTCGATGTGGTCCCTGCGACGGTCGACCTGAGTGGGGCAGAAGTTGAGCTGGTGGGCGTGGCTGACCGGACCGAGAGGTTGGGCAGGGCGCTGGCTGCCCATCGCGGGCACGATGTTTGTTTCATCGACTGCCCCCCCTCGCTGGGGCTACTGACTCTCAATGCGCTGTCGGCGGCCGATACACTGCTGGTGCCGCTTCAGTGTGAATTCTTCGCGCTGGAGGGGCTGAGCCAGCTTCTGCACACGGTTGAACAGGTGCAGCAGCGTTTCAATCCCGATCTTGGCATCGTGGGTATAGCGCTGACCATGTTCGATCGCCGCAATCGCCTGACCGATCAGGTGGCGGATGACGTGCGCGAATGTCTGGGCAAGCTGGTGTTCGAAGCGGTTATCCCGCGCAATGTGCGCCTGTCAGAAGCGCCCAGCCATGGATTGCCCGCCTTGATCTACGATCATTCCTGCGCCGGCAGCCGGGCTTACATGGCGCTGGCGCGTGAATTGATTGGCCGTCTGCCCCAGGAAAGGAAAGCTGCATGAGCGAAGAGCGTACCGACACCCAGGCGGCGCAGCGACGGCGGCTAGGGCGTGGGCTTGGCGCTCTGCTGGGCGATGCGCGGCGGGAAGAGCCGGTGGTGGCTGCCGGTTCCGAAGAGGGCGGGCTGGTCACTGCGGCCGTACCGGGCGCCCGGCGCAGCGATGGATTGGCCAGTGTGCCTGTTTCCGCGATCGAACCGCATCCGGAACAGCCCCGCCGCCATTTCGACCCGGAGGCGCTGGAAGAACTGGCATCTTCCATCGCTGAGCGGGGCGTAATCCAGCCGGTGATCGTGCGCCCGCTTTCCGGCGGGACATACCAACTCGTGGCGGGTGAACGCCGCTGGCGTGCTGCACAGAAAGCACAACTCCATGAAATCCCTGCATTAATAAGGGATCTGGATGAGCGCGAGGTGGCCGCGCTGGCGCTGATCGAAAACATCCAGCGCGAAGATCTGAACCCGGTTGAAGAAGCGCGCGCTTATAAACGGTTGGCGCAGCTGGAAGGGTTGCCGCATCTCGAGATCGCCAAACTGGTCGGTAAATCCCGCAGCCATGTCGCCAACTTCATCCGCCTGCTGAGCCTTCCGGCCTCTGTAGTGGCGCATGTCGAGGCAGGGCGGCTGGACATGGGCCATGCCCGCGCGCTGGTTGGGCACGAAGATGCCGAGGGGCTGGCGCAGCAGGCAGTCGATCGCAAGTTGACTGTGCGTGAGGTGGAAAAGCTCGCGCGCAAGACTTCCGCCCCGGCACGCAGCAAGCGCCAGCCGCGCGCCGCCCGCGATCCCGCTGGCGATGCGGATATCATCGCGGTGCAGAACCATCTGGAGGAATTCCTCGGCCTGCCGGTGCGGATCGCCGCCGATACCGATCCGCGATCAGGCGCGGTGACCATTCGTTATCGCACGCTCGATCAGCTCGATCTGGTGTGCCAGCGTTTGACGGGCGGCGGCATCTAGGAAAGCGGCGTAAGTTGTGGTGTGGCGCGGTACTGGTCGCGCCGCGCAACTTCGGGTTTGTCCGCTCAGATACGACTGGCGACCAGTGCGGCCAGCGCCTCAAAACCGGCCTGATCGTCCGCGTCGAACCGCGCGGGCAAGGGGCTGTCCAGATCGATCACCGCGATCACCGCCCCTTCGCGCCTGACGGGCACGACCAGTTCAGATCGGCTCGCCGCGTCGCAGGCTATGTGGCCGGGGAAAGCGTGGACATCCGCCACAAGCTGGCTTTCACCACTTGCCGCCGCCGTTCCGCACACGCCCTTGCCCAGAGGAATGCGAATGCATGCCGGTTTGCCGCAAAACGGGCCGAGGACCAGTTCCCCGCCAACCATACGATAAAATCCGGCCCAGTTGAGATCAGGCACGAGTTGCCACACCAATGCCGCCAGATTGGCCATGTTGGCGATCCCGTCTGGCTCATCGCCGGTCAGCGCATCGGCTGCGGCAAGCAATTCGCGGTAAAGCTCTGTCTTCGGCAGGCCTTGCGGCAGGGTGAAGTCATGCATCCGCTTTGCCTAATGATGGATTCCGTTGCCGCAAGGGGGCCATTGGCTTATTCGGGTGCGTATGAGGATCCTGACTAAGGTCGCCATTGGCCTGCTCGCCGTCGTTGTGGTGCTGGTAGCTGCCGGCTGGTGGGTATTGCGGGGTAGCCCTGCGGAACTCACTCTAGAGCAGGTGTCGGGCACGAAGCCCGAGCTGGTGGAGCCCAATCCTCAGACGATCCCCACTGTTCAGGTGGCCAAGCCGATCGGCTGGGCGGATGGCGCCGCGCCTCAGGCAGCGGAAGGACTCCAGGTCAACCGCTTCGCCGAGGGGCTGGAACATCCGCGCGTGATTTACGCGATGCCCAACGGCGACATTCTGGTGTCAGAATCCAATGCGCCGGAACGGGTCGTTGCCGGTGGCAATGCCATTACCAACTGGATCGCCGGGTTCCTTTTCCGCCGTGCGGGTGCCTCTGTGCCTTCGCCGAACAAGGTGGTCCTGTTGCGCGATGCCGATGGGGATGGCGTGGCAGAGGAAAAGCATGAGCTGCTGACCGGCCTGTCCTCGCCGTCCGGGCTGGCCTGGCGCGATGGCAAGCTCTACGTCGCCAATCACGACGCGCTGCTGCGCTTCGATTATGCCGAAGGCGCCAATGCGGTAACCGGGGAGCCGACAAAGCTCGTGGACCTGCCGCCTGCGGGCAACCACTGGATGCGGAACATCATCCTCAGCGATGACGGGACGAAGCTCTACATTGCCGTCGGTTCTGCCTCCAACATTGCCGATGCGGGGATAGAGGCAGAGCGGAACCGGGCCGCTATTCATGAACTCGATCTGCCCAGCGGGCTGGCCCGCGTTTACGGCGCGGGTCTGCGCAACCCCAACGGGCTGGCGTGGAACCCGTGGAACGGGGAACTGTGGGTCACGGTCAACGAACGCGACCAGCTCGGCTCCGACCTGGTGCCCGACTATCTCACCAACGTGCCGATCGGCGTGAACTATGGCTGGCCGTGGGTATATTGGGGCATGAACATCGATGAGCGGGTGAAAATCCCGATGCCCGATTTCATGCTGGAATATACCCGCACGCCTGAATACGCGCTCGGCCCCCATGTCGCCGCACTGGGCCTGACATTTACGCGCGAAGGTACGCGCATGGGGCCAGCGTTCGCGCAGGGCGCGTTCGTGGCGCGCCATGGATCGTGGAACCGCAAGCCGCCGGCTGGCTATGACGTGGTGTTCGTGCGTTTCGATGAACGCGGCAACCCGCTCGACAAGCCCCAGCCGGTGCTGAGCGGCTTCCTGGCTGGAAACGGCGATACGCACGGGCGCCCGACCTGGGTGGAGTGGGACAAATCCGGCGCGCTGCTGGTGAGCGACGATACCGCGAACATCATCTGGCGTGTGGTCGCCACCAATGCCCAGCCTGCTCCCGCGCCGAAGCGTATCAGTGGCGAAAGCCTGCCGCCGCAGCGCAATCTCGCCGCGCCGAGGCCGCAATTGCCGGGGCGGGAAGCACCGGGGACCTGAGCCCCCGGCGGCAACGCCGTTTCTAGCGTTTGAGGGGTTTTCCGGCCCGCCCGGCAAGTTCGGTGATGTAGTGCCAGGCGATCCGCCCGGAACGGCCGCCACGCCGCCGCGCCCATTCCAGAGCCTCTGCCTCATCCAGATCCAGCCCGTATTCCTGCGTGTAACCGCGCAGAATCGCCAGATATTCGTCCTGAGAACAGGCGTGGAAGCCGAGTGAAAGGCCGAATCGGTCGGCCAGCGCGAGCTGATCGTCCACCGCATCGCGCGGGTTCAGGGGATCGTCCTGTTCGCCCATATGGCGATTGAGGATCGCGCGGCGGTTGGACGTGACGGCAAGCCTGACGTTATCCGGCCGCGCCTCCACGCCGCCATCTAGCCAACTGCGCAGGTGGCGCGGGCCGTCGGAGTCGTTCTCTCCGAAGCCCAGATCGTCGATAAATACCAGGAAACCGCGCGGTATGCGCCCGAGCTGGGAAAACAGGCTGGATAACGAATCGAGCGAATCGGTTCCGGCCTGAACCAGTGCCAGTCGGCCCACATTATCGTTCTGGGCAGCGACCACCGCGGCGCGGACCAGCGCCGATTTGCCCATGCCCCGTGAACCCCAGAGCAGCATGTCATGCGCGGCGTTACCGGCGGCCAGACGGGCCACGTTTTCGATGACCACGGATTTTTGCCGATCAATGCCGCGCAGAAGGGCGAGCGAGGGAGCGTCAATGCGCTCGATCGGGCGGGCGCCCTGCGCGGTCCATAGATAGGCCGGATGGCTTAGCCAGTCGGCCTCACGCACTACGCCGGGGGCTATGCGTTCAAGCGCTGCGGCGATTCGGTTGAGTGCGTCCTCGGGGGTGTTCATCCTGTCAGCCTCCTTCCGCCGTACCCGATGGGGCGGGGGCAATCCCCTAGGGTGTTGCGAGGGGCCCGCCAAGACGGGGCGCGGCTGCGCGCCAGCTTGGCTTCCCGCGCCGCGCGCTGTAGCGGCGGGGCATGACCGGTTCGACCGCCCTGATCCTGCCGCCTGACGAAGCGGGTATTGGCCACGCGGCGGAAGCGTTGCGGGAAGGGCGGCTGGTGGCTGTTCCGACGGAGACGGTCTATGGCCTTGCCGCGCGTGCCGACAGCGAGGCGGCGGTGGCGGCGATCTATCGCGCCAAGGGCCGCCCGGATTTCAATCCCCTGATCGTCCATGTCGCCACGCGGGAACAGGCGCGGGGGCTGGCGCTGTTCGATGATCGTGCGGAAAAGCTCGCCGATCGTTACTGGCCTGGGCCGTTGACTATGGTGCTGCCCTTGCGGGCCAATTCGGGCATCGCGCCTGCGGTGACGGCGGGCCTGCCGACCGTTGCCCTGCGTATGCCCGATCATCCCCTGATGCACGGCGTGTTGGAACGGCTGGACCTGCCGCTTGCCGCGCCATCGGCCAATCGCAGCGGGGGCGTTAGCCCTACCAGCGCGGGGCATGTCGCGTCGTCGCTGGGCGAAGCGATCGATGCGGTACTGGATGGCGGCCCCTGCGCACGCGGACTAGAATCGACGATCATCGCCTTGCGCGCAGATGGCGCGTGGCAATTGTTGCGGCCGGGGCCCGTGCCGGAGGAAGAGCTTGCGGATCTGCTCGGGCCCGCGCGACCGCTGGCTGATGCGCGGATAGAGGCGCCGGGTCAGCTTGCGCGCCATTATTCGCCCGGAAAGCCGCTGCGCCTGAATGCGCGAGAGGCGGGCGAAGGTGAATACCTGATCGGTTTCGGACCCGTGGCGGGTGATTGTACGTTATCGGAAGATGGCGATCTCGCGCTGGCGGCGGCGCGGCTCTATGCCTGCCTGCATCAGGCGGCGGCTTCGCCGGAGCCGCGCATCGCCGTTGCGCCAATCCCGCAGGACGGCATCGGTGCAGCGATCAACGATCGCCTGAAGCGGGCAGCCGCCTAGTTACCTGTCGGTTCGGCGGGGATGGAGGGCAGAATCTGCTGCATTTCCGCATAGGCAATGCGCGCCTCATCACAGGCACGGCGATCGCCGTCCTGACAGCGCTTCATCTGCCGATCGTACTGGCGTTGCAGGCGACCCAGCTTTTCCTCGCGCTGGCGGATTTCGCGGCCGCGATTGCGGTCAGCCTCTTCCTGGCTGGTGGTGGCAAGGTCCACCCCTTTGCCCACGGCCTTGACGGGAAGGGTTGCAACATCAACCGCCGCTTTGGCGAGGCAACCTTGCAACGCGAACGTCATTGCGGCGAGGGCGACCCATCGTATGCCCGGACCCATATTGCGACCCATTTTGCCTGCTCCTGATCCTGACTCTGGATACGGCCCCATTGCGCGGGCGTGAACCGTTTCCTGGCTCGTGCCTTACTCGTCACCGTTGCAGGTTACGTCTCCACTGCCCAGACGAGAGATGGAGCAGCGCGCCGGCCCGGAAATGTCGACATCGCCGCTACCCACCATGGAGACGTTGGCCGCGCTTTCCACGTTGAGGGAGACGTCGCCCGAACCGGCGACGGAAACATCCGCCGTGCGGCTGACCAGATCATCACCCTGCACCCCGCCCGAACCCAGAATGGACACGTGCGTTTCGCGTACCGCCCCAGCCACTACGATGTCCCCAGGGCCAGCGATAGAGAAGTCGGCGCGGTCCACGCGGAGATCGTCGATAGATAACTCGCCCGATCCCGCGATCTCAGCTTCAAACCGGCTTCCTTGCACGCGATCGACGCTGACATCGCCTGATCCGGCGAGCGAAACCCCTTCGAGGAGGGGCAGCGTTACGTAGAACGTAGCTGAAGAAGAATCTCCCCGGCCAAATACGCCATTCCAGCCGTCTTTGGGTCGGATCGTAAGCGTGCCGTTTTCCACCACAGCTTCCAGCCGTGCGATCGCATCGGGCGATCCTTCCGAGCGGACGGCAAACCCATCGCCATATGTGATGACCACGTCTTGCGGCCCTACCGTGGCAACTTGTTGAAAGGGCGCGACTTCATAGGTCATCTCGCGCGGCCCGGTGATGGCGACGGTTGGCCCGTCGTCCTTGAGGGCATCCAGCGTCAATGCCGCGCCGCCCGCAGCCACTACACCCGCGGCGACGGCCAGAACGACCTCGCGTGTTCGAAACTTCCTGCGTTCCGCCATTGCGCTACCCTAGGCCGATGGCGTGTCGCCGGAAAGGCAGGACTTCTGCGTGCGCGTATCCGGCGTTGCCCACCTTGGATGGCGGGCCGGGCGGCTAATGGCTTGCCTCGCGTTCTCGTTCGCAAGTGACAGTTCCCGATCCCACGGAATGGACGTTGCAGCGTGCATTGCCGCGGACGATCACGTTGCCCGATCCCATCAGATGCGCTTCCACATCACCATCGCAGGCGAAGATCGCATCGCCTGAACCGGCAATGTGAATGGTGGCAGCGTCTATCTCCAGACCTTCGGCATCGCAACTGCCGCTGCCCGCGATATGCAGCGACAGTTCGTCCGCACGCCCGTCAAGCGAGAGGCGTCCGCTGCCTGCGATATGGGCCGACAGATCCCCACCTTTCACCTTAGCCACCTCAATCCGGCCCGAACCGGCGATGGATATCTTGCTGTCAGGGCCGATGCGGTCTGCGGCGATGCGGCCCGAACCGGCCACGGAGAGCTTCTTCAACTGGGGCAGCGTGATTCTCACCACGGTTTCCGTGTCGCCATCGTTCACGCCCAGCCGCTTTCCCTCTCGCCAGAAGCGCAGCGGGCGGCTGGTCGGGCCGGGTTGCACTTCGATGTGAAAAGCCTCGCCCTGAGTGACGACGACCTGAGCCGGGCCGGACAGCGTGATCCGGCGTGGGGGCGGGCCGGTGAGGTCGAGGTCTTCCAGCGCAACGCCATCAAACGCGCATTCGAAGGTGTGCGAGCCGATCGTGGCGGCCAGCGTTCCCAGATTCCTGAACAGATCGTCGAGACGCATGGCGACTCTCCTCGTTTGTGTATTAATCCAATAATACACGTGAGGGAGGGGTGCCCCAACGCCGTTGGTCGATCCGGCAGGCTATCGGGTCGAAAAGCACGAAAGGCCGCCCGGTCGCCCGGACGGCCTTTCGATGTGCCGTTTGCCTGCAGTCAGGCGACTTCGGCGGTGTTCTCGTAATACTGGGGTGCGTACTTCTTCAGCACGTCGAGAATCTTGCCGAGCGCGGTCGGCTCGTCCGTCTTTTCCATCGCCGCCAGTTCGCGCGCGAGGCGGCTGGAGGCTGCTTCGAAGATCTGCCGTTCGGAATAGCTCTGTTCCGGCTGGTCTTCAGGGCGGAACAGGTCGCGCGTCACTTCGGCGATCGACACGAGGTCGCCCGAATTGATCTTCGCTTCGTATTCCTGGGCGCGGCGCGACCACATGGTGCGCTTTACCTTCGGCTTGCCCTTCAGGGTTTCCATCGCTTCTTTCAGCGTCTTGTCGCTGGAAAGCTTGCGCATGCCGATCGATTCGACCTTGTTGACCGGAACCCGCAGGGTCATCCGCTCTTTCTCGAACCGCAGGACGTAAAGTTCGAGCTTCATTCCGGCGATTTCCTCGCTCTGCAGCTCTACCACCCGGCCGACGCCGTGCTTGGGATAGACCACGTAGTCGCCAACCTCGAAAGCGGGGGCATTCACAGCCATTTACGTTCCTTTCTCACCGGCGGCCCGGGAACATGAGCGTCGGCAGACTCCGGCCGCACGACCCGATCGGCGGCCTGGCTTGCCAATTCTGGTGACGCTGTCGGCGGGGGGCCTGCCTTCCTTATCCGCCCGCCGCCCAAGGAATAGGGCGGCTATCGCAGGGATATGTAGCAGATTCGCAATAAAATTGCCACCCCCCCGCCCAAAAGGCGAAGGGAGAGGCCCCGAATCCGTCAGAAGGATGACGTCAATCAGTCGCCTTCGCCAGGTTCCGCGGAGAAGTAGGCTTCGAACTTACCCTCTTCACCCTTGTGCTGATCAGCATCGTCGGGTGCGTCTTTTTTCTGGGTGATATTCGGCCATTCGGCGGAATACTTGGCGTTCAATTCCATCCACTGTTCCAGCCCGCCTTCCGTATCGGGCAGGATCGCTTCGGCCGGGCATTCCGGCTCGCACACGCCGCAATCGATGCATTCGGACGGATTGATGACGAGCATATTCTCGCCCTCATAGAAGCAATCCACGGGGCAGACCTCGACACAGTCGGTGTACTTGCAACGGATGCAGGCATCGGTGACGACGTAAGTCATTGCTGCGCTTTCCCTCTTGCTTGCGGCGCGTCGGGGCCTGCTAGGTCCAATCGCGTGTTACCGTCAAGCGAGCGGTAGCAAGCTTTTGCTTCAGGGGCAGGACCGCGCCTTTCAGGCAACGCCAGTAATTCGATCACCATCACCCCTTCGTTCACAGGCAGGGTGAGCACGTCGCCAACCGTAACCGGCTGGTCCAGACGCAATACGCGTTCTCCGTTTCGGCGAATGTGGCCTTCCGCGATCCAGCGTTGCGCGGCCGATCGGCTTTTCGACAGCCGCAGAAAATAAAGCAGGCGGTCGATCCGCACCGGCGCGGCGACTGATTCAGCGCACCAGACCGGCCAGTGCGGCAAAGGCATTGCCTTCGCTTGCCACGGGCCTGTCATGGCCGCCGGGGCGCGGCTGCGGCCGGTCCTTGCGCGGGGGGCGCCAGTTCCAGCGGGCTGGCGCGGGCGGGCCGAACGCGCCTTCGGCCAGCGGGCGCGGCTCGTTCGCGCGGAATCCGGCATCGCGCATCAGGTGCCGGAAATTGTCGGGCAGCAGACCCATCGAAGTGGCCAGCGCCGGATCGATGGCGAACCCGCGCGCACCGCCCTTGTTGCGTTGTTCGTGCGCGGTGCGGAACAGCTTTTCGGCCATGTCCACACGGATCGCCTGCCCACCGGCGCGGCGATACCCTGCGGGTAACTGGCGGGATCCGCCGATTACCGCTTCCATTCCCGGATTGAGCGCGCGCTTGTCGGCGCCGATCGCATGGAGCAGGCGGCGCGGTGCGGGTTTGAGCAGGGCGGGCGCGAAAACGTCCAGCGAACCGATGGTCACGCCCAGCTTGCGCAGAAAGGGGCGCTTTTCCTTCGGCACCTGTGCCAGCCCGGCCTGTTCGCGGGCGACCGTGCCGTTGCCATCAGCCAGCGTGAGCAGCAGGGCGCGCACTTCGCTGCCTGCCTCCGGATCGCGCGCGGCCTCTTCCAGTTGCCGCAATGGGGCCAGCGGGGCCAGCTCCCCTTCCAGCCAATGTTCCAGCGCTTCCGTCAGCCGCGCCTTTTGCGCGGGTTCCAGCACGCCCAGCTCCTTGGCCAGCATGAGCCGGGGCCGCGCGGGCGACTTGCCGCGTTCCAGCCGCGCGACCAGCTTGCCCGCATTGCGAATCTCGCCCTGTTCGATCGCCAGATCGCCCAGCTCGTTCTGCACCAGTGCGCGCGCCTTCTGCGCCAGCAGTTCTGGCAGGTGCTTTTCGGCGGCCGCCAGCATCAGCTTGCGATCTTCATGGCTGGCATCGGCATCGACCACGAAGCGGAAGCCTTCGAGATGGCCGATGGCATGATCTTCGACCATCACCCGGCCGTCTGTATCCAGTGTTACGCGCAAAAGTCCCGAATCCTTCCCCATCGTCCTCATCAGTATAGAGCTTCTGCGGTTGACGAAACGTTCGGTCAGCCGTTGGTGTAACGCATCGGACAAGCGCGCCTCTGCCGCGCGTGAACGGGCGGTCATTTCGTCCCGCGCCAGCACCCAATCGGGGCGCTGGCAGATATAGGCCCAACTGCGAATCGCGGCGATGCGGCCTTGCAGCGTGTCGATATCGCCTTCGGGCCGATCAAGATCGGCGATCCTACCGGCGACATAGTCTGCGCCCAGATGCCCGTCACGCAAGTCCTGCCACAGCCGCGCGACGAACCGGGCGTGCGTTTCTGCCCCCTGCTGGCGGAAATCGGGCAACTGGCAGGTTTCCCAGAACCGTCGCACCAGCCCCGGCGTGGAAACGCTGGCCGCGATATCGGGTTCTTCCGTCAGTCGCCGCAGCACCGCCAGGTCGATCGATTCCGGTGCGGGGGCGAGTTGTTCGGCATCTGGCTTCGACTCCAGATCGGCCAGCAGCATGGCCAGACTGTCGAATCTCGGCTGCGCCTCGCGCCAGAACAATTTGGTCAGCGGGGCGAAGCGGTGATGTTCGATCGCGAAGATCTCGTCATCGGTGAAGGCCAGCCTGCTATCGTCCCGCGCGGCCAGCGTGCCGAAGCTGCCGTCCTGCTGGTGGCGGCCCGCGCGCCCGGCGATTTGGGCCATTTCCGCCGGGGTCAGCCGCCGCTGCCGCACGCCGTCGAACTTGCTCAGTGAAGCGAAAGCGACATGGGTGACGTCAAGGTTCAGCCCCATGCCGATGGCGTCTGTGGCGACGATGTAATCGACTTCACCCGACTGGAACAGATCGACCTGCCGGTTGCGCGTTTCCGGGCTGAGCGCGCCCATCACCACCGCCGCGCCGCCGCGGAACCGGCGTAGCATTTCGGCCACGGCGTAAACCTGCTCCACCGAAAAGGCGACCACGGCGGATCGCGGGGGCAGGCGGCTCAGCTTCCTCGCCCCGGCATAAGTCAGCGTGGAAAAGCGGGGCCTTTCTTCCACCTGGATACCGGGCAGCAGGGCTTTCACCACGGGTTCCAGCGTCGCCGATCCCAGCAGCATGGTTTCTTCCCGCCCGCGCGCGTGCAGCAGCCGATCGGTGAAGATGTGCCCCCGTTCCCGATCGGCGGCGAGCTGTGCCTCGTCCAGCGCGATGAAGGCCAGATCGCCGGCGTTGCGGAACGGCATCGCTTCGGCGGTGCAGAGGAAATAGCGGGCGTTCGGTGGTTCGATCCGTTCTTCCCCGGTGATCAGCGCGACCTGACTGTCGCCCTTGATCGCACGCACCCGGTCATAGACCTCGCGCGCCAGCAGGCGCAGGGGGAAGCCGATTGCCCCGCTCGAATGACCGCACATCCGCTCTATCGCGAGATGGGTCTTGCCGGTGTTGGTTGGGCCAAGCACGGCACGCAGCCGGCCGCCGCTGGCGGGATCAATCACGATGACGCGCACTGTGGCCGCGTGTGGTCCGTGGCGCAAGGAGAAGAGCGGTTCCCGGTTTGGTAAACAGTTTGGCGCAGGGCGGACTCGGCTGGGCGCGATTCAGGCGAAATTTACTTTATCCGGGCAGAGGGCTTTGTCAGAGAGTTGGCCGGGACCGGGCCACGCGACCCTCGCCCTGAGTGGCGGGTTGCGAAGCCTCCGAGGAGGGCGCGTTTGTTCAAGGACGGTAGCGAGGCGGGCAAGGCTCACGCCGGGGGTTTCCCCGCTGCTGAGCTGTCGGCTGCTTCGCGTGTAAGGCGCATCTCGGCTGCTTCCACCGTTACCGCCCCCATTCGTATCAAGCGCGTCAACGGTTGGCATGAACGCTATGATGAATGGCGTCAGCGCACCCTGTTGCGGCTATCCGCGCACGACTGGGTGCCTGATCTTGCGCAGGATATAGGTTCTGGCCGCTGGCTGCGCGGCGCGGGGACGCTGGTGGCGCTTTCGGCGCTCGCTTTCGCCGGGTGGCCTGAATTCGCCCCGCTGGAAGCCGCGCCCGTCATGGCGATCGACGATCCGGTGCGTGACGAATTTCGCAGCCACATGATCATGCCGCTGGCCATGGATGCAGAAAACGGCAGGCAGATGATCGCCACTTCGCGTGTGATCCCGCTGAAGAACGTGCCGGAACGTCCCCGGATCGATCTGGAAGCGACGCTGGCGCAGGGCGATGGTTTCGCCCGTATGCTGACACGCGCCGGGGCTGGTGGGGCGGAAGCCGATCTGATCGCATCGATGATCGCCGCCGAAATGCCGCTGTCCGGTATCGAATCGGGCACGCGCGTGGACATAACGCTGGGCCGCCGCCCTGCGCCCGGTGCGCCGCGCCCGGTCGATGCGCTGTCGTTCCGCGCCCGCTTTGATCTTCAGCTCGCGGTGGAACGGCGCGACGGGCGGCTGGTGCTCGATCCCCGGCCGATCAAGGTCGATGAAACGCCGCTGCGTATTCGCGGGGTGGTTGGGGACAGCATCTATCGCTCGGCTCGCGCTGCTGGCGCACCGGGCGGGGCAGTGCAGCAGTATCTTCGCGCGCTGAGTGATGAAGTCGATATCGATCGTGCGATCTCCGCCGGGGACGAATTCGATCTGATCGTGGAATACAAGCGTGCCGAAACCGGTGAAATCGCCGTTGGCAAGCTGCTCTATGCCGGCCTGCTGCGGGGCGGGAAGCCGCGCAAGCAACTGATGCGCTGGGGCAATGACGGGCGCTTTTTCGAAGCGTCGGGCGTGGGCGAACAGCGGCAGGGCCTGATCGCGCCGGTCGCCGGTCGCATATCGTCAAGCTATGGCCGCCGCCGCCATCCGATCCTGGGCTATACGCGGATGCACGCCGGTATCGATTTCGCCGCGCCGCATGGAACGCCGATCCATGCCGTGACGGACGGAACGGTGCAGTTCGCCGGTCGCCACGGCGGGCACGGCAACTATGTGAAGCTATCGCATGGCAGCGGGCTCGGCACCGGATATGGGCATATGAGCCGCATCGCCGTGCGCAATGGCCAGCAGGTGAAGCGCGGGCAGGTGATCGGCTATGTCGGTTCAACCGGCCTTTCGACCGGCCCGCACCTGCACTACGAACTCTATCGCAATGGCGCGACGGTGAACCCCAACAGCGTCAGCTTCGTCACCCGCGCGCAGCTTTCCGGCCGCGAACTGGCCAGCTTCCGCGCCCGGATGTCGGAACTTCAGGCGATCCAGCCCGGCTCCGCACTTGCCACGCTGGAACCCGATCCGGCCGCCACGCGGGAGCCGGAGCGTGAGATCGACCGGCTTGAAGCGCGCCGCGTCAGGAGCTGATGCGCGGGTTGACCGCTGATTGCCCCAAGGCGTGTTTTGCGGCACAGCGCCGCTGATGACCCCAGCCTATCCCGCCACGCGCCTGCGCCGCCCGCGCGCCTTCGCATGGAGCCGTTCTCTCCATCGCGAAACCGTGCTTACACCATCAGACCTGATCTGGCCGTTGTTCGTGTGCGAAGGGTCGGGGGAAGAACAGCCGGTCAGCAGCCTGCCCGGCGTATCGCGCTGGTCGGTGGATGGTATCGCCGATCGCGCGAAAGAGGCGGTGTCGCTGGGCATCCCCTGCCTGGCCCTGTTTCCCAATACGCCGCCCGAACTGCGCCATCCTGACGCGCGAGAGGCGCTGAATCCCGATAACCTGATGTGCCGCGCGATCCGGGCGATCCGTGACGCCTGCGGTTCCGACATCGGCGTGCTGACCGATGTGGCGCTCGATCCCTATACCAGCCACGGGCAGGATGGGCTGGTCGATGCTGATGGCTACGTCATCAATGACGGCACGGTCGAACTGCTGGTGGAGCAGGCGCTGGTGCAGGCAGCCGCTGGGGCGGACATCGTTGCCCCTTCGGACATGATGGACGGGCGCATCGGCGCCATCCGCAACGCGCTGGAAAGCGCGGGCCACTTCAACGTTCAGATCATGAGCTATGCCGCCAAGTATGCCAGCGCGTTCTATGGCCCGTTCCGCGATGCGGTGGGCAGTCGCGGACTGCTGAAAGGCGACAAGAAAAGCTATCAGATGGACCCGGCCAATACGGACGAGGCGCTGCGCGAAGTCGCGATGGATATCGCGGAGGGGGCGGACAGCGTGATGGTAAAGCCCGGCTTGCCCTATCTGGACGTGGTGGCGCGGGTGAAGGACCGGTTCGACGTGCCCGTCTTCGCCTATCAGGTCAGCGGCGAATACGCGATGATAGAGGCCGCGGCCGCTGCCGGGGCGATTGAACGTGAAGTCATGGTGATGGAAACCCTCATGGCCTTCAAGCGCGCCGGTTGTTCCGGTGTGCTGACCTATCATGCGCCACTGGCGGCTCGGCTGCTCGGTGCCTGACTTCCGGCTCGAGACGGAACGGCTGATCCTGCGGGACTGGGCCGAAGAGGACTGGCCTCAGTTTTTCCAGCACACCAACACTCCAGCGGTGATGCGCTGGCTGGGCGGGGTGATGGATGAAAGGGGCTGCGATGCAGCCCGTGTCCGCCTTGAATCCTATCGGCGCGATCACGGCCATACGTTCTGGGTGGTGCAGCGAAAGGCCGATGGCGGATATCTTTCCGGCGAACTGCTCGGCTTTTGCGGGTTGAAACGCGCCAATCAGGAAGGCGGCCCAATCGGCGATTTCGAGATTGGCTGGCGGTTTCGTGAAGACGCCTGGGGCAGGGGCTATGCGCGGGAAGCTGCGATGGCGGCGATGCGCGCCGGGTTCGAACAATTCGGCGCTCCGCATATGATCGCGCTCACTGTGCAGGGAAACACGGGCAGCCTGGGCTTGATGAAGCGTCTCGGGATGCAGCGCCGCGCTGATCTCGATTTCCAAATTGCAGACTTTCACGAAGATTACGGCACTATCATCGCCTATGCGATCACGCGGGAAGAATGGCAGTCGCAATGACGGCCCTCTGGCGAGATGGCTGATGTCCTGATCGAAACCGCGCGGCTTGTGCTGCGTGGCGAGCGGCCGGGTGACCGGGAAGCCTGGCTTGCGGAAATCAACTCCGCGGAAACGATGGAACATCTGGGTGGGCCGAAAACCACCGATGCCGTCCATGCCGATTTTGACCGCATGGCGGGTGACAGCGAATTTCCGTGGGTGCTGATCGGGCTGAAACCGCATGGCGGTGTGATCGGCAAGTGCGGCCTTGGCCCGATCGACACACAGGCCGCGCCTGATGAACTGCGCGGGCGGGTTCAGGTCGGCTGGACCATCGGCGCCTCTCATTGGCGGCAGGGCTATGGTCGGGAAGCGGCCGCCGCCATGCTGGACTTGGCGTTTGGCCGCTATGGGCAGGATACGGTCTACGCCCAGACTTCGGAGCGCAATCTGGCATCGTTCCGTCTGATGGAAAGCCTTGGGATGACGCGCCGTGCGGAACTGGATTACGACGATCCGGATTTTTCGCCTGAAGACAATCCGACGATCATCTACGCGATCACGCGTCAGGAGTGGTTATCCCGATGACAGCCGCCGAACGCTTTCCCTGGGCGACGATCCTTCCGTTCGAAGGGGCAGTGCCGCAGATTCATGAAACCGCTTTCGTCGCCCCGGGCGCGCGCATCATCGGCGACGTTACTCTCGGGCCTGAATCGAGCGTGTGGTACAATTGCGTGCTGCGCGGGGACATCCACCGCATCGTGGTGGGCGCGAGATCCAATGTGCAGGATGGCAGCGTGTTTCACGTGGAAGGGCCGCGTCCCGATACCGAAGGTTGCCCCACGATCATCGGGGACGATTGCGTGATCGGGCACATGGCCGTGGTCCACGGCGCGACGCTGGAAGATCGCGCCTTCGTGGGGATGGGCGCAGTGGCGATGGATGCCAGCCGCATCGGCGAAGGGGCCATGCTGGCGGCGGGCGCGCTGCTCAGCCCCGGCAAGGCGATCCCCGCGCGGGAGATCTGGGTCGGCCGCCCGGCGAAGTTCCTCCGCAGTCAGGACGAAGCGCAGGTGGAGAAGATTCGTTTCCAGACGGAGCGGTATTGCCGACTGGCGCAGCGGCATCTGGCGGAACTGAATGGCAAAGCCAAAGCTTGATCTGCCGCCCGCCGATGCCATCCGCGCTCTGGCCGATGGCGAGGGGCGGCTGGCGCTGCGCGTAACCCCCGGCGCCCGGACCGAAGGTATCTCGATCGACGGCGGCAGCGTGCAACTTAAAGTGCGCGCCAAGCCGCAGGACGGCGAAGCGAACGAGGCCGTGCTTTCAATGCTGGCCAAGGCGCTCGGCGTCGGCGCATCCCGCTTGCGCGTGTTGCGCGGCGCAACTTCGCGCGAAAAGCTGGTGCAGCTCCCGCCCGCATGACTCCTGCATCCTGCGCAGCAACACTGATTGATGAAATAGCAATATAGGGTTATATACCTGTATATTGATATTTAAAACATCAGGCTTTCGATGATTACTTCACAGCAGATGCGGGCAGCGCGTGCCCTTCTCGGTATCGATCAGCGCCGGCTGGCTGAAATGGCGGGGCTATCGGTCCCCACGATTCAGCGCATGGAGGCATCCGGCGGGCAGGTGCGCGGCGTCGTCGATACGCTGGTGAAAGTGGTCAATGCTCTGGAGGAAGCCGGCGTCGAACTGATCGGCGAAGGTGCCGCCAGTGTGGGTAGCGGGCGCGGCGTCCGGCTGAAGGAAACGCCCGCCGTCGTTAGCCTGGAGCGCTGACCATGCCGGAGAGCTTCACGCCCAAGCTCTTCACCGTTCTGCGTCAGGGTTACGGTCTGGCGGATCTGCGCGCCGATGCCCTCGCGGGCCTCACGGTCGCCATTGTCGCGCTGCCGCTGGCCATGGCGCTGGGCATCGCCAGCGGGGCGTCGCCTGACAAGGGGCTGGTTACTGCGGTCGTCGCCGGGTTCCTGATTTCGGCCCTGGGCGGATCGCGCATGCAGATCGGCGGCCCGACAGGCGCCTTCGTGGTCGTGATCTTCAACGTCATCGCGCAGCACGGGTACGACGGGCTGGTGCTGGCCACGCTGATGGCGGGGCTGATCCTGATCGTGGCGGGTTATGCCCGGGTCGGGCGAATGATCCGTTTCGTGCCGCACCCGGTCGTCACCGGTTTCACCGCGGGTATCGCGGTCATCATCGCCTCCACGCAGGTGAAGGATTTCCTCGGCCTGCCGATCGATAAGGTGCCTGCGGAATTCGTGCCGCAATGGCAGGCCTATTTCGCGGCGCTGGGGCGTATCAGCCCGGCCACGCTGGGCGTCGGCGCGGGGGCACTGCTGTTGATCCTCGTACTGAAGCGCGTGGCGCCGCGCCTGCCCGGCTATCTGATCGCGATCGTCCTCGCTTCGCTGGCAGTGGCCTTGCTCCACCTGCCGGTCGACACGATCGGATCGCGCTTTCCCGATATCCCGGCTGGCCTGCCCGTACCGCATATCCCGTCGATCACGCTGGCGAAGATACAAGCCGTCATGCCGTCAGCCTTCATCATCGCCTTTCTGGCGGGGATAGAGGCGCTGCTTTCCGCCGTGGTGGCAGATGGCATGGCTGGCACCCGGCACCGCCCGAATCAGGAACTGGTCGGGCAGGGCGTCGCCAACATCGCCTCCAGCCTGTTCGGCGGGCTCCCCGCCACCGGCGCGCTGGCTCGCACCGCTACCAATATCAAGGCGGGCGCGCGCAGCCCGCTTTCGGGCATGTTTCACGCGGCGTTCCTGCTGATCTTCATCCTGTTCGCCACCGATCTGATGGCCTTCGTGCCGATGGCCGCGCTCGCCGCGATCCTGTTCATGGTCGCATTGGGGATGAGCGAATATCGCCGCTTCCTGCTGCTTCTGCGCTTGCCGGGCGGGGATCGGGTCGTGCTGCTGCTGACTTTCGTCCTGACCATCATGGTCGATCTGACGGTGGCGATCGGCGTCGGCGTTACACTGGCGTCACTGCTGTTCATGATGCGGATGAGCGAGGCGGTGCAGATCGAAGGCGGCGCAGAGATTGAGGCAGCGCCCGATCTGGATGACGATCTGGATCAGCGCGCCGCTCTGCCCCCCGGCGTGGAAGTGTTCCGCATCGCCGGGCCGTTCTTCTTCGGGGTGGCGGGCGATTTGCTGGATACGCTGCGCAATGTCGGCCAGCGCCCCCGCGTGGTGATCCTGCGCCTTCGCCGGGTTCCGTTCCTGGATACCAGCGGGGCGGCGGCGCTGGAACAGTTCGTCGAACAGGCGGAGGCGGGCGGCACGCGGGTGATCTTTTCCGCCGTGCAGCGCCAGCCGCTGTTCGTATTGACCCGCGCGGGGCTGGGCCGACGTACCGGCCGCGTGGAATTCGCGCCCGACTATGCGTCTGCACTGGTCATGGCAGCCGGGATGGTCGCCGTGGCCGAACAGCCCTGATTCAGTCGCGGATCAGGGCGCGCAGCGTTTCGATCCGGTCCGCCTCGTGCGGCGGCTTGTCCCAGCGGATGCGGCTGATGCGCGGGAAACGCATGGCCAGCCCGGACTTGTGCCGTTTGCTGGCATGGACGCTGTCGAACGCGACTTCGAACACCAGACTGCGATCAACCTCCCGCACCGGTCCGAACCGGTTGACGGTATGCGTGCGGACATGGCGATCCAGCAGGCGCAGTTCCTCGTCCGTGAAGCCGAAATAGGCCTTGCCCACTGGCAGCAGCTCCGCCCCGGAATCGGGATCGCCGTCCCAGCAGCCAAATGTATAGTCGGAATAGAAGCTGCTGCGCTTCCCGCTGCCGCGCTGGGCATACATCAGCACGCAATCGACCAGCAGCGGATCGCGTTTCCATTTGTACCACAGGCCAGTGCGCCGCCCGGCGACATAGGCGCTGTCACGGCGCTTCAGCATCAGCCCTTCGATCGCTTCGTCTCGTGCCCCGGCGCGGATTTCGGCCAGATGTTCGAAATGATCCGCCGCGACTACTGGCGACAGGTCGAAACGATCCGCGGGAAGGCGCGGCATCAACGTTTCCAGCGCGGCGCGGCGCGCGGTCCACGGCAATTCGCGCAAGTCCTCCCCATCC
>DATMGK010000030.1:0-12978 GCA_035555595.1 Croceibacterium sp. | reverse complement strand
ATGGTGGTGATCGGCATCGCGATGGATGTCAGCGGGCTGGCCGGGTCTGTGACCAACCGCATGGTAGGTTCGCTGGATGGCATCAGCCCGCTGGTCGCGCTGATCGCGCTCTATGCGGCGACGATGGTGCTGACGGAACTGCTGTCGAACGCCACCGTCGCGGTGCTGGTCACGCCCATCGCGGTGGCGCTGGCGGAAAGCCTTGGGGTTAGCCCGCGCCCCTTTCTGGTGGCGGTGATGATGGCGGCCAGCGCGGCCTTTGCCACGCCGTTCGGATACCAGACCAATGTGATCGTCTATCAGATGGGCGGATACCGCTACATGGATTTCGTTCGCGTGGGCCTGCCGCTCAACCTGATCACGTTCGTGGTCGCGATCATGGCGATCACGGCGGCATTTCCCTTCTAGCGGCTCGGTTGCAGGGTGTAGTCGATCCTGATCCGCACCCATGACCCGACCAGCGATTTGCCGCCCCGTTGCGGGGGGCGGACGCGGAACTGATAGGCGGCGGCAAGCACTGCGCGGTTGATGTTCGACCCGCGCGGCTGTTCTTCCAGTGCCACGCAATCTTCCACCCGGAAATCTTCGACGGTGCGGCAGGCGATCAGGCCCCAGCCTGGTCCGCTGGCGGTGGAGAGGAAGCCGCGCAACTCGTCCGGATAAGGTTCGCGATACCATTTGGCGGCGTAGAGCGGTTCGCCATTGGGGGCTGTGCCGACGACTTGCGAATCCCCCGCAGAAGCACCCGCCGCCGGGGCGGCCGGGCCCATCGCCTCGCCCCGCACGACGGCGCGGATGCGCCTTGACGTAGGCGGTTCAGGCGTGCTCGCCGGTTGGGGAGGAAGCGGGTTGGTGGTGGGAATCACGGCGGCGGGCGGTGGTATCGGCAAGGCCGGGGTCTGGACCGGATCGGCGGATTCGCTCTGTTCCGTGGTGGAGGGCGCTTCCCTGCGGGCTTCGGGTTCAGGCTCGTTAGAGTCCGTTTGTTCCTCCGCGCTGCCCGAATCCACGCTGACGAATGCCACTTCGGGCGCTTCGGGCGGGGCTTTCGAATAGCCGAGCGTGAGGAGCACGGCGAACAGCAGCAGTTCCAGCAGCACCGCCGCGCCGATGCCCACGAGCCGCCGGTCGCCGCCTTCTTCGCGAAGACGCTCCAAGCGGGCATGTGCTGCGGCGCGCATCGACTGAAACAAGCGGCGTGGACCCCGGCCGTTGGTTGAAGCTGGCGCCGCCCCCGATCGCGCGGCGGCGCCTTTTACCCGGCGCGCCGTGCGAGGTCCAACGTGAACCCGTTCAGAACGCGGAGATGCCGGTGATGGCCCGGCCGAGTATCAACGCATGAACATCATGCGTCCCTTCGTAAGTATTCACCGTTTCCAGATTCAGCATGTGGCGGATGACCTGATATTCTTCCGAAATACCATTACCGCCGTGCATGTCACGCGCATGGCGGGCGATTTCCAGCGCCTTGCCCACGTTGTTGCGCTTCACCAGACTGATCATTTCGGGCGCGAAGCGATGTTCGTCCATCAGGCGGCCCACGCGCAGGCTGGCCTGAAGACCCAGGGCGATTTCCGTCGCCATGTCGGCCAGTTTCTTCTGATAGAGCTGATTGGCGGCCAGCGGCTTGCCGAACTGCTTGCGGTCCAGGCCGTATTGCCGCGCGGCGGAAAGGCAGAATTCGGCCGCGCCCATGCAGCCCCACGAAATGCCGTAACGGGCGCGGTTGAGGCACCCGAACGGGCCGCCCATTCCCTCGGCACCGGGAAGGAGGGCGTCCGCACCCAGCTTCACGTCATCCATCATGATCATGCCGGTGGTGGAGGCGCGCAGCGACAGCTTGCCTTCGATCTTCGGTGCGGTGAGGCCGGCCATGCCCTTTTCCAGCAGGAAGCCACGAATGCGCCCGCCGTGCGCCTCGCTCTTCGCCCAGACGACGAAGACATCGGCGAAGGGCGAATTGGTGATCCACGTCTTGCTGCCAGACAGGCGGAAGCCATCGCCATCGGCGCGGGCCACGGTACGCATGGAGCCGGGGTCTGAGCCGGAATCAGGCTCCGTCAGGCCGAAACAGCCGATCATTTCCCCGCGCGCGAGGGCGGGAAGGTATCGCGCCTTCTGATCGTCCGAACCGTAAGCGTGGATCGGATACATCACGAGGCTGGACTGCACGGAAGCCATCGATCGGTAGCCGGAATCGACGCGCTCTATCTCCCTCGCGACCAGCCCATAGGCGACGTAGCCCGCGCCTGCGCCGCCATAGTCTTCCGGCACGGTGACGCCCAGCAGCCCGGCTTCGCCCATGAGCGGGAACAGTTCCGGGGCGTCCACCTCATCACGAAAAGCCGCAATCACGCGAGGTTGCAGCACCGATTGTGCGAAGCCATGCGCGGCATCGCGGATCATCCGTTCTTCTTCGGTGAGCTGGTTTTCCAGATCGAGCGGGTCTGACCAGTCGAACGGCGCCATTTCGGCCATGGAATTCCCCTTTGCCGCTGCATCTAGCGTATGAGAGCAGCGCGGGACAGGGCACTGTTTGGATGCGTCAGCCACTCACGAGGTCAGGCGCTGGCGCTCGTCCGATATTCGACTGCGTCTTGCAGAGCGCCGATTATTATCGTGGGTGGACACGGCTTCGAGCAAGCCAATGCGTGAGGATAACGTGCGGCGATCTCTGCCGGATCGACGTGGCCGGAGTGGAAGATGATCGGCACGCCCGCTTCCGCCAGTGCATCGGCCAGAGGAAACACTTCGCCATCGTTGATCCACACATCGAGAATGGCGGCGTCGGGCATTCCCCCATCCAAGGCGCGGAAGGCGCTGGGCTTGTCGGAAAACGGACCTTCGACGGTAAATCCGATGTCTTTCACCGTTTCGGCAAGGTCGAGCGCGATGATAAATTCATCTTCCACTACCAGCACTCTCGGCCTTGAGGGTGGGGTGGCGCTCATTGTGCTTGCAGAACTCCTGAATCAGCGGAATTCTCTAACAAATACAAAGAACGCTAGTGGTTCCCCGGCTCGTCTCAATTCGCGACGATCAGAGTTTGCCGAACTTTGCTTCGTACCCCGCGGTATCGTCCGCCGCCAGAAGACGGGCCTGATCGGGCCAGGAATCGCGGCGGATACGCCCGGCGAAACGGCCGAGCTGCGCATCGATGCGATCGATTTCGGCATCGTCCCACGCGGCGATCTGGCTGAAGCGCGTGATGCCCAGCGAATGCAGCAATTCGACCAGTTTCGGCCCTACGCCCTTGATACGGCGAAGATCGTCAGCCGCGCCGGGGGCGGGCGGTGGTGGACTTGCGACAGGCGGCGATGGCGGCGGCGGTGAGGCAGCAAGATCTGCCGAAACAGCTACAGCCTCCCCAATTCCGGCCAGACCTTCGGGGGTCGGCGGGGGCGGTGCGGGGGTGGTGGGTACGGCGGCTGGCGGCGCATCGATCAGCGCCTGATTGCGGCGGGCAGGGCCATTGCCGGCGTCTGTCTCACCCAGTTCCACCCGGGTGCGACGCTGCCCGGCCAGCAGCCACCACGCCACGACCAGCCCCACAAGCAGGGCGATGACAAGAAATATCCAGTATTCGCGCAGCAGATCAGCCATCCGCGTCTCTCCCCGTGTGCGCGCGACCCCAGATGGCCCAGCCCAGCGCTATTCCGGCCGCATAGGCGACCAGCATCAGGACCGTCAGTTCCATCCAGATCGGCATCGGGCTGTCTTAGAATCCTGGCGGGGCGGATGGCAACATCTGGTCGGGCGCAGGGCGTTGTTCAGCGTGGACCGGGGGTATCCACCGGCGTGGGCCGGACCGGCTCTGTCGCGATGACCGAAAACTCGATGCGGCGATTGGCGGGATCGGTCGGCTCCAGCCCTTCGACCGGGAAGCGCGAGCCGACGCCCCGCGTTCGCAGCCCGTCCGCCGGAATGCCGCGCGCGATCAGCGCATCGCGCACGGAATCCGCGCGCAGGCGCGACAGGGCGAGGTTGCCCGGTTCCGGCCCGGACGAATCGGTGTGGCCGGTAACGGCGATGATACTGCCGAGGCAGGGGCGCAGGGCATCGGAGACTTCATCGATTAACGCCTCGCTGGCTTGATCGATCTTCGCGGAGCCTTCTTCAAACCGGATGGTGCGGGCGCGCAGCAGGCCGGCGACGTCTTCCTGACAGACGACCGGGCGCGGGGATGATTTGCGCCCGTCAGCGAAGCCGGTTCCGTCCGCCCAGTGAACACCGCCGACGCCGGGAATGGCGCCTACGGCCCGCGCAGCGCGTGCGCGCGTGCGTTCGCTCAGGTGTTCGCCCCCTGACAGCAGGGCATGACGAGTGGGCCAGCCGTTTGCCGATACGAAGCTGGCGCGCACAGGCGCGGCGTCGGCCTGGGCGATGGCGGCTTTGGCCTGTTGGGAAAGCCTTTCGGAGAAAGCTGGACCCGTGGCGCTGGCCGTGACGATCGCCACGGCGGTTACCGCCAGCGCGCCGAGGCCCATGGCCATGGCTTCCCTGTGGTTGTCGATGGGCATGATTGGCATTGCGAACCCTTACCGGTCAGGCCCATCCGGCGTCGAGATGCCGGGTGGGGGAGGCGCGCATTCTTCCTGCGTTACCTTGCGGGTGAACAGAACACGGTCTTCCGGGCCGAAGCCGCGTGTCCAAATAAGCCAGCCATAAACGCCCAAAATTGCGGCAATGCCGAACGTAAGCTGTGCCCATTCCGGCATGAGGATGACGATCTGGCCGACCACCACCGCTGCGGCAACGGCCCAGACCAGCGCCCAGCGCCAGTTGTTGATCGGTTCTTTCAGGATGCGGCTGAGCATCACGGCCTTGATGATCGAGGATATGCCCAGCGACAGCATCAGTGCGGCGGCGGCGGCGGCGGCGCGCCAGCCTTCGTTGAGGCCCAGCCTTTCGGCAATGAGCATCGCGGCCACGGTCAGCACTGCCTGCAGGGCGATGGTGCCGCACGACACCCACAGGTTGCGAAGGCGGGCAACATAGACGAGCGCCGCCTCTGAAACGACGGCCGTGGCGGCCACGACTTCTGCCAGCAGCAGGAAGGCCAGCGCGCCGGTGCCGCCGACGAAGTTCGGCCCGACAAGGCCCATGATCGCCTCCCCCGGAATGCCCAGGGCCAGCCCTACGCCCGCCTGCGCGGCGGTAATCCAGAAGCCCACCTGACACACCTGCCGGGCGATTGCGGCGTAATCCTTCTCCTTCAGCTTGCGGGTCAGCACCGGGCCGAGGATCGGTTCGAAGCTGGTCTTCAGCTTCTGCGGCAGACTGGCGACCTGCTGGGCGACATAATAGACGCCCACTGCTGTAGGCGCGGCGAACAGGCCCAGGATGAAGATATCCAGCCGCCGCGTCCCCCATTCGATCGCGTCTGCCGCCGCCAGCGGCATTCCGCGCACGCTGAGCCGTGCCGTCCGGCCCAGCGACGGCCGCCATGCGCGCGGCAGGCCATAGGCGCGGAAGAAAGGCCACGCGGCGGTTATCAGCGCCGCGTAGATGGAGATCAGATAGGCCAGCGACAGGCCGCTTTCGGGCACGACGTAATACATCGCGCCTGCCATGATGGAGATGGTCCACGGTTCCACGACCGCGCGGGCGCGCACGGTGGCCGCGATGTCATACCGGTAGGCGCAACCGGCCAGCAGAATCTCCGTCAGCGCCAGCGCGGGGATCGCCAGCACCAGCAGCCGGTCGATTTCGGTGTAGGTGCCGCTGGGGAACATCGGCACGGGGACCAGCCACAGCAACAAGGCCGCCGCGCTGCCCGCGATCAGAGCCAGAAGCAGGCCATCGGCGACAACTGCCGCCGGTTCGCCATCGCTTTCCGACAGGCGCTGCGCCAGCCCGCGCTTCTCGCCCACGGTGCAGATCATCGCGATCAGTTCCACGACGACCAGCGCGGAGGCGAAGCGGCCGAGAGCGTCGGCGCCGTAGAGCCGACCGGCGATGAACAGGAACGGCAGCCGCGCGGCAAGGCGTAGCAGGAAACCGATCAGGTTGGTGCGGCCGCCCTTGGCGAGAGTCGCCAGATCGCCGCCCGGTGCTTCGCTGGCGGGGGCGTTCAAGCCGGGGCGCCCTCAGTCTTGAGCGGCCGGGCGAGGAGATCGCCGGCCACGGTTCGCGCCGGTTCACCGGCCAGCAGGCGATTGACGGCGGCCACCAGCGGCATGTCCACCCCGTGCTGCTGCGCCAGCGCGGCGAGGATCGGGGCAGTATGCGCGCCTTCCGCCACGGTTCGCCGGTCGCTCATCAACGTGGCCGGATCAGCGCCTTGCGCCAGCGCCTTGCCCAGAGAGAAATTGCGGCTGGAGGTTGAAGTGCAGGTCAGCACCAGATCACCGAGGCCGCAAAGGCCAGCCAGCGTTTCCGGCCGAGCGCCCAATGCCGCGCCATAGCGCTGCATTTCAGCATAGCCGCGCGCGATCAGGGCTGCCCGCGCGTTCTGGCCCAGTTCCAGCCCTTCCACCACGCCGCAGGCGATGGCGAGCACGTTCTTGATGGCGCCGCCGACCTCAGCCCCGATCACATCGTTGCTGAAATAGGGGCGGAATGCGGGGCGGGCGATGGCGGCGGAGAGGCGCTGCCACTGAGCTTCACCACCCTGACAGGCGAGCGTGACGGCGGTGGGCAGACCTGCGGCGACTTCGTGCGCGAAGGTGGGGCCGGACAGCACCGCGATCTCGCTGTCGGGCGCGACGCTGGACGCGACCTCGTGCATCATGCGGCCGCTGGCGGCGTCGATGCCCTTGGAACAGAGCACCAGATCGCGCGGAAGGGCGGGCATTGCGCCCATGATCCGGGCCAGATGCTGTGCCGGGGTGACCAGCAGCAGCACATCGCATGCAGCGACATCGGCCAGATCGCTTGTCGCCCGGATAGTGGGGGCCAGCGTAGCGCCCGGCAGAAACAGGGAATTGGTGTGGTGGGCGTTGATTTCCTCCACCAGTTCCGGCTCGAACGCCCACAGGATCACGTCGCGGCCATCCGATGCGAGCATCTGGGCCAGAGCGGTACCCCATGCCCCTGCGCCTGCTACGCCCACTGTAGTGCCGCTCATGCCTTTACCCCTGCTCCGCGTGCGGGTTCCGCATCCGGGTCAAGCGGCCAGCGGGGGCGGGCGGAAACGCTGAGCGAATCCGGCTCTACCCCAATCGCCAGCCGCTCTATCCCGGCCCACGCGATCATCGCCGCGTTGTCCGTGCATAGCGCCTGCGGCGGCGCGACGAAGCGCAGGCCGTGATCGGCGGCGATCGTTTCCAGTGCGGTGCGGACCGATCGATTGGCGGCCACGCCGCCTGCAACCACCAGCGCGCTGACCTGGCCCATCTGCGCCAGCGCGCGCCCGGTGCGATCGATGATGCAGTCGATCGCGGCCTGCTGAAAACTGGCGGCTATGTCGGCCGCGGAATACTTGCCGCTTTCATGCGCGCGCAGGACGGCGCTTTTCAGCCCGGCGAAGGAAAAATGCGGCTCCGCACTTCCGCGCAGCGGGCGGGGCAGGGGCACTGCGCGGGGATCACCCGTGGCGGCCAGCCGCTCCACCGCCGGGCCGCCGGGAAAGCCGAGGCCGAGGATCTTGGCGGTCTTGTCGAAAGCCTCGCCCAGTGCATCGTCGATGGTGGTCGCAAGGCGGCGATAGCGGCCGGGTCCATCGACACGCAGCAACTGGCAATGCCCGCCGGAAACCAGCAGCAGGGCGTAAGGAAACTCCAGCGCGGGATCGGCCAGACGGGGGCTGAGCGCGTGCCCTTCAAGATGATTGATCGCCAGCAGCGGCCGGTCGCTGGCCATGGCCAGCGCCTTTGCCGTGACGAGGCCGACCATGACGCCGCCGATCAGGCCGGGGCCAGCGGTGGCGGCGACCGCGTCGCAATCAGCCAGCGTCATGCCTGCTTCGTCCAGCACGCGGGCGATCAGCGGGGTCAGCCGTTCAACATGCGCGCGCGCGGCGATTTCAGGCACCACGCCGCCATAGGGCGCGTGCCGATCGTCCTGCGAGGCGATTGCCTGCGCCAGGATCCGACGATCACCCGTCACCAACGCGGCAGCCGTCTCGTCGCAGCTGCTCTCGATGCCCAGCACCACTTTCATCGCGCGCATCCAGTGGACGCAAATGCGCGCAGGGTCCAGACCTGACGCCCAGACCCGACACCATTGCCAGTACACGGTCTGGACCTTACGGGCGGGAACCCGATGGCCGATCTCCCTATCCTGAAGCTTGGAACCCGCCGTTCTCCGCTCGCCATGGCGCAGGCGGAAGAAACGCGCGCGCGCCTTTGCGCGGCGCACCGCTGGGCGGAAAGCGCGGTCGAACTGGTCCCGGTTGTAGCCAGCGGTGACAGGATACAGGATCGCCCGCTGGCCGATCTGGGCGGCAAGGCGCTGTGGACGCGCGAACTGGACGGGTGGCTGCACGAAGGGCGGATAGACGCGGCGGTCCATTCGCTGAAGGATGTAGAGACGCTGCGGCCGGATTGGCTGACCATCGCCGCCGTTTTGCCCCGGGCGGACAAGCGTGACGTGCTGGTCGGGGCGGCCAGTCTGCATGCGCTGCCGCAGGGCGCCGTGATCGGCACCAGCGCGCCGCGCCGGGCCGCGCAGGCGCTGCACGCGCGGCCTGACTGCCGCATCGTGACCTTTCGCGGCAACGTCGCCACCCGGCTGGCCAAGCTGGCTGCGGGGGAAGCTGACGCGACGTTTCTGGCGGCTGCTGGACTGGAGCGGCTGGGTGAGACCGGAACCGGCCACCCGCTCGATCCGTCAGAATGGTTACCGGCCCCGTCACAAGGCGCGATCGGGATCGAATGTCGATCCGATGACGAGCGGGTGCGCGGCCTGCTGGCGGCAATCGATCATGGACCGAGCCGGGCGGAGGCGCTGGCCGAACGCGCCCTGCTGGCCGCCCTTGGCGGTTCCTGCCACAGTGCTGTGGCGGTGTTGTGTGACCTTCGCGGCGAAGAACTGGTGATGCGCGCGCTGCTGTTCAGCCCCGATGGAGCGGAGCGGGTTGAGGGTGCGGCCGTATTCGCGATGTCCGATGCGGAAGCGCCCGGGCGGCTCGCGGCCGACTTGCTGACGCGGGCGACGCCGGGAATCGCCGCTCATTTCACCGGATCGCCATGACCATTACAGTGCTGACCATCCGGCCCGAGCCGGGCAGCGCCGCAACCGTTTCGGCAGGGCTGGCGCAGGGTCTGACGATCGAGCCGTGGCCGCTGTTCGAGATACGCCCGCTGGCATGGGACGCGCCGCCTGTGGATCAGGTTGATGCGCTGCTGATCGGCAGCGCCAACGCGGTGCGGCACGCCGGGCCTGCGCTGGCCGCCTTTCGTGAAAAGCCGGTTCATGCGGTTGGCCAGGCGACCGCACGCGCGGCGGAAGCGGCCGGGCTGACGGTGGAGACTGTCGGGCCGGGCGTGCTGCAACCTCTGGTCGATACCTTGCGGCCACCGCTGCGATTGCTGCGCCTGACAGGCGCGGAGCATGTGCCTGTGACACTGCCGTGGGGCATCACGATAGAAACGCGCGTGGGCTATGACAGCGCCCCGCTGCCGCTGCCCTCTGGCGCGGCGACGCGGTTGCGCGAAGGGGCGGTGGTGCTGCTTCATTCAGCCGTCGCCGCGAGGCATCTGGCGGCGGAATGCGACCGTCTTGCTATCGCGCGCGGTACTGTCCGGCTGGCTGCCCTTGGCCCGCGCATCGCGGCCGCGGTGGGGGAACGCTGGGGCGAAGTTCGCTCTGCCGCCGAGCCGAGCGAAGCGGCTTTGTTGTCTTTGGCGCGTGAGATGTGCCATTAACGGCCTTGAGCCTGACATTGGCCGATAAGCGGTGGTCCGGGCCGCACAAGGATATTGATGGACGAATACCAGCCGAAGCGGGCCAGTGCCTCCGTCCGCCCCTCTTCGGGGTTGCGGACGACTATTGGCATAACACTGGCCGCCTTCCTGCTTGGTGCGGGCAGCGTGTGGTATCTCGGCGGGGGCCTGTCCTCTCTGGGTGGGCTGTTTTCGATCGAGAAGGAAGCTGTGGTCGGTCAGGGCACGGGTGTGGCCTCTACCCGCCCGGTCACGGCTGTGCATCAGGCCCCGCCGGATGAGCGGACGGCGCGTGCGCTTGAACAGCAGACCGTGCTGGATCAGCGCATTGCCGAGATGGAGCAGCGTTTTGCCCGGCTGAGCCTGCAAGCGCAGGAGGCGGGCGGTAACGCCGCGCGGGCGGAGGGCCTGCTGATCGCCTTCGCCACCCGTCGTGCGATCGAGCGGGGTGCGCCGCTGGGCTTTCTGGAAGATCAGCTTCGCCTGCGGTTTGGAGAGGCGCGGCCCGATACGGTGCGGACGATCATCGAATCCGCCCGCGATCCCGTTACGCTGGACCAGTTGCTTGCCCAGTTGGATGGCCTGCGCCCCCAGTTGACCCGCTCACCGGGAGATGAAGGCGCCTTTTCGTGGGTGCGGCGGCAGTTCGGCACGCTGTTCGTTGTGCGGCGGGAAGATGCGCCGTCCCCTGCGCCTGCACGAAGGATCGAGCGGGCGCGCCTGTTCCTCGAAAGCGGCCGGGCGGGCGCTGCTGCGGCGGAGATACGCAATCTGCCCAATTCGGCGGCGGCAAGCGAATGGATCGCCGATGCCGAGCGCTATGCGCTGACCCAGCGGGCGCTGGAACTGTTGGAACTGACCGCGATCATAGAGCCGCGCGAACTGCGCGATGCCGAAGGTGAGCGGGTGGACCAGCCAAGCGCCGTCAGCGTTCCCTGAACGGCGGATAAGCGCTGGGCTCTATCCCTGTAGCAGTTCGGGCAATTTGCCTGACATGCCGCGGGCCTCATCCATGAACCAGCGCTTGAGCGAAGGGGTACGCTGCACCGCGCCCATGCCCAGTCGTCGCACGGCACCGGGCAGCTTGCCCGGAATGCCGAACAGGCGGGTGAGCGCGTCCGTAGCCAGTGACACCGTGAAACTGTCCAGCCCGCGCCAGCGTTCGTAACGGGTGAGCAGTTGCGCGTCGCCCGGATCGAGGCCGAGGCGCATGCCCTCCGCAATCACTTCCACCAGCGCGCCGACATCGCGCAGGCCCAGATTTAGGCCCTGTCCCGCAATCGGGTGGATGCCGTGAGCGGAATCGCCAACCAGCGCCAGGCGAGGGGCAGTGATCTTGGCCGTATGTTGAAAACCGAGCGGGTAGGAGGAACGCGGCCCTTCAGTTGCGATTGTGCCAAAGACACCGTGCATCCGCTTTTCGACCTCGGCCACGAAAGCCCGGTCGGACAGCGCGAGAACGCCCGCCGCATCATCTTCGTTCACCGTCCAGACCAGCGCGCTGCGGTGTTTGCCATCCGGCGAATCGAGCAGCGGCAGCAGGGCGAACGGGCCGGCGGGATAAAAGATTTCCCACGCCACGTTTTCGTGTGGTTTCTCGTGCGTCAGCCCGGCGATGATCGCGCGGTGGCGATAGTCCCAGTGAGCGAGGCCCAGTCCAGCTTCGTCGCGCGTGGGTGATCTGCGCCCCTCGGCAGCGATCATCAGTGCTGCTTCCAGCACGGTGCCGTCAGCCAGAGTGGCCGACACGCCGAACTCCCCACGTTCACGGCTGATGACGTTCACGGGCGCATGCCACGCAATCAGGGGTTCTTCCTGCGCGGCTTCGAACAGGGCGAGGCGAAGGGTGCGGTTGGAGAACATCCGGCCCAGCGAACCTTCGTGTGGTTCAGGGCGGAAATCGATGCGGCCGGGCTTCATCTCGTCCGTCACGGCGATGGCTTCGATCGGGCAGCCATATGGTTCCAGCCGATCGGCAAGGTCGATGTTCGTGAACAGGTTCCAGCTGGCGGTGGAAATGGCCGAGGCTCGCCCGTCAAAACCTTCCGCAGTCAGTTCCGCAGGATCGGCGCGATCGACCACATGGCTGGAAATGCCCTTGCGCGCCGCAGCCAGCGCCAAAGTCATTCCCACAAGGCCGCCGCCGAGGACGAGGAGATCGCGCTTGTCGCTCATGGTCCTCGTCCCTAGAACTCCGCCACCGATGCGCGCAAGCACGATCCCTTTCCTGAAGGCACTGATGCTGTTGCTGGCGGCGGCACTCGCGCTGCCCGCCGCTGCGCAGGCGCCGGTTGCGCAACCGGTTCAGGCACGCGCCAACAATATCGCGGCCGAACTGGTGGCGCAGGGGCCGCTGGTTCCGGGGCAGGAGCTCGATCTGGCCCTTCTGTTCCGGCCGCAACCGGGCTGGCACGGATATTGGTCCAATCCCGGCGATGCCGGGCTGGGCATGACGCTGGACTGGCGCCTCCCCGATGGCTGGACGGCGGGGGAACCGCGCTATCCGGTGCCGCATACCCTGCTGATCGCGGGCCTGATGAACCATGTTTACGAAGGCGAGCACGCGGTGATCGTGCCGCTGACGGTCCCGTCTGGCGTGAAGGCGAACGGCATCTATCCGATTGAGGTGGAAGCCCATTGGCTGGCCTGCACCGACAAGATCTGCGTGCCCGAACAGGCGACGCTGACGCTGCGACTTTCCGGACAAGCCGCGACGGATGCCCGGTTCGATGGCTGGCGCGCCGCGTTGCCGCCAGTGCTGGACCAGCCTGCGCGCTTCGAGCTGACGGCGGATGCGCTGCGGATCGCCATTCCGCTGCCCGCATCGCTGGAACTGGCGAAGCCGCACCTGTTCCTCGGCAATGAACAACTGATCGATTATGCCGCGCCGCAGGTATTCCGGCGCAGTGGCGATTGGCTGGTGGCGGAACTGCGCCGCAAGGGCGTAGCGACGGACGCGGATACCGTCAGCGGTATCCTGAAGCTGGACGATCAGGGTAACGGGGTGACTTTCGCCGGGCCTGCGGGCGAAGTCCCCACCGGTGGAGAGATCGTCGCGGGCGAAGCGGCAACCTCGCTTGCGCCGCTGTGGCTGCTGCTGGGTGGGGCACTGATGGGCGGGCTGATCCTCAACCTGATGCCCTGCGTCTTC
>DATMGK010000029.1:0-18445 GCA_035555595.1 Croceibacterium sp. | reverse complement strand
CGACTTGTGGCGCTTGGAGGCGTGGATCGAATCGAACGCGACCTCGAGCACCAGCGTCTTCTCGACCTCGCGCACCGGGCCGAAGCGGTTCAGCGTGTGATCGCGGACGAATTTGTCGAGCCATTTCAGCTCCTCGTCGGTGAAGCCCGAATAGGCCTTGCCGACCGGCAGCAGTTCGCCCGCGTCGCTCCAGCAGCCGAAAGTATAGTCGGAATAGAAGCTCGCGCGCCGCCCGTTGCCGCGCTGCGCATACATCATCACGCAATCGGCGACGAGCGGGTCGCGCTTCCACTTGTACCAGAGCCCGGCGCGGCGGCCCGCCACATAGGGCGCATCGCGCCGCTTCAGCATCACCCCCTCGATCGCCGCATCGCGCGCGCCGGCGCGAAGCTGTGCCAGATGCTCGAAATCGCGCGCCTCGATCACCTGCGACAGGTCGAAATGACTGCCGGCGAGGCGCGGCACGAACGCCTCCAGCTGCCGCCGCCGCTCGCTCCACGGCAGGCCGCGCAGGTCGTTGCCATCGACGCCAAGCAGATCATAGACGCGCACGAAGGCCGGATAGTCGGCGAGCATCTTCCTCGAGACCGTCTTGCGCCCGAGCCGCTGTTGCAGCGCGTTGAAGCTTGCCGCTCCGCCTGCCTCGCCCCCCTGATGCGCCCCGCGCACCAGCAATTCACCATCCAGCACGGCGGGAAAATTCAGAGCGTCGGCCATTTCAGGAAAGCTGCCCGTCACGTCGTCGCCGGTGCGGGAATAGAGCCGCGTCTCGCCCCCGGCGTGGGAGATCTGCACGCGGATGCCATCCCATTTCCACTCCGCGACATAGTCCGCCAGATCCAGCACCGTATCTTCCAGCGGGTGCGCCAGCATGAAAGGGCGGAACAGCGGCAGTGCGCCTGTATCGGGCGGGGGCGCACCCTCAGCCGCCCAGGCGAACAGCGCGGCATAGGGCGGGGCCAGCGCGTGCCAGTATTCCTCCACCTCCTCCACCGGCACGCTGAAAGCCTGCGCAAACGCAGTCTTGGCCAGCCGCGCGGAAACGCCCACGCGCATGCCGCCGGTCGCCAGTTTGAACAGCGCATAGCGCCCGTCGGCATCCAGCCGGTCCAGCAGGCGGGGTAATTCTGCCATCACGGATGCACGGGTCATTCCACCCAGCAATTCCACCGCCTCTGCCAGAGTGGGCGGCGGCATGGCGTCAGCTTCGGTCCGGGGCCACAGCAGGCTTGCCGTCTCCGCAGTGTCGCCCACGAAATCGCGGCTCAGCGCGAACAGCACGGGATCGACCCGTTCCATCAGCACGCTGCGGATCGTGCTGCTTTTCACCGCTGGAAAGTTCACCGCATCGGTCAGCGCCGCCAGCGCCCACCCGCGATCCGGGTCGGGCGTGGTGCGCAGATAGTCGGCGATCAGGCCCAGCTTGCCGTTCCGGCTGCGGGTATAGACCAGCGCGTCGAGAAGCATGGCGAAGCGCTGCACCTAGTCGTCCTCGTCCTCGTATCCCGCCAGCGCCAGTGCCCGCGCGCGCCGCTGGTGAAGCTGGCACCAGCGCAATAGAGCTTCCTCGCGCCCGTGCGTGATCCAGCTTTCGGCCGGATCGACTTCCTCGATCGTGGCGGTCAGCTCGTCCCAGTCGGCATGGTCGGAAATGACCAGCGGCAGCTCCACATTGCGCTGCCGGGCGCGCTGGCGCACACGCATCCACCCGCTCGCCATGGCCGTTACGGGATCGGGCAGGCGGCGGCTCCAGCGATCGTTGAGCGCGCCCGGCGGGCACAGCACAGTCGCGCCGCGCAACTTGTCCTTCGGGGTATCGGCCACCAGCCGCAACTCGCCCAGATCGATGCCGAACTCTTCATAAAGCCGGCACATCCGCTCCAGCGCGCCGTGCAGATAGATCGGGTCCTGATACCCCGCGCGGCGCAGTTCCGCGATCACCCGCTGCGCTTTGCCCAGTGCATAGGCCCCCACCAGAACACAGCGATCGGGATTGCGCTCCCGCGCGGCCCGCAGCTTACCGATCTCGTGCTCCACGGGCGGATGACGGAATACGGGCAGGCCGAATGTCGCTTCCGTCACCAGCACGTCGCAGGGCATGGGCTGGAACGGCGGGCAGGTGGGATCGGGGCGGCGCTTGTAATCGCCGGTCACGACCACGCGTTCGCCCGCATGTTCCAGCAGGATCTGTGCGGAGCCGAGAACGTGGCCCGCAGGCACGAATGTTGCGTCTACGCCGCCGGGCAGGCTGATCGTCTCGCCATACTGGACCGGCATGGCCCCCTGGCGCGTCTGATAGCGCAGTTCCATGATCGCCAGCGTTTCGGGCGTCGCCACAGTGCGGCCATGCCCGCCCCGCGCGTGGTCCGCATGGCCATGCGTCACGAGCGCGTTGGGCACCGCGATCGACGGATCGATCCAGCAATCGGCGGGTACCACATGGATGCCGTGCGGCTCAGGCCGGATCCATGCGAATGGCGCTGTCATGGGGTAGAAATGGCGGGATGGGGGCTGGAGTTCCAGCCCAGTGCCCTCTCCCGCAAGGGGAGAGGGCGTTGTGGGTTACTCTTCGCCCTTCGCCTCGTCGGCGGGGGCTTCCGGCTTGCGCTTGGCCGCCGGTTTCTTTGCCTTGGGCTTGGCCACCTTCGGCGCGGCAGGCGTCAGTTCGAACGACAGGGCATCGTCCTTCACGCTCACATGCACTTCGCCGCCGTGGGCCAGTTTGCCGAACAGCAGTTCTTCGGCCAGCGGCTGCTTCACCTTGTCCTGAATCAGCCGCGCCATCGGCCGCGCGCCCATCAGCTTGTCATAGCCGCGCTTGCCCAGCCATTCGCGCGCATCGGTGTCGAACTGGATGTGCACGTTCTGGTCGGCCAGTTGCAGTTCCAGCTGCAGGATGAACTTGTCGACCACGCGGCTGACCGTTTCGGTGCCCAGATAGGCAAACGGAACAATGGCATCCAGACGGTTGCGGAATTCCGGGGTGAACATCTTCTTCACCGCTTCGTCCTGCGCTTCCGTCTTGGTGCCCGCGCCGAAGCCGATGCCCTGACGCGCCATGTCGGACGCACCGGCATTGGTCGTCATGATCAGCACGACATTGCGGAAATCGACCGTCTTGCCGTGATGGTCGGTCAGCTTGCCGTGGTCCATTACCTGCAACAGGATGTTGAACAGGTCAGGGTGCGCCTTCTCGATCTCGTCCAGCAACAGCACGCAGTGCGGATGCTGGTCGATCGCGTCGGTCAGCAGGCCACCCTGATCGTATCCGACATAGCCCGGAGGGGCGCCGATCAGTCGGCTGACCGAATGACGCTCCATATATTCGGACATGTCGAAGCGCTTCAGTTCTATGCCCATGATGCTGGCAAGCTGGCGCGCCACTTCCGTCTTGCCGACGCCGGTGGGGCCGGAAAACAGGAAGCTGCCGATCGGCTTGTCCGGATCGCGCAGACCGGCACGGCTCAGCTTCATCGCGGTGGAAAGCACCTCGATGGCCTTGTCCTGCCCATAGACCACGCGCTTCAGGTCCTTCTCAAGACCGGCCAGCGCCGCCTTGTCGTCGCTGCTGACGGATTTCGGGGGGATGCGCGCCATGGTGGCGATCACCGCCTCGATTTCCTTGGAGGTGATCTTCTTCTTCCGGCGGCTGGGCGGCACCAGCATCTGCATCGCGCCCACCTCGTCGATCACGTCGATCGCCTTGTCGGGCAGCTTGCGGTCATTGATGTAGCGCGCGCTCATCTCCACCGCCGTCTTGATCGCGTCGGGCGTGTATTTGACCTTGTGGTGTTCTTCGAACGCGCTGCGCAGCCCGCGCAGGATCTTGATCGTATCCTCCACGGTCGGTTCGTTCACGTCGATCTTTTGGAATCGGCGCAGCAGGGCGCGGTCCTTCTCGAAGTGATTGCGGAATTCCTTGTAGGTGGTCGATCCGATGCAGCGGATCGTGCCGCTGGAAAGCGCGGGCTTCAGCAGGTTGGACGCATCCATGGCCCCGCCGCTGGTCGCGCCCGCGCCGATCACGGTGTGGATCTCGTCGATGAACAGCACCGCTTCGGGCAGTCGCTCCAGCTCCGAAACCACCTGCTTCAGCCGTTCCTCGAAATCGCCACGATAACGGGTGCCCGCCAGCAGCGCGCCCATGTCCAGCGAATAGATCACCGCTTCGGCCAGCACTTCGGGCACTTCGCCTTCGACGATCTTGCGCGCCAGGCCTTCGGCGATCGCCGTCTTGCCCACGCCCGGATCGCCGACATACAGCGGGTTGTTCTTGGACCGGCGGCACAGGATCTGGATCGTGCGGTCCACTTCCGGCCCGCGCCCGATCAGCGGATCGACCTTACCGTCCAGCGCCTTCTGGTTCAGGTTCACGCAGAACTGGTCGAGTGCGGAATCCTTCTTCCCGCCCTTTTCGGCCTTTTCCTCGGACTTCGCCGCTTCCGGCTCATCTCCGCCCGGGGCGCTGCGATTCTCGATCTGGCGGCCGCCCTTGCCGATGCCGTGGCTGATATAGCTCACCGCATCCAGTCGGCTCATATCCTGCTGCTGCAGGAAATAGACGGCATAGCTGTCCCGCTCAGAAAACAGCGCCACCAGCACATTGGCCCCGGTCACCGTATCCTTGCCGCTGGACTGCACGTGCAGGATCGCGCGCTGGATCACCCGCTGGAACCCGGCCGTCGGCTGCGGGTCCGCATCGTCATCGGTTTTCAGCGACTGGTATTCGTCATCCAGATATTTGCGGACCACGCCCGACAATTCGTCCAGATCGACGCCGCAGGCGATCATCACTTCGGATGCTTCGGGGTCCTCCACCAGCGCCAGCAACAGGTGCTCCAGCGTCGCATATTCATGCGTGCGGTCGCTCGCGTGCTGAAGCGCGGTGTGGAGTGTCTTTTCGAGGTTCTGCGCGAAACTTGGCATGGTCTTCAATCCAACGGGGGTGGGGATACGATCCGGAAGGTTTCAAATGTGCGAAAGGCCGTTTGAAGGGGCCGCGAACGGCACCCGGCCTTCTGGTTGAACAGGATATGGGGCGCCGTCGGCGCGAATGCGAGAGGGGCAGGGGCCGGGCGGCCCATCAGCTCGGCTCTCGCGGTTTGAACAGCGCGTCGGCCAGTTTCTTGTGATCGGCGGCTTTGGCGTGATGCGCCCTGACGCGGGCGATCTCTGCTTCAAGCAGGGCGATACGCCCCATCAGCTCGTCCTGCGAATAGCTGTCGAGCGGCTCGCCGGCCAGCCGGCTCGCGGAATCTCCGCGCATCCGGGGGAGATCGTCCTCCATTGCAGTGCAGCATGTTTCGCCCGCCGCTTGCTGTCAATGGGGTCTGGCACTACCACCGTGGAACGTTGCGTCCGCGCGACAGGGGGGAATGATGGATTTGCCCGCGACCATGCAGGCCATTGGAATCGCACGGGCTGTTGGCCCGGACGTGTTGAGGCTTGAACAGCGCCCTGTGCCGCGCCCAGCATCCGCGCAGGTGTTGATCGAAGTCGCCTTCGCGGGAATCAATCGACCCGATGTACTTCAGCGGCAGGGCCGCTACCCCCCACCGCCGGGCGCGTCGGACATTCCGGGTCTGGAGATTTCCGGAACCGTGGTGGCCGTGGGGGAAGAGGCGGATGAAACGCTGCTCGGGCGGGAGGTCTGCGCCCTCGTCAGCGGCGGTGGCTACGCGCAATTTTGCCTAGCGCGCTGCGATCATTGCCTGCCCGTGCCGCATGGCCTGTCGCTGGTTGAGGCGGCGGCGCTGCCCGAAACGCTGTTCACCGTGTGGCACAACGTGTTCGAACGCGGCTGGGCGTGCGAGGGGGAAACCCTGCTGGTGCATGGTGGCACCAGCGGTATCGGCACCATGGCGATCAAGCTGGGCAAGCTGTTCGGCCTCACCGTGATCGTGACCTGTGGCAGCGACGCAAAATGTGCGGCGGCGCTGGCGCTCGGCGCCGATCATGCGATCAACTACAACACCGCCGATTTCGTGGAGGGGGTCCACGCGATCACCGGCGGTCTCGGCGCGCAGCTGGTGCTGGATATGGTGGCGGGCAGCTATACCCAGCGCAATCTGGATTGTCTGGACGATGATGGCCGGCTGGTCACCATCGCCACGTTGGGCGGCGCTGTGGCTGAAGTGAACATGGGCAAGCTCATGATCCGGCGGCAGACGCTGACCGGCTCCACCCTGCGTGCCCGGTCCGATGCGTTCAAGGCGATGCTGGCGGATGAAATCGCGCGCAACGCCTGGCCGCTGGTGGAAGATGGATCGCTGCGCCCGGCGATGGATCGGGTCTTTCCGCTGGCTCAGGCGGCAGAGGCCCATGTGCGGATGGAAGCCGGGGACCATGTCGGCAAGATTGTGCTGGAAGTGAAAGGAATGGCTGAATGAACTCTCGCCCGCCGCGGCCGATTTCCCGCGAAGCGCTCTATGCCCACGCCGATGCCTATCTCGCCGCGCTCGCCGCGAAAGATGCCTCGCGCCTGCCGTGGGCGGATCATGTCGTGTTTACCGAAAACAACGTGCAGCTCGCCGTGGGCGATGGCGCGTGGAACACGATCAGCGCGGTGCGCCCCGGCTATGATCTGAAGGCCGCCGATCCCGAAACCGGGCAGGTCAGCTGGTTCGGCGTGGTGGAGGAACACGGCCACCCGGCGATCATGGCGGTGCGGCTGGCCATCACGGATGGCCTGATCGCAGAGGCGGAGACGATCGTCTGCCGCAAGGTCGATCTCAGCCCGTTCCCCGGCATAGACACCTACATCTCGCCGCGCCCCCTGATGCAGGCGGACGTGCCGCCGGAACAGCGGCGCGAACGGGCGCGGATGATTTCCATCGCCGACGGCTATTTCGATACTCTCCAGCTCAACGACGGAACCTTGTTCACCGAATTCACCGATGATTGCGATCGGATCGAGAACGGCGTCCAGACGACCAACAACATCGATGCCTTCCCGAACTATCCGATCGCCGGGCTGGGCTGCGCGGAACAGTTCCGCAAAGGCCACTTCGTGTTCGACGACCGGCTGCGCGACCGACGCTTTCCCTTGGTGGATGAAGAGAAAGGGCTGGTTTTGGCCGGGGGCTTCATCGACCATACCGGCAAGCGCGTGGAACTGACCTGGACCGATGGCACCACGGCGCATTCGGTGTTCCACTATCCGCACAGCTTCTCGCTGCTGGAACTGTTCAAGATCGTGGATGGCAAGATCGCGGGGGTAGAGGCGGTTTTTGTTACGGTGCCCTACAACATGCCATCCCCGTGGAGCTGACACGCCTCTGTCACACAGACGCGGAACCGACGCTGAAACGCGATTCCCCTGTCATAATTCACCTGCATAGGCCCGAAGCCAGTAGAACGGCACAAGGGGCTATGGGCGATGCTGCAAGCCTATTTCGAAGGCGCGCTGGGGAATGGTGAAGCACTCGCCGCCTTTGCTCAGTTCGATCATCACGAACCCTTCGTGCCGGAACCGGCGCCGGAAAAGCGGCGTCGGTTCCGCACGATCTGGATCAGCGACGTTCACCTGGGAACGCGGGGCTGCAACGCGGACCTGCTGATCGATTTCCTCGACCATACCGACAGCGAAACGATGTATCTGGTCGGCGACATCATCGACGGCTGGCGGCTTCGGAAGAAGTTCTACTGGCCCGCCGCGCATAACGACATCGTCCGCCGTATCCTGAAACGCGCCCGGCGCGGCACGCGGATCGTCTATATTCCCGGCAATCATGACGAGATGTTCCGGCAGTTCTCCGGCCTCAACTTCGGCGGGGTGGAGATACGCCGCGCGGCATTCCACGAAACCGCCGATGGCCGCCGGCTGATGGTATTGCACGGGGATGAGTTCGATGGCGTGATGCTCGCCCATCGCTGGCTCGCCTTCGTGGGTGACGCGCTTTACGGCGCATTGATGGGCATCAGCGCGTGGATCAACGTGGTCCGCCGCCGCTTCGGCCTGCCTTACTGGTCGCTCAGCAAGATGGCCAAGCACAAGGTCAAGAACGCGGTCGAATTCATCTATCGCTACGAAGAAGTCGTCGCCCGCGCCGCTGCGGCGCGCAAGGTGGACGGGGTGGTCTGCGGCCACATCCATACGGCTGAAATGCGCGAATTCGACGGTATCCAGTATTACAACGATGGTGACTGGGTGGAAGGTTGCACCGCGCTGGTCGAACACTTCGACGGCACGATGGAAATCCTCCACTGGCCGGAAGAAGTGGCCCGCCGCAAGGCAGAGGCAGAGGCTGAGGCAGAAGCGGCCACCCTCGCCGTGGCCCGCGCGGCATAGGGCGGGCCGATGCGCATCGCCCTCGTCACCGATGCCTGGGCGCCGCAAGTCAACGGCGTGGTGCGGACGCTCGGCGCCATCAACGCTGAACTGGCGCGCCGGGGGCACGAGGTGGAGGTGATCTCGCCCGGCGAATACCGCTCGCTTCCCTGCCCGACTTATCCGGAAATCCGCCTCGCTCTGGCTGGCGCGCGGACAGTGGGTGCGCGGTTGGCGAGCTTTGCACCGCAGGCGATCCATATCGCGACGGAAGGCCCGCTGGGCTGGGCCGCCCGCCGCTGGTGCATCGACAGCCGGCAGCCGTTCACCACGGCCTATCACACCCGGTTCCCGGAATATCTGGCGCGCCGGTCGCACCTGCCTGCTGCGGTATTCTGGCCCTATATCCGCCGGTTCCACCGCGCTTCGGATGGCGTCATGGTGGCTACGCCCACCATTCGGGATCAACTGGCCGTGCAGGGTCTGACCCGGCTGCGCGAATGGAGCCGCGGCGTGGACCTGTCGCAGTTCGGCCCCGATCTTGCCCCGCCAGATCTGTTCTTTGATCTGCCGCGACCGATTCAGCTCTATGTCGGCCGTCTCGCGGTTGAGAAGAATGTCGAGGCGTTCCTCGACAATGGCCATCCGGGATCGAAGGTGGTCGTTGGCGATGGCCCTGCACAGGCGCGGTTACAGGCCGCTTTCCCGCAGGCCCATTTTCTCGGGCAGCAAAGCGGCGCGGCGCTGGCCGCCTGCTATGCCGGGGCTGACGTGTTCGTGTTCCCCAGCCGCACCGACACTTTCGGGCTGGTGATGATAGAGGCGCTGGCATGCGGCACCCCGGTCGCAGCCTATCCGGTCGCCGGTCCGCTGGACGTACTCACACCCGAAAGCGGCTGCATGGATGAATCGCTGGAACGGGCGATTGCCGGGGCTCTTGCGCTGGAACGTAACGACTGCCTGGCACGCGGCCGTTCTTTCAGTTGGGAAGCCAGCGCGGACCAGTTTCTTGCCGCGCTCACTTCCGTTCCCGGACCATCACCGCGCGGCGTGGCGCTGGCCGCCTGACCCTCTGAGCACTGCACGGGTCGGACTCAGCTTGCCGTTTGCCCGCAACGGGCCTACATCGGTGCCGTGACGGCCGCCCCGCGAGGGGCGGCCCTTCTATTTTGACCGGAGAGAAATCGTGGCCCAGCCCACTCCCCTCATGCCCCATGCGACCGCTTCCTGGCTGGTCGACAATACCGCGCTGAGCTTCGAACAGATCGCCGAATTCTGCGGCCTGCACATCCTTGAAGTTCAGGCGATGGCCGACGATCTGGCCAGTTCAAAGTATACTGGCCGCGATCCGGTCCATTCCGGCGAACTGACGCACGACGAAATCAGCAAGGGTCAGGCCGATCCCAATTATCGCCTGAAGATGCACCGCGCGCCGGTGGACGTCAGCCGTACCAAGGGCCCGCGTTATACGCCGGTGTCCAAGCGGCAGGACAAGCCGGATGGCATCGCGTGGATCATTCGCAACCACCCGGAAATTTCCGACGCGCAGATCGGCAAGCTGATCGGCACCACCCGCACCACGATCAACGCGATTCGCGAACGCTCGCACTGGAACATCGCCAATATTCAGGCGAAGGACCCGGTTACGCTGGGCCTTTGTTCGCAGCGCGAACTTGACGCTGCGGTGGCCAAGGCTGCCAAGCGCGCACCCAGTGAGGATGAAGAGGTCGAAGAGGTTGTCGCCGAAAGCCGTGACGATCGCGCCAGCCTGATCGCCGAACTGCGGGCGGAACGAGATGCGGCCGCCAAGGCTGCGGTAGAAGCCGCGCAGGAAGCTGAAGCCGAAGCCTGGCTCGAAGCCAAGCGCGCAGCGGAAGCCGCTGGCGAAGCCTGATGACAAGGCGGGGGCGGGCGTTCTTGCCTGCCTCTGGACCTTTCCGGAACCAACTGGATTCCCGCCTTCGCGGGAATGACGAAGGTTGGTGGCCGCTTCCCCACAAGATCTCATTATTTCGTCATCCCCGCGGAAGCGGGGATCCAGCGCACAATCGCGCCAAGGGCGGGCAAACCCGCGCTCAGCAAAATCACGAAATGTAAGACTACCAGCGTGCTGGGTTAGAGCCCCTTGCGGCGATCAACCCGCCAGCGTCAGCCGCTGCTCGTCGCCTTCGTCCACCTGCGGCTGGGCAGGTTTCGCCCCATCGGGCGCGAAACGGCCTTCCACGCTGGCTCCGTGTTCGATCGTCAGCGTGTCGTAGTGCACATCGCCTTCGATCCGCGCACTCTTCAGGATCACCAGCTCGCGCGCGGTGATCGTGCCTTTGACGGTTCCCGCCAGCCGCGCCGTCCCGGCCTCGATCGCTCCTTCGATGTGGCTCGATTCGCCCTGCACCAGCGATGCGCAGGTAATGTCGCCGCGAACCGTGCCATCGACATGCAGGTCGGCAGAGGCTTCTACATCGCCCCGGATGACGACATCGGCACCGATAACGGAAAAAGTGGCATTACTGGCCACGGGCCGGCTCGGCGTCCTGACCGCTGCGGACTTCTTCGAGAACATGGGGCGCGGTCTCCAGAAAGGGGCGCGGGTTTACTGCTCGGCCGTTTATGCGGACCTCGAAATGGAGGTGGGGGCCGGTCGAACGGCCGGTATTGCCGATCTGGCCGATGACATCACCCGCTGCGACCTGCTGTCCAACACGGGATTTCCATGCGGACATGTGCGCGTAACGCGTCATCAGCCCGTTGCCGTGGCTGATTTCCACCACTTTGCCATAGCCCTGTCGCGTGCCGACGAAGGAAACGCGCCCTTCCGCCGCCGCGTGGATCGGCGATCCCACCGGGCCACGGAAATCCAGCCCCGCATGCATCGCCGCGCGGCCATTGAACGGGTCGCGGCGATAGCCGAAGCCTGACGAGATCATGCGCATGTCCGCCGGCATCACCTGCGGCACGCTGTCGAGCCCGTCCTGAAGCGCGCTCATCCGCGCCAGGCTGAGCGCGAGACGTTCGAACCGCTGGTCCAGCGATCCGTCGCGCGCGGTGGAAAGCACTTCGAACGGGCCGCCCTGCGCGCTGCGGGCAGCGGCGAGCACGGTCTTGGGATTGAGGCCGAGCTGGCGCAGCGCGCTTTCAGCCCGCGCAGCGCGGCTATCGGCATAACGCGTCAGCCGTTCGGCATAGGCAAGCTGGCGCGCTTCGAGCCGTGCCAGTTCAGCGGCTTCGGGCATGACCGCGCTGATCTTGCTGACTGCCTTTGCCGCCTCACCCGCGCTGTCGGACACGGTATCGCTGGCCGCCACTGCGTCTTCGGGCAGCATTTCGGTGGCTTCTTCAAGGAATTCCATCCGCCGCGAAACCTCGTCCGCCACGGCGTTGATGTCCTGACGATAGGCGGCGACCCGGCTTTCCGACCGGGCGACCTTCGCTTCCCGATCGAGCAGGGAGGCGCGTTCCCATTCCGATTGAAACTGGCTTACGGCCATGACGCCCATCGACAGGCCCCAACCACCGACGACTGCAATGGCGATCCCGGCGGCCGCCATCTGCATACGCGATGTTATGGTGACGAAGCGAACCTGACCCTGAGAGCGCATGAAGAACTCACGCTCTGGAAACCAACTTCGCAGACGTTCCTGCACGCTGCTAACGTTCATAGTCTTCAAGACCGCCCCGTAACCCGACCCAAGCCCGGCAGGCGGACTAGCGGTCGCGGCCGATGAGAGTCGAATCCCACCGTTAACCTTTGGGGCGAGTCGAAGACGAAACGCGACGAGTTGTGGAACATAACAAAAATGAGTTTTCGTGGTGGAGGAATCCCGGCATTCTGCCGCGACTCGGCGGGGGACTGACAGCGCGTGGCGGGGGTGGTAAGCGGCCCGCATGTCGACACAGCCCCAAGCTCATCCCGATCATGACCAACTGGTTGCCGGCCTCGCCCGCGCGGGCCGCACGGCGCAGCGTGTGCTGGCCCGGATGGACACCGCCGGCAAGGCTGCCGCCCTGCGCTCAGCCGTCACGGCGCTGCGGGCGCGGGGGCCGGAAATCATCGCCGCCAATGCGCGTGATGTCGCGGCTGGGGAAGCTAACGGGCTTTCGGGCGCGATGCTCGATCGGCTGCGGCTGGATGCCAAGCGGCTGGAAGGCATCGCCTCCGCGCTGGAAGCCGTCGCCGCGCTGCCCGATCCGGTCGGGCAGGTGATCGATCATTCCATCGCCCCCAGTGGGCTGGAACTGTCGCGCGTGCGCATTCCCATCGGGCTGATCGGGATCATCTACGAAAGCCGCCCCAATGTGACGGCGGATGCGGCGGCGCTTTGCCTGATGAGCGGGAACGCCGCTCTGCTGCGTGGGGGTAGCGAGGCGGTCCATTCCAACCGGGCGATTCTCGCCGCACTGGGCGAAGGGCTGGCTGCTGCGGGCGTGCCTGCGGAAGCGGTGCAGTTGATGCCTACTCAGGACCGGGAGGCTGTTTCCGCCATGCTGCGCGCCGCCGGGCTGATCGACATGATCGTGCCGCGCGGGGGCAAGGGATTGGTGGAGCGGGTGCAGAACGATGCCCGCGTGCCGGTGCTCGCCCACCTCGACGGCATCTGCCACACTTATGTCCATTCCGCCGCCGATCCGGAAATGGCGGTCAAGCTGGCGCTCAACGCCAAGATGCGCCGCACCGGTATATGCGGTGCGATGGAAACCCTGCTGCTGGACGCCGCTTTCCCCGCCAGCGGCCAGATCGTCGCCGCTTTGCTGGACGCCGGGTGCGAGTTGCGCGGCGATGCCCGCGCTCAGGCGCTCGATCCGCGTATCAAGGCAGCCAGCGCTAACGACTGGGATACCGAGTATCTCGATGCCGTGCTGTCGGTCGCCGTGGTCGACGGGCTGGATGCCGCACTGGATCACATCGCGCGCCATTCCTCCGGCCATACCGACGCCGTTATCACGGCCGATCAGGCCGTGGCGGAACGGTTCCTGGCGGAAGTGGACAGCGCGATCGTGATGGTCAACGCCAGCACCCAGTTCGCCGATGGCGGAGAGTTCGGGCTGGGGGCTGAAATCGGCATCGCCACTGGCCGCCTGCATGCGCGCGGGCCGGTCGCACTGGAAGGGCTGACCACTTACAAGTGGCAGGTGCGCGGCCACGGCGAAGCGCGCGCCTGAACCGCCGCATAGGAGGATGTCCCATGCGTTATAACCGCTTCGGCAACACCGGCCTCGTCGTGTCAGAGCTGTGCCTCGGCGCGATGACTTTCGGCACGAATCCCGGCAGGTTCGGGCAGATTCACGGGTTGGATCAGGATGCTTCGACCGCGCTGGTGAAGCAGGCGCTGGATGCCGGGATCAACATGATCGACACGGCCAACGTCTATACCACCGGCCAGTCGGAGGAGTTCGTCGGCGCTGCGCTGAAGGCATTGGGTGTGCCGCGCGGGGACGTGGTTGTCGCCACCAAGGGCATGGGCGCGATGGGCGAAGGGCCGAATGCGTCCGGCGCTGGGCGCAAGCATCTGCTGGATCAGATCGACGCCAGCCTTGCCCGCCTCGGCCTTGATCATGTCGATCTCTACCAGATCCACGGATGGGATCCTTTCTGCCCGATGGAAGAAACGCTTGAGGCGCTGAACGACATCGTCCGTTCCGGCCGCGCGCGCTACATCGGCGTATCCAACTGGGCGGCCTGGCAGATCGCAAAATCGCTCGGCATTTCCGAACGGCGCGGCTGGGCGAAGTATATCTCGTTGCAGGCCTATTACACCGTCGCCGGGCGCGATCTGGAACGGGAACTGGCGCCGATGCTGCTCAGCGAAGGGCTGGGCCTGATGGTCTGGTCGCCGCTCGCGGGCGGGCTACTCAGCGGCAAGTATCAGTTTTCGGATGCCGGGGCGGAGGGCGAAGGACGCCGCGCCGGTTTCGATTTCCCCCCGGTCGATCTCGCTCGTGCGGAACCGCTGGTGGCGGCGATGCGTGAAATGGGCGACGCGCGCGGTGTGTCCGTGGCGCGCATCGCGCTGGCATGGCTGCTCCACCAGCCGGTCGTCTCCACGGTGATCGTGGGGGCCAAGCGCGCGGAGCAACTGGCCGATAACATCGGCGCCTGCGATGTGGAGCTTGATGCCGCGGATCTGGCCCGGCTCGACAGCCTCAGCGCCCTGCCCCGCGAATATCCCGGCTGGATGTTCGAAACGCAGGGCCGTTACATGGCCGGCAAGGTGTCGGAGCGTCGACAGCCGAAGTGACGCGGCGCTATCCCGTTACCGGGCTGCTCGGCGGCAGTTTCAATCCCGCGCATGGCGGACATCGGCGGATCACGCTGTTCGCCAGAGCGGCGCTGGGGCTGGACGATGTCTGGTGGCTGGTTTCCCCCGGCAACCCGCTGAAGCCGAAGGCAGGAATGGCACCTTTGGCGGCACGGGTTCGCTCCGCTCAAGCCGTGGCGCGGGGCGCCCCGATCCGTGTCAGTGCGATCGAACGGGAACTGGGCACGCGCTACACGATCGATACCCTGCGCGCGTTGAAGCGCCGCTTCCCCCGCCGCCGCTTCGTATGGCTGATGGGGGCGGACAATCTGGCCCAGTTCCACTTGTGGAAGGACTGGCGGGCGATCGCGCGTGAGATGCCGATTGCGGTGATCGCCCGGCCCGGGTATGATGACGGCGCCCTCGCGAGCCCCGCGATGGCCTGGCTGCGGCGCTACCGGTCGTCCGCTGCCGGTTTTCGCAACCGCAGGTTGCTTGACCGGGGTGGATGGAGCGCCCCCGCGCTGATTGAATTGCGTTTTGACCCTGATCCGCGTTCAGCCACACAGGTGCGCCGCGCGGACCCTGACTGGGCCAGCCGTTTAACCGGCCCCCCGCCAAGGGATGGGGTGACGCGTTCCCTCATTCACGATACGGCACAGGTGCGGGATGCATGATGCGTCCGGCCCCCGATTTCTTCCATATCGTCCATTCCCGCTATCAGGAGCATGAACCAAAACGATGACTCGCGAGACTACAGGGCCGCAGGCCCGTTCGGATTCTTCCGGCATCTCAACCATCGTTTCCTTCACTGACATGCCCACCATGACTCACGCAGAAAGCGGCTCGATCCACGCTCTCATCCTCGATCAGCTTGACGAGGATCAGGCCCAGGATGTCGTCTCCATCGATCTTGCAGGGAAATCGAGCATCGCCGATCACATGGTGATCGCGTCCGGCCGCTCGACGCGTCAGGTCGGCGCGATGGCTATGAAACTGGCGGAACGGCTGAAGAAGGAAGGCCATGGTTCCCCCCGTATCGAAGGGCTGCCCGCTGCCGACTGGGTGCTGATCGACGCGGGTGACGTGGTCGTGCACCTTTTCCGCCCCGAAGTGCGCAGCTTCTACAACCTTGAACGGATGTGGGGCTTCGGCGACGAGGCGACCGGCACCGCAGGCCGCGCCTGAGGATTCCTTTGCGGCGCATGGACGGCTAAGGGTCGGCCATGCTGCTGCATGTCATCGCTCGCGGAAAGATAGCTCGCTCGCCAGAGGCGGATTTGGTCGCGCGTTATGAGAAGCGGATCGTCTGGCCCTTGCGGCTGACCGAACTGCCGGAAACCGGCGGCCGCATTCCCGAACCCCTCACGCCCTGCCGCACTGTTTTGCTGGACGAGCGGGGCGATGATCTGAAGTCGGAAGAATTCGCGGGGCTGCTGCGCGGCTGGCGTGATGGCGGGATACGCGAAACCCGCTTCGTGCTGGGCGCTGCCGATGGTCATTCCCGGGCGGAACGTGATTCCGCTGACCGACTGCTGGCTTTCGGGCGGGCGACATGGCCGCACCTGATGGCCCGAGCCATGCTGCTGGAACAGCTTTTCCGCGCCACCAGCATTCTCGCAGGCCACCCCTATCATCGGGCGAACTAGCCGGTGAAGGGGGGCATAGCCTTTCTGGCACCGGCCCTCGCGCTGGTGCTGGCCGCGCTGATCACCGCCGGGGCCGGTGCCCAGAATGCGGGCGAGGGCGATCTCTCGCAAGCACGCGGCGCTTTGAAAGAGGCGCAGGCTGCAGCCCGCGCGGCGGAACGGCGCAGCGCCCTGATGCTGCGTCAGGCAGAAGCTACGCGCGGCGCGGCGGAACGAACCGCGCATGAAGCCGCCGCACTGGCCGCGCAGGTCCAGCTTGCCGAAGCGGGCATCCGCGCGGCAGAGGCGCGGCTCGATCTCGCACAGCAGGAATATGCCGCCTTGCGTGAGGCGCTGGGCCGCGAACAGCAGCCGATCGTGCACCTGACCGGGGCCTTGCAGCAGGTATCCCGCAGGCCGCTGGCGCTTTCCGTGTTGCAACCCGGTTCGGTGGCGGAACTGGTCCACCTTCGCGCAGTGCTGGCCGGGGCGATGCCGCGAATCGAAGATCGCACGGCGGGCCTGCGCGCGCGTCTCGCCCGTGCGCGCGCCTTGCGGGAAGAAGCCGTGCTGGCTGCTGCGGACCTGCGGGCGGAACAGGCTGTGCTGGCTGGCCGCCGCCGGGATCTCGCCACGCTGGAAACGCGCCAGCGCCTCGCGTTGAGAGAGGCGGAGAGCGGCGCCAATCGAGAGGCGGAGCGGGCTATCGCTCTGGGGGAACAGTTCCGCGATCTGGATGCGCTGGTCGGCGAACTCGATCGTGCAGGGGCCTTGCGTCGTCGCCTCGCGGCGCTGCCCGGCCCGGTGCTCAGGGCGTCGGGCGGCGATGCCATCCCTGCTGCCGTTCCCGCGCCGGAAAGCAGCACGGTGGCTGCCGCACCGCCAGCGCCCTATCTCCTGCCTGTTACCGGCCGCACGGTTCTGGGTTTCGGCGCTCGCGCCTCTGCAGGCACGACGCCCAGTCAGGGGTTGACGCTGGCGCCTGCGCCGGGGGCGCAGATCGTTTCGCCAGGGGCAGGGCGCGTCGCCTTTGCCGGGCCTTATCGCGGCTATGGCCGGATCGTTATCGTCGAACATTCCGGCGGCTGGACCAGCCTCGTCACCGGGCTTGCGCGGACGGACGTGACAGTGGGCCAGCAACTCGTCGCCGGTGCGCCGCTGGGCCTCGCGGCTTCTGCCTCGCCAGAGGTAACGCTGGAACTGCGGCGCGATGGAGAACCGGTCAATCCGCTGCGCTTTGCCGGGTAAACCGGGCATGGCACCCCTCATCTGGCGTTAAGCCCTCGCGCGCGATAAGCTGATGCGAATGCAAGGATAACGATTCATGTCTCTCGCTTCGAAAGTCGGCAAACCGCTGCGCGCCGCCGCGCTGCTGACGGCGGTTGCGCTGTTGCCCGCCACCACTGTCGGTTTCGCACAGGTGGAAGGGCGCGTTTCGCCCGAATTCGCCAAACTCTTCGCCACCTACCAGCGGATCAAGGCCAGCTATGTAGAGCCGGTGGAGGACGAGGTGCTGATTCGCGGCGCCATCGACGGCATGCTCGCCGCGTTGGACCCGCACTCCGCGTTTCTGGATGGCGCGGCTCTTGAACGTCTCGAAACGATGATCGACGGCAATTATCAGGGCCTCGGCATCTCGGTGCAGATGGATGATGGCGCGGTTAAGGTCGTCTCTCCGTTCAAGGGCAGCCCGGCGGACAAGGCGGGCATCAAGGCCGGGGACTATATCACCCACATCGATGGCAAGCTGATCTACGGGCTGGAACTGGACGAAGCGGTCAAGCAGATGCGCGGCGTCGCCGGCACCTCCATCCGCCTGACGATCTTCCGCTCCGGGCGGGAAGAACCCTTCGATGTAGATGTCATGCGCGGGGTCATAGAACTTGAACCCGTCACGTTCGAACTGAAGCCTGGCCGGATCGGCTACATCAGCGTTAACGAATTCAGCCGCGACGTGGGCGTCGATGTAAACGGCGCGCTGGCGGATTTGCGCAAGCAGGCGGGCGGCAACCTTGCCGGGCTGGTGCTCGATATGCGCAAGAACCCCGGCGGCTCGCTGGATGAGGCTGTGGCGCTTAGCGATCTGTTCCTGGCGAAGGGCCAGATCGTGTCGCAGCGCGGCCGTAACGCGCGCGACACCGTCTATTACGAGGCGGAAAAGTACTATCCGGGCGATGTCGCCGCCGGTGTGCCGATGATCGTGCTGATCGACGCAGGTTCCGCTTCGGCCAGCGAGATCGTGGCGGGCGCGTTGCAGGATCAACGCCGGGCGATCGTCATGGGCGAACGCAGTTTCGGCAAGGGCAGCGTGCAGA
>DATMGK010000028.1:0-22974 GCA_035555595.1 Croceibacterium sp. | reverse complement strand
GAAGGTTGAGCCCGGACGCCGCGGCATAGCGTATCGGGCCGTTCGCAAGGTGATCTGGACCAAGGCGCCAGCACCTCAACCGCCGCCCGCCCCAGCGCGCGTCCCTGACGCCGCGCCGGCCGCGTGGTTACCCTCCTGCACTGGCGTAACGTCCGGGCTCGCCGCCGGATGAAAGGCTGTGCCCGCCTCACTGGATCCCCGTTTTCGCGGGGATGACGAGTTGAGCTGCGTTCGTCATTCCCGCGAAAGCGGGAATCCAGCGCAACCAGCAAACGTGCTCATCACCTAAAACCCAACCCGGTCCCCACCCTTCAGTGCCAGCATTTCCCGCGCCTCCGCTGGCGTCGCGATCTCGCGTCCCAGAGACTCCAGCACCGTGCGAATCTTCGTCACCTGATCGGCGTTCGACTGTGCCAGTTCTCCCCGCCCGATGAACAGGCTGTCCTCCAGACCCACGCGCACGTTGCCGCCCAGCAGGGCGGACTGGGTGCAGAATTCGAACTGGTGGCGCCCTGCTGCGAAGGCGGAGAACACGTAATCGTCGCCGAACAGGCTGTCGGCGATTGTAACCATATGGGTAAGGTTGCGCACGTCCGGCCCGATGCCGCCCAGAATGCCGAACACGCCCTGGATCAGGAACGGCGGGTCGATCAGCCCACGATCCGCGAAATGGGCCAGGGTGTAGAGGTGCCCGATGTCATAGCATTCGAACTCGAACCGCGTGCCATAGGCGCGGCCGACCTCGGTCATGATCCGCTCGATGAACACGTTGTCGTTGTACATGATCCGCCCGCGAGAGCTTTCGACGTATTCCCGCTCCCACTCATGCTGCCACTGCGGCACGCGCTTCGCGGCGGCGGAGAAGTCGAAGATCAGCGGCCCCATGTTGAGCGAGCACAGCTCTGGTTGAGCGGCGTGGGCGCCCTCCAGCCTCTCGTCCAGGCTCATCATGGCCGATCCGCCGGTGGACACGTTGATCACCGCGTCTGTCGCCTGCCGCACGCGCGGCAGGAAGGCCATGAAATCTTCCCCGCGCGGGCTGGGCCGCCCGTCTGCGGATGAGCGGGCATGGAGATGCAGGATCGCCGCGCCCGCCTCTGCCGCCGCCACGGCCTGCGCGGCTATGTCCTCTGCTGTGACGGGCAGGTGCGGCGACATGGACGGGGTATGGATGGACCCCGTGGGAGCGCAGGTGATGATCGCCTTGCGTGTCTTGCGCATATCTAGAGCCCCGCCTGACAGAGGTATTTGACGTTCAGGTATTCCTCCAGCCCGTGGTGCGATCCTTCCTTGCCCAGTCCGGACATCTTGACCCCGCCGAACGGCGCATGGGGAGAGGATATGAGGCCGGTGTTCACCCCAACCATGCCGCTTTCCAACCCGCGAGAGACGCGCTCGATCGTCGCCGGGTCTTGCGAACAGAGATAGGCGGCAAGGCCGAACGGCGTGGCGTTGGCCAGCGCGAGCCCTTCTTCCAGCGTGGCGAAGCCGATCACGCCAGCCAGCGGGCCGAACGTTTCTTCCCGCGCCAGCTTGGCATCGGCCGGAACGCCCGCAACCAGCGTGGGCAGGACCACCCGGCCGCGCGTTTCCCCGCCCGCCAGTTGCTGCGCACCTAGCGCCAGCGCATCGTCGCGGTGTTCGGCGACTTTCTCCACCGCTGCGTTGTCGATCAGCGGGCCGATATCGCTGGCGGGGTCGAACCCGTCGCCAGCGGTCATCGCGCTCACCTTTGCGGCGAAGGCGGACAGGAAGCGGTCGCGGATGCCGTGCTGCACGTAGATGCGGTTGGCGGCGATACAGCTTTGCCCCCCGTTGCGGAACTTGGCGACCAGCGCCGTTTCCACGGCGGTGTCGATGTCGGCATCGTCGAAGATCAGCAGCGGGGCATTGCCGCCCAGTTCCAGCCCCAGGCGCTTCATCGTGCCCGCACAGTCGCGATAGAGCTGCACGCCGATCTCGGTCGATCCGGTGAAGGACAGCTTCCGCACTACGGGCGATGCGGTCAGCACGCCGCCGATTTCCCGCGCGGAGCCGGTCAGGATGTTGAACACGCCGGCTGGAACACCTGCCTCCTGGCCCAGCCGGGCGAAGGCGAGGGCGGTCAGCGGTGTCATCGATGCGGGCTTGGCCACCATGGTGCAACCAGCCGCCAGCGCGGGGCCGGCCTTGCGCGTCAGCATGGCCAGCGGGAAGTTCCACGGCGTGATCGCGGCGCACACGCCCACCGGCTCCCGCTGGGCCAGCATCCTGCGGCCCGGTACCGGTGCAGGGATGATTTCGCCTAGCGCGCGGGTCGCCTCGTCGGCGTAGAATTCCATGAAGCCCGCGCCGTAATCGAATTCGCCGTTAGCTTCCTTCAGGGTCTTGCCGTTCTCGCGCGTAATCAGGCGGACCACATCGTCGCGGTGCGTCTGCAACAGCTCGAACCAGCGGCGCAGGATCGCGCCGCGTTCCCGCGCAGGCCGCGCGGCCCATTCCGGCAGCGCCTCGGCAGCGGCGGCCACGGCGCGTTCGGTTTCCGCCGTCCCCATGTTGGGCACTTCGGCGAAATCGCTTTCGGTGAAGGGGTCTTCCACGGCGATGGGCGCGCGATCACCCGGCAGCCATTCCCCGCCGATCAGCGCGCGGCTGACCAGCAGGTCCGCTTCGTCCAGTGCGCCGCGCGCGCCGCCGCTCACTTGTCGCCGTCCAGATTGGGATTGGTGACGGGGGTATCGCCTTCGAACAGATGCTCGAACCGGCGATAGGTGCACAGCCACCTGCCACCCACTTTCACATAGCGGTCGGTCGCCAGAGAGATCGTGATCGGCGGGTGGGTGGGCAGCACTTTCACCCCGTTCGCTGCATAGAGGAACAGGAAGTTCGTAGCCTCCGCCGTGTCCGGTCCGGTGAAGCGGGCGCGGAAATTGGTGAAGGAATGGACGGACAGCCGCGGTCCCTGATTGACCCGCCAGTCATAGAACTGCTGGATCTTCTCCACCCCGATGTACGAGGCGAACTGGCCGTGAAACTCCGCCTCCGGCACATAATACGACGAAGCCTCGCGGCCGCCGTTGAAGTCGATCTCGTGCCAATAGTCGGCGAGTTGCAGCGAGAGGGTCTGATTGAGTTCGAGCAGGTCTTTGTCGGCCACGCGGGTCTCCGGCGTTTTGCGGTTGGATCACGCGGCTGGCATGGATGCGCCGGCCCTGCTTGCCCCGTTGGGCAGGGCTATTTGCGTCAACCGGCTGCGGCCGGGCGGGGTGGTAAATCCGTTGCGGGGATCAGTTGCGCCCGCTGCGCCGGTATTCGCGCGGGGTCATGCCGTATTGTTCGTGGAACGTGCGGGTGAAATGGGCCGCGCTGTTGAACCCCCACGAGAAGGCGATTTCGGTCAGCGTGTGCCCGGCCCATGCGGGGTTGCGGATCTGCCGCGCGCATTCCTCCAGCCGCCGCCGGATGATGTAGGACGAGACCTTCTCTCCCGAAGCGGCGAACACCGCGCGCAGGTAACGGGGGGAGATACGCAGCGCCTCTGCCACGGAGGCAGGCGTCAGTTGCGGATCGCGCAGCCGGTCCTCGATCTGGCGCACCACTTCGGCATGGCGTCCGCGCAGCACGGCGGATGTGTCGGGCCGGTCGTTGAAGCCGATGGCGTATGACATCGACAGCATTTCCAGCACATGGCGGGCGAAGCGTTCGTCATATGCGGAGGAGAAGCCCGTTTCGAGCTGCGCGCTCAGCTTCTCGATCATCGCGGACATCGTGCCGGTCAGCCCAACGTCATTGCGCAGGTGCATGCCGCAGAACTGTTCCGGCGTAGGCAGATGGGTCTTCAGCGTGGCCGCATCCACCCGCAGCATGATGACCACGCTGTCGTCGTCTATGGTGAAGTTGTGCGGGGCGTAGCTGTCACACAGCGCGAAGTCGCCTTCGGTCATCCGCGCTTCCTGTCCGCAGTGGGTGAAAACGCTGCTGCCGCGCGCCTGTAACAGGAAGGAATAGAGCCGGGGCGTGCCATGCACGATGTGCCTGCGCTTGCGCTCTATCTGGCTGCGATTGGCCGCCATGCGGGCGAACTGAATCGGCCCCAGTTGCTTCAGGCTCAGCTGCGCGGCGAAACCCTGCCGGTCGGCGGGTGTGAAATCCACGGTATTGAGCTGTTTGGAATAGAGCGCGTTCCACGCTGTCGCGCGCGTCGCAAGTGGAAGCAGGTCCGAACTGTAGGATTCCATGGTGCTCTCTCCCGCGACGCGGTTTTGCGCGTTCGCATGCGCTCAGGTTCCATCAAATATCCCGGTGGCGCAACCTTTCGTTCATGCGCCCCCGGCGACGGCCAGATTGGCCCCGGTTACATAGGATGCGGCGTCGGACGCCAGGAACAGCGCCGCCTCGGCGATCTCCTCCGGCGTGCCCACGCGCTGCATCGGCACGGCAGCCGCCCCCTTGGCCTGTCTTTCCGCGCTCAGCATTTCGGTGGCGACGGGGCCGGGCGAAACGCAGTTCACGCGGATGCCCTGTGCCGCCAGCTCGCGCGAAAGGCCCAGCGACAGGCTGTTGATTGCGCCCTTCGTGGCTGCATACCAGACATACTCTCCCGCAGAGCCGCGATCGGACGCGCGGGAGGATATGAACGTGATCGATCCGCCACCTTCGCCCATCGCTCGCACCGCTTCCCGCGCGCACAGCATGGCCCCGGTCAGGTTCACGTCCACTACCTTGCGCAGGGTGTCCTCCGTCACTTCGGCAAGGGGGGAGGCATCGCCGGTAATCCCGCTGGAATAGACCATGGCCCTGACCGGGCCGATCCCCGCGGCTTCGCGGAACAGGGCCGCTATATCGTCTTCCCGCGTCACATCGCAGCGGAAGGCGCAGGCCGATCCACCTGCGCCGGAAACGTCCCGCACGATCGCTTCGGCCTCGTCCGCCCGCGCGGAATAAGTCAGCAACACGGTCCAGCCGCGCGTGGCGGCCATGCGGCTTATCGCGGCGCCGATGCCGCGATTGCCGCCGATCACGACCATCACGTCATTCTGCGACAACGGCTGGCTCCCCGGTTTTGACTTCACCTTCCTCCATATCTTCCAGCGATTGCAGTTTGCGGCCAGCAGTTTCGGGCAGCATCAGCGTGGCGATCAGGGCGAAGCCGATGCCGCAGATCGCCACGATCGCCATCGCAGCGCCCAGCGTTACCCGGCCCGCCACGAAGGGCACCGTCATGATGAACAGCGCGCTGGCCGCCCGGCCGAAGTTATAGGCGAATGCCTGCCCCGTGCCGCGTATTTCGGTGGGGAACAGCTCGGTGAAATAAGGGCCGAAGCTGGCGTAGATGCCGAACTGGAAGAAGCCATAGATCATGCCCAGCGGGATCAGCAGATAGAGGTTCGCCCCCCACGGCCCGAACAGATAGATTGTCGATGTGACGACGAAGCCCAGCCCGAACAGGCGGAACGCGTTGCGGCGACCGACAATGTCGGAAACGAAGGCGTTGACCAGAAAGCCGAAGAACCCGCCCAGGCTGTTGAACATCACGCAGACGCCGGCCATCGCCACCCCGATCCCACGCTCGTCGGAAAGGAACGTGGTCAGGTAATTGCTCACCGCGAAGCCCGCACCCTGCGCGCCCACGGCCAATAGGGAGGCGAGGGCGGTTATGCGGATGACGCCGGGCCGGAAGATGCTGGCCAGGCTGGTCCTCTCCCCCCGCTCTTTGGCGCGAACTTGCGCCTGCTTGAAGATATCGGAATCGTCCGATCCCCGGCGGATGAAGAAAATCAGGAACGCCGGCGCGATGCCGACCCAGAACGCCACGCGCCAGCCGATGTCAGGCGGCAGGGCAGAGGCGAGGGGGCCTGCAACGAGTGCCGCGATGCCGGACCCCACCGCCGCGCCGCTGTGCAGCGTGCCCAGCGCCTTGCCGCGATCCTTGGCCGCCACGATTTCGCCCAGCAGAACCGCGCCGACCGCCCATTCCGCGCCGAAGCCGATGCCCTGCAACACACGGATGACCAGCAGTTGTTCGTAATTCTGGGCAAAGCCGGATGCGAAGCTGAAGAACGAGAACCACAGGATCGTGATCTGCAATATGCGCGCGCGGCCGAACCGGTCGCACAGCCAGCCGCCCAGCCAGCCGCCGATCGCCGCCGCGAAATAGGCGGCGCTGGCAATCGTCCCCGCCTCGGTCAGCGTCATGCCAAGGCCGATGATCAGCAGCGGAATCAGGTACTGATAGATCAACCCGTCGGCGCTATCCATCGCCCAGCCGGCGCTACAGGTCCAGAAGACCCGCCGGGTCTTCTTGTCAGCCTCGCGATACCATTCGAATCCTCGCGCCATGTCAGAGCGCCGCCTCGTAGATGCGTAGGGCGTCGGCTTCGGTCACGTCGCGCGGGTTGTTCCGCAGCAGGCGCTGCACCGTCATCGCCGCCGCCGCCATCTTGGGCAGCGCGTTCTGCCCGATGCCGATGTCTGACAGGCGCCGGTCGATGCCCACCGCTTCCGAAAGCCGTTCAATCAAGGATACCCCCTCCTGCGCGTCGCGCATGGCGTCCGGCGACGCCTTTACTCCCAATGCGTGGGCCACCGCTGCATAACGTTCCGGCGCGGCCTCTATGTTGAAGCGCATGACATGCGGCAACAGCAGCGAATTGGCCACTCCGTGCGCGACATGGAACTCGCCCCCCAGTGGATAGGCCAGCGCGTGCACCGCCGCCGTGTTGACCGGCCCCAGGCACATGCCGCCCAGATGGCTCGCCAGCAGCATCGCCTCCCGCGCTGGCAGGTTGCCGGGGTCGCGCACTGCGGTTTTCAGATTGCCCGCCACCAGCCGGATACCTTCCAGCGCCCAGCTATCCATCAGTGGGTGGGAAAAGCGGTTGGTATAGGCTTCGATACAGTGCGTCAGCGCATCGATGCCGGTCGCGGCGGTCACCTTGGCCGGCATGGAAACGGTCAGTTGCGGATCGAGATAGGCGAAATCGGGCACCAGATGCGGGCTGACGACGCCCTTTTTCAGCTCCGCCGCCTCGTCTTCCACGATGGCGATCGGCGTCACTTCGCTGCCTGTTCCGGCGGTCGTGGGGATGCAGGCGAGGGGCAGGGCGCGACTGGCCAGAAGGCCGATCCCGACCACTTCGGCAAAGTTCTGCTGGCCTGAAGCCAGCGCCGCGATCAGCTTGGCCACGTCCATCGCGCTTCCGCCGCCAAGCCCGATAACGAAATCCGCATCGAACCCGCGCGCGGCTGCGATGGCGGTGTCGAGCTGGGCCAGCGTCGGTTCACTGTCAGGACCGGCGTGGATCGTGCAGGCCAACCCCGCGCGGTCAAGCTGATCGCGCAAGGTTTCAGCCATGCCCACGATGGCCTGGGACGTAACGATGAATACCCTCGACGCGCCGGTCGATGCGCAATCCGCGCCGACATGCTCAATGCAGCCGGTGCCGGTGCGAATGTTCCGCACCTGACACAGCTCTACGGCTCTCATATCTTGCATCCTATACCCGCAACCCATGGCGCTATGCACTCGGCTCCCTCGCAGGGGCTTGCATGAGACGGCATGGAGACTTTCGCACAGAGGTGCTGGAGAGCAAGGGCGCTGCCGATCAACGGTCGCGCTTTCCCGGTTGAAACACGCGGCGGGCGGTTGGATAGCGCCGTATGGTCTGGTTTGCTCTTGCCCTGATTTCTACCACCATCGCGACCCTTGCCGGGCGGGAAGCGGTGCGGGTGGCGCGGCTCTCGGAAGGGCTAGGCAGCGGGCCGGGTCTGCTGGTGGCATGCTGGCTGGCCGCCGCGTTCGGTAGCGGCATGGCAGCATGGGCTGGCGCTTGGGGGGGGGATCGCCTCCCGACAGAGGCAATCCCATTGATCGCATCATGCGTGCTGCTGCTCGCGGCGGTCGCGCTGGCGCTGCTCCGTCCGGGCCGCGCGCCGACTGAGCCTACCCGATCGTTCGGGGCCATCGCCTCGGTTCTGGCGATATCGCAGCTCGCGGCTCCATCCAGCCTTATCGCGATGGCTCTGGCGATGATGGCCGAACGGTCGGAATATGTCGCATTTGGCGGCCTGCTCGGCGCAGGAGCGGTGCTGGATGCGGCGAGGAGGCGGCGGGCGAACTGGGAAACGGAAATGCCGGTCGCTTTCCTGCGCCGCATCGCCGTCGTTGCCTTGCTTTGCGCCGGGCTCGCGCTCGCATTGTTCGGCCCGCACTAACACGGCTCGCCCCAAGGGCATCTTTGCCCTATCGCGCGCCCATGTCCTCAATACAGATCATCGAAGACGCCAGCGACACCGCGATTGCCGACTGGCTGGCTGACCGTCTCGAACGCGCTCTCGCCAAGGGTGGCACTGTCGCCATTTCCGTTCCGGGGGGAAGCACGCCTTTTCCGATCCTCACCGATCTCGTGGCTCGGCCGCTGGACTGGTCTCGGGTCGAAGTCTGGCCGGGCGATGACCGGATCGTGCCGGAGGATCATCCGGCCAGCAACACCGGCCGCATCGCCGATCTGTTCGACCCGGTCGGCGCGAAAGTAGCGCGGCTGGATCTTCAGAAAAATCCGCCGCATTTCGCGCTTGTCTGGCTGGGGATGGGGGCCGACGGCCATATCGCCTCGCTGTTCCCAAATACCGACCCTCGCGCCGATGACGCTTTGCGGGTCCGACGCCTCACGCCCGACCCGCTGCCGCCCGAAGCGCCGTTCGACCGGATCACGCTGACCATGCCCGCGCTGCTCGATTCCGATGAACTGCTGTTCGTCGCCCGCGGGCAGGAAAAGCGCGCGCTGCTGGATGAGGCGGCGGGCGGCGCGAATGATCTGCCCGTCGCTCGCCTGCTGGCGGCGGCGCGGCAGCCGGTGACATGCTTCGTCTGATCCCGCCGCCGCTGCATCGCCAGCTTTACCGGCTTGCCTACTTCATGCGGCGGCGCTGGCTGCGCCTGCGGGGCGGCACGATGCACGGCTGCATACTGATCGCCCGCGATGACCGGGGCGGGGTGCTGCTGGTCCGCCATTCCTACGGCAGCGGCAGCTGGCAGTTGCCCGGCGGCGGAGTGGGACGGAAAGAGCAGCCTGAGCACGCCATCCGGCGCGAGATCGCGGAGGAACTCGGCTGCGAGGTGCGCGATCTGGCATCGCTCGGCACTGTCGAACAGAACTATCACGGCGCCACCAACGTGGTGCATGTCTTCACCGGCGGGCTGAATGGGTGGCCGCAGGCTGACGGGCGTGAACTGGTAAAAGTCCGCTTCTTCCCCGCCGATGCGCTGCCTGCCCGGATGGCGGCCAGCGTTCGCCAGCAGTTGGAACTGGCGGGCATCTAGAGCAGCGAAAGCTGGGCGTCCTCGCGCGCTGGTTCATCCTGCTCGCCCTCCAACGAACTCAGCGTCAGGCCCATCAGCCGGATCGGCATCGGCAGGGGCAGTTGTTCGTCCAGCAGGGCGCGGGCCGTGCGGGCAAATTCCGCCTTGTCGGTCACGGGACGGGGCAGAGAGCGGGCGCGGGTCGATATCTGGAAATCGGTGTATTTCATCTTCAGGGTCACGGTTCGCCCGCGCGCCTCTTTCTCCGCGATGCGTGCCCAGACAATGTCCACGATATCGTCCAGCGCGGTTTTCAAGGCATGTCCGCTGGACAGGTCTTCCCCGAAGGTCCGCTCTCCACCGATGGACTTGCGCGCGCGGTTCGCCCGCACCGGCCGCAGGTCGATGCCGCGCGCGGCGCGATAGAGATAGTCGGCAAAGCTGCCGAAGTTTTCGCGCAGCCAGGCGATATCCTTCGCTGCAAGATCGGCACCGGTTTCGATGCCGAGGCGCGCCATCTTCTCCGCGCCGCGCGGGCCAACGCCGTGGAACCGGCGCACCGGCAGGCGCTGAACGAAAGCCGCGCCTTCGCCGGGGCGGATCACGCAGAGGCCATCGGGCTTGTTCTGGTCGCTCGCCAGCTTCGCCAGAAATTTGTTGTACGAGACGCCCGCGCTGGCCGTCAGGCCGGTTTCGGCACGAATGCGTTGGCGGATCTGTTCGGCGATGCGCGTGGCCGAACCGATACCGGGCAGATCCTCCGTCACGTCGAGATAGGCTTCGTCGAGGCTGAGCGGTTCGACATGCGGGGTGTAGGCGTGGAAGATCGCCCGGATCTGCCGCGACACATCCGTATAGACGTCGAAGCGCGGCTTGCGGAATATCAGATCCGGGCAGAGCCGCTTTGCGGTGGCGGAAGGCATGGCGGAACGCACGCCGAACCGCCTTGCCTCATAGCTTGCAGCCGCCACGACGCCCCGCGCGCTCGACCCGCCGACCGCCACGGGCAAACCACGCAGATCGGGATCGTCGCGCTGTTCGACACTGGCGAAGAAGGCGTCCATGTCGACATGGATGATCTTGCGCAGCCCCGGCGTGCCTTCGTCATGCTCGCCATGTTCGGCAGGCCAGGGGGGCGGGATGGTCATCGCTGCATTGTAGCCCGAGGTGGCGCGCATGCCAGCGATGTGCTTGTGCTGCGCCGCAACATCGGCCAAAGGGCGCGGCCCATGTCCACGAAGATCGCCCCTCATGAAAAGACCATCGGCCAGCGAGAGCTGGTTGTGATGGTTGCGCTGTTGATGAGCCTCAACGCGCTGACGATCGATGGCATGTTGCCGGCGCTGGGCCAGATGGCGCAGGAACTCGGCGCGGATCATGGCAACCAGCGGCAGCTGGTAGTGGCGGTTTACCTTCTGGCCAACGGCCTTGGCTGCCTGATGCCCGGCGCTTTTGCCGACAGGTTCGGGCGGCGGCCGCTGCTGCTGGTTTCGCTGGGCTGCTATGCGGTGTTCTCCCTGCTGATCGCGATGGTGCAGGATTTCACCACACTGCTGGTGCTGCGCGGCGTTCAGGGCGTGCTAACTGCGGGGCTGATGGTCGTGCCCAACGCCATCATCCGCGATCTTTACGACGGCGACCGGATGGCTCGGTTGATGAGCCTCGTCAGCGCGGTCTTCATCACCGTGCCGGTGATTGCGCCTTCGCTGGGGCAGATGGTGCTGCTGTTTGCCGGATGGCGGTGGATTTTCGTAATCCTGAGCGGGCTTTCGGTGCTGGCGGCGTTTTGGGTCTGGTCGCGTCTGCCGGAAACGCTGCACCCGGAATTCCGGCAGAAGATCGACGTGCCGGTGATCGTTCGCAACATGGGCGTGGCTTTGTTCAACAGGGCCTCCATCGGTTACGTTTTCGGCACCATGCTGTTGATCGGCGCCGTGTTCGGTTATGTGAACAGCGCGCAGCAACTGATCGGCGAACACTTCGACACTGGCGAATGGTTCCCGCTGGTGTTCGGTGGCACGGCGGCGATGATGGCGGTGTCCAGCGTGGTCAATTCACGCATCGTCGAACGGTTCGGCGCACGGCGCGTGTCGCATACCGGCGTGCTGGTGTTCATCGTCGTCAGCGCGGTGCAGGTCTGGGCTTCGCATTACCGGCCTGACAGCCTTGCATGGTTCCTGCCGCTGATGGCGACGAACCTTGCCCTGCTGGGTTTCCTTGGCGCCAACTTCGGCTCTATCGCCATGCAGCCTTTCGCCAAGATCGCCGGTGCGGCCAGCAGCGTGCAGACCTTCTTCCGCATGTTCGGCGCGGCGGTTGTCGGCCTGATCATCGGCCAGTCCTATGACGGAACGGCCCGCCCCTTCGCCTTCGCGCTGCTGATCTGCAGCGTCACCGCGTTGCTGCTGGTTCTCTACAGCGAGAGGGGCAAATTGTTCCGCCGCCTGCATCCTCCGCAGCCGAAGAAATAGCGCCCCTCCGCGCTATTCCTGATCGATCCGCCGCCTGAAGGTTTCGGGCAGGAATAGCAGCCCCACGATCACCGTCAGCACGGCGACGCCCATGGGATACCATAGCCCGGCGTAGATATCGCCCGTTGCAGCCACGCAGGCGAAGGCAATGGTGGGCAGGAAGCCGCCGAACCAGCCATTGCCGATGTGATAGGGCAGGCTCATCGACGTATAGCGGATGCGGCTGGGGAACAGTTCCACCAGCAGCGCGGCAATCGGGCCGTAAACCATCGTCACCAGCAGCACGAGCACGGTCAGGATGGCGACGACCATCGGCTTGTTCAGTGCGGCAGGATCGGCCTTGAGCGGATAGCCGGCAGCTTCCAGCAGACCGGGCAGGGCTGCGTCGAAGCTGGCTTTATCCGTTACCGAAACTTGCTCCGTGCCGATGCGCACAACGGTATCACCCCGCGTGTCTTCGTTGGCATAGGGAATACCTGCCTTGGCCAGCGCGGATTTGGCGATATCGCAGCCGGTCTTGTCGAAGGTGGTCCGGCCGATCGGGTCGAACTGAACGGAGCAGCTTGCAGGGTCCGCCACGACCACCACCGGCGATCGTTCGCTGGCATGGGCGAGCGCGGGATTGGCCGCCTCTGTCAAAGCGCCGAACAGAGGGAAATAGAGCGCTGCGGCGAGGGCGCAGCCGGTGAGGATTATCGGCTTGCGCCCGATCTTGTCGCTCAGCCAGCCGAATATGATGAAGAACGGGGTGCCGATTATCAGGGCCAGCGCGATCAGGATGTTGGCCGTGCCGCCATCCACCTTGAGAATGCGTTCGAGGTAGAACAGCGCATAGAACTGCCCTGTGTACCAGACCACTGCCTGCCCGGCGACCGCGCCCAGCAGCGCAATCAGCACCCAGCGCAGGTTGCGCCACTGGCCGAACGCCTCCGTCAGTGGAGCCTTGGAGGTCGCGCCTTCCTCCTTCATTTTGCGGAACACGGGGCTTTCCTGCAATTGCAGGCGAATCCACAGCGACACGATCAGCAGAACCGACGACACCAGGAACGGAACGCGCCAGCCCCAGTCGGCAAAAGCTTCTTCCCCCATCCAGGTGCGCAGCCCGATCACCACCAGCAGCGCCGCGAACAGGCCCAGCGTGGCGGTCGTCTGGATGAAGCTGGTGTAGAAGCCGCGCTTACCCTCTGGCGCGTGTTCGGCCACGTAAGTCGCCGCGCCGCCATATTCGCCGCCCAGCGCCAGCCCCTGAATCAGCCGGAGAGCCACCAGCATCAGCGGGGCCGCCACGCCGATGGAGGCATAGGAAGGCAGCAGACCCACCGCGAAAGTGCTGGCGCCCATCAGGCCCATGGTGACGAGGAAGGTGTTCTTGCGCCCCACGATGTCGCCGACCCGGCCGAATACCAGCGCCCCGAACGGCCGCACCGCGAACCCGGCAGCAAAAGCGGCGAGGGCGAGGATGAAGGCGGTGGTTTCGTTCACGCCGGAGAAGAACTGGGCCGAAATCACCGTGGCCAGCAGGCCGTAGAGATAGAAATCGTACCATTCGAACACCGTGCCGAGCGAGCTGGCCGCGATGACTTTCACCTGCGAATCGCGCAGCGGCGCGTCAGCCGAATCCCCGGCAGTGTTCATATCAGCACATCCCCTCTGTTTTGCCCTTGGTGCCGCAGGACCGGCGGTTATGCAATCGTTTGCATTCGCTCTCTTTCCCGCATCGCTGCGTTGTTTGTTTCGCGCTGGATTTCCGCCTTCGCAGGAATGACGAAGTTGGGAGCGGGGCGACGAAGGCGGCGGCGGTGTTCAGTCCGCCGCCTTTTCAACGCGGGCCAGGAGGGTTTCGACCTGCACTTGCGCCCCGGCCGAGGTGTTCAGTTCCGCCACTGTGCCATCGAACGGCGCGGTGAGGGCCTGTTCCATCTTCATCGCTTCCAGCACCAGCAGGCGCTGGCCCTTGGTGACCGTGTCGCCCTTCGCCACGTCGACTGCGATCACCTTACCGGGCATAGGGGCAATGATGGCGCCGTCGGACATGTTGCCCGAGTTTGAACCGGCAGTGCGCGGCCATGTGATGCGGAAAGCATCGCCATCCATCAGCAGTGTCTGTGCGCCCGTTTCGTCATCGGCAGCGAAACTGTGCTCGAAAAGCTGGTCGTCCGGTATGGGTGCGAAGTTGAATTCGACGGTTTCCCCATCGACATCCAGTCTTTGGGCGGCCCTCTTGGGCGCGTTGAGGCGGAATCCGGCAAGGCCCGTGGCACGGGGATCGAAATCGGTTGAGGCACGGAGAAGCCAATCCAAAGCCTCGCTGAGAGAGCGATCAGATGGCTTCGTCCGCGTCGTCAGCTCTTCAATATGGTCTGAGATGAAGCCGGTCGTGACATCTCCAGCCGCGAATTCCTTGCGCTCGACAAGTCGTTTGAGGAACCACGCATTTGATTTCACCGGCGCGCAGGCCACGCCCCCGCAAGCCCTCGCCAAGGCTTGCCGCGCACTTTCGCGGTCCGGGCCGGAGGAAACCAGCTTTGCGATCATCGGATCGTAGAAGGGCGAGATAACGTCGCCTTCTTCCACGCCCGTTTCGACACGCTGGCAGTGACTGAAGCGCAGGTGATCGAGTTTTCCGGTGCTGGGCAAGAAGCCGTTCGCCGAGTTTTCCGCATAGAGCCGGGCCTCCATAGCCCAGCCGTTGATGGATAGATCTTCCTGACGCAGCGGCAGTTCCTCGCCACTGGCCACGAGCAATTGCCATTCGACCAGATCGACGCCGGTAATTTCCTCCGTCACCGGGTGTTCGACCTGAAGGCGGGTGTTCATTTCCATGAAGAACACGCGGTCGGCGGACAGGCCGTCCCCGGCGTCGGCGATGAATTCGATGGTGCCCGCGCCGACGTAGTCGACCGCCTTCGCCGCGCGTACCGCCGCGCCGCAGATCGCCTCGCGCGTCGCCGCATCCATGCCGGGGGCGGGGGCTTCCTCGATCACTTTCTGGTGGCGGCGCTGGAGGCTGCAATCGCGTTCGAACAGGTGGACGACATTGCCGTGCGTGTCGCCGAAGATCTGCACCTCTATATGACGCGGAGAGGTGATCCATTTTTCCAGCAGGACCCCGTCGTTGCCGAAGCTGGCCTGCGCTTCCCGCCGGCAGGATTCCAGCGCGGGAAGGAAGTCGGCCACCGCATCGACCTTGCGCATCCCTTTGCCGCCGCCGCCTGCCACGGCCTTGATCAGCACCGGGAAACCGATGCGTTCCGCCTCTGCCAGCAGGCGTTCCGCAGACTGGTCCTCGCCCATGTAGCCGGGCGTTACCGGCACACCGGCCTGCTGCATCAGGGATTTGGCGGCATCCTTCAGTCCCATCGCCCGGATGCTGTCGGGCCGGGGGCCGATCCAGATCAGCCCGGCGTCTATTACTGCCTGCGCGAAATCGGCGTTTTCGCTGAGAAACCCATAGCCGGGGTGGATCGCCTCCGCCCCGGTCTGCTTCGCTGCCGCGATGATGCGGTCGCCGCGCAGATAGCTTTCGGCTGCTGACGAAGGGCCGATATGCACAGCCTCGTCAGCCTGCCGCACATGCAGTGCCCCGGCGTCAGCATCGGAATGGACTGCCACGGTGCGGATGCCCATGGCGCGGGCGGTGCGGATAATCCGGCAGGCGATTTCCCCCCGGTTGGCTATCAGCACGCTGCGGATCACAACTCCTCCGCCCTCATGCGGGTGATCGGTTTATGCGGCACATACCGTGTCATACGATCGAGCAGCACATCCAGCTCCCCCTCCGCGATAATGATATCGCGATGATGGGGGCGGACGAAGCCCGTTTTGCCCATGTGGCGGTAGAATTCGATCAGCCCGTCGTAGAAGCCATAGGCGTTGAGCAGGCCAACCGGCTTGGCGTGATAGCCGAGCTGGGACCAACTGACCGCTTCCCACAATTCGTCCATCGTGCCGACGCCGCCGGGCAGAGTCAGGAAGCCGTCGGCCAGATCGGTGAAGGCCTTCTTGCGTTCGTGCATGGTCTGGACGACGTGCAGTTCGGTGCAGGCGCGGTTGGCGACTTCGGCGGCGACGAGCGCTTCCGGGATCACGCCGATCACCTCTCCGCCGTTGAGCAGGGCACCGGCGGCGAGCGCGCCCATCAGCCCCAGCTTGCCACCGCCGTAAACGACGCCGATGCCCCGCGCGGCCAGATCGTGCCCGATCTCCATCGCCAGTTCTTCGTATCGCGGGTTCCCCGGCGAGGCGGAGCCGCAATAGACGGCAAGGCGGCGGATCGTGGTCATGCCCCCAGTTCTTCCATCATCAGAGCCGCCGTCATCCGTGCCCCGGCGATGACGCCGGGAATGCCCGCGCCGGGATTGGTGCCCGCGCCGACGAGGTAGAGGTTGGGGATCACCTTGTCGCGATTGCGCGCCCGCATCCACGGACCCTGCGTGGCAACGGGTTCGAGCGAGAACGCGCTGCCGAGATGGGCATTGAGGCCCGTGGCGAAATCGCGCGGGGTGTGGTGGCTGCGGGTGACGATCCGGTCCGACAGGTCGGGGATCAGCCGCCGTTCGATCTCCGCCAGAATCCGTTCCTCCAGCACCGGGCCAACTTGCGCCCAGTCCACCGTCAGCTTGCCCAGGTGGGCCACGGGGATCATCGCTTGGAATGTGCTCATCCCCTCAGGCGCCATGGAGGGATCGGTTACTGTGGGATGGTGCAGGTAGATCACGGTATCGGCGGGAAGCACGCCGTAATCGAACACGTCTTCGAACAATTCGGCATAGCGCTGGGCGAACAGCATGGTGTGATGGGGAATGCCGGGCCAGTTGCCCTCCACCCCGAAATGCACGGTGAAGATGGAGGGGCTGAAACGCTTCTTTACCAGCCGCCGGGCCACCTGCCGCCCGCGCGCGGAGCCGGAAAGGAGATCGCGGTAGGTGTGCACCAGATCGGCGTTGCTGGCGATTGCGTGGAAGCGGCCGCGCCAGCCGCTGCGCGTTACGATTTCCGCCGAATGGGTCGCATCAGGCTCTATGACCGTGACCGGATCGCCCAGCCGCACTTCGCCGCCGATGCGTTCGAACTGGCGCAGTATGCCGCTGGCCAGCCGCGACAGGCCGCCGCGCGCCCACCACACGCCCCCGTCAGGCATCAACGCGCCGGTGACGCTGGCCGTCATCGGGTTGCCGCCAGTGAACAGCGTGCGGAAACTGAGCGCCTGACGCAGGTTTTCGTTTTCCACATAGAGCGCGGCGGTTTCGTAGGCGCTGCGCCACGCGCGTTGCCTGACGATAGCGGGGACCGCGCGGCGCAGGGCGGTGAGGTTGGGGAAGGGCCGGTCGCTGAAATGGGCGCGCATTTCCCGGTCCAGTTCCCACGCGTGGTCCAGGAAAGTCTCGAATCCGCCCAGATCGGCGGGCGCGAGCCGCGCCACTTCGCGCCGCATGGCGAACGGGTCGTCCGTCTGGTCGAAATGGGTGCCATCGGGCCATGTCAGCCGGCAGAGCGGGGCGACCGGCATCAGTTCCACATCGGCGGCCATGTCATGCCCGGTCAGCGCCCAGAGGTCGCGCAGTGATGCCGGATCGGTAATGGCTGTGGGCCCGGCATCGAAAGTGAAGCCGCGATCGCGCCACGAAGCGGCGCAGCCGCCGGGGGCGTCGCGCGCCTCTATCAGAGTTGTCGCAACCCCCGCCGCCTGAAGCCTGATCGCCAGCGCAAGGCCGCCGAACCCCGCTCCGACTACGCAGGCTCGCTTCCCGTCCACGCTCATGACCCACCGTCTAGCGCAACCGGCATGGTGTGCAACCGCCGCAGGCGCGTTGACCTTCGATCTGGCTGTGATAGCCTCCCGACTCATCAAAGACCTTTCTGGGGAGCAAGGTCATGAAGACGGTACTGACAGGATTTGCCGTGCTGGCCTTGGCCAGCCCCGTGGCGATGGTTCAGGCTCAATCGCATACCGGCCATGCGGGCCCTCGTTCCGCGCAGCCAGCGTGTTATCTTCAGGTCAGCAAGCTGGTGGCGGATTCGCCTGATGGCGTGGAGGATATTCGCGTCGCGCTGCGCCGGTTGGATGCTGCGCTTAGGCCGCAGGTGGAAGAGATCAAGGTGCTGGAGGCCCAGCTCGAACGGATCGAACTGCGCCAGAGCGAAGCACTGCATAACGAGGAAGCGGACGCCGACATGGTCGCGTTGCAGGCCGACGCGCAGCGCATCACGGTGGAGCTGGAGGAAAAACGCAGCCAGCTGAAGCAGGACTACGCGGCGCAGCGGGCGGTGCTGGTCGGGCCAGTGCAGACGCGCGTGAGCGAGCGGGCGCGGGCGTTCGCGGCGGAGCGGGGCTGCGGTGAGCTGACTATGGCGCGAGCGGGCGATCTTGAGGACCTTCAGGCAGAGTCCGCGCGTGACATGACGATGGCTTTCGTCGCTTGGTATCGGGATTAACGGTCAGCCGACGCCGCACCATCTTGCCAACCGGCCCCGGCGGCGCGACAAGCCGTGCCCATGGGGGAATATTCGCTGAAGCCGCATCGCCGGGCCGTTGTGGCTACGCTGGTTCTGTTTGCGCTGGCTGTGGCCATCCTGTTCGCGATGGGCCGTCCGCCGATCTGCGAATGCGGACATATCGAGCTGTGGCATGGTACCGTGCAGTCCAGCGGCAACAGCCAGCACATTACCGACTGGTATAGCCCCAGCCATTTTACCCACGGCCTGATCATGTATTTTGCCGCGTGGTTGCTGTGGCGCAAATGGGGCTTGTTCGGCGGCCGCCCGGCGCGCTGGGCGCTGCCGATTGCGGTGCTGGTCGAGGCGGCGTGGGAGATTGCCGAGAACACGCCCATGGTGATCGATCGCTACCGCGCGGTGACGGTTAGCTTTGGCTACAGCGGCGACTCGATCGTCAATTCCGCGGCAGACATCGGTTGGATGATCGTGGGTTTCATTGTCGCGTCGCGCCTGCCCGCATGGGCCAGCGTGGCCGTGGCCGTATTCCTGGAATTGCTGACGCTGTGGATCATCCGCGATAACCTGACGCTCAACGTTCTGATGCTGTTCTGGCCGGTCGAGGCGATCCGGCAGTGGCAGGCAATGGGCTGAAAGAAACGGGGCGGAGCCGCTTTCCGCCCCGCGCTGGACGCCGCCGAATGCCTGCCCTATCTTCCCGATCGTCCGGGGAGCGCAGTTTGAATGGCCACGAACGCAGATATTTCCGCATGGATCGCGCTGTTTATCGGCCTTTATGCGCTGGCCGCTGGCGTGGGCGAATTGCGTAACGCGAATACCTGGTGGGCGATGCTGAAAGAGCTGGAGCGGTCGCCTGCATTGCGCTTCGTCTGTGGGCTGGTGGCGCTGGCGCTGGGGGCGACGGTCTACCTCGTCAATCCGTGGGTGCCGGGCGACTGGCTGTCTATCTCGGTCAGTGTGGTGGGCGGAATTGCCGTGGCGGAAGGCCTGCTGCTGATCGCATCCGGGGAAAGGTTCCTGCATTTCAGCAGGGCGATGCTGGGCCGGGCGGGGCATATATGGGCAGGCGTCGCGGTGCTGATCGGCGCGGCGGCGATACTGGCCGCTCTGTCACGATTGCCGATGGCGTAGCCCGCCCGCGACGCACGGTCTTTGCAAGGGCCTGTGCGGGCCCTATCTGGCGGCGCGATAGCAAGGGTGCTTGACGGGATTGGTAGCCAACGAATCCAGCGGCCTGGAAGAGGTCTTTCTCGCTAATCGCGACCGCCTGCTGCGTTTTCTGAAAGCGCGCGGGGCGGGCGATGCTGCGGAAGATCTGCTGCAGGAAGTGTGGATCAGGATTGCCGGTCGGCCCAGCGGGCCGGTGTCATCCCCCCTGTCATACCTGTTCCGCACCGCCGATCTGCTGATGATCGACCGTTATCGCGCCACGGTGCAGGCGCAGCGTCGTGAAAAGGCATGGGGTGAAACGCAGGACGGCACCCGGCCGGGCGTGTCTGACGAACCATCGGCGGAACGGCGGATCATCGGGCAGGAACATACGCGGCTGGTGCAGGAAACGCTGGATGCGTTGGGGCCGCGCGTGTCCGCCGTGTTCCGCGCGCACCGGATAGAAGAAGTGCCGCAACGCCGGATTGCCGAGCAGTTCGGCGTCAGCCTGAGCACGGTGGAGAGCGATTTACGCAAAGCCTATGCCGCCCTGGCGGAATTGAAGGAGCGGCTGGATGAGGTTTGAGGCGATCGTCTCCGTCATGGTCGCAGGAGATACCGGCCATGGCCAATGAACTAGTCCGCGAACAAGCGATTGCCTGGGCCGTGCGCACGGGTGATCCGGCGTTCGACGGCTGGGAAGATTTTACGCTGTGGCTGGAAGAAAGCCCGGCGAACGCCGCCGCCTATGATGCGGCGTTGCTGGCCGTCGCGGAGGCGGCGGAGGTGCTGCCGCCTGTGCCTAAGGCCGACAATGACGATGCCGTTCCCGCTGGCGGCGCAACGCGGCGGCGTTGGCTGGGCGGCGCCGTGGCGGCGAGCGTGGCCGTGGTTGCGGCGCTGGGCGCGTGGCAGTTCACTATGGGCACCTACACGGTGGAAACCGCGCCCGGAGAAACGCTGTTGATCGCGTTGAGCGGCGGCGGCGAGATCGCGCTGGCCGGGAATTCGAGCATAGAGCTGGACAGGCGTGATACGCGGGTGGCCTCCCTCCAGCGCGGGCAGGCGCTGTTTACGATCCGCCACGATGACAACGCGCCGTTCCGCCTGACGGTGGGCGACGACGAAGTGATCGACGTGGGCACGATATTCGACGTGAGGCGCGGACCCGGCGGCATGACGGTGGCGGTTTCGGAAGGCGAGGTGATCTATAACCCTCGGCGAGAGAACGTGCATCTGGTGCCGGGGCAGGTTCTGAAGCAGGTGGAAGGCGGCGCGGGTTATCGCGTGGCCACGATCCCGCTGGATCAGGTGGGCGAGTGGCGGAATGGCCGCGTGACATTTCAGGATGCTGCGCTGGGCGATGTCGCTGACGATCTGGCGCGCGCCACCGGCATTGCCTTCGTCGCCGGGCGCAGGGAGGCGGATCAGCGCATTTCGGGCAGCGTTCTGGTCGATCCGGTGAAGAAAGACCCCCGCACTGTCGGTCCGCTGCTGGGCGTGACCGTTCGCTATACCGGCGAAGCGTGGGAGATCGGGGCACGGTAACGATGCGCGCGGCATGGTGGATCGGCATTGCGGCAGTAGCCGCCGCCAGCGCCCCCGCTGCGGCGCAGAGCGTTGCCGTGTCCGCGCCCGCCGGGCGTGCCGGGGATGCGGCCGCCGCCATTGCCCGCCAGACCGGCGTGAGCGTCGTCATCACCGACAGCAGCCTCGCCAATCGCCGGGTGCCTGCCATCCGGGGCCAGTTGAGCGCCAGCCAGGCGGTGGAGCGGCTGGCGCAGCTGACCGGCGCGCGGGCGGTTCAGGCTGGCAGCAGGGCATGGCGGCTGGTCCCCGCGCCGCGTGTGGATAATGCCGGTCGCCCGCGCCCACCCGCGCCGCGTACCCCATCACCGGCTACGGTGCCTTCCGAAACGATCGGGCCGGACATCGTCGTCATCGGCAGCAAGCGCGACATCGCGCTGAGGGAATACGCCGGGCAGGCGGAACTGGTCGATGGTGACGATCTGGCCTTCGGCGGCGTGGGCGGGACCGAAAAGATCATGCAGCGCGTGCCCACGGTGTCGTCCACTTATCTGGGCACCGGGCGTAACAAGCTGTTCATTCGCGGCATCGCGGATTCCAGCTTCACCGGGCCGACGCAATCGACCGTGGGCCAGTATCTGGGCGATCTGCGGCTGAGCTATAACGCCCCGGACCCCGATCTGCGGCTGGCCGACCTTGCGCGGGTGGAGGTGCTGGAGGGGCCGCAGGGCACGCTTTACGGCGCGGGATCGCTGGGGGGCATCATCCGCCTTGTTCCCAACGAGCCGCTGGCCGACCTGTTCGAAGCATCCGCCACGGTGGGCGGCAGCGCGACCCAGCACGGGACGATGGGCGGCGATGTCAGCGCCACGGCGAACCTGCCGCTGATCGGTGGCAAAACGGCGCTGCGTGTGACCATCGGCGCGGAAACTCAGGGCGGTTATATTGATAAGCCCCTGCTTGACCGCACCGACGTGAACCGCACCGACATTCTGAGCGGCCGGGCCATGTTCCGTTATGATGCCGGGCCGGGCTGGACGGTGGACCTGATCGGCGTGGTCCAACGGACGGATGGCAGAGACAGCCAGTATGCCGACCGCGACGGCCCGCCGCTGATGCGCCTGGCGCGCGTCGCGGAAGGTTTCGAGGCCGATTATTCGCAAGGCCAGTTCGTAATTTCCGGCGAGTTCGGTGACGTGCGGTTCAAATCCTCTACCGGAGTGACCGGCCAGACGCTGGAGGAACGCTATGACGCGACATTGCCGGAAGGTGATCCGCGCGTCTTCACCCAGCGGAACGATACCGAGATGGTCGCGAACGAAACGCGGCTGTGGCGTCCGCTGAGCGATCGGTTCGGCTGGATACTGGGCACCAGCTATACCCACAACCGCACGCGGCTGACCCGGACGCTGGGCCCGCCGGATGCACAAGGCTCCGTAACCGGCGTGACCAACGTGGTCGACGAATTCACCGTTTATGGCGAGGCGAGCTTCCGCCTGATGCAGGGCGTGGTGGCGACGGCGGGCGGGCGTTACACCCACACGCGGCTGGGTGGCGGCGGCGAGGACGTCGATCGGAGGCTGGAAATGGCCTATGCCGATGTCACCGCATCGCGCAGCGAACAGGTGTTCCTGCCCTCTCTTTCAGTAGCGGCGAGCCTGAAATCGGGAACCACGCTCTATGCCCGCTATCAGGAAGGTTTCCGGCCGGGTGGGCTGGCCATCGCGGGCGATTTCGTGGCGCAGTTCCGCAACGATTCCCTTGGCACGCTGGAACTGGGGGCGCGGCATGGCCGGGCGGGCACGGGCCCGTTCGATGTGGCGATGAGTGTGGCCTATACCCGTTGGCGCGACATTCAGGCCGACTACATCGACACGGCGGGCCTGCCCAGCACAGCGAACATCGGCGATGGGCGGATATGGACGGCCAGCCTGACGGGCGGCGTGGAGCTATCGCCCGGCCTGCGAGTAGAAGGCGGGCTGACGTGGAACGATGGCCGCGTTGACGAGCCGCCCGCCTTCGTGCTGGCCAGTCTGGCGCAGGTGGTGGACATTCCCGGCTTCACCGGCCGGTTCGAGGATCTTCCGGCGG
>DATMGK010000027.1:0-58725 GCA_035555595.1 Croceibacterium sp. | reverse complement strand
GCCCCTCAACGTTGGTGACGAAGTCGAAGTCTTCGTCGATCGCGTGGAGAACGCGGACGGCGAAGCGATGCTCAGCCGTGACCGCGCCCGCCGCGAAGCCGCGTGGGACAAGCTGGAAAGCGAATTCGGCGAAGGCAAGCGTGTCGAAGGCCGCATCTTCGGCCGCGTGAAGGGTGGCTTCACCGTCGATCTCGACGGCGCCGTTGCCTTCCTGCCCGGCAGCCAGGTGGACATCCGCCCGGTTCGCGACGTGACCCCGCTGATGGACATGCCGCAGCCGTTCCAGATCCTGAAAATGGATCGTCGCCGCGGCAACATCGTCGTTTCGCGTCGCGCCGTTCTGGAAGAAACGCGCGCCGAACAGCGCAGCGAACTGATCGACAAGCTGTCCGAAGGCCAGGTGATCGACGGTGTGGTGAAGAACATCACCGATTACGGTGCGTTCGTGGACCTGGGCGGCATCGACGGCCTGCTGCATGTCACCGACATGAGCTACAAGCGCGTCAACCACCCCAGCGAAGTGATCAACATCGGCGACACCGTCACCGTGCAGATCGTCCGCATCAATGCCGATACCCAGCGCATCAGCCTGGGCATGAAGCAGCTTGAAAGCGATCCGTGGGAAGGCGTTGCCGCCAAGTACCCGGTGGGTGCGAAGGTTTCGGGCACCGTCACCAACATCACCGAATACGGCGCCTTTGTGGAGCTGGAAGCAGGCATCGAAGGCCTGGTCCACGTTTCGGAAATGAGCTGGACGAAGAAGAACGTCCACCCCGGCAAGATCGTCTCCACCTCGCAGGAAGTGGAAGTCATGGTGCTGGAGGTCGATTCCGACAAGCGTCGCATCAGCCTCGGCCTCAAGCAGGCCCAGCGCAATCCGTGGGAAGAGTTCGCCGAGAAGAACCCGGTCGGCTCGACCGTGGAAGGCGAAGTCAAGAACGCGACCGAGTTCGGCCTGTTCATCGGGCTGCCGGGCGATGTGGACGGCATGGTCCACATGTCCGACATCGCGTGGGGCATCTCGGGCGAAGACGCGCTGGCGCTGCACCGCAAGGGTGAGCAGGTCAACGCCGTGGTTCTCGACGTCGATGTCGAGAAGGAACGGATCAGCCTGGGCATGAAGCAGCTCGAAAAGGGCGCTCCGGCAGCCGGCGGCGTCAGCACCGGTGCTGGCCTGAAGCGCAACGACGTTGTCACCGTGACCGTGCTCGAAGTTCGCGATGGCGGACTGGAAGTGCAGGCTGGCGACGATGGCGCTACCGGCTTCATCAAGCGTTCGGACCTCGGCCGTGACCGTGACGAACAGCGTCCTGATCGCTTCCAGACCGGTCAGAAGCTCGATGCGATGGTCATCGGCTTCGATCGTTCGAAGAAGCCGAACTTCTCCGTCAAGGCGCGCCAGATCGCCGAAGAGAAGCAGGCTGTCGAACAGTACGGTTCGTCGGATTCGGGCGCCTCACTCGGCGACATCCTCGGCGAAGCGCTGAAGAAGCAGTAAGCTTCTGCGGCATTGCCGATATGAAAAGGCCCGTCCGCTCACCAGAGCGGGCGGGCCTTTTCAATTGCGTGGCAGCGCCTTAGTTTCAACCGCATGCAAGCCAGTTGCCAGTGTGGAAGCCTGACAGCGGAGATCGCCGCCGATGCGCAGCCCAGCGTGGTGATGTGCCACTGTGTGGATTGCCAGCGTCGGAGCGGCTCGCCGTTCGGCTCCATCGCCTACTTCCCGGCAGAAACCGTCTCGCTAAGCGGTGACGCCCGCGAATATACGCGCCAGACCGATAGCGGCCACAGCTTCACCAACGGCTTCTGCCCCGCGTGTGGCAGCACAGTCTATACGCGGCCTGGACGAAAGCCTGGCATTCTGGGTGTGACGGTGGGGACGATTGCGGACCCTACCCTGCCCCGGCCCGAACGGTCCGTGTACGAGCAGAGCCGTTTCGACTGGGTCACGGCACCCGAAGGCACCAAGCGTCATCCCAAAGGCAGAGACAGCTAGATATGCTGGAAGTTCATCAATTCCCCTGCCTGTCGGATAACTACGGCTTCCTGCTGCATGATCCGGCCAGCCAAGAGACGGTCTGCATAGATACGCCCGACGCTGATGCCTATCTGCGCGAAGCTGAGGCTAAACAGTGGCGCATAACGCAGATCTGGAACACGCACTGGCACCCGGACCACGCCGGCGGCAATGCCGCGATAAAAGCGGCCACGCAGTGCATCATTATCGCGCCCGCTATTGATGCGCCGAAGATCGCTGCGGTCGACCGCACGGTTACCGGCGGTGATACGGTCACTCTCGGTGGTTGGAGCGCCGAGGTGATCGACGTGGGCGGGCACACGCTGGGCCACGTCGCCTACCATCTGCCGACAGCGGGGATCGCCTTCGTGGGCGATTCGCTGTTCGCCCTCGGCTGCGGGCGTATGTTCGAAGGCACGGCGCAGCAGTTCTGGGCCAGCCTTTCGCGCCTGAAGGCCATGCCCCCGGAAACCGCGCTCTATTGCGCGCACGAATATACCGCCAGCAACGCCCGCTTCGCGCTTCATGCCGATCCCGACAATGCCGAACTGCGGCTGTACGCGGATGAAGTTACGAAGCGCAGAGACGCAGGCCAACCAACCGTGCCGACACATCTCTCGCGCGAACTGGCGACCAACCCATTCCTGCGGGCCGATGACCGGGACATGCAAAACCGTTGGGAAGGTGGAGATCCGGTAGAAACCTTCGCCAGGCTGAGAGCGGCGAAGGACAACTTCTGACGCAGACCGTCGATCGGTTGGAACGATGCAGGCCAGTGCGCCCCAGATTGTCGTAAGGCCTACGGCCTCTGTTAAAGACAATCATATAAAGGCGAGATCACGTCGCAAAGCTGCGACATTCACGTGAAAGCGCAGCACAACGCAGCGCCAGAGCAGCTTAAACCGAGCCAAACGTTTCCCCGGCAAAAGCCGGGGATCGCAATGACGAATAATTGAAGCAGTCCCCAGCGGGAGCCTTCAGAGCGCCGAGATAACCTCGTTCACCAGCTTCTGATCGGCTGCCGAATCATGCTTGGAAGCGATCAGGCCCCGCGCGGCTTCGGTTGCGGCCGTGGCTGCCTTGGCGCGAAGTTGATCAACCGCCGTACGCTCAGCACCCGCGATCTTGTCTTCCGCCATACGCTCGCGACGGGCGATCAGCGCCTTGGTATCGTCTTCAGCCTTCTTCACGATGCCCTCGGCTTCCACCTTGGCATTTTCGAGCATGGCCGCAGCGTCCTTTTCGGCGCCGGCAATCTTGGCTGCGTATTCGTTACGCAAAGCCTCGGCTTCTGCGCGCAGCGCCTTGGCTTCATCCAGATGCGCGCGGATCGCGGCGATTTTCGAATCCAGCCCGCCGGTTATCAGCTTAGGTACGCCCTTCCAGACGAGAATGCCGATGAACACCAGCATCGCCAGCCCGACCCACTGGTAGGCCTCCAGGCCGAGCGCGGAAGGCGAAACGTGCTGTTCCGTATGTGCGCCACCGTCAACACCCTCCATGGCGTGCGCCATTTCCGGATCCCTGGTGGTGAAGAGTTCGGGCGGATGCTCAGCCATGGCTCATCACCTTCTGCACTGCGGTCACTGCCGCCTTGTCCGTCACTTTAACGCCGGCAAGCCGCGCCACGATGTCACGTGCCGCCTCACCCGCAACGCTTTCGATTTCCGTAGCTGCCTGAGCGCGAGCGGAATCGATCCGTTGCTCCGCCACAGACAGCCGTTCGTCGATCTTCTTCTGGGCGGCTGCCAGCTTCTTTTCAGTCTTGGCCGCAGCATCCGCTTTGGCCTTGTTGATCAGAGCCTGAGCTTCCGCGCGATTGGCGTTTTCACGCTCACGCCACGCGGCTTCCTGCTCGTCCGCCGCATCGCGCGCCGCCTGAGCGGCCGCGAGGTCGGCGGCGATCTGACCGTCGCGCTGGGCGACGGTGTCCATCACCTTGGGCACCATTCCCCGACCGACGACGAAGAAAACCAGGCCGAAAATGATCAGCAACCAGAAAATCTGGCTGGAATAGGTTTCGGCTAGCTGGGCTATCTGGGGCATCGGCCGGTCCGGTAATCCAAAGTGTGGGCCAAGGTATCTTAGGCGACGAAGATCAGGATCATCGCAACGACGAACGCCAGCAGGCCGAGAAGCTCGGCGGCGGCGAAGCCGATGAACAGGCGACCCTGCTGACCGTCAGCGGCACCCGGATTGCGCAGCGCGCTTTCAAGGAAAGAACCGAAGACGTTACCCACGCCGATGGCGGCCATGCCCGCACCGATGGCTGCAAGGCCGGCACCGACCAGCTTGGCTGCTTCCATGTCCATGTCTAAACTCCTTTTCGAAACTCGTTGAAATTACTCAGTGAAGGTTTTCGGCGTCGTTGATGTAAAGCGAGGTCAACAACGCGAATACATAGGCCTGGATACCGCAGACCAGCACTTCCAGCGCGCAGATCGCGATCATCAGGATGAAGCTGGGCAGCCCGATCATCGCACCCCATGCCGGACCGGCATTGGCGCTGTCGATCACGAAGCTGGACAGCACTTCCAGAAGGACGTGACCAGCCATCATCGCCACGAACAGTCGCAGCGCAAGGCTGAACGGCCGAACCATGAATGAAATCAGTTCGATCACAGGGATCAGCCACATCAGCCAGATCGGCGTGCCATGCGGCACGAACAGGCTGAAGAAATGCAGCCCGTGCTTCCAGAAACCGACGACCAGCACGATCGCGAAGCTCAGCACCGCCAGAACGCCGGTCACGGTGAAGTGGCTGGTGAAGGTGAACGGGTGAACACCCAGCAGACCCAGAGGCAGCAGGCCAAGCACGTTGGCGAAGAGGATGAACATGAACAGCGAGAAGATATAGGGCACATACTTGCGCCCGCCCTTGCCCACGTTTGCTTCCAGCATGTCGTCGATGAAGCCGGTGAAGCTTTCCACCGCCATCTGCCAGCGGCCGGGAACCAGTTCCCGCTTCATCCCGCCCGCGACGAACACGGTCAACACGGCGGCGGCGATCGCCATCCACAACGCACTGTTGGTAAAGGCGATGTTATAGCCCGCCAGCTCCCAGTTCTGCGAGCCGAACAACGGCTCGATCGTGAACTGGTGCATCGGATCGACTTTGGCCTCGGCTGCCACCTGACTTCGTGTCCCCAACATTGCAAACGCGGCGCCCTCTGGCCGATCCATCAGGGATCAGTCGGGACGCCGGTTGGAAATCCGGATAATGTTCCTGAAGGCAACGATTGTTCCAAGGAACAGCATCACCAACAGACCCCAGGGCGATGTGCCGGCGAAGTAATCAATTACCCAGCCAATCACCGCGCCACCAAGAAGCCCACCAAGCAATTCCGCAAGAACGCGATTGCCGAGCTTGTAGCCCGCATCCGCGCCCTGAACTTGCGGCCGGTTGCGCTGTTCTTCCCGCTCGCGTGCAGCCTTAAGCCGCCCTTCGAGCGCGTCGATCCGCACGTCCTCACCGATGGGTTCCCGATCGGGCGTTTCGTCGCTCATGCTGGCCTCCGCAACTGGAGTTTCCGGCATGGGCAAAGACCTGCCCGCCGAGGGCGCCGACCCCTTAGGCGGGGGTCACAACCAAGTCAACCGGCTGGGAACGGACGTTCCCGAACCGCAGGCCCGAACCGCGTGAACGAGGCCGGTGGATTACGGGCAGCGTGGATCGCGGCGTGCGGTTCCGTTCTTGGTTTCCCAGCCGCCATCAGGAGTCTGATACTTAAGTCCGTTCTCCAGACGCGCGATAAGGATACAGCCCTGCGTGAAGGCGTATTCCTGCAAGGTCGCCGGAGGCTGAGCGGCCTGCGCGCGTTCGGCATAGTTGGCACGGCGGCGAATGTTGATGTTGGACACCAGGTCACGCACCGCCGCCGGCTGATCGCCGACCACGCCCAGATAGCCGTCCATCTTCTCACCGACCTGCCCCGCCTGACGCGCGGCATCATAGGCAGGATCGCGCTGGGCCAGCGCGGGCGCAGCCACAGCAAGGCCGGCAAGCACGAAGCCACCAACCAGAGCCCTGGGCAGCAGCGCGACTAAAGTGCGGTTCATGGCCATCTCAAAAGATCTCCGGATTCGCTTCGATGTTCTGGCGAACATCGTCCGCCAGCCGATATATCACTTCCTGTTTGATGTTGATGTTGAGCTCTATCACAATCGGCTCGTTGGGTGCGGTTACGGATATGCACCCCCCGGCCAGTACCGAGCCCAGCACCGCCATCATCCCCGCTGTCGTCGCGCGCATCCCCATTCCGGGCCTATGCACGCGCCGTGCGGGCTTGGTCAAATCGCGTCCGATCATGGGTTTTCCTCGCTTTCGCGGCGCTGAATAAGGTTGTCATCAATGGTTGGGATTTCCTGCGGCGGAGGCAGCGGGTTGCCATCCGCGTCACGCTGGATTCGATTACCCTGCTGATCCAGCAGGCCCACGTCGGCGGAACGCGGGTCTTTCACCGCCGCCGGATCGTAGAGAGAGCGCAGATTACTGAGCAGAGTATAGAACTGCGCGCGGATATTCACGTCCAGTCGGATCGGCAGATCGGCGACCGCGCGGGTCAGGATATTACGCTGGGCGCCTGCCCCCTGGCTCACCCCGTCCATCCGCACGCTGGTGATGATTTCCCCGGCAAGATCACCGTTCATTTCCACACGCATCTGGCGATAGTCGAGCGACCGCAGGGCATCGAACGCCAGATTGGCCATCGTGCCGAGGTCTTCGTAAGTCAGTTCGCCAACGTAGGAGACGTTGCCGCCGGGCGGCCGTGACAGCAGAATGCCGTCTTCAAGATGGCCGAAGCCCTGTTTGTCGAAAACAATGGGCACCGTGCCATCGAAAGTTCCCGTCGCGGAAATATTGCCCATCTCCATCCGGTCGATGAAGCGGCCTGCATCCAGCCCTTCGATCTCGAACACATAGCGCCGTTCTTCCGCCGCACCGAAAGTGATGTTGACCGGCCGCATGGTCAGCGTTCCGCCCATGAACGGCCATTGCCCACCTTCCACGGCCAGAACTTCCCCGCCGCGCAGCTGGAACGTGACGGCACCGTCCAACACTTCGATGCCGGGATTCACGGACCGAACATGCAGGCGCTGCCCCGGCGCGGTGGTCAGGCCCAGCAGGTCGGTGAATTCAATGGTGCCGGACGCCCCCTTCACCGGCCCGAAAGCGGCCGCAAAATCGAGCGATTCGCTGGAGAAGCGCCCGGTGCTGGTCACGCTGTTTTCATTCCAGTCGATACGGCCCCGCCCCCTCACGGTGCCACGCGTCTCCGCGATCAGGCCGAATGCAAGGTGCGAGAGGGTTTCGGGCTGAAGCAGCGTATCGAAAGTCAGCCCCGGCACGGAAAGGTCGGCCCGGCCGCGTGCTGTTGAAAGGTCGTGCACGATATCCACGGCAGTTACCGCCCTGCCGGTCAACGGTTCGCGCAGAGTGGCTTTGGCAGTGATGCGATTGTCGACCAGCGTCAGCGTCGCGTCCTGCGCCTCCAGCGGTTCGAACCGGGCGGCGGGCACCCGGTCCTGCAATCGGAATGCCCCTTCTGTCAGCATCAGCCGTCCGTCGGCGAAACGCCATGCGCCGCTTGCGCTCAGCAAGTCCATCGGCACCGCGTAAAGTCGCACATCCGCGCCGGAGAACCGGCCTGCAATATCGTCTGCGATCTGGGCCGAAAGATCGTCGAGCGCGAAATGAGTGGCGGTTTCCGCGGGCCCCAGCGTGACATTGACCTCCTTCGCGGTCAGGGCACCGGGCCAGGCCAGCCCCACCGGACCGCTACGGATGGCAACTGGCGTTTCGCCCAGAGTTCCGTCGATCGCCAGTGACGGCGCACCGGCCGCAATGCGAAGCCCGGCGGTGTCATAGCGAACGATGGCCGATCGACTTGGAGGGCATAGCGTCAGTTCGCGCCCGTCGATGTTGAGGCTGGCGAAGCGAAGGCCGTCAAAGCGCAGGTCCGTGCAGTCTCGCCAGATCGACAGGCCCTGCGCATCAGACCAGTTGCCGGACACCGGCAGGATCAGGTTCTCGGCATAGCCGCCGGGCAGCGCGCCGCTCGCCCGGATCTGGCCGGAGAAGCCCATCACCCCGTTCGGATTTCGCACCAGTGCCAGAGTCGGGACCGAGAGGCGTGAATCGCCGGACGCGTATTCCGCCATGTTGAGCTGCGCTCGCAGCGCGCCATCCGGCTGTTGGTCCAGCCGCCCGGCGATGCGAGGCATATTACTGCCCCCGCTGGCAAAACTGCCACTGAGACGGAGAGCCTTATCCGCTTCGAACGCGCCCTGCACTCGCGACAGAGAGAGCAGCGTTTCCCCGCCGTTTCCGCGCAGTGCGGCCCGCGGCATCATGAATGCCAACGCTCCTTCAGTGCGACGCACTGTGACATCGGCAGAGATTGTGTTCTGGCGACCTTGAGCCGCCAGTGCGCCACGCATTCGGGCAAGGAGTGGGCCCAACAGCGTCTGGGCGGAGGACCGCTGCGCGGAAGTCAGCGCCGCATCGAGCGAGTTGCCGAGTCGAACGCCCTCGCCCTTCAAATCCGCGTCCAGCTCGATCCGCGCAAAATTGTTCCATGTGCGCAGAGAGCCTTCGGCACCCAGCCGCGCCACGCCGACCCCCGCAAGGCCCAGTCCATTGCCGCGCAAGCCATAGCGCGCGGTCAGTCTGCCATCGCGCCACGTGAAATCCGTTTTCCCGTCGACAGCGGCGACTCGATTATCGTCGATCAATGCCGCGCCGGTCTTGATGCTCGCTTCGCCTTCGAACCTGTCGAACGCCTCGTTCGCGCGGGCATCGATTTGCAGAGCGGCGTTCTGCAACGTCAGATTCGTGTCAGGACAATTGAGGCCGGAAATACGCAGGGGCCCTTCGAAACCGGGCCGGGCATTGCGGACCGACACGCGGCCGTAGGCAGACGCACCCTCGGCCTCACATCCCGGCAAAGCCAGGTGCGGGGCGGTGGCGGCCAGTTCGCCCGCGAAGCCCCCTCGCAGCCAACCCGCTCCCCTCAGGCTGATCCCCACGCGGCCATAGTCGCTTTCAATCAGCCCACCGCCGTCAGCGATCCGCAGCCGCATGTCCGGCAGAGCGAACGGCCCTTCAGCGCCGGAGAACACAAGAGGATCGAGAGCGCCGAAGCTCAGCTTGCCATCGCGGTATGTGCCGTAAAGCCGTGGGCGAATAAGGCGCAGTTCGGCAATCGAAGGCAGGCCGAAGCCGTAACGCAGCGTGACTTCCGCCCGCTCGATCGTCAGGTCCGGCTGATCAGGGTCGCCGATCACGATATTGCGCAGCACCTGATGCTGCCCGGCGATCTTCTCTATTTCGTAGCTTGCGGGGATGCCCCGGCTTTCCAGCTCCGCCGCGATGAAATTATCCGCAATCCGCTCACGGTTCAGCCACAAAAAGAGGAAACCCGCCGCCAACAGCAGCGCCATCGCCGCAGAACCGGCACAGCCGATCCTCAGCCCGCTCTTCCGCCGCTCTGGCTCCTCTATATCATCGGCATCCGACGCCATCTGCGGCACCCTTGCGCGCGAAGCCGGTCAAAGGCAATGCGGCAGACGGGGCATCATGGGGAAGCAAGAGTTTGTCAGGCGAAGCCGCAGCGGAAACCGATGAAGCTCCCCATGACGGAGTTGGGCATCGGGCCAGACTTCGCGCGCGCCTGCTGGATGGCGGGGCGGAGGCGCTGGCCGATTACGAAGTGCTGGAATACCTGCTGTTCGGCGCCAATGCGCGCATCGATACCAAGCCGATAGCCAAGGCGCTGCTGGCGCGGTTCGGTTCGCTGGTTGCGGTCCTGGAAGCCTCTCCCGGCGCATTGAAGCAAGTCAAAGGCATGGGCGAAGCTGGCGTGGGCACGCTGAAGATCACGGCGCTGGCGGCACGGCGCATGGCGCGCAGCGAGGTGCGGCAGAAACCTGTTCTGGGAAGCTGGCAGGCGCTGCTGGATTATCTCACCATCGATATGGCGCACCTGACGGTGGAACGCGTTCGATGCCTCTACCTCAACGCCCGCAACCAGCTGATCCTCGATCACGAGATCGGGACCGGCACGGTCGATGAAGCGGCGATCTATCCACGCGAGGTGATTCGCCGGGGGCTGGACATCGGCGCCACCGCGCTGATTCTGGTCCATAACCACCCCAGCGGAAACCCGGAGCCGAGCCGGGCGGACATCCAGATAACACGCCGCATCGCGGACGCAGGGAGATTGCTGGGCATCACCGTACACGATCATGTGATCGTCGGCCGCGAGGGCCACGTCAGCCTGCGCGCGAAGGGGCTGATATAGCCCCTTCGCTGATTTAAGGCCTAGCGGGCCGGCACGACCCCGTGGCGGCCATAAAACTCGGCGAGATGAGGGGACATCCGCAGAGCCGTGTCTATATCCTCCCGACCGGCGCTATCGCCTTTCTTCAGGCGCACTACGCCGCGCAGATAGCGTGATTCGGGAAGCCCCGGAGCAAGGCGCAGCGCGGCGTTGAGATCGGTAATCGCCGCGTCATAATTCCCCAGCCGATACTGCACCATCGCCCGGCTATCGAGCGCCGCCATAACGTTGTCAGACCGCTCCACGGCACGCGTACAGCCGCTGATTGCATCTTCCAGACCCACGTTGAACAACCCGCGGAACCAGCACTGGGAGTTCAGGACGTTGGAGTTGTCCGGCTTGCCCGCCACTTCTTCGGCCAGCATTTCCAGCGCCTCACTCGTCTTGCCCAGCAGGCCGGTCAACGTTGCTCGCGCATCGGCATAAGCGATCCGCTCGTCTTCCTTCACGGGCAGGCTGTCGAGCAGGTCCAGCGCCTCTTCCGGTCTCCCGGCGTAACCCATCGCCCTCGCCAGCTCGAACCCGGTGTAGTTCGCGGGTTCGAGATCGTAGGCTTCCTGCAAGTCAGCCACCGCATCATCCCGGCGCCCCATAGCCACCAGCACCCCGGCACGCTGGAAATGCGCCCAGGCCGAAGGTGAAAGATCGACCAACTCATCATAAACGGCCAGCGCCTCTTCATATTCAAAGATGTGCTGAAGAAACATCGCCTTCTGTATCAACGGGTTATAATCGTCATCTGCGACCAGTTCTGTCGCTTTTTCAAAACCTGCGAGGAACGGTGCGGCCTTGTCTCGCCGCTGCTGTTCGGTCAGATCCCATCTCCAGACTGCCTGCGCGGGTGGGACAAGCTGAGTCCTGTCTGCAACGATACGCTGGGCCTGACGCCTCGCTTCACCGATATCGCCCGGAGCGACCTCGCCCAGACGCTGCCAGACGTGCGATTGCGAATGCAGCGCTGCACCGTTCAAATCCGATTCGACCAGCAGCCGCGTATTCGCAAAGCCCCCCTCCATCCGCGCCGGGCCATTCAGGGCAAAACCTTTCCCACCCTCGGGAAGAAGCATGGTAACATCGGTAATGACATAGGATGTTCCCGGCGTGGCAACCGGTATGTCCCGCCATTCACGCCGCGATCGATTGGCGTTGAAGCTCAGGGAATCCGCAGCCATGTCGGTGTCGACGACGAACTTGCCTTCCCGCCATTCGAATTCCGGAGTGGTGATGCCGGAAACGGCGAAGCGGCCAACCCCCGTTTCCTTGTCGTAACTGATATCGAGGCCGGTCAGTATCCCGCCTTCGAACCCGTTCCTTTCGGTAAAAGCCGCCGCGATCCTGCGGCGCAGTTCGGGATCGTCGGCGTCTGCCATGGCTTCCACCATGGCGCCCGCCGGCCCCGCCACGTCCACCGTCAGCGTGAACATCGCGGGGAAATCCACGCCAGCCGAATGATCAATAGAAGCCGCCATGCGCATGTCGGGTATCGATTTGTCCCGCTGCGCAATCGGCATCAGGTCAGCACCCCCAGCCCGCAGGGGCAAGGCATGAAAGAACGGCGGCACATCGCCGATGTTCGCCAGCCGGGTCGCGGCGCTCGTGCCATCCAGCCAGTAATCCTCACCCCCTATACTGGCGCGGATAATGACATGGTCGAAATCACCGGGCAACGGCAGAAGCTCAGGCAAAGCATCGCCGCCGCGCGTGGCGACCAGCACAGGCTCCGCATCGATACCCATCCGGTTAAGGAGAGCCAGCAGCAGGACCGACTTGGCCTTGCAGTCTCCATATCGCTTTTCCCATGTAAATTCAGCATTTTGTGGCAGATAGTTCCCACCATCAAGACCATCGAGGAGATAGCTAACCTTGTCCTGCACCAGCCGCGTCGCCAGTGCCGCCCGCTCCAGCGGATCGTTCGCTTGCCGCATGATCGCCGCCGCCTGCGCCGCAACTTCGCTATCGGCGCCTACCTCTGCGGCAGCGTCGTAATGCGGGGCCATCTGCCGGGACAGCTCGTTCCAGCCATCGAAACTGCCCACGCGCAGCACAGTCGGCCGCAGATAGCGCGACGGCGCATCCTGCGGCATCTCCTTCGGCTCTGCCACCGGCAGATCGATCTCTATAAAGCGGTATCCGTCGCGTAGCTGGGGTTCACCTGTGAAGGCGTCCCGCTCCACGCTCCAGCGCATCTTCTGACCCTCAGGCCAGCTGACGATCGTGCGCCCCAGCCCGACGCGCCAGGGTTTGCTGCCAAGGTATTGCAACACCTGCACCTCGTCCCCCAGCGCCTGATCCTTGACCGAAACGGAATAGGCGGTGCGCAGCACGTCACCCACACGCAGGCCGGGGATGGCCAGCGTTGCCGACAGTTCCCCATCCAGAAGCCGCGCCTCAAGCCCCTGCTCGCGCCGGATCACATCAAAATCCGCGCCGTCGCGGATCAGGTCGATGACCTCGCCATCGCGATGAATCTCCAGCCGGTGAACGGTCAGATCGCCCTTGTCTGGCAGCCAGCCGATGCTGAGCGTGTTCTGTTCCATCAGCATCTGCGAATTGTCGATCCGCACAGCGCTGTCATAGTATGACCGGACAACACCGCTCTCCAGCCGATGCTGGAAATCGGCGATCAGTTGCGCCGGGGGCCGATCGGCCTTCACATCATCAAGGCTCGCTTCCGAAACCCAGCCGGGCGCGGGCCCGTAAAGCACCTTGTCCCCAGCAAAGACCGGTGCACTGCAAACCAGCGCGGTTGCTGCCATCAGACGGGCAAAAGACTTCATTGAACCCCCTCGGGCACGCGCGAGAGATTGCATGCCTGAGTGGATAAAATCATGAGCATGTCGTGAAAGCAACGGCTTCGCCGCATACTCTTGCCAATTCTCCGTGCCCGGCCTAGCCGCCCCCCACCCCCCGCAATCGGAGTCTGACATGGTCCCCCGTTATTCCCGCCCCGCGATGGTCGCGATCTGGGAGCCCGAAGCAAAGTATCGCATCTGGTTCGAGATCGAGGCGCACGCGACCGAGAAACTGGGTGAAATGGGCGTCGTACCGCCCAGCGCGGCGCAGGCTCTGTGGGACTGGTGGAAGACCGATCCCAAGATCGACGTGGAACGGATCGATGCGATCGAAGCCGTGACGAAGCACGATGTGATCGCCTTCCTGACATGGGTTGCGGACAATGTCGGTGATCAGGCGCGTTTCATGCACCAGGGCATGACCAGTTCCGACGTGCTGGATACCACGCTGGCGGTGCAGCTTGCCCGCGCGTCCGACATTCTGCTCGACGATATCGACGGCCTTCTGGCCGCGCTGAAGAAGCGGGCGGAAGAACACAAGTTCACCCCCACCATCGGGCGCAGCCACGGCATTCATGCCGAACCCGTTACGTTCGGCCTGAAGCTGGCGCAGGCCTATGCCGAGTTTTCCCGGTGCCGCGACCGTCTGGTCGCCGCGCGCGCGGAAATCGCTACCTGTGCGATCAGCGGCGCAGTAGGCACTTTCGCCAATATCGCACCGGACGTGGAAGAATACGTCGCGGACAAGCTGGGCCTCACGCCTGAACCGATTTCCACGCAGGTCATCCCGCGTGACCGGCATGCGATGTTCTTCGCCACGCTGGGCGTCATCGCCAGTTCCATCGAACGGCTCGCCACAGAAGTGCGCCACTTGCAACGGACCGAAGTGCTGGAGGCGGAGGAATACTTCTCCCCCGGCCAGAAGGGTTCCAGCGCCATGCCGCACAAGCGCAACCCGGTTCTTACCGAAAACCTCACCGGCCTCGCCCGCGTGGTGCGCGGCGCGGTTACGCCGGCGTTGGAAAACGTCGCACTGTGGCATGAACGGGATATCAGCCACTCGTCGGTGGAACGTTTCATCGGCCCGGACGCCTGCATCACGCTCGACTTCGCTCTCGCCCGGCTGACGGGGGTGGTGGAAAAGCTGCTCGTCTATCCCGAGCGGATGCAGAAGAATCTCGATCGCATGGGCGGCCTCGTCCACTCGCAGCGCGTGCTGCTCGCGCTGACACAGGCAGGGGTCAGCCGCGAGGACGCCTATCGAATGGTTCAGCGTAACGCGATGAAAGTGTGGGAAAGTGATGGCCAGCTATCCCTGCTGGAACTGCTCAAGGCGGATCCCGAGGTTACCGACGCCCTTCCCGCGGCGGAGCTGGAGGAGAAATTCGACCTGGATTATCACTTCAGGCAGGTCGATCGCATCTTCCAGCGCGTATTTGGATGAGCGCGGCGCTTCACTTCGCGCCCACTTGCCCCTAGCATCCTCCTTCACGCGGTAAGGGAGAGATCCTATGCATATCGTCCGCACGATAGTCTGGGTCCTGCTTCTGGTGGCGTTCGCGATCTTCGCGACCGCCAACTGGGAGCCCGGCATCACTGTTCGCATCTGGCAGAACCTGGTGGTGGAAACGAAGCTTCCGGCAGTGATGCTCGTCGCATTCCTGCTCGGTCTTGTGCCCATGTGGCTCATTCACCGGGCCACGAAATGGACCCTGCAGCGGCGTGTCAACGCGCTGGAGAATGCGGCACGGGCGATGGTTCCGGCGGCTGCCCCTCCACCTCCACCGCCACCACCCGCTCCGCCCCCGGTCGTTGAAGCGGCCCCACTCGAGCCCGAAAGCAAGCCTCTGCCGTGACCAATCCCGTTTATCTCGCCCTTGACCTGCCGACGCTCGACGGGGCGAAAGCGCTTGCCGAAAAGGTCAGGGCGCATATCGGCGGTATCAAGCTGGGCCTGGAATTCTTCTATTCCCACGGCCACCACGGCGTTCACGAAATTGCACATCTGGGCCTGCCGATCTTTCTCGACCTGAAGCTGCATGACATTCCGAACACCGTGGCCGGGGCGATGCAGGCCCTTCACGTGCTGGAACCCGCGATCATCACCGTGCACGCCAGCGGCGGACGGGCCATGATGGAAGATGCCAAGGCCGCCGCCGCCGCAGGGACGAAAGTTGTTGCCGTCACGATGCTCACCAGCCTCGATGAACGCGATCTCGCGCGCACCGGCGTTGCTGGCAGCGCGCACGATCAGGTCATGCGACTGGCAGAACTGGCGCAGACCGCCGGGCTGGACGGCATCGTCTGCTCCGGCCACGAAGTCGGCGCGGTCCGGAATCAATGGAAAGACGGCTTCTTCGTGGTGCCCGGCCTAAGACTGAGCGGCCCGGAAGGCGATCAGAAACGCGTTGTCACCCCCAGACAGGCCCGTGACCACGGCGCCGGCGTGCTGGTAATCGGCCGCCCCATCAGCCGTGCGGAAGACCCCGTGGCAGCCGCAAGGGCGATAGAAGCAACGCTGTAACACCCTCCGTTCAGTCATTCCTGCGAAGGCGGGAATTCCAGTGCAAAAATAAAAATCGAAAGCCGCAAAGCGTCAGCAAGCTTCAGCGACGGGCAATCGCGCGCGCCTATACCCCTCGACTCCGCCTCAATTGCCACTAAGTCCCCGTGCATGTCTGAAACTGAAATCAAGATTTGCGGTCTTTCCACGCCAGAAGCGGTGGACGCCGCCGTGACAGCCCGGGTGACGCACATCGGGCTTGTTCACTATGAGCCGAGCCCGCGCCATGTGACATTGGATCAGGCCGGTGCGCTGCGGGCGCGCGTGCCGCAGGGGATCAAGGTCGTGCTGCTGCTGGTCAATCAGCAACCCCAGCCAACGGCGCAGGCGATTCAGGCGGTTCGGCCGGATGTGGTGCAGTTCCACGGTGCGGAAACGCCCGAGTGGCTCGCCCTGCTGAAACAGAACACGCCGCTGGAAATCTGGAAGGCCGTGGGCGTACGCGATGCGCAGAGCCTTGAAAAGGTCCAGCGCTTCAAGGGCGCGGTGGACAAGCTGCTTTATGATGCGCCGGCCAACAAGCTGCCGGGCGGCAACGGGCTGGCCCTGGACTGGTCGCTGCTGGCGAATTTCCGCCACGAAATCCCGTGGGGCCTTGCGGGCGGCCTGACGCCGGAGAACGTCGGCGACGCCATCCGCCAGACGGGCGCGCCGCTGGTCGATACGTCATCGGGCGTGGAAAGCGCACCGGGGGTGAAGGACGTGGAGCGGATCGCCGCGTTCTGTCGGGCCGCCCGCGCCTGACGCGACAAAGAAAAGGGCGGCCCGTTGCCGGACCGCCCCAATAATCAGCTCTCGGCTTCGATCAGAAGCGGATGCCGACGCCGACGGTGGCGTTGTTCACGTCCACCACGTCGAAGTAACGACGGTATTCGACCTTCAGGTAGGTGCTGGAGGTCAGCTGGTGCTGATAGCCGCCGCCCAGGTGCCAGGCGTCGCCATCACCGAAGCTGTAACCGCCAGCGGCGAACAGCTTGCCCTGGCCCAGCTTCAGACCGGCGCGCGCGGTTGCGCCCCACACCACGTCGGCACCGCCGACGAGCAGCTTGTCAGCCGACGCTTCGACACCCACGAACGTGGTTTCGCCAGCGTCGAAGTCATAGCCCAGCGCAACGCCGGCTACGGCTTCTTCGTTGCCGCCTGCCCAGGCGATACCACCACGAACTTCCGCGCGGCCTTCGTTGGCAGCAGCCGGAGCGGCCACGGCGAGCGCGGCAACGGTGGCGATCAGTGCAACGTGAAACTTCATTTATGTTCTCCTGTACGAATTCCGAAAGGCGGCTCATTTGCCCTGAGCCTGCCCTTCGCCCCGCCATCATGCTGAGGTCGGGGGGCGGGCCAATACCGACTGGCGCGCACGTTTCCAGATTGGAAAACGGAACGATTCCAAATTGCTAAACCAGTGTTGCCAATCTGCACCAGCGGTGTTGCACTTCGACCAAGACCGCTTCCCTCACTGTGATTCTGGACAAGGCCGGGCGGCTCTGCCAACGCCTTCTCTGTCATGACAGCGCAGCCCAACTCTTTCACGAACCAGCCCGACGAACGCGGGCATTTCGGCCAGTTCGGCGGCCGCTATGTCGCCGAAACGCTGATGCCGTTGATCCTGGACCTGGAGCGTGAATATCGCGCCGCGAAAGTCGATCCGGCGTTCAAGGCGCAGTTCGACGATCTGCTGGAACACTATGTCGGCCGCCCCAGCCCGCTCTATTTCGCGGAGCGGTTGACGGAGCATTTCGGCGGCGCTGAAATCTGGTTCAAACGCGAAGAACTGAACCACACCGGCGCGCACAAGATCAACAACTGCATCGGCCAGATCCTGCTGGCCATGCGGATGGGCAAGACGCGCATCATCGCGGAAACCGGCGCGGGCCAGCACGGCGTCGCCACCGCCACCGTCTGCGCTCGGTTCGGCATCCCCTGCGTGATCTACATGGGCGCGGTGGATGTGGAGCGGCAGAAGCCAAACGTATTCCGCATGAAACTGCTCGGCGCCGAAGTGGTGCCGGTGGAATCCGGCGCGAAGACGCTGAAAGACGCGATGAATGAGGCGCTACGCGACTGGGTCGCCAACGTGCACGACACTTTCTACATCATCGGCACCGCCGCCGGGCCGCACCCTTACCCTGAACTGGTCCGCGATTTTCAGAGCGTGATCGGCAAGGAAGCCCGCGCGCAGATGCTGGTCAGAACCGGCGCCCTGCCTGATCTGCTGATCGCGGCGGTAGGCGGCGGATCGAACGCCATCGGCCTGTTCCACCCATTTCTCGACGATCCGGACGTGGCGATGATCGGCGTGGAGGCCGCCGGCCACGGCATCGAAACCGGCCAGCACGCGGCCAGCCTGACCGGCGGTTTCCCCGGCATCCTCCACGGCAACAAGACCTACCTGTTGCAGGATGAGGACGGGCAGATCGCCGAAGCGCATTCGATCAGCGCGGGGCTGGACTACCCCGGCATCGGGCCGGAACATTCATGGCTGCACGAAAGCGGCCGCGTGAAGTACCTGCCGATCACCGATGACGAGGCGCTGGAGGCCTTCCAGCTCTGCTGCAAGCTGGAGGGGATCATCCCGGCGCTGGAAAGCTCTCACGCCCTCGCCGCGCTGCCCAAGGTGGTGAAGGACTGGCGCAAGGATCAGCGTGTGCTGGTCAACGTGTCGGGACGGGGTGATAAGGACATCTTCACCGTGGCGGAACATCTGGGGGTCAAGCTCTAGCATTAGCCCTCTCCCCTTCAGGGGAGAGGGTTGGGAGAGGGGAATGCGCAATCCAGCCCTGACGCAGCGCGCGAAAGCCATGCGAGCAGACATGTCGGAACCGGAAACTCGCATCTGGCTGCAACTAAGGGCCGGCCGGTTCGGCAACGTGAAGTTCCGTCGGCAGAAAGTGATCGGTAACTACATCGTCGATTTTGCAGCCAATGCCCCCAAACTGGTTGTCGAACTGGACGGTGACAGCCATGCGGGGCAGGAAAGCTATGACGCAGCGCGCACGCGCTACCTTGAAAGTGAAGGATATCGGGTGGTTCGTTATTCGAACACTGAGGTGATGGAGAACATGGACGGCGTGCTGAGCCATCTTTCCGGCGTGATCGCCGTGCTGGATCAACCCCCTCTCCCAACCCTCTCCCCTGAAGGGGAGAGGGCTCTATGAGCACCCCCCTCTCTTCCGCCTTCGCCAAGGGCCGCCCGGCTCTCGTCACGTTCATCACCGCGGGTGATGGCGATACCGCTGCCAATCTCGACGCTCTCGTCGAAGGGGGTGCGGATGTGATTGAGCTGGGCATGCCCTTCACCGATCCGATGGCCGATGGTCCCGCCATTCAGGCGGCGGACCTGCGCTCGCTGGCCAAAGGCACCACCACGGCAGACGTATTCGCCATCGCCAAGGCTTTCCGCCAGCGTCATCCCGACGTGCCGGTCGTGCTGATGGGCTATGCCAATCCGATGGTCCGTCGCGGGCCGGAATGGTTTGCCGCGCAAGCTGCCGATGCGGGTGTGGACGGCGTGATCTGCGTCGATCTGGCGCCGGAAGAGGATCAGGACCTTGGCTCTGCGTTGCGGGCGGCTGGTGTAAACTTCATCCGGCTCGCCACGCCCACCACCACCGATGCGCGCATTCCCGCCGTGCTCGAGGGTGCGGGGGGATTCCTTTATTACGTCTCCGTCGCCGGGATTACCGGCAAGCAGCAGGCCGGGCTCGATTCCGTGCAGGAAAACGTCGAACGCCTGAAACGTGCAACCGATTTGCCGATCGCGGTGGGCTTTGGCGTCCGCACGCCGGAACAGGCGGCGCAGATCGCCCGCGTCGCGGATGGCGTTGTGGTCGGCTCTGCACTGGTGGAACTGATCGGCCAGCACGGCGATCAGGCCCCAGCATATGTGCGCGAATTGACCGCGGCCCTTGCAGAGGCGACCCATTCGGCGGAAAGGCTTTCGGCATGAGCTGGCTAACCCGTGTTCGCAACGCCCTGCCCTTCGGCAACAAGCGTGAAACGCCCGACAACCTGTGGGTGAAATGCCCCCGCTGTCACGACATGCTGTTCAGCAAGGAATACGAAGCGAACCTCTACGTCTGCCCGCGCTGCGAATATCACGGCCGCATCGGCGCCGATGCGCGTCTGAGCCAGATCATGGACGAAGGTTACGAGCTGCTGCCGGAACCTGAGGTCGCGGAAGATCCGCTGAAGTTCCGCGATTCCAAGAAATACACCGACCGCCTGAAACAGGCCCGCGCAACCAACCCGCACCGCGATGCCTTCACCGCCGCCTTTGGCCGGATCGAGGGGCGAGCCGCCGTGGTCGGCGTGCAGGATTTCGGCTTCATGGCCGGATCGATGGGCATGGCCGTGGGTGAAGCGTTCTGCAAAGGGGCAGAGCGCGCGCTGGCGGAACACTGCGCCTACATCGTCGTCACCGCCGCGGGCGGCGCGCGAATGCAGGAAGGCATCCTGTCGCTGATGCAGATGCCCAAGGCCACGGTGATGACCCGGCGACTGAAAGAGGCCGGCCTGCCCTACATCGTCGTTCTGGCGGATCCGACCACCGGCGGCGTTACCGCCAGCTATGCCATGCTGGGCGATATCCACATTGCGGAACCGGACGCGTTGATCGGCTTTGCCGGGCAGCGGGTGATCCAGGAAACGATCCGCGCGCAATTGCCCGAAGGGTTCCAGCGCGCCGAATACCTGCACAAGCACGGCATGGTGGACATGGTGGTGCATCGCAAGGATCTGCGCGGAACGCTGGCAAAGCTGCTGGATTACCTGACGCCCGCCAAGGCCGCCTGATTTCCCCTCCCGCTTGCGAGAGGGGCCGTGGCTCGGCAAGGGCCGCCCATGATCGTGTCTGATTCGCGCCCGCCCATCGCCTTTCCCGCAAGCAGGCCAACAAGGAGGGCGATGTGAAAGATTTCGCAGCCTCTGAAGATCCCGCCGTTCAGGCGCAGCTTGATCGGCTGGCCGCGCTGTCATTGCCGCAGGGCCGGCTGGGGCTGGAGGTAATCCACGCACTGCTCGCCCGCCTGGGTGATCCGCACAAGCGCCTGCCGCCGGTGTTCCATGTAGCGGGCACGAATGGCAAGGGTTCCACCTGCGCCTATCTGCGCGCCATTCTGGAGGCGCAGGGCCTGACGGTTCATTCCGCGATCAAGCCGCATCTGGTGCGCTACAATGAACGTATCCGGCTGGCGGGAGAGCTGATTTCCGATGCCGAGCTGGCATCGCTGCTGAAGGAAGTCCTCGATCTGGGAGAGGATCTGGGGCCGAGCTTCTTTGAAGTGACCACCGCCGCCACGTTCCTCGCCTTCGCGCGCCACCCGGCGGATGCCTGCATTATCGAGGTCGGCCTTGGCGGCAGATTCGACGCGACCAATGTCATGGTCCGGCCCGCCGCCTGCGGCATTGCCACGCTGGGCATCGATCACGAGGCGTTCCTGCTGGTGCCGGAAGAAGGCGTGCCCACCGATCCGATGACGCGCATCGCGTTCGAAAAGGCCGGTATCGCCCGCGCCGGATCGCCGTTGGTTACGCAAAACTATGCTCCGCCGCTGGAGGCTGAGATCGCGCGCATCGCCGAACTGGCAGGCGCACCGCTGTTTCGCCGTGGGCATGAATGGTCGGCCGAAGTGGGCGACATGATCGAATACCGGGATGCGCAGGGCGCGTTGACGCTGCCCCTGCCCGCCCTGCCCGGCCGCCATCAGGGAGATAACGCCGCGCTGGCCGTGGCCATGATCCGACATCAGGACGCGGTGGCTGTCTCGCCAGAGGCAATGGCCGAGGGTATCAGCACCGCCCGCTGGCCCGCACGCCTGCAACTGCTGGCGCAAGGTCCGCTCACCGCGCTCGCTCCGGGGCGCGAGGTATGGCTGGACGGCGGACACAATGCCGACGCCGGGCTGGCGATCGGCCGCCACTTCGCCGGCCAACGCCTGCACCTGATCATCGGCATGCTGGCCAACCGTTACCCGGCCACGATCATCGACCCGCTGCAAGGCCGCCTGGCCACCGTGACCGCCGTGCCCATTCAGGGCAGCGAGAGCCACGGCGCCGAAGCCTTCCCCGGCGCGCTGTGGTCCAGCGACGTAGCCGAAGCGCTGCGTGCCCTGCCCGACGACGGCCTGCCGGTGCTTATCGCTGGTTCGCTTTACCTTGCAGGAAAGGTGCTGGCCGCGAACGAGGAAGTGCCGGATTAAACTGGTTATTCGGCAGGTATCGTTGCCGGATCGGGAGCTACCACGCCCGCTGCGCGACCCTGCCGTTTTTCACGAATCCATTCGAGAACACACAGCACCACCGCAACGATGCCGATAAGCGTCACCAGAATGAACATGTCGTAATAACCGCGCTCCTCAATCATCTGACCAAGAGCGCCGCGACCCAACGTGCCGATCAACAGCGTGAGAGAGGCCAGCAAGGCATATTGCACCGCGCTGTGTCCTTTGGCGACAATGGAAGACAGCCACGCGATATAAGCTGCACCAGCGATGCCAGTTGAGAAGTTTTCCGCACCGATGGTAACCATCAAACGCGCCAGCTTCTCCGTGCCGCCCAAGCTTTCCACCGCCCAAGTAAATCCAATGGAATTGCTGACCGCGCTCATCGCCGCGCCGCCGCTGGCAAGATCAGCGTAGAGCAAGTTGGTCGCGGCCGCCAACACCGCGCCCAGCGTCAACGTCGGCATGCGGCCCAGTACCGTCAGCAGCCAACCGCCAAACGCTAGCCCTAGCACCATGGCTCCGACGCCAAAGAACTTGGAGGCAATAGCGACCTCATCGTTCGTGTATTGAAGCTCCCCCAGATAGAACGGAAAAGCGAACGTACCCCAAATGGAATCGGTGATACGATAGGTCAGGACAAGACCAAGGATCAGGACCAAAGCCCAGCCGAGGCGCCCGACGAACTCCACCAGCGGCAGGACAAGCGCACGATAGAGATGGTCACTGACGGGGTGGGAGGCGATCGACCCCCCTGCTGCCCCCGTGATAACATGCCGCCCTTCCCGTTGCAGCTTTGCCAGCCAACCCGCGATCATGGCCGGCAGTACGATCGTGGCGATCACGATCAGCGGGCCATAAGTCGCCGTAAACTCGGTTGGATTAGGGCGAGCTTCCGGCAGCGCGGTCATCGACCGAACCATGAAAACGATAACCGTGCCCAGTGCCCAGGTCCAAAGCACCACCACCGCCAACAAGGCTCGTTTTCTGATACGTGGTGTTAGCTGCCCTGGCTCCCTCAGTTCCGCCAGCTCTTCAGCATTTTCAGACGCCCCACGATTGGCCTCAGCATCAGGCGCGAACAGCCCGATTATACCGATAGCCAGAAGGATTGCGCCCATCGTCATATAGGTCTGCGGCCAGCCGATCCGCGCCGCGATTATCAGGCCCAGCGCGCCGCCCACGAGGGACGAAAGCCTGAAACCCATCTGGTAGATCGTGGAAAGTATATCCAGCGGCGCATCGTCATCGGCCACATCGATACGCCACGCGTTGATGACGATGTCCTGGCTGGCGCTGGCAAAGGCGCCGATGGCGGCGAGCAGCGAAAACCAGCCAAGCGAACTTTTTGGATCGAGTGTGGACAGGGTGACAAGGATAACCCCCAGCAACACCTGGGCCGGTACGATCCACTGCTTGCGCTTGCCCAGCTTGCGAAGGACCGGGATATCCACGCGGTTCAGCAACGGTGACCAGAGGAATTGGAAGGAATAGGACAACCCGATCAGCGAGAACACGCCCATCGTCTCAAGATCGACCTCGGCCTCCGTCAACCAAGCGTAAAGCGTCCCAAGGAACAGAGCGAACGGCAGGCCGGACGCGAATCCGAACAGCGCCATGAAGCCAGTCTTGGGGTTACGCAGCGATCGAATGAGCGTGCGCCAGCCAGGCTTTTTTCCAGCAATAGCGTCGGCCATTCAGCAACTCCTTGTCGATACAGCGCGACCCTAGCGTTAGTAACGCCGTTGGGAAGGCTGGCCGCGCCGCCGCTCAACAGCTAAGGCGCACGCCGTGTCTCAAACAGAAAAGCCCGTAGGCGAACGGATCGCCAAATTGCTCGCCCGTGCGGGGGTCGCCAGCCGCCGTGAGATAGAACGGATGATCGCTGATGGCCGCGTGGCGCTGGACGGGGTGAAGCTGGATACGCCGGCCACCATCCTACCGAACCTGCGCGGCATCACTGTTGACGGCAATCCTGTGGCGGAGCCGGAACGCACGCGCCTGTTCCGCTTTCACAAGCCGCCCGGCCTCATCACGGCAGAGCGTGATCCGGCTGGTCGTCCCACGATCTATGCTGCGCTTCGTAATGCTCTGCCGCCGGGCACGCCCAGACTGATGCCGGTCGGGCGGCTGGATCTGAATACAGAAGGGCTGCTGCTGCTGACCAACGATGGCGCGTTCAAGCGAGAGCTGGAACTACCCGCCAGCGGCGTGCCGCGCACATACCGTGCCCGCACGTTCGGCGACATCACGCAGAGCCGTCTGGAAGACCTGATGGACGGCATCGAGATCGAGGGCGTCCGCTACGGCCAGATCGACGCCAACATGGAGCGCCGCACCGGCCGCAACCAGTGGATCGAACTGACGCTGACCGAAGGCAAGAACCGTGAGGTTCGGCGCGTGCTGGAACATCTGGGCCTTCAGGTCAGCCGCCTGATCCGCACTGCTTATGGCCCGTTCTCGCTGGGCGATCTGGCGCGCGGTCAGGCGGTGGAAGTGCGCAGGGAAGAATTCGAACGTTTCCGCAGCGGTCTGAAGAGCGGTTCGGGAGAACGCCGCGAAAGGCCAGCGCCGAAGCGCGATGGCGCACCGTCCGGCCGCGCCGAAAGCCGCCGGGCCCCTGCCGACAAGCGCGCCCCGCGATCCGACAAGCGCCCCGCCCGTTCCGGCCCCGGCGACAAACGCCCCGGCCCTGCGGGCGAGCGTTCCGGATCGTCACGGGGACGCGGCGGACCACCTTCCCGCCCGCGCGGAAAGCCCGCACAATGAGGATCATCGCGGGCGAATGGCGCAGCCGCCCCTTGCAGGCGCCGCGAGGAGATACCACGCGCCCCACGGCGGACCGCACGCGCGAGACGCTGTTTTCGATGCTCGCCAGCCGACTGGGCAGTTTCGAAGGGCTGGCCGTGGCGGACCTGTTCGCCGGATCGGGCGCGCTGGGGCTGGAGGCACTGTCGCGCGGCGCGGAATCATGCCTGTTCGTGGAACAGGATGCCGCAGCCATCCGCGCCCTGCGCGCCAATATCGCTGCCCTGCGCGCTCAGGCGAAGTGCGATGTGCGCGCCAGTTCCGTGCTTCAACTTGGCCCCGCGCGCGCGCCGCTGGACCTGCTGCTGCTTGACCCACCCTATGGCACGAGTGCGGGCGGCGTCGCGCTGGACAAGCTGGTGCGGCTGGGCTGGATCGGGCCTGCAAGCTGGGTATCGCTGGAAACCGCGCATGACGAACCGGTGCAGGCCAAGACGCTGGAAATCGAAAGCGAACGCAAGGTGGGCAAGGCCCGCCTGACCCTGCTGAGGATGCCCGCGGCATAGTCGCTGCGCACCAATCGCCCCTTGCACCTCTTCCCCGCTGTGGCACTTTGCTGCCCATAAAACATGGGAGAGTGAGGGACATGGCGCCGCAAGCCTGTCCTGACGCAAAGGGAGGAATATCGATGAGACTTCTCGCAACTGTCGCGCTGGCGGCGCTCGCCTCTGGCTGCGCGTCGCAGGAACAGGATGCCGCTGCCACGGTCGCCACCGGCACCGCCGATGGCTGCGCGGCGGTGGACGCCACTGCGTTCGGCGCGACAGAAGGCAGCGGCAAATGGGTCGCAGCAGCGGATGATCTGCCAGCGTTCTGCGAAGTGACCGCAACGCTTTCTCCGGTCGAGGGATCAAAGATCGGCGTCGTCTATCGCCTGCCCGAAAACTGGAATGGCAAGGTGCTGGGCCTCGGCGGTGGTGGCTGGGCAGGTAACGTCACCATTCAGGCGGCGAGCGAAGGGTTGAAGAAAGGCTACGCCACGTTCCAGACCGATGGCGGCAACGCCGGAACCGATGTGTGGAATAACGGCTGGGTCGCCGAAAACCCCGAAGCTGCCACTGATTTCAGCCACCGCGCGATCCACGAGATGACCGTGGCGGGCAAGACGCTGGCCGCATCGTTCTATGGCACGAAGCATCAGCGCGCCTATTTCCAGGGCTGCTCCACCGGCGGCCGCATGGCCTTGATGGAAGCGCAGCGATATCCGGAAGACTATGACGGGATCATCGCCGGAGCGCCGGTCTATACCTTGCAGACGCAGACCAGCGCCGTGCTGCGCAACATGGCGTTCGCGCAGGGCGGCGGCGGGCTGAGCCCCGACGATCTGAAGCTTGCGCAAAACGCTGCGCTGAAGGCTTGTGACGCGGCAGACGGGCTGGAAGATGGGCTGATCAACGACCCTGCCCAGTGCACATGGGATCCGGCGGAACTGCAATGCACCGGGGCGAAGGATGCCACCTGCCTTTCCGCACCGCAGGCCGCGGCGCTGAAATCTGTTTACGAAGGTTCGAAAACGCCTGACGGCCAGTGGGCCATGCTTCCGATGAGCCGGGGTGGAGAAACCGGCTGGAGCCTGTTTGTCGGCACCGATGGCAAGGGCAACGATCCCAGCGGCGGCGGCGGCTTGAAAAACCTGTCCCCGCTGTTTTTCGGCAACCGCACGGTGGATTTTGGAAAGTTCACCATGGCCAATGTCCAACAGGTGCGCAGCAGCGCCTTCGCCAACATGTACGAAGCCAAGAACCCCGATCTGTCGGCGTTCTTCGGCCGGGGCGGCAAGCTGCTGCTTTGGCATGGCGAGAACGATCCGGGCCCCAGCCCCATCGCCACCACCGATTATGCGAAGGCGGTTCTGGGAAGCGCGGCGGGCGCGGCGGATTCGCTGCGCTACTTCCTCGCCCCCGGTGTCGAACATTGCCGTGGCGGGCCGGGCGCCGATCAGGTGGAATGGCTCGACGCGCTGGATGGCTGGATATCGTCGGGCAACGCACCCGCACAGCTCACCGGGACGAAGGCCGACGGGTCACTCACCCGCCCGCACTGCGCGTGGCCCAACGTTGCGCAGTACAAAGGCAGCGGCGACGCGAACGATCCCGCCAGCTGGCAATGCGCGGCGCGCAAGGAAAGCTGACGCTGCAACCTTGCTTATAAAAAGGGGGGCGGAGATCGATGATCCCCGCCCCCTTTTCATTGATCGGTCAGCCCGTCAGATCGGGTAATGGCCCGGTTCGGTTTCGAACGTGATCCAGCGCAGTTCGGTGAAGGAATCGATCCCGGCCTTGCCGCCGAAACGGCCATAGCCCGATGCCTTCATACCCCCGAACGGCATCTGCGGTTCGTCCGACACCGTAGATGCGTTGATGTGGCAGATGCCCGCCTGAATCTGACGCGCGACCTTGATGCCGCGCGCGGTGTCCCGCGTGAACACGGCGGACGACAGGCCATATTCTGTATCGTTGGCCAGCTCGATCGCGTGCGCTTCGTCCCGCGCGCGAATGATGCCGACCACAGGGCCGAAGCTCTCGTCGCGGAACAGCTTCATGTCCTGCGTCACCTTGTCCACCAGATGCGCGGGCATCAGCACGTTGTGCGTCGTTTCACCGCCGGTCAGCAGTTCCGCGCCCTTGCCCACGGCGTCTTCGATCAGCGAATAGCAATGATCCACCGTCTTGCGGTCCACCACGGCGCCCAGCGGCGTCTTGCCTTCCAGCGGGTCGCCGACCGGCATGGTCTGCACCTTCGCCTTGAAGCGGGCTGCAAATTCATCAGCCACGGCTTCCACCACGATGATCCGTTCGGTGGACATGCAGATCTGGCCCTGATTCATATAGGCGCCAAACGCTGCCGCCTTCACCGCCTCGTCCAGATCGGCGTCTTCCAGCACCAGCATCGGCGCCTTGCCGCCCAGTTCCAGCAGCACCGGCTTCAGATGTTCTGCCGCACGCTTGGCGATGATCCGGCCAACGGCGGTCGATCCGGTGAAGTTGATCCGCTTCACCTGCGGCGCATCGATCAGCGCGCCCACCACGTCACCGGCATCGGCCGGGGCATTGGTCACCACGTTCACCACGCCATCGGGGAAGCCCGCTTCGGCAAAAGCCTCGATAATCAGGGCGTGGGTACGCGGGCAATTTTCCGATGCTTTCAGAATCACCGAATTGCCGCAGGCCAGCGGAACCGCGATCGCCCGGACGCCCAGGATGATCGGCGCGTTCCACGGTGCGATGCCCAGGATCACGCCCACAGGTTCCCGCAGAGCCATCGCCACGGTTCCGGCATGGTCGGACGGGATCACCTCACCCTGAATCTGGGTGGTGATCGCCGCCGCTTCGCGCACCATTCCGGCGGCGAGCGCGAGATTGAACATCGCCCAACCGGCGGTGGCGCCGATCTCACCCATCATCGCCGCGACGAAATCGTCCTTCTTCGCCTCCAGAGCGGCAGCGGCCTTCATCAGCACCGCACGGCGGGCGTTGGGGCCGAACTGCGACCAGGCGGCGAATCCTTCCGCAGCCTTTTCCGCAATCGCCGGGATATCACCGGCCTTCATCGCATCGGCGCTGGATGCGACATCGCCAGTCATCGGATTGAGACGTTCGAACTTCATGCTTTCCTCTCCGGCTATCAGCATTCCACACCGTAAAGCCCCCATTGGGGGAAGGAGTCAAACGGTGCTGTCAGCAGTTCCGCCGGGCGGCTCATGTTTACTTTTCGTTCCGGCACGGCCAATGCTTGCATAGTGTCGGAACACGCCCCCGCCCTTCCCCCTGCGGTCACTCTGCCAGCCCTGCACGCCAGCCATGCCGGGACATGGCTGCGCGGCGGAGATGGTTCCACCCGCGCGCTGGGCAAGGGGGATGCGATCATGGCGGCGGCGGATACGCCGCTGCTGATGCTGAACGCGCCTCTCGTCGCCTCGCGCCTCGGCTATCCGGACCTGTCCGGGCTGGATCTGCTGGAACTTTTCGCCTTCGTGCATCCGGCCCGGTTCGTGGTGCCGACGCCCAAGGGTCTGGCCCATGCCCTCGGTCTGACGGAGCCTGCATCGGATGACCGTGTGCCGGCCCTGCTGCAACAGGCCGCAGGCGTCCTGCTGACAACTTGCGAAAGCGCCGAGTGGCCCGAACGCGAAGGGGCGTGGAGCGCCTTGCAATCGCTTGCCCGGATGCGCTGGCCATGGGCGCAGATCATCGCGCCCCACCTCGCGCAGCCCGAACGGGCGGAAAAGTGGCTGTTTACGAAACTGCCTGAATGGGAAGAAGCGCCCGAACGCCCGCAGCCAGCGCAAGTCACCCTGTCCGCCGCCGAAATCGACATGCAGTTGGAAACGCTGACCGGCGCGGGCGCTGAACGGAGAGAAGGGCAGCGCCTCTACGCGCGTGAAGTCGGCCGGATCTTCGCCCCGCGCGAGCGGCGGGATGCGCCGCATTTCCTGCTGGCGCAGGCGGGCACCGGCATCGGCAAGACGCTGGGATACCTCGCCCCGGCATCGCTGTGGGCGGAGAAATCCGGCGGCACCGTTTGGGTTTCCACTTATACCAAGAACCTGCAACGCCAGCTTCGCCGGGAAAGCGCCCGCGCCTGGCCAGAACGGCGGGCCGACGGCAGCCGCCCGGTTGTCGTTCGCAAGGGGCGGGAGAACTATCTCTGCCTGCTCAATCTGGAAGACGCGCTGCAAGGCGGCTTCGGCGGGCGGGCGGCGGTGCTGGCGCAGCTCGTGGCGCGGTGGGCGGCCTATTCGCAGGACGGCGATATGATCGGCGGCGATCTGCCGGGCTGGCTGGGCACGCTGTTCCGCAGCCGCGCGATCCGGTCGCTGACGGACCAGCGCGGCGAATGCGTCTATGCCGGTTGCCCACACTACCGAAAATGCTTCATCGAACGCGCGGTGCGGGCCAGCGCGCAGGCCGATCTGGTGATCGCCAATCACGCATTGGTCATGGTCAACGCCGCTCGTGGCCGCGACCATGCCCAGCGCCCCAGCCGCATGGTGTTCGACGAAGGGCACCATGTGTTCGACGCCGCCGACAGCACGTTCGCCGCCGCGCTTACGGGGCGTGAGGCGATAGAGTTGAAACGTTGGATCGCCGGGCCGGAAAAGGGATCACGCGGCCGCCGCCGCGGCCTCGCCGCGCGGCTCGCCGATGTCGCCAGTTATGACGAGCAGGGCGAACAGGCGATCGCCGCCGCGCTGCACGGAGCAGAGGCGCTGCCCGGCGATGGCTGGCTGCAACGCATTGCCGAAGGCGCGCCCAGCGGCCCGATAGAGGAACTGCTCGCCGCCGTGCGTGCGCTCACTTACGCGCGGGATGAAAGCGTCAACGGACCCGCCGGGCAAGAGGCCGGCTATGGCATAGAGACGGAGGCGGCGCAGCTAGACGGCAATTTCGTCGAACTGGCGCAGCAGGCGGCCAGCGCCCTCGCCGCGATCCGCCAGCCGCTGATCCGGCTGGGCCTGCGGCTAGAGGCATTGATGGAAGACGCGCCGGACTGGCTGGACGGGCAAGGCCGCGCCCGGATCGAAGGGGCGCGCTATTCGCTGTCATGGCGCATCGACACGCTATCCGCATGGGAATCTCTGCTGGGTCGCATGGGCGGATGCGATGGCGACAACTTGCCCGCACCGGATTTCGTGGACTGGCTGGCGGTGGAACGGGCTGAGGGGCGCGAATTCGATCTGGGCCTGCACCGCCGCTTCCTCGATCCGATGAAGCCCTTCGCCAAGGTGGTGTTGGAACCGGCGCACGGCGTCATGCTCACCAGTGCGACCCTGCGCGACGGGGACGACTGGCAATCCGCCCTCGCCCGATCAGGCGCGCCCTATCTGGATTCGCAGCCCCTGCTCGCCAGCGCGGAAAGCCCGTTCGATTATGCGGCCCGCGCAGAGGTGCTGATCGTCACCGATGTTAAAAAGGGCGATATCGCCGCCCTCGCCGGGGCCTATGGCCGGATTATCGAGGCGTGCGGCGGTGGCGTGCTGGGCCTGTTCACCGCCATCCGCCGTCTGCGCGCCGTCCACGGCCGCATAGCTGACCGGCTCGCGCGCGGGGGCCTGCCGCTTTACGCGCAGCACGTCGATCCGATCGACACCGGCACGCTGGTGGACATTTTCCGCGACGATCCCGCTGCCAGCCTGCTCGGCACCGACGCCCTGCGCGATGGCGTGGACGTGCCGGGGGAATCGCTGCGCTGCGTGGTGCTGGAACAGGTGCCCTGGCCCAAGCCGACGATCCTCCACCGCGCCCGCCGCGCGGCAAACGGCGGCAGCGCGCATGACGATCGGATCATTCGCGCGCGGCTGGCACAGGCATTCGGGCGGCTGATCCGTTCGGCGGATGATCGCGGGCACTTCGTCGTCCTGTCGTCCGCCTTTCCCTCACGCCTGCTCAGCGCGTTCCCGCACGGCACGCCCGTCCACCGGGTGACACTGGACGAGGCTTTACAACGCCTCGCCACCCGTGTTTTCTCGGAACCGGGCGTCGGGGTTCCGGCGTCGGAAGAGGAACGGAATCCACTCCGGTGAAAACGCTCGGCCTGCTACGCCACGCGAAATCCGACTGGGACGATATGGCGCTGCGCGATTTCGATCGCGGGCTGAATGATCGTGGCAGGCGTGGCGCGGCGCTGATCGGCGCGCACATCCGCGATCACGGTGTCACGTTCGATCTGCTGCTCGCCAGCCCTGCCGAACGTGTCTGCCGCACGCTGGACGCTGCCCGATTGGGAATTCCCGTGCAGTGGGACGAACGGCTCTATCTGGCCGATCGCGGCGCTCTAATGGATGTGCTGCAATCGGTTGAAGGTGATCCGTCCGCAGTCCTGATCGCCGGGCACAACCCGGGCCTGCACGATCTGATCTTCGATCTCGTCTCCCGCGCGAACGAAAACGCCCTGTTTGCGGCAGCGGCGGAGAAGTACCCCACCGCCACGTTCGCCGTGCTCGAACTCGACATAGACCACTGGTCCGAATGTGCGCGGGATGTCGGCACCCTCGTCCATCTGGCCCGCCCGCGCGATCTCGATCCCGCGCTCGGGCCGGAGAAGGTGCGCTAGGGCGATTGGCTTCTAAGGTTCCAGTGGCCTGCCCGTCATCGACTGGCCATCCTGCGTGAATACCGCACCGACGATCTTTCCGCTGTCATCCGCTGTGAAGCTGACCTGCGCGTTCACCGCCTTCCAGAAGAACGACAGCGGCGCCTCCGCGAAAATCGGCAAAATCGGCCCCACAGCCGATCCTTCCCTTTGCGCTCGCAGCGTCGTTCCCTCGCGCGTGAGATTGAAAATCACCCCCGGCGCAAATTCGTAGCGTCCGACGACACGATCCAGTTCGGCCACTGACAGAGTCACCTCCTTGCGCACCTCCACCGGCGGCGGCGCGGGCGGCACCGGCGGCGTTGGCACGACCGGAGATCCTGCCAGAACATGCGTCGCGATATCCCCGGCGGAAGGCTCAGCGGCGGAATTGGTCAGCACCACCACTGCCCGCTCCAGCACCGGTTCCAGCGTCAGTTGCGAACGAAATCCGCCGGTTCCGCCACCATGCGCCACGATCGAGCGATTCGGTACGGGATGGAATATCTGCCAGCCCAGCGCCTGCTCGATCCGTGCATCCTCGGTCTTTTCCCGCACGGACAACGTGGTCTTCATCGCTGCGGCGATCGGGGACGATTCGTCCAGCGCCGCCGCGGCGAACGTCATCATGTCATCGGCGGTCGAACGGATCGCACCAGCACCCACCAGTGCGGGAAGTCGCCATGGCTTCGCTGGCCGCATGTACATGTCATAGGATGGCACGAGCCGGTCCGCATGGCTCGGCGGCAGATCGATCATCGTGTCGTCCATGCCCAGCGGGCCGGTAATCCGCTGACGCAGCAAGGTCGCGTAATCCATGCCCGCAGCCCGGCCGAGCAAATAGCCGAGCAGCCCCACGCTCAGGTTCGAATATTCATGCTGCGATCCCACGTCGCGCGGCAGCGCATAGCCGTCGAGAAAGGCCAGCATCAGCTCCTCGGTATAATCCGCGTAGGGATCGTCCGGATCGGTGAACGGCATGTTGTCTGGCAGGCGCGGCAGGCCGGACATATGAGTCGAAAGATCGCGCAGGGTGATCTTGCGTCCGCCCCTCTGCGGCATCGTGTGGCCGGCGGGCAGATACTTCTCCGCCGGATCGTCCAGCGAAACCTGCCCCTTGTTCGCCATGTCGGCCAGAATCAGCGCGGTGAAGACCTTGGAGATAGAGCCGATCTCGAACATCGATCTGCCGTCAAACGGCGCACCGCCGTCCGGTCCGCCCGAAACCTCTCGCGAACCCTCCGGCCCCAGCACGCCAACGACCACGCCCTGCCCTTCGCGGGGTGCGATGCGATCGGCGATCAGTGCCGCGATCTGATCGTTTGACGGCATGTCCCACTTTTCCGGCAGCACCGGTTGGGGCGGCCCGGCGGACAGGTTCAACGGAATCTTTGGCCCGGCGCCCTGATTCCACATCCCGTCCCAGCGCTGTTCGCTTTCGTTCCACACGGCGGAATAGGTTCCGCCTACGGCAGGCACCGTCACCGAAAGCCGCCCGTCTCCACTGTCCGAAATTTCCCCCAGCGGAATGCCGGTCGCCCCCTGATCCGGGCTGTCGAGCGTGCCGGTCAGCGCCCCGTCAGGGCCGCGTTCGATATGCAAAACAATGCGCAGCGAAATCTCGCCCGCGCCCAGCAGACCGCTCCACTCGCCCGCCGCATCCCGCGCAAAAGCCGGGGTCGAAATCGCCATGGCCGCGCCTGCGGCCGCCGCGATGATGGACTTGCCCAGAGTTTTCATTCGCCCCTCCCCATGAGCGCGTCGATCTCGTCGATGCGCGTTTGCAACTTACGTGCGATGCGCTGATTGAACCACCAGATACCCGCGAATACCGCTCCCATGCAGGCCAGCATCACGCCTTCGCCGATCCCGGGCATAACGATGGCGCTCGTCTCTCCCGCGCGCTCGCTTTCCGTGCCGACGCTTATCAGCAGCAATCCGGGCACGAAGGGCAACAGATACCACCAGAAGACCGATCGCAACGCATCCCGCTGTCGAACGAGCTGGCCCCGGGCGAATTCCAGTATCGGCATTGCTCCGGCGCTATCCGGCGCCACTGCCGACGCGCGGCGGTGCAACTGCCAGGCGACATAGAACACGGCCACGACCACCAGCGCCGAACCCACTTTCTGCAACAGGTGCGGCAGCCAGAATATGTAGGAAGAAAACCCGACGACCACCAAGACGCAGGCCGCATATTCGACGATATTGCGCCACCGTACGAAACGATAGAGTTTGTCCGCACCCGCGCGGACATCTTCCAGCGCAGGCGCGGCAGCGGTCACCACCGATGTCTGCCACGCCTGTTTTGCGGGATCGTCGCTCATGCGCGTTCCTCCTCTGCGCGATAGGGTTCGGCCAGCAGCGCCTTCAGGCGATGGATGCGAACGGCCACGGCGGATGCGGAAAAGCCCGTCACCTCGGCAATCTCCGCCGCGGTCAGATCTTCCAGATAGAGCAGCATCACTTGCCGGTCGGCCGGCTTCAGCCGGTGGATGGCGGCCAGCAGTCGATCGCTCAGCGATCGCTGACCGGTTGTGTGTTCCGGATCGTCACCGTCGGGCAACTGTTCGATCTCTTCCAGACCGACCAGCAAGGCCCGGCGCGCGCGCCGCCCCGTCATCATGTGCGTCACCGCTACATTGTGCGCGATGCGATGAACCCAGCTTCGTTCGGAACACTGCCCCTGGAATATCGCGAAGCTGCGCCACAGGGCAGCGTGAATTTCCTGCACCAGATCGCCGCGCAGGTCCGCATCCGCCTCATACCCGCGCGCCAGCCGCTGAATCATCGCGCCATGCTCTCGCGCGGCGGCGAGATAGCGCGCATCCTGCTGCGATCTGGCATCGTTCATGCGAAACTCCGCTCCCTTCCCCCTTTTAGTCGGGGGTAAGCGGACACTCTTACATCAGCGCATGATTTTTCCGCGCCGGTCGCGCGTCAGGCCAGTCCGCTCAGGCGGCGAGCGCGTTGGCCAGCAGGCGGCGAATCGCGCGCAATTGCGGCAAGACATCCGGCACCGAGCCAGCATCAGGTTCCGCAGCAACGGCAGGCTGCACGCCCGGCGGCACAGCAGCCGGTTCGGTCGCCGTCCCCTTTTCAATCGCCAGCCGCGCGCCTTTCAGCGTGTAGCCTTCGCGATTGATCAGGCGATCGATCGTTTCGACCAGCGCCACGTCTTCCGGCCGGTAATAGCGGCGCCCCCCGCTGCGCTTCAGCGGGCGCAGCATCGGAAACTGCTGTTCCCAGTATCGCAACACATGCTGGCGAATGCCCAGCGCAGCCGTCACTTCCCCGATCGTGCGCAGGGCCTGCGGGTCCTTGCCGTCGTCAAAGCGAAGCTGGCGCGTGCTTTCCGTCATCCACCGCTCGTAATTCTGCCCTTGAGCTTCTGGCTGGCGCGGAACGTCATCACGCGGCGCGGCGTGATGGGCACTTCCACCCCGGTCTTCGGATTGCGGCCGATACGTTCCCGCTTGCTACGCAGGATGAAGCTGCCGAAACCGGAAATCTTCACGTTCTGACCATCAGCCATCGCATCGCACATCCGGGAGAGGATAGCCTCCACCAGATCGAGACTTTCAGCGCGCGAAAAGCCCATCTTGCGGTTAATCGTTTCTGCAAGATCAGCCCGCGTCAAAGTGCCCACGGATCGCATCATCGGGTGCCTTCCCCCATAGTGCTAAAATGTGGCGACCGTCATGATAAATGACTGAAATGCGGCGGGTTGGCAATCAGGATTAATGGGGGTTTTCCGCATTCTTTTCAGCGGATCAGACGGATCGCCGCGCAGCCTGCACAGATCGCCGTTGAGAGAGGAGCCGAATGGTATGCGGCAACCCAGCCGGGCGGAAAGCCCCAATAGATTGAAACCGCCCTTAGTGTCCTGACCCTAAACGCGCAGCAGGCTGGCGCCCCAGGTGAAGCCGCCACCCATCGCTTCCACCATCACCAGATCGCCGTCCTTGATCCGCCCGTCCCGCCGCGCGGTATCGAACGCCAGCGGCACGGAGGCTGCGGAAGTGTTGGCGTGGTGATCCACGGTGACCACTACCCTTTCAAACGGCAGGCCCAGTTTGCGCGCGGTGGCGTCCAGGATTCGCAGGTTGGCCTGATGCGGCACGACCCAGTCGATGTCGGTGGCTGCGTAGCCACTGGCCGCCAGCACTTCCTCCAACACCTCGGCCAGATTGACCACGGCATGACGGAACACCTCGCGCCCCTTCATCCGCAGCTTGCCCGATGTGCCGGTGGTGGACGGCCCGCCATCGGTCAGCAGCAGTTCTCGATGGGCGCCATCAGCATGCAGGCGTGTTTCCAGCACGCCCCTGTCCGCTTTCGAACGATCGCCCGGCACTTCCTCGGCCCGCAGCACGAAGGCGCCCGCGCCATCGCCGAACAGCACGCAAGTGGCCCGGTCCTCCCAATCTAGAAGGCGGGTCATCGTTTCCGCACCGATTACCAGCGCACACTTCGCCATGCCCGTGCGCAGCATCGAATCAGCCGTGGCCAGCGCATAAAGGAAACCGGAACACACGGCCGCCACATCGAACGCGATGCCGCCGTTGCAACTCAGTGCCGCCTGCACCTGCGTGGCGGTCGCGGGAAAAGTGTTATCCGGCGTTGCCGTCGCCAGCACGATCAGGTCCACCTCCGAGGCGGGGATGCCAGCATCGGCCAGTGCGGCACGCGCGGCATCGGTGGCCAGCGTCCCGGTCGTTTCGCCCTCACCCGCGATATAGCGGGTGGAAATACCGGTCCGTTCGCGAATCCACTCGTCGCTGGTGTCGACCTGACGGGCCAGTTCGTCATTGCTGACCGCACGCGCAGGCAGCGCGGAACCCGAACCCTTGAATACCGACCGGATCACTTCGCCGCTCCACCCCTGGCGCCATCGCGCAGTTTCATTTCGCCAAGCTCGGCAAGATCGGCGGAGATGCGGTGAGTCAGATCATCCTCCAGCAGGCGTGCGGCAACGGCCACGGCATTGGCGACCCCGGCTGCGGTAGCGCTACCGTGAGATTTCACCACCACTCCGTTCAGACCCAGAAATACCGCCCCGTTATGGTTGTTAGGGTCAAGGTGATGACGCAGCAGCTCCGTCGCCGGGCGAGAGACGAGGAAACCGAACTTGGACCGCACGGAACTGGTGAAAGCGGCCTTCAGCAGATCGGTGACGAAACGCGCCGCCCCCTCGATCGCCTTCAGCGCGATGTTGCCCGAAAAACCATCGGTCACCACCACTTCCACATGGCCGCGATTGATCTTGTCGGCTTCGACATAACCTTCGAAGCTCAGCGCCAGCCCTGTCGCTGCACGCAGCCGCGCTGCGGCTTCCTGCAGTTCTTCCGTGCCCTTGTTGTCCTCGGTGCCGATATTCAGCAGTCGCACGCGCGGGCAATCCATGCCCGTCACGATCCGTGAATAGGCGGCACCCATGATCGCCCATTGCACCAGATTGCGCGCATCGCATTCGGTATTGGCGCCAAGATCCAGCATGACCACATCGTGATCTTCCAGCGTGGGCATCAGCGCGGCCAGCGCGGGCCGGTCGATTCCCGGCAGGGTGCGCAGCGCCACCTTGCTCATCGCCATCAGCGCGCCGGTGTTCCCGGCACTGACAGCCGCCCCCGCATCGCCGCGTTTCACCGCGTCGATGGCAAGGCCCATGGAGGTTTTCTTGGCACGGCGCAGCGCCGTCGTCGGTTTCTCGTCACCGCCCACGACATCCTCGCAATGAAGGATTTCGGAGGCGGCGCGCATGTTCGGGTGATTGTCGAGCGCGGCCTTGATGGCCGGCTCGTCCCCTACAAGCAGGAACTTGAACTTGTCATGGCGGCGGCGGGCAAGCGCCGCGCCGGATACCATCACGCGCACGCCTTCGTCGCCGCCCATCGCGTCAACGGCGATACGCGGCAGATTCATGCGCAAGTCCTTGTGAAACCGGCCTTAGAGGCCGACGGAGACGATCTCGCGTCCGTTGTAATGGCCGCAGGCTCCGCACAGGTTATGCGGGCGCTTCAGTTCACCACAGTTAGAGCATTCGTGGAAGGCCGAAACCTTCAGCGCGTCGTGCGAACGGCGCATACCCCGGCGGGAGGGGGACGTTTTTCTTTTAGGGACAGCCATCTCGGCACCTGTTCCTTGAAATCTCTAAAATCTTGACGGCGCCCCTAAGCCAACCCCAGCGCCCGCGCAAGCACGGCAGCGAACGAGTATCGGCCCATACGGCGAAGGCGCGGCCTATAGCGGTTTTCTGCGGGCGCGCAAGTGAGGTACTAACTCCCCACCCCCATCGCCGCATCACCTACATAAGGATTGCTCGCTCGTTCGCGGCCGAAGGTGCTGGTGGGGCCGTGGCCGGGCACGAACGTTACCTCATCGCCCAGCGGCCACAGCTTCTGTGTGATCGCGTCCAGCAGGTCCTGATGATTACCCATGGGGAAATCCGTGCGGCCGATCGATCCGGCGAACAGCACGTCACCGACGAAGGCGAAGCGCGTGGGCCGGTGGAAGAATACCACATGCCCAGGCGTGTGGCCGGGGCAGTGGACAACTTCGAACTCCACTTCGCCTACCGTCACGGTATCGCCGTCATTCAGCCAGCGGGTCGGCTCGAACACTTTCGTTTCCATCTGGAATCGCGGCCCGTCATCCTCCAGCCGCGCGATCCAGAATCGGTCAGCTTCGTGAGGACCTTCGATCGGCAGGCCCAGTTCGGCCGCCAGCATCCCCGCCTGCCCGCAATGGTCCGCATGGCCGTGGGTGATGAGGATTTTCTCCAGCGTCACCCCGGCGCGCGCCACCGCGCCCTTAAGCTTGCCCAATTCCCCACCGGGATCGACCAGCGCCCCGCGCATGGTTTTCGTGCACCAGACCAGCGAACAGTTCTGCTGGAACGGGGTAACGGGAATGATTGCGGCACGCAGGGGGCTTTCGGACATGGCGCTTAGGTGGCGGCAAACGGCGCTGCCTTCAATGCCGTCCTACAACCGCCCGCCTTTCCATACCACGCGGCCGACCACATCCACGTCGTCCATCGCGACATCGACCGGCTCATAGGCTGCGTTCTGGCTGATCAGGCGCAGGCTGCCGGGCGGGACGGCCTGCAACAGCTTCACATGTAGCGCCTCCCCCAAACGCACCACGTGCACACCCTCGCGAAAAGGGCGCGGGGTGCGATCGACGAGGATTTCGTCACCATCGCGCAGCAGGGGGTCCATCGAATCGCCCATGACGCGGATGGAGGATAGCTGTGCCGGTTCCAGCCCCTGTTCGCGCAACCAGCGGCGCGAGAACTGGAAGGCATCGAAGGGAATTTCCTCCGCGCCCAGCGCTCCGGGACCGGCAGAGGCTTCCAGCGGCAGGCGCGGCACCTCCACCCATTCGCCCGAGGAACGCGAAGGGGCAACGTAGGAACTTTCCTCTCTCCCGCCCAAATCCGATTCGGATACGCCGAAGAACTGCGCCAGCTTGCGCCGGTCGTCCTCCTCCAGTTTTCGCGGGCTTCCCTTGGTAATATACTGCTGCAAGTATGTGGAATTGCGGCCAATCATGCGGGAAAGGGCGGCCAGGCTGCTGCCCTGCGCCCGCGCCAGATCGGCCAGTCTTTCACGCGCACCCATCGCAGGTTTCCTGTAATTTCCAATATCATCATCCTACTCGATGTATTTTTCCTAGACAAGTAGGATTTCGGGGGCGAGCAAAAGCGCGACGAATCGAGTCACAACCAGCTTGAGAGGAGCCGCGCGATGCTGATCCGGGAAATCGAGAAGTTCCTGCGCCTGACCGGGATGCCCCCCACTAAATTCGGCCGCTTGGCCACCCACGATCCCCGCTTCGTGTTCGATTTGCGGATGGGCCGCTTGCCCCGCGGTGAAACGCAAAAGCGGGTGGAACATTTCATGAACAAATATCACGAGGAAGCCCATGCGAATTGAACGCGATCCCCCCAGACCTCCGCTCCGTCAGCGCCGCAGCGCGGGGGAACGCCTGCGGGAAGTCCTGCTGGAACTGGCCGGGGGCCAAGCCACGGCGCTTGCGCATGAGGAAACGAGCTGGGCCAGCGTGACTTTCGCCGGTGCGCGGCATCGGGTGGACCTGCAATTCCGGGGTCCGGAAGCTGTCGAGGCCGGTGAACAGTTCATCGCGCTGCTGCCGGATCACGAATTCACCCTGCCCCGCCATCTCGTCGCTGACGCAACGGTAACGCAGGTGAACCACCGCCTCGATCCGCCGCACCTTACCGTGCGCTGCGAATTGCTGCTGATCGAGGAAGACTGAGCCTCCTCGTCATTGCGGGCGCGGCTCGCAATGACGAAAAGGTTAGGCGGGCGCGACAACCGGAAAGCCACACACTCAGCCTCAAAAAACTATATCAAGACACTCAATTAAAACGGTAAATCAGTCACGAACCTCTGGCGCTAAACCTGCAATCCGCGTCAACACCCGCCGTCAAAGCCGCCGGATCACCAGATTCCTGATCTCGGTCATATCCTCCATCGCGAAACGCACGCCCTCGCGGCCGAGGCCGGAATCCTTCACGCCGCCATAAGGCATGTTGTCCACGCGATAACTGGGCACGTCGTTCACCACCACGCCGCCCACTTCCAGCCGGTCCCACGCCTCCAGCACCTTGTGCAGATCGCGTGTGAACAGCCCGGCCTGAAGGCCGAACTTGCTGTCGTTGACCTGATCCAGCACCTCATCCCAATCGGAGAACCGGCTCAGGTTCGCGAGCGGGCCGAATGCCTCCTCCCGATTGGCGGCGCAGACTTCCGGCACGTTCTCAAGCAGCGTCGCTTCCAGCATCGCACCGTCCAGCTTGCCACCGCACAGCAGCGTTGCCCCCGCAGCCACCGCTTCGTCGATCCAACCCTTCAGTCGCTCCGCTTCCTTCACGGAGATCATCGGGCCGATGAACGTCTCCCGATCATGCGGATTGCCGGCCACCAGCGTCTTCGTCTTCGCGACCAGCATCTCCCTGAACCGATCGTACACGCTGTCATGGATCAGGATGCGCTGCACGCCGATGCAGCTCTGGCCCGACTGATAGAAGGCGCCGAATACGATGCGATCCAGCGCGTGATCCAGATCGGCATCATGGTCCACCACCACGGCGGCATTGCCGCCCAGTTCCAGCACGACCTTCTTCTTGCCCGCCTTCGCTTTCAACGCCCAGCCGACCGCGGGCGACCCGGTAAAGCTCAACAGCTTCAGCCGCTCGTCCTCTGTGAACAGGTCCGCCCCGTCGCGATGCGCGGGCAGGATGGAGAATGCGCCTTCGGGCAGGATGTCGCACTCCGCCAGCACCTCACCCATGATCAGCGCACCCAGCGGGGTCATGCTGGCGGGCTTCATCACGAACGGGCAGCCCACGGCGATGGCGGGCGCGATCTTGTGCGCGGCGAGGTTCAGGGGGAAGTTGAACGGGCTGATGAAGCTGCACGGGCCGATCGGCACGCGCTTCCAGATGCCCATATAACCCTTCGCACGGGCAGAGATGTCCAGCGGCTGGACTTCCCCGTAATTGCGCGTCGCCTCCTCGCTGGCGATGCGGAACGTATCGATCAGGCGGGTGACTTCGCCTTCCGCGTCGCGGATCGGCTTTCCCGCTTCCACGCACAAGGCATAGGCCAGTTCGTCAAACCGTTCACGGAACCGGGCAATGCAATGGTCCAGCACGCCCTGTCGTTCATAGCTGGCCAGCCGGGCCATCGGCTCCGCCGCGCGAACCGCCCCGGCGATCCCTTCAAGGATCACGTCCGGGGTGGCCAGCGCGGTGCGAAACGCCACTTCGCCGGTGAACTTGTCCGTCACCTCCAGATCCGTGTTGGGCTGCACGGGCCTGTTGTTCAGATAGAGCGGATAGACGTCCTTCAGCGTGGCCACGCGACAATCCTCTTCGTCATTGCAATCGAAACAGGCGGGTTACAGCGCCGCACTCAGTTCCTTGATTTCGCGGTTGAGTATCCGGTCATTCTCCGAATAGTCCACCGGGCAATCGATCAGATGCACGCCCGGCGTGTCGCGGCACGTAGCCAGCAGTTCGCGCAGATGCTCGCAGCTTTCGGCCCGGTGGCCATGCGCGCCATAGCTTCCGGCATAGGCGACGAAATCAGGGTTGCCGTAAGTCAGGCCCCAATCGGCAAAGCCCATGTTGGCCTGCTTCCAGCGGATCATGCCATAGGAATCGTCGCGCAGGATCAGCACCGTCAGGTTGAGGCCGAGGCGAACCGCCGTCTCCATCTCCTGACTGTTCATCATGAAGCCGCCATCGCCGCAGATCGCCATGACCTTGCGATCGGGATAAAGCATCGCGCTCATCATCGCGCTGGGCAGCCCTGCCCCCATCGTCGCCAGCGCGTTATCGAGCAGCACGGTGTTGGGCAGGTAAGCGCAATATCCGCGCGCGAACCAGATCTTGTAGACCCCGTTGTCCAGGCAGATGATACCATCTTCCGGCATGGCGGCGCGCACTTCGCTCACCACGGTGGGCGGAAATACGGGGAACCGTTCGTCCGCGGCCAGCCGCTCGGTATGTTCGACCTCTGCCTTGCGATAGGCCAGCAGGCGGTCGAACTTCCACCGGCCCTGCGGCACGATGTCGTCCTTGATCTGCCAGATGGCATTGGCGATGTCGCCGATCACCTCGATCTGCGGGAAATAGACCGGGTCCACCTCCGCCGTGCGAGTGGAAACGTGGATCACCACGGGCGGGCTGTCGTCGCCCGCGCGCCCTTCGCAATCGTTACGCATGAAGAACGGCGGCTTCTCGATCACGTCGTGCCCCACGTTCACGATCACATCCGCATCCTCGACCGCGCGATGGACGAAATCGCCGGATGACAGCGCCGCGCAGCCAAGGAACAGCGGATGCCGTTCGTCGATCACACCCTTGCCCATCTGCGTGGTCAGGAACGGGATGCCGGTCTTGTCCACGAATTGCCGCAGCATCCGCCCGGTCATCTTGCGGTTCGCCCCGGCTCCGATGACGAGGATGGGGGACTTCGCCTTTTCCAGCGCCTCCACAGCCTGTCGCACCGCCTTGGGTTCGGCCGACGGCCGCCGCGCCAGAGATCGCGCAATGGGGCGGGATGCGGTCGGCTCGTCCGCCACATCCTCGGGGAATTCCAGATGCACCGCGCCGGGCTTCTCCTCCTCCGCCAGGCGATAGGCTTCGCGGATACGGCTGGGGATGTTGTCGGCCGATGCAAGCTGATGGGTGTACTTGGTGATCGGGTCCATCATCGCGACCACATCCAGAATCTGGAACCGGCCCTGCTTCGATTTGCGGATCGGCTTCTGCCCGGTGATCATCAGTATCGGCATTCCGCCCAACTGGGCATAAGCCGCCGCCGTCACCAGATTGGTCGCGCCGGGGCCCAGAGTGGCCATGCACACGCCGGTCCTGCCAGTATGGCGGCCATAAGTCGCGGCCATGAAACCCGCGCCCTGTTCGTGCCGGGTCAGCACCAGCCTGATCTTCTCCGACCGCGAAAGTGAATCGAGCAGATCGAGGTTTTCCTCGCCCGGCACCGCGAAGATATATTCGCAGTTCTCCGCCTCTAGGCACTCGACAAAAAGATCGGATGCTTTCTGCTGGTCGCCGTTTCCGCTCACCGCATTCCCCCTTCAAAGCCCGGTTACCTGAGTAACAAAGCCTCCGGGGGAGTCGCCGTCAATAGCCGCGGGTCAGGTCCACTTGTGCTTCCAGCGGCTGCCCGTCGCGAAAGAGATCGCAGTTGCGCAGGAACCGCTCTGCCGCGCGGCGCTGGCTGGCGGGGGTCGGAATACCCGAAAGATGCATGGTAATATGCGCGTTATCCAGCGCCCATAGCGGGTCTTGGGGCGGCAAAGGTTCCGGGTCGGTCAGGTCCAGCACCGCCGCCGCGATGTGACGCCCAGCCAACGCCTCTGTCAGCGCCACCTGGTCCACGCAGTCGGCACGGGCGAAATTCACCAGCACGGCTTCCGGTTTCATGCCCGCTATTTCCGCCGCGCCGATCATCCCGCGCGTATCGGGCGTGCCCGGCACCGCCAGCACGACCCAGTCGAACAGGCCAATCTCGCTGCGCCAGTTGCGCGGACGACGGCTGGATACGGCCACGACATCCACCCCGAAGCCGAGCAACGCCCGTTCGATCGCCTTGCCAATCGCCCCGTGCCCCAAAATCAGCGCCCGGCTGCCGCCAAGATCGCGAGTGCCGGGGGCCACGCTCAGCCATTCGTGGCGATCCTGCGCCCGCACGACCGCGCGATAATCCTTCGCTACCGTCAGCATCGTCATGACGGCGAATTCCGCCACCTGCCCGGTCGTCAGGCCGCTGCCGTTGGTCACCGTGATACCGCGCTGCGCCATCTCGCCCAGCGGCATCCAGTCCACACCGGCGTAAGACGAATTGAGCCAGCGCAGTGCCTTCGCCGCCTGAACCGCCGCCAGTGCGGGCGCTTTCTCGTGCAGGTCGAACCAGCCAATCTCCGCTTCCGGCGCCAGAGCGACCATTTCGTCAGGCCCATGCCACCAACGCGCATCCAACCACGCGGGCAACCGCCCTTCCAGCGATGGGCGAACGTGGGCGGGCAGAACGGCGAGAGTCAGAGCCTCCACTCCCACCCCAGCGGATCGCCGTCCATCACTTCCACCCCCTTTGCGGCCAGTTCATCGCGCAGCTGATCCGATGTCGCGTAATCTTTCGCCGCGCGCGCTTCCTTGCGCTGGGCGATGGCCTGTTCGATGTCCGTCTCACTGATCACCGCGTTCTTCGGCCGCAGGCGCAGGTCTGCCCGCGTCAGGGTCAGCAGGCCAAGCCCCAGCACCGAATCCATAATCTCGACTGCCGCCAGCATTTCACCCGGCGGCATCTTCTTCAGCGACAACAGATCTTCCAGTACCGTCAGCGCCACCGGCATGTTGAGATCGTCGGAAACCGCTTTGTCAAAACGCACCACCAGCGGGCGTAACGTGCCGCCTACCTCGTCCACGGCGGTATCCAGCGTCCAGCCGCTTTCCGGTATGGCGATCGCACGGTCCGCCTTCTCCGCGTGGCGCGCCTTCTGCGTCTCCACCGCCATGACCAGCCGCTTCAGCCGTGTCAGCGCCGCGCCCAGTCCGTCCCAGCTGAACTCCAACTCGCTGCGATAATGCGCCTGCAGGCACATCAGCCGATAGGCCAGCGGATGATAGCCCTTGTCGATCAGCAGTTGCAGGCGAAGGAACTCGCCCGCCGACTTGCTCATCTTGCCCGATCGTTCGACCAGGAAATTGTTGTGCATCCACAGCCGCGCGCCGCTGTTGGCCGGCACATCCAGCCCGTTGGTGCAGCAGAACGCCTGATTTTGCGCGATCTCGTTCGGGTGGTGAATCTCGCGGTGATCGATTCCGCCGGTATGAATGTCGAACGGGAAGCCAAGCACCTGCCCGCTCATCACGGAACATTCCAGATGCCAGCCCGGCGCGCCCCGGCCCCACGGCGAATCCCATTCCATCTGCCGTGTCTCACCGGCAGGCGTCTTGCGCCAGATCGCGAAGTCGGCCGCGTTGCGCTTGCCTTCCACCGCCTCGATCCGTCCTTCGCCTTCGTCGGTATGGGCGCGGGCGAGACGGCCATAATCGGCCACCGTCGAAACGTCGAAGTAGAGCCCGCTCTCCAGCTTGTAGCAGTGCTTTTCCGCGATGCCTTTCGCGAAATCGATCATCGCGGGCACGAACTCGGTGGCGATGGTCCATTGCGCGGGCTGACGGATATTGAGCGCGGCGACATCGGCCCAATAGGCTTCGGTATAATGGCGCGCGATGTCCCAGATCGACTGCGCTTTCTCCGCAGCCATCTTCTCCATCTTGTCCTCGCCCGCATCGGCATCGTCGGTCAGGTGGCCGACATCGGTGATGTTGATCACATGCGTCAGGGCATAGCCCTTCCAGCTCAGCGTGCGACCCAGCCCATCGGCGAAGACATAGGCCCGCATGTTGCCGATGTGCGGATAGTTATAAACCGTCGGCCCGCAGGAATAGACTCGCGCCTCCCCCGTATGGACGGGATGGAAGACCTCGATCTCGCGGGTCAGCGAATTAAACAGGCGCAGGGGTGCGGTCATAGTCGGCTCGACTGACGCGCGATCCGCCGCAGGTCAAGCACGGCTGATAGGCAATCACCACGGTCGGAAAGAACCCGGCGCTGTGTGGAGAGGATTCGTTAATTCTTACAGTCCATGTCTCCGCTGCAGGAGCTTGACCGTGTCGCAGCAAAAACAGCCCATTCAGGAATTTCTCGAACGGCGTTACGCCAGCCGCAAGCCTGTGTCGCTCAGCCTGAAGGCCGTTGTCGACGGGGAAGAGCGTGTCCTTTCGGTGCGCGACCTTTCGCAGACCGGCTTTCTTGCGGAAGCATCCCCGGCACTCGAAGTCGACCAGACGGTCGAACTGGAACTCCCCCACGAAGGGCGCAAGAATGCGACTGTCGTGTGGGCGGGTGAAGCTCTGGCGGGATGCACCTTCGTCGGCACGATCTCTCGCGCCAGCTACAGCGCAGCGCTGCTCAAAAGCCAGTTCCTCCACGCTCCGGAAGACGCCGAAAAGCAGCAGCCGCAACCGGCTCAGCCGATGTCCTCCCTCATCCAGAGCGCCGATGATTCCGGCAAACTGCCAATGGGTGATCGCGCAGCGATCATGATCGCCGGCGGCGCGCTGGCATGGGCGCCGGTGCTGCTGGTCGCCTATCTGCTGATCGGCTAGAACAAGCTGTCGATATCACGCGCGCCGTGAACGACGCGCGCTATCTCAACCACATCGTTCTCGAAACGGAAAAGGATCAGGTAGTGGCCGTGCAGGGCTGATCGGATCGCGCGCCCGAATTCTGGGCGGGCAGGAAAGCTGAGCGGACGTTCCGCTACAGTTTCGATCTTGCGTTGCAATTCGCCGGAAAAACTGTCTGCCCTTTCTGGATTATCTCGACGGATGAAATCGGCGATCGCCTTCATATCGGCATAAGCCGACGGACGAATTCGGAACGTAAACACCCTCAGTCGCGCGAAAGTTTATATCTTGCCCGAAATTCGGCGAGCGTGGCTGGTCCATCCAGCAACTCTTCGCCTTCGGATTCAGCTACAAGATCTCTGATCCGGTTGATGGCGACCTGCCGCCGCTCCTGATGGTCGCTCCAATCCCGCAACGCCTCACGCACGACTTCGCTGGTCGTGGCATAGCCGCCGGATTCCACCGCCTCGCGGAGTTTTGCCGCCATCTCTTCAGGCATGGTCACGGTGATGCGTTCGAGCTTACCCATGCGCATACAATATCATACGAAGTATGACGCGCCAATCGCCCCACGTCAGTCGATCTCGAACAGGTCCGCCAGTTGCTCGATGATCGTGCCGCCAAGCTGCTCCACGTCCATGATCGTCACCGCGCGCTTGTAATACCGCGTCACATCATGACCGATGCCGATGGCCACAAGCTGCACCGGGCTCTGGCGTTCGATCCAGTCGATCACCTTACGCAGGTGCGTTTCCAGATAGCCCGCGGAATTCACGCTCAGGGTGGAATCGTCCACCGGCGCGCCATCGGAAATGACCATCAGGATGCGGCGGTCTTCGTGGCGGGCAAGCAGGCGGTTATGCGCCCAGATCAGCGCCTCGCCGTCGATGTTCTCTTTCAGCAGCCCTTCGCGCATCATCAGGCCCAGGCTCTTGCGCGCGCGGCGCATCGGCTCGTCAGCCTTCTTGTAAACGATGTGGCGCAGGTCATTCAGGCGCCCGGGCGTCGCCGGCTTGCCCGATGCCAGCCATTTCTCACGGCTCTGCCCGCCCTTCCACGCGCGCGTGGTGAAGCCGAGGATTTCCACCTTCACCCCACACCGCTCCAGCGTCCGCGCCATGATATCGGCACTGATCGCGGCAATGGAGATAGGCCGACCCCGCATGGAACCTGAATTGTCGATCAGCAGCGTGACGACCGTGTCCTTGAACTCGACGTCCCGCTCGATCTTGTAGCTCAACGAATGGCCGGGGCTGACCACCACGCGGGCCAGCCGCGCAGCATCCAGCAGCCCTTCTTCCTGATCGAAATCCCATGACCGGTTCTGCTGAGCCATCAGGCGCCGCTGCAAACGGTTGGCCAGCCGGGTGACCACGCCCTGCAACCCGGTCAGCTGGCTGTCGAGATAGGCGCGCAGCCGGTCCAGTTCCTCGAAATCGCACAGTTCGGTGGCTTCCACCACCTCGTCGAATTCCTCGGTGAAGACCTTGTAATCGAAGGTTTCGGGCAGATCGGTCCAGGGCCGGTTCGGGCGGACCGGCATCATGCCCTCCTCGCCCTCATCACCGGTGTCCCCTTCGGACATCTCGGTCTCGCTCTCGACCTCCTGCTCGGTGTCTTCGTCGCCTTCGCCCTCGCCGCTTTCGCCGGCTACCTGCTCCTGCCGCTGTTCCTGACCGGTCTCGTCGTCCTCGTCCTCGGAATCCTGCTCGTCCTGCCCGGAATCTTCCTCACCTTCCTCGTCATCGCCGCTTTCATCCACCGGCTCCGCTTCGACCAGCTGGAGATGGCGCAGCATGTCGATGGCGAGGGACTGGAACGCCTGCTGATCGTCCAGCGTCAGCGCCAGCCGTTCGAAATCGTCGCCCGTGCGGCTTTCGATATGTTCGCGCAGCAGATCCACACCTGCCCGCGCCACTTCGGGTATCGGCTGGCCGGTAAGCTGTTCGCGCAGCATCAGCGCGAGTGCACTCTGCATCGGCACCTCATCCGCGCTGGCCGCCCGGGCGATGGGATCGGTCTGTGCGCGCAACTGGGTGGACGCGGCGAGATTCTCCCGCATCCCGGCATAGTTGTTTTCCCCCAGTGCCTCGTACCGGACGCGCTCGATCGCATCGTAAGCGGCCCGCGCACCCGGCTCTGCCGGGGCGTTGCGGCGATGCAGCCCTTCGTCATGATGGCGCAGTTTCAGCGCAAAACTGTCGGCGAAGCCCCGCGCCTCGCGCGCCTGTTCACGCGGCAGAGTGCGGCCGGGCATCGGCACGCGCATCGCCTTGCCCTGAATCGCGGGCGCGTCTGACGTCCAAGAGACTTCCGCCTCGTTATCATGGCCGATGGCGCGCGCGGCGCCGGTCAGCGCCTGCCGGAAGCGGTCGATAGGGGATTCGTCGGCCATAGGCCGCGCGTGCTAGCAAGAAAGCGGCCCCGCGCGAAGGCCGGCTTCAGATTGCCGCCCCCGCGCCGAACACCCCGATCAGCACGGCATCGCGGGTAGAAGCGGGATCAGCGCGGATTGCCGCCTCCTCATTACCGATCTCGCGCCAGATGGCATCGTCCACCTCGCTGGCGAAGGCGCGGGCCACGGATGGCAGGTCCACACCCGTAAGGCCGGAAAGGAGCTGGCTCACCAGCGGGTCTTCCGCCACGCGCAGGGCGTCATCTATCTCGGGCAACATCGTCAGGATCAGGCGATCGCCCATCTCCTGCCGCAGGAAGCTGCTCGCCGCCGTGGGCCCGCCCCGGAGCAGGGTCACTGCATTGGCATAACCAATTGTGCGGGCTGCATCGGTGACAACCGGCGCCACCCGATACGATGCGTCCACCGCAATATCCGCCACCACATCTTCCATGCGGGATTTGAACAGGGCGGATGTCAGCACCGTGGTCAGCACATTGCCGCGCGTGCCGAAATATTGGTCCAGCCCCACGCGCGCGACCTGCTGATCCCAGTGTCCGCCCTGGGCAGTCAGGCGCACGAAGGCGCGCTCGCTGGACATTACCAGCAGGCGCCGCACCGCCTCGGTAAAGCTGATCTCGCCATAAGTCGCGCAGCCGGGCAGAGTCAGCAGCGCGCCTCCGGCCAGAACGCCCGCCAGCAGGGTGCGGCGGGGAAGAACGTGGGGATCGATCATGGTCTCGCGCTTTCTCATCCGTGGATCGCCGCCCATATAGGTCATTCACATGAACCGCGTCCGTCTCGTCATCTTCAACGCCGCTCTCGGCCCGCTGGACTATCGCGTTCCGGAAGGAATGCAGGTGGGGCCGGGGTCGGTTGTCGTCGCCCCGCTCGGCCCCCGGCAGATCGTGGGGATCGTTTGGGATGCCGAACGCCTGCCGGGAGACACCGTTCCGGACGCAAAGCTGCGCCCGCTTATCGGCCTTTTGCCCGTGCCCCCGCTGCGGGCGGAATTGCGCCGCCTGATCGAATGGACCGCGGATTACTACTGCGCCCCCCTCGCCGCTGTCGCCCGCATGGTCCTGTCCAGCGGCGGTGCGCTGCGCGGCCCCTCCACCGTCACCGAATACCGCCTGTCCGGCGGCCTGCCCGAACGGATGACGCCGCAGCGGCTGGCCGCGATTGAGGCGCTTGAGGGGGAACAGGCAACGATCCGCGAACTGGCCGAAATCGCGGGTGTCAGTGATGGCGTGCTGCGCGGCCTCGTCAATCAGGGCGTGCTGGAACCCGTCGTGGTCGATTGCGATCGGCCCTACCCCACAGCCGATCCGGCCCATGCGGCGCCCGATCTCTCCCCCGAACAGGCAGAGGTGGCTGGCAGGCTTATCAACGCCGTCCGGGACGAGAAGTTTGCCCCGTTCCTGCTCGATGGAGTCACCGGCTCCGGCAAGACGGAAACGTATTTTGAAGCCATCGCGGAATGTCTCCGCAATGCGCAGCAAACGCTTGTTCTTCTGCCAGAAATTGCGCTGACAGAGGCCTTTTTGCGGCGATTCGAGGATCGCTTCGGCGTTGCCCCGATCGCGTGGCATTCCTCCCTCAAATCCACGGCCCGCCGCCGCGCATGGCGCGCCATCGCCAGCGGAGAGGCGCAAGTCGTGGTCGGCGCCCGCTCGGCCCTGTTCCTGCCTTATGCGAAGCTTGGCCTGATCGTGGTCGACGAAGCGCACGAAGTCAGCTTCAAGCAGGACGATGGCGTGCGCTACAACGCCCGCGATGTGGCGGTCATGCGCGCGCGGTTCGAAGGTATTCCGGTGGTCCTTTCCAGCGCCACGCCTGCGCTGGAAAGCCTGCAAATGGCCGAAAGCGGGATCTACGAAAAGCTTGTGCTGCCCAGCCGTTACGGCGGCGCGCAACTGCCCGCGATCGAAACCATCAATCTGACGGAGGAGAAGCCCGCGCGCGGCCACTGGCTGGCCCCGCGTCTGGTCGATGCCCTGCGCGATCGGCTGGAAAAGGGCGAACAGTCGCTGCTGTTCCTAAACCGCCGCGGGTTCGCCCCGCTGACGCTGTGCCGCAACTGCGGCTTCCGCTTCCAGTGCCCCAATTGCAGCGCATGGCTGGTCGAACATCGCCTCAGCCGCCGTCTGGCCTGCCACCATTGTGGGCACGAGACGACACCGCCGGAAACCTGCCCCGAATGTGGCGAACCCGATTGCCTCGTCGCCTGCGGTCCGGGGGTGGAACGCATCGCGCACGAAGTTGAAGAACTGCTGCCAGAAGCGCGTCTGGCCATCGCCACGTCCGACACGCTCAATTCGCCCGACAAGGCGGCAGACTTCGTCGCGCAGGTGGAAGGCGGCGCGATCGACGTCATCGTCGGCACGCAGCTCGTCACCAAGGGCTTCCATTTCCCGGAATTGACGCTGGTCGGCGTAGTCGATGCCGACCTCGGGCTGGAAGGCGGCGATCTGCGCGCGGCGGAGCGGACTTATCAGCAGGTCGCGCAAGTCGCTGGCCGCGCCGGTCGCGGCAGCAAGCCGGGCGAAGTGCTGATCCAGACGCGCCATCCCGAAGCGCCCGTGATCGCCGCGCTCGCCGCCGGTGATCGCGAGGCGTTCTACGCCGCGGAGACCGAGGGGCGCCGCCACGCGGGCGCCCCGCCCTTTGGCCGTTGGGCCGCGATCATCGTGTCCAGCGAGGACGAGGCGGAGGCACGCGAGGCAGCCAATCGCATCGGCGCGACCCGCCCGGAACTGCCCGATGTCGCGGTTCTCGGCCCCGCCCCCGCGCCGATGTCGCTGCTACGTGGGCGTTATCGCTATCGCCTGCTGCTCAACGCCCGCCGCAGCGCGGAACTGCAACGCGTGATCCGCGACTGGCTCGGCGCGCTCAACTTCCCGCAAGGGGTGCGGGTCAGCGTCGACATCGACCCTTACTCCTTTGTGTAGCGGCTCACCTCAGCCATAGAGCGCCCGCGCGTCCTGCGTCAGCCGTTCCATCGCCCAGCGCCACGGACGCGGGCCCCAGCTTATCCGGGCCACCCCGGCCTGTGCGATGGCGGGGATTTCCATCGCATCGCCCTTGATCACGTTCACCGGCAACGGCGACTGCGCGCAGATATCGGCGATCAGGTCCAGATCGCTCAGGCCCGGCACGAAGAAGCTGTGCGCCCCGGCCTCGGCATAGGCGGCGGCGCGTTCCATCGCTTCGCCCAGCAGCGACCGGTCGTTCGGGTTTTCCCCCGCCAGCAGTCGCCGCAGGAACAGGTCGGTGCGGGCATTCACCCACAGCCCGCTTTCCACCACTGCCGCCACGCGGCGCGCCTGTTCGGCCACCGGGTGCAGGCCCGGCCCACCGATTTCCTGATCCTCGAAGTTACAGCCGACCGCGCCCGTTTCCGCCAGATAGCGCGCATGGTCCGCCACCCGCGCCGCATCCACCGCAAAGCCGCCTTCGAAATCCGCCGTTACCGGCAGGTCCACCCCGTTCACGATGCGCCGCACGCAATCGAGGAACAGGTTGAACGGAATGCCCTCCCCATCCGGATAGCCATTGGCCTCCGCCAGCCCGTGGCTGCCGGTCGCGATGGCCTGCGCTCCGCCCACCGCCACGGCCTGCGCGCTGCTGACATCCCAGATGTTGTAGAGCAGAACCGGGTTTCCCGGCTGATGCAGGGCTGCGAAGCGATCCCGAAAATCCTGATTCATCCGTCTTTCTCCCGCGCGAGCAGTTCACGCTTGATGTCCAGTCCATAGGCATAGCCGCCAAGGCTGCCGTCAGAACGAATAACGCGGTGGCAGGGGATCAGCACCGCGACATTATTCGCCCCGTTGGCCGTTCCCGCCGCGCGCACCGCGCTCGGCTTTCCGGCAGCGGCGGCGATTTCCGCATAGGATCGCGTTTCCCCCGCCGGGATTCGGCGCAGTTCCGCCCATACCCGTTCCTGAAAGGCGGTGCCGCGCACATCCAGCGGAATGTCGCCACCCGTGCCGGGCCGCTCCACCGCGTCCGCCACACGTTGCAGCAACGCCGCGAACTCGTCCCCGCCCTCGATCAACTGCGCCTTGGGAAACCGCGCTTCCAGTTCATCGCGCCCTTCGTTGAACGACAGGCGACATACACCCTTGTCCGTCGCCGCGACCAGCATGGGGCCAAGGGTTGTCTGCACCACCGCCCAGCGGATCGTCGCCCCTTCGCCGCCTCTGGCCCATACCGAAGGCGTCATGCCCAGCTTCCCTTCCATCGAATCGTAAAACCGCGAAGGCGCCTCGAACCCGGCGTCATAGATCGCGTCCGTCACCGTGCCCCCGTTGCTCAACGCCTCACGCGCCCGCTCTTCACGCAGGGCGCGGGCATAGGCAGCGGGCGAAAGCCCGGTGGCCCGGGTGAACACGCGCTGGAAATGGCTGGGGGAATAATCGGCAGCCAGCGCCAGTTCCGCCAGTTGCGGCCGCCCTTCGCTCGCCTTGATCTCGTCGATCGCCGCCAGCACCGCAGCCTCGTCCCGCGCTACATCGTCGGGCAGGCAGCGTTTGCACGGGCGCAGACCCGCCGCGCGCGCCTCCACCCCGCTGGCGAAGAAGCGCACGTTCCCCCGCGCGGGATGGCGCGCGGCGCACGATGGGCGGCAATATATCCCGGTGCTCAGCACGCCGGTGACGAAGCGCCCGTCAAACGAACGGTCGCGGCGCAGCACGGCAGCCCATGCCCCTTGCTCGTCGATCATCGGCTGATCGGTCATCGGTATCCTCCTACAGCTTCCGGGCGCATCCGTGAACGGCCCGCGTCGCCACCTTATGCTCGCGGCGGCGTACTTCCGCTTCCCGCCGCTTGCGTTCAAAGGCCCGCACGCCATAACGGCGGGCGATGCTTCTACGCCTGTCATCCCTGCTCGCCCTGCTTTCCGTCTTCTGGGCCTCGGCCGCACTGGCCGATCCGGCGGATATCGCCGCCGCGTCTCGCGGGGTGGTGCGGATCGTGATCATAGAACGGGATGGCGAAACGCTGGTGCCGATCGCCCATGGCACCGGCTTCGCCGTGGGGCCGGACCGCGTCGTCACCAACGCCCACGTGGTGCAGGAAGCGCGCGACGATAACCGCTTGCTGATCGGCATCGTGCCTTCGGATGGAGAGGACGCGGTTTACGGGCGCCTGGTAGCCACCAGCCCGCGTAACGATCTGGCGCTGGTCGCCGCCACCGCCCCCATGCGCCTGCCGGTCCTGACCATCGCCGGCACCCCGCCGGTGGATAGCGGTGCGGTTACAGCGGTCGGCTATCCGATGAACGTGGACCGCGCGCAGGGGCTTTCGTCCGGCGACATCTTCCGCGCGCAGCCGCCCGTCACCAGCACCGGCTTCCTGTCCGGCCGCCGCCCCACGCGGGAATTCGATTCGCTGCTCCACACCGCCCCCATCGCGCGCGGCAGCAGCGGCGGCCCCCTGCTTGACGATTGCGGCCGCGTGGTCGGCGTCAACAGCTTCGGGACGGAAAGCGGCAGCGCGGACGCGGAATTCTTCTTCGCCGTTTCCACGCGTGAACTGCTGCCATTCCTCCGTGCGAACGGGGTCACGCCGCAGGTCAACGGCCTGCCCTGCCGCAGCCTCGCCGATCTGGAAGCGCAGGAACGCGCCCGGGCAGAACGCCAGCAGCTTCAGGCAGAAACGCGCGCCGCCGCTGATGAACAGGCGATGGCCCTGCGTCGGGAAGAGACACGGCGCGGCATAGAATTCGCGCTGCTGGCAGAACGTGAAGCGGACATGGCGCTGACCATGGTCCTGCTGATGTCCGCGCTGGCGGCCAGCGGTCTGGCGATCCACGCACATCACATCGGCCTTCGTCACAATGCGGAAGTCGGCTTCGGGCTGGCCGCGCTGGCGCTGGCCGGATCGGCGGCTGCATGGTTGTCGCGTCCCGGATTCGATCAGGTGGAGGAACGGCTGGAACAGGCCTTGCGCGAAGAAATGACCGCAGAAGATACAGGCCGCATCGTCGCGCCGACATCCGGGCAGCTCATCTGCGTACTCGACACCCAGCGCAGCCGCGCCGTGGGCGAAGTGGCGCCTGACGTTCCGTTCGAATGGTCGGACACCGGCTGCGTCAACGCCCGCACCCAGTATGGCCCGGCGCAGGGTGCATGGTCGCGCGTGCTGGTTCCCGCTGATGAGGAGGCGGTTTCCGTCAACAGCTTCGATCCCTCGACGCGCGAATACCGCGTGGAACGCTATCTGCTCGATCGCACCTCGATGGAACGCGCCCGTACCGCTCGTGCGGAAATTCAGGCACCCGCCTGCGGCGCGGACGAAGCGGCGATCAACGATTTCGGTGCCCGTCAGGCCGCGATCCTCTCGCTTCTGCCCGACCGTCCGAATGAACGGCTGATCTACACCTGTTCACCAAGGGGTGGCTGAGGCTTCCGGCCTTTCACCCCACCAGCACAGGCTCCAGATCGACCCGCTGGAAATCCGCCAGCAGTGCCGCGATCAACAGCGATCGGTGGCACTTGTCCGCCTCCCGGCAATAGCACAGCAGGCAAGTGCGTTTCGCCATCGCCAGATCGCGCAGTTCGGCCATCGCCGCCAAAGCCTCCGGCAATTCCAGCTGCCCTTCATAGACCCGTTTCAGCGTCGCCTTGTCCCCCCGCCGCGCCGCCTCGCGTCCTTCAGGCGGAGTGCCCACGTCACGGAAATGGCGATACTCCATCCCCGCCTCCTCCACGGCCGCCTTCAGCGCGCTTTTGGAAAAGCCCGGCTTGCGCGACAGTGGCCGCGCCCGAACATCCGCCAGCAGTTCAACCCCAGCGTCGCGCAACGCCGCGATCACCGCGTCAGGCGTCGCCTGCTGATAGCCGATGGTGAAAATGGTGTGGGCCATGCTGCTTCAGCTTTCAGACAAGTCTCACAACGGCAAATTCCCATGCTTCTTCCACGGGTTCTCCAGCCGCTTGTTCCGCAGCTTTCGCAACGCCAGCGCGATCCGCTTGCGAGTGGAGTGGGGATAGATCACCTCGTCGATATACCCGCGCGATGCAGCCACGAAGGGGTTGGCGAAGCGATCCTCGTATTCGCGCGTCTTTTCCGCGATCTCCTCGGGGGAAAGGCCGCGAAAGATGATCTCCACCGCGCCCTTGGCGCCCATCACCGCGATCTCCGCCGTGGGCCACGCATAGTTCATATCGCCGCGCAGATGCTTTGACGCCATGACATCATAGGCCCCGCCATAGGCCTTGCGGGTGATGACGGTGATCTTGGGCACCGTCGCTTCCGCATAGGCATAGAGCAGCTTGGCCCCGTGCTTGATGATCCCGCCGTGTTCCTGCGCGGTGCCCGGCAGGAACCCCGGCACGTCCACGAAAGTCAGGATTGGAATACTGAACGCATCGCAGAACCGCACGAAGCGCGCGGCCTTGCGGCTGGCATCGATATCCAGCACGCCCGCCAGCACCGCGGGCTGATTGGCCACGACACCCACCGTGCGCCCTTCCACCCGGCCCAACCCGCAAATGATATTGGCCGCGTGCGCGGGCTGAACCTCGAAGAAATCCCCTTCGTCCAGCACCTTCCGCACCAGTTCGTGCATGTCATAGGGCTGGTTGGCATTGGCCGGGATCAGCGTGTCCAGGCTGGGTTCTGCCCGGTCCCACGGATCGTCCGTCGGGCGCAAGGGCACGCCGCTGCGGTTATCGCTGGGCAAATGGCTGACGAACTCGCGCGCCGCCATCAGCGCCTCTACATCGTTGTCGAACGCCACATCCGCCACGCCGGTGCGCGTGGTGTGGGTGCTCGCCCCGCCCAGTTCCTCCTGCGTCACCAGTTCGTTCGTCACGGTCTTCACCACGTCCGGGCCGGTGACGAACATGTAGGAACTATCCTTCACCATGAAGATGAAGTCCGTCATCGCGGGCGAATAGACGGCGCCCCCCGCGCACGGCCCCATGATCAGCGATATCTGCGGGATGACGCCGCTGGCCAGCACGTTGCGCTGGAACACCTCGGCATATCCGGCCAGGCTCGCCACCCCTTCCTGAATGCGCGCGCCGCCGCTGTCGTTCAGCCCGATCATGGGCGCGCCCACTTTCATAGCCATGTCCATGACCTTGCAGATCTTCTGCGCGTGGCGTTCGGACAGGCTACCGCCGAACACGGTGAAATCCTGCGAGAAAACGAACACCAACCGCCCGTCGATCGTGCCGCTGCCGGTGACTACGCCGTCGCCGGGGATGCGCTGCGCCTCCATGCCGAAGTCGGTGGCGTTGTGTTCCACATACATGTCCAGCTCTTCGAAAGAGCCTTCGTCCAGCAGCACTTCCAGCCGCTCACGCGCGGTCAGCTTGCCCTTGGCGTGCTGCGCCTCGATCCGCCGTTCGCCCCCACCCAGCAGCGCGGCGGCGCGGCGGCGTTCGAGTTCCGGGATATTGGCCGACATGCGCTCTCCCTGCGGTCTGGGGAAAGCGTATAGGCCGCGTATCCCCACCGCAAGGCGTCAGAGGATCAGCCGCCGCCCGTCACACGCGCATCGGGCAGTGCGATCCGCACGGAAAGCCCGCCCCGCGCGGCCTTGCCCAGCGTCATCGTGCCGCCCTGCGCCTCTACCGTGCGCTGCACGAAAGCCAGCCCCAGCCCCGCCCCGCGCACCTGCACGCCGCCCGGCTGCTCCAGCCGTTGGAAGGGCTGCAAGGCCCGGCTCCGGTCCGCCTCCGCGATACCCGGCCCGTCATCGCGGACCTCGATCTCCACGCTGGTGTGATCTTCCCCGCGCAAGCTGACCTCGATCCGAGTGGCATATTTGCGCCCGTTATCCAGCAGGTTGTCCAGCATCCGCCGCAGCGCCGTCGGGCGCACGCTCAGCAGCAACGCCCCCGGCCCGTCGAAGGTCACAGCCGCGCCCATGTCCGCCGCGTCGTCCACCGCCGTGGAAACCAGAGTCGCCACGTCGATCAGCTTCGGGTCTTCGTCCAGCCCGCTGCGGACATAGGCCAGCGTGGAATCGATGAACCGCTCCATCTCCGCCAGATCGCCGCCAATCGCCTCCCGCGCGTCCACATCGTCCAGCAGTCCGGCCCGCAGGCGCAGGCGCTGGATCGGCGTGCGCAGGTCGTGCGATACCGCGATCAGCGCCTGCGTATTGTCCTCCATGATCCGCATCAGACGCGCCTGCATCGCGGCGAAAGCGGTGGCGACGCGGCGCACCTCGTGCGGACCGGCGGGGACGATGCGCGCATCGCGGTTACGCCCCGTTTCATCGGCCGCCACCGCCAGATCGCGCAGCGGCCCGATCAGGGTCCGCACCATCAGCATGGCGATCACGCAAACGGCGGCCAGCAAAATGATATGCAGCAGCACGATCGACAGCAGGCCGGGCGGTGCGCCCAGATAGCGATCGATACGGAACGAGATGAACGATCCGTCCGCCAGTCGCAGCGTGCCCACCAGATCGCGGTCCCGCCCACCTTCGGATGCCAGGACGTTCAGCCGCATCTCATGCCCCGAAAGACCGGGCGCATATTCCGTCAGCCGCTCGCGCATTTCCGCCAGACGCCCCGGCTCCCCGCTGAAGTCGGTTATCACCGTGCGCGGCACCCAGTTGAACGAGACGCCGTCGAAATCCAGCGACCTCATCAATTGCGCACGGTCGCCCCGCGCTGCCTCACCGGCGATAGTCATCGCGCTGGCAAGCTGCTCAGCCGCGCGCCGTGTCCGCTCGGCGGAAACCAGTTCCCGGTCCTGCCAGGCGTGCAGCGCCACGTTGCCGCAGAATTCCAGCA
>DATMGK010000026.1:0-5144 GCA_035555595.1 Croceibacterium sp. | reverse complement strand
CGCCGACTCAAGCTGGGTGGGATCGGCGAAGATCGTACAGTCGCCCGGCCCGAACTCGTAGCTGACCGCCACGGACGACCCCACCGTGGTTTCGAAGAGCTGCCGCATGGAAGCCAGGCTGTCGCGCACGTCGAACGCGTGCGGCTGCAGCGGCTGCCGCTTGGCGTAGGCAAGCAGCTGCCGGGTAAGCTGGGCCGCTTTTTCCGTCGTGTCGATGATGATGCCCACATAACGCATCAGCGAAGCAGGCAGGTCGGGATAGCGCTTGATGAATTCCGCGGAGAACCGGATCGCCGTCAGAAAATTATTGAAGTCATGCGCCACGCCGCCCGTCAGCCGGCCAATGGCCTCGTTGCGCTGGGCATGGTGCATTGAATCGCGGGCTTCCTGGAGCTGCTCGTGCCGCTCTTTCTGCTCGGTGATGTCGCGGGTGATCTTCGCGAAGCCGACCAGTTCGCCGCGATCGTCAACGACCGGGTCGATCACCACGCTGCACCAGAACCTGCTGCCGTCCTTGCGCACGCGCCAGCCCTCGGCCTCGAAGCGCCCCTCGCGCCGTGCCGTCTCCAGCGCGCGCCGCGGCACCTCGGCCTGCTGATCCTCCGGCGTGTAAAAAACGGAGAAATGCTGCCCGATGATCTCGTCCGCGCCATAGCCCTTGAAACGTTCAGCGCCCGGATTCCAGCTGCTGACGCGGCCATTGGCGTCCAGAAGGTAGATGGCGTAATCCATTACAGCCCCTACCAGCAGACGATAGCGATCCTCGGACGGAAAATCCGGTAAAGAAGTCATGCAATGTCCCCACCTGCGTGTCTATTCATGCTCAAGCCCCGTCAGCAAACGGCGTGCCATTCCGAAAATTCTGTTACAGCCGCCGGCCCGCGGGCACAAAATTTGCTCTAACAGCGATCAGTAGGCGGCCCATCCCTGGCGCCGTCCGGGCACAGAGGGCCTTAGCAATGCAACCCATTCGTAAAGCTGTATTTCCCGTCGCGGGCCTCGGCACGCGGTTTCTTCCCGCCACCAAGGCCATGCCCAAGGAGATGCTTCCCATCGTCGACCGGCCGCTGATCCAGTATGCCGTCGAGGAAGCGGTCGCCGCGGGCATCACGGAACTGATTTTCGTCACCGGCCGAAACAAGCGCGCCATCGAGGATCATTTCGACCGCGTGCCAGAACTGGAATACGACCTGGAAGCGAAAAACAAGAACGCCCTGCTGGAAACCGTCCGCAACGTCATTCCGGACAACGTCAAATGCGTGTACACCCGCCAGCCGGCTGCCCTGGGGCTGGGCCATGCGGTGCTCTGCGCGGCGCCCATTGTAGGCAACGAACCGTTTGCCGTGCTGCTGGCGGACGACATGATAGACGCGGATGCCCCCGTCATCGGCGAAATGGCGAAGGTAGCCCGGGAGTTCGACGGCAGCGTCCTGGCGATCCAGCAGGTGCCCAAAGCCAACACCCACCAGTACGGGATCGTCTCCGGCAGCCGCAAGGCGCACGGCGTGATGAGCCTGACGGGCATCGTGGAAAAGCCCAAGCCCGAGGATGCGCCGACCGACCTGGCGGTCGTCGGGCGCTACATCCTGGAGCCCGAAATCTTCGCGCTGCTAGAGAGCACCCAGGCGGGCGTGGGCGGCGAAATCCAGCTGACCGACGGCATCGCCGCCCTGCTCAAGGCCCGAAACGTCTTCGGGTTCGAATACGAGGGCGTGCGCTACGACTGCGGCAGCAAGGAAGGCTTCTATCGCGCCACGATGGAAATCGGGCGCAAGTATCACAACCTGGGTTGACGCCTCGGGCACGCCATTTGCGGCGATAAGGCGGCGCCGCTGCTGTCCGAGGGAGGCTATCCCGAGACCACGTGGCGCGCTCCCATCTTTACAAAGGAAGCTATCCCATGACCGATTCGAAACCCGCCCCGCCGCCCCATCCGCCGCCGTCGCCCCACGTGGATCGGGCAGAGACCGGCTTCACGGGTCAACCGACCGAGGACGGTCCGCCCACGGGGGACGTCAATCAGAACCCCGACACCAATTCGGGGTACCCCGCCGGCGGGTCCCAGGCGCCCGCGGGCAAGGATCCGTACGGACGCCCCAAGGAATCCGAGTCCTGACCATACCTGCCCGCCGTGCCCAGGAGACCGCGCTCAGGTCGTGCGGTTTCTTGGGCCATCGCATCGCCATCTTCCTTCCGTTTCCGGCCGACGCAGACGCCTGATCTGCGCGCAGTTGGCCAAAGTTCAGATGTTTCCTCTTTACGCCCAATTTCTTAAACGCGCCGCCGCCTATCGCGACGCGATCGGACAGGACAATGTCCGCCTTCCCCTGCAAACCATTACCGCCGTGCTGCTGGCCTATGGCTGGATGCGGTGGCAGCAGATGCCGGATCTGGCATGGGGCGCCTTTTCCGCGCTATTTGTGGTGCGGGCCACCGTGGAGGGCACGGTCGGCGAAGCAGCCGCCCGCATCCTGGGCGCAATGATCGGGGTGGCGCTGGGCATTGCCCTCGTGCCACTTGCCGCGGTCACCGGCCTGCCGGCGCCATGGAGCATCGTGGTCGGTGTAGGCACCGCCGCTTGCCTGACGATACGCTGGCCCTCCTTGAACTACAGTCTCGTCACGGCGACCATCCTGACCGTGACCCCGGACGCCGACCTCGTTGCAGGCGCCGTCAACAAGACACTTGCGATCGTCGTGGGCTCGGCCGCCGGTATCCTGGCCGCCTTTGGCGTGCTGCCGCTATCGGCCCGTCACAGCATGCGCTACAACCTTGCCGCCTCGTTGCAGCTGTACGGAGAATTGCTGGTCGAATGGGCCGCCGCCCTGAACGAAGGCCGAGAACGCCCGCGGCCGCGCGACAAGCCCGCACTGGAACGCGCGCACTGGCGGGCGATCGACATGGCGCGCCAGTCCCGATCGCTGCCTATCGACTTTGTGGGCCGCGACACCCAGGCGCAGCGGCTGCAGGATCGGATCGAGGAGCTATGGCTTACCGTCCCGCTGATGGAGCGCGTGGGCGGCGTGCAAGTCACCGAGAACGTCTCACGCCGTCTGGGCCCTGCCCTGCATGCGGTTGCGCAGGCAGCGCAAAGGCAGATCGACGGCCTGGCCCGCGCCATTCGTGAACGGGGCGCCGACGCCCCCCTGTGCTGCACCAGTCAACAATTTGCTCAGCTGGACGCCGTGGTGCAGGAAGCCGCCAGCGGCGGCGGCTTCACGTGTGACGAACGGGTGGCGGTGGATCTGATCCGCTGGTCCTGGCACGAGGTCACGCGGGAATTGGATGCCCTGTGCGACACCCTGGAACCTGCCGCGCAACAGACCCCATCCCAGGCCGGGGCCTGACACGCGCCAGGCGTCAAGGCGTGAGCACCACCTTGATGCACCGATCCTCCTTGTCGCGGAAGGTCTTGTACATATCGGGTCCGGCCTCAAGCTTTGCGCGGTGCGTGATGACAAACGACGGATCGATCCTGCCCTGCACAATCAGGTCGAGCAGCTCGTCCGTCCAACGCCGCACATGGGTCTGGCCCATGCGCCACGTCAGTCCCTTGTTCATCGACGCGCCAAACGGAATCTTGTCGATCATTCCCCCGTAGACGCCGGGGACCGACAGGATGCCGGCGGGCCGGCACACATATATCATCTCGCGCAGCACGTGCGGCCGGTCGGTCTCGGCGCCCACTGCCTGCTTCACCCGATCGTAAAGGTGCTCCATCGAGCTGCTGGCGTGCGACTCCATGCCGACCGCGTCGATGCATTTCTCCGGGCCCTTGCCGTGGGTCAGCTCCTTTAGCCGCTCAACCACATCCTCGTCCTGGAAGTTGATCGTGACCGCGCCGCAGTCGCGTGCCATCTTCAGCCGCTCCGGCACGGATTCGATGCAGATCACCTGGCGCGCGCCCAACAGGATCGCGCTCTGGATCGCCATCTGGCCCACGGGTCCGCCGCCCCACACGGCGACGGTGTCGGTCGATTCAATGTCGCACTGCTTGGCCGCCTGCCAACCGGTGGGCAGGATGTCGCCCAGGAAAAGAACCTGTTCATCCGACAGCTCGTCGGGCACCTGCACATGGGTCGAATCGGCAAACGGCACACGCACGTATTCCGCCTGGCCGCCGGCATAGCCGCCGGTCAGATGGGTGTAGCCGAACAGCCCCGCCGTCGTATGCCCAAACATCTTGGCCGCCTGGTCCGCGTTTCGGTTCGTGCGCTCGCAGACCGAAAAGTTGCCCTTCTTGCATTGGTCGCATTCGCCGCAGGTGATGGTGAACGGAATCACGACGCGGTCCCCCACCTTCAGGTTCTGCGCCTGCGCGCCGACTTCCACGACTTCACCCATGAACTCGTGACCCATGACGTCCCCGAACTTCATGCCGGGCATGAACCCGTCGAACAGATGCAGGTCCGATCCGCATATCGCGCACGCGCTCACCTTGATGATCGCGTCGCGCGGATGCTCCAGGATCGGATCGGGCACCGTGTCGTAGCGGATGTCGTGTTTGCCGTGCCAGCAAAGTGCTTTCATTGGAATCTCCTTTGACGTGACCGCAACACGCGATCAGGCCTGGCGCAGCAACTGCCATGCCGTGTCGCCGATCCACACCCCGGCGGCCGCCCCCGCTCCGACCGACCACGTGCGGATCTTCGCCCAGGCGCAGATGGGAACAGGACATGCGGACCGCGCCGCCTACGGCGCGCTTGCGATGCCATTCAAGGAAACTGCCATGGAACTCGTCCGCACTCCCGAAGACCCCGCCGCCCCTCGCCGCCTGCGGCGAGCCAGCTTTTTGCTGGGTTTCGCCATGGGCGGCTTCTTTGACGGCATCCTGCTGCATCAGATCTTGCAATGGCACCACCTGCTATCGAACGTGCAGGTCGGACCGCTGGGGTCGCTGGGCGCCCAGGTCGCGGCCGATGGCGTCTTTCACGCCATCATGTACGTCATCGCTGCCGCCGGGCTCATCGAGTTGTTCCGCGCGCGGTCGGCCGCGTCGCCGGGCACGCCGATCCGCCCGCGCTGGGGCCACTTCTGGATTGGCTTTGGCTCCTGGCACATCATCGATGCGCTGCTCTCGCACTGGATCACCGGCATTCATCGCATCAAGATGGACGCGGAACAGCCGCTCATCTGGGACATCG
>DATMGK010000025.1:0-19800 GCA_035555595.1 Croceibacterium sp. | reverse complement strand
GCCAATTAAAGTGGTACGTGAGCTGGGTTCAGAACGTCGCGAGACAGTTTGGTCCCTATCTGCCGTGGGCGTCGATTGTTGAGAGGAGTTGCCCCTAGTACGAGAGGACCGGGGTGAACGTACCTCTGGTGTACCTGTCATCCTGCCAAGGGTGCCGCAGGGTAGCTATGTACGGACGGGATAACCGCTGAAAGCATCTAAGCGGGAAGCCTCCCTCGAGATTAGCAATCATCGAGTCGTGATAGACCATCACGTTGATAGGCCGGGTGTGGAAGCGCAGTAATGTGTGGAGCTAACCGGTCCTAATAACTCTGTTCGCGCTTGTAGAATTCACACCATCAACGACAGGCCTGCTTGGCCTTGTCAGGTGGAGAGTTTTCCAGCCAGACGCTCATCAAACAATCGCATCGATTTACCCGCACACGCCGGCTTCATTGCTTGGTGGTCATAGCGCCTGTGACCCACCCGATCCCATCTCGAACTCGGCCGTGAAACCAGGCAGCGCCGATGGTACTAACGCTTAAGCGTTGGAAGAGTAGGACGCCGCCAGGCATTGCAGCCGGCGTGGCGCGGAAAACCCATTCACAAGTCAGAGGGCCATGAGCCCTCCATAGAGGGCCTTCAGGGCCCTCTTTGCGTCTCTAGCTAGGCGTAACGGTGCCGCGGGGTGGAGCAGTCCGGTAGCTCGTCAGGCTCATAACCTGAAGGTCGTTGGTTCAAATCCAACCCCCGCAACCAGTTTCTTATCAGCCACTAACCCCAAGGGTTGGCGGTTTTTTGATTCCGCAGCCGAATGCTTTCACCGGATCGGAGAATGCTCCATTTTTTGCTGGAGCATCTTTCAATCTCTGCCGCTGATCAGCCGGGCATTGCAGCCACGTTGATCGAGGTAGCTTCGAACAGCGTCACGCGCCTCATCGCAACCGATAGCCTAATCGAGGTTGATGGACTTCGGAGTTCCGTTACCTCAGGGGCGTCCGCCCCATGTCGAGAAGCGGCGGCGCAAATGATTCTGGCCCGGCTTCCGTGCGCCTTTGCGGCGGTATCGCTATCTGGATGCTCGCCTTCAAATCCCGCAGTCGCCCCGCGCGTCGATACAAGTGAAGCGCCTGCCCTTTTGTGGCGAGGCCTCGGCGTAAGGGCATCCGCGGCGTCCAGTCGGGCAAAAAGATATCTATTGTTTGCGTCTGAGTGACCATCGCTCGCGAGATTGGCCGCTGGGATGTGGCCCGGTCGATCCGTTGGGCGACTGAGCGCGGGTGCGCAAGTGCGCGAGTGCAGTCGATGATTATTTTCGCTGTTTCAGAGAGTTATCCAGAAATCGCACGGTGGCTCGCGGTGCTGTTCATGCCTTTGGGGTAGCATCCGGGGCGCATGGGCCGGGGCGATACCCGCGTACCGTCGATCAGGAGATCGCCGGAGCGTTCTATTCCACCAACCTCAGATACTTCATGGCGCGCGTCGCCTTTTCGGCGATTGCAACGGACTGGATACGCTGCGCGATATCGGCAGTTTGTGCGGATGGCTGTTGCCCGTCAAAGTCAATGAGCCATCCGCGTAGTCAAGCGGCACCCGTTCAGCCGATATCGTCTACCTGCGGCAGGTATGCGCCGTATCCCTGCGCTTCCATCTCCTCGCGCGGGACGAAGCGGAGCGAGGCGGAGTTGATGCAATAGCGCAGGCCACCGCGATCGCGCGGACCGTCTTCGAACACGTGGCCGAGATGGCTGTCGCCGTGTTTCGAGCGCACCTCTGTGCGGATCATTCCGTGCGAGGCATCGCGCAGTTCCGCCACGTTGGCGGGCTCGATCGGCTTGGTGAAGCTGGGCCAGCCGCAGCCGGATTCGTACTTGTCGGAAGAAGCGAACAGCGGTTCCCCTGATACGATGTCGACGTAAATGCCGGCCTGCTTGTTATAGAGATATTCGCCGGTGCCAGGCCGTTCGGTGCCGTTTTGCTGCGTCACCTGATATTGTTCCGCGGTCAGTGCGGCGACGGCTTCGGGCGTCTTGCGATAGTCTGTCATGAAGCTCTCCAATCCACGCCGATATGGGAAGCGGGCCAGCAGATTTCACTAATCCAGAGCCGTCAGCCATTCGGCGATCACCGCCTGCCCGGCGATGAGTGACGCGTGCCCGTGCTCCGCATGGTCGGCATGCAGCCGTTCGGCCGTGGTGCCCGCCGCCGAGATATCGCCCGGCCAGCTATCGACCCACACTCCGAATCTCTCGTCGAGCCCCATTTCGGCGTGGAATTGCAGCGCCAACACGTTGCGGCCCCGGCTGAAGGCCTGATTTTCGTAGAGGTCGCTGGATGCCAGCCGCTGGGCATTGGTGGGCAGGGCGAAGGTGTCGCCGTGCCAGTGGAGCACCGGAATCCCCTCCAGCTGCGCCAGCGCGGGATCGTGGATCGTCAGCGGCGAATAGCCGACTTCCTTCCGGGGCCCCCGAAACACCTCTGCCCCCAGCGCCGCGGCGACCAGTTGCGAACCGAAGCACACGCCCAGCGTTGGCCGGTCCAGTTCAAGCCGTCGGGCCAGCCTGCGCTGCTGGCAGGCGATCCAGGGATAGCGGTCCTGCTCGTACACGCTCATCGGGCCGCCCATCATGATCACCAGGTCGGGCTGAGAAAGGTCGATGGCGGAAAAGCCGGGGTCGGTCACGTCCACCCGGTCGATATGATAGCCGGCGGCTTCCACCGGTTCCCGATAGCCGGCGATTCCTTCAACCGGCACATGGCGAATGATCATTGCGCGCTTCGACATTATCCGCCGGATGCTGGCGCAGCAGGCGGCGCAAGGCAATGCAGCTAATCTTCATCAGGGCGAACGGGCGGTTTGCATTTGGCGGGCCATGCGCCATCTTCCCCTGATGGCCGATACCCGCATCGAAACCGATACCATGGGCCCGATCGCCGTTCCGGCCGATCGGCTGTGGGGCGCACAGACCCAGCGATCGCTGGAAAACTTCCGCATCGGGGGGGAGAGGATGCCACCCGGCGTGATCCGCGCGCTGGCCATCGTGAAACGGTCCGCCGCGCGGGTGAACGCACGGCTCGGTGGCCTTGAGCCCCGCTTGTGCGAAGCGATCGTCAAGGCAGCGGACGAGGTGATTGAGGGCCGCCACGACGATGAATTTCCGCTGGTCGTGTGGCAGACCGGGTCTGGCACGCAGACCAACATGAATATGAACGAGGTGCTGGCCAACCGCGCCAACCAGATGCTCGGCGGCGATCTGGGCTCCAAGTCTCCGGTTCATCCGAACGATCACGTCAACCGCGGGCAATCGTCCAACGATACGATCCCCACGGCCATCCACGTCGCCGCCGCGATAGCGCTGACCGGCGACCTGTTGCCCGCGCTGGATCGGCTGGCGACGGAGCTGAAACGTAAGGCGCAGGGATGGGGCGGGATCGTCAAGATCGGCCGTACCCATACGCAGGACGCCACCCCGCTGACGCTGGGGCAGGAGTTTTCGGGCTATGCCCGCCAGATCCGCGCTGGGATCGAGCGGGTAGGCTTGACGCTGCCCGGCCTTTACGAGCTGGCGCAGGGCGGCACGGCAGTCGGCACCGGCCTGAACGCACCGGCGGGCTTTGCGGAAGCTATTGCGGCGGAGATCGCCGGTGCCACGGGCCTGCCGTTCGTCAGCGCGCCTAACAAATTCGAGGCGCTGGCCACGCAGGATGCGCTGGTTTTCGCCCACGGGGCGCTGAACACGCTGGCTGCGGGGCTTTACAAGATTGCCAACGACATCCGCTTCCTGGGTTCCGGCCCGCGTGCCGGGCTGGGCGAACTGGCGCTGCCGGAGAATGAGCCGGGATCTTCGATCATGCCCGGCAAGGTCAATCCCACCCAGTGCGAGGCAATGACTCAGGTCTGCGCGCAAGTGATCGGCAATCATGCCACGGTGACTTTTGCTGGCAGTCAGGGCCATTTTGAACTGAACGTCTATCGCCCGGTGGTCGCCTATGACGTGCTGCAATCGATCCGCCTGCTGGCCGATGCGAGCGCGAGCTTCACCGACAACCTGCTCGTCGGGCTGGAGCCGAGGCTGGACAATATCGCCGCTGGCGTTGAACGATCGCTGATGCTGGTCACGGCGCTGGCCCCGGCCATCGGCTATGATCGGGCGGCGGCAATCGCCAAGGATGCCCACAAGCGCGGCGTCACCCTGCGGGAAGCTGCGGTGGGGAGCGGCGCGGTGAGTGATGAGGACTATGATCGGCTTGTCAGGCCGGAGGATATGCTGGGCAGCGGATAACCTGGCATTGGGCCCACGCACGCCGATGAGGTTATGCGCGGGCGGGGAGGAGATTTCATGAGATTTGCCCGCTTTGCCTTGACTGCCGCCATGCTTGCGGTGGCCGGGATCGGAACGTCCGCCCTGTCGCAGGAGCAGGCACCCGTTCAGGCCCCGCGGGCCAAGGGATCGGCAGATGATCGTGCGGCGGCCACGCTGGCGCAGCTTACGCTGGATGAAAAGCTGACGCTTCTGGAGGGGTATTTCGGCACGGATTTCCCCCCGGCCAATTTCACCGCGCCGGAAGAGGCACGCTATGGTTCCGCCGGTTATGTTCCGGGCATTCCCCGTCTGGGCATTCCTGCCCAGTGGCAGGCCGATGCAGGGCTTGGCGTCGCGACGCAGGGCGGGGCGAAGGAAAAGCGGGCGCGCACCGCGCTGCCATCTGGCCTTGCCACCGCGTCCACCTGGGATCCGGCGCTGGCGCATGCGGCCGGGGCGATGATCGGCGCGGAGGCGCGGGCCGATGGCTTCAACGTCCTGCTGGGTGGCAGCGTGAACCTGATGAGGGAACCGCGCAACGGGCGCAATTTCGAATATGCGGGCGAAGATCCGTGGCTGGCTGGCGTGATGGTCGGCGCCCAGATCGCCGGTGTGCAGTCCAACCGCATCATCTCCACCGTAAAGCACTTCGCCGTCAACGATCAGGAAACCAATCGGAACGACGGCAATGCGATCCTTGAGGAAGGGGCGCTGCGGACCAGCGATCTGCTGGCGTTCCAGATCGCGATAGAGCGTGGCGATCCGGGCGCGGTCATGTGTTCCTATAACCGCGTCGGCGGCATTCACGCCTGCGAAAACCCGTTCCTGCTGACGCAGGTTCTGCGCGATGACTGGGGCTATTCCGGCTACGTCCTGTCGGATTGGGGTGCGGTCCATTCCACTGCCGCTGCCGCCAATGCCGGGCTGGACCAGGAATCCGGATTTGGCCTGCAACAGGCCCGATGGTTCGGCGCGGACAAGCTGCGGGCGGCGCTGGCATCGGGGGAAATCACACAGCAGCGGGTGGACCTGATGGTCACGCGCGTTTTGCGATCGATGTACGCGCATGGGTTGATCGACGATCCGGTCACGGAAGGGCAGGCGATAGACTTCGAAGCCCATCGCGCCGTCAGCCGCCAGACGGCGGAAGCGGGGATCGTGCTGTTGAAGAACGATGGTTCCATCCTGCCGCTTGCCAAGGAGGCGCGTCAGATCGCCGTGATCGGCGGCTATGCCGATCGCGCGGTGCTGTCTGGGGGTGGCTCCAGCCAGGTTTATCCGGAAGGCACCAATGCCGTGCCGGGTATAGAGCCGCAGAGCTGGCCCGGTCCGGTGGTCTATTACCCGTCGTCACCGCTGCACAGCCTGCAACAGCAGATACCCGGCGCTTATATCACTTATGTCGAAGGTTTCGACCACGAGGAGGCTGTGCGTGAGGCGGCGTCGGCGGATATCGCCATCGTCTTCGCGACCCAGTGGGCGAGCGAGAGCATCGATGTTTCGCTCACCTTGCCGGATGCCCAGAACGAGTTGATCGAATCCGTCGCGCTAGCCAATCCCAACACTGTCGTGGTGCTGGAAACCGGCGGCCCGGTGCTGATGCCGTGGTCGGAAAAGGTGAAGGGAATTCTGGCCGCGTGGTATCCCGGCACGGCTGGTGGAGAAGCGATCGCCAATGTGCTGACTGGCAAGGTCAATCCATCGGGCCACTTGCCGGCCACTTTCCCGCGCAGTCTGGACCATCTTCCCCATCCGGGGCAGCCGCGCACCGGCGACCTTTTCTATGATGAAGGGGCCGCGGTCGGTTACAAATGGTTCGACAAGCAGGGCCACGATCCGCTGTTCCCCTTCGGTCACGGGCTGTCCTACACCAGTTTCAGGATCGGCCATCTGGCCGCCCTGCGCGAAGGTGATGCGCTGGTCGCCATGGCGGAAGTGACCAATACCGGCGACCGCGCCGGGGCAGAGGTCGTGCAGGTCTATCTTTCGGGCAAGGGGTGGGAAGGGCCGCGCCGCCTGGGCGGTTTCCAAAAGGTCGAACTGGCGCCGGGAGAGACGAAGCGGGTGGAAATCCACGTCGATCCCCGGCTGCTCGCCACATGGTTCGGCGGGCGTCCCGGCTGGACCCATCCCGCCGGAATCTACGAGGTCAGCGTGGGCCACAGTTCGCGCGATATCGCTGAAACGGTGACGATCGAACTACCGCCCAGCTACCTGCCGCCGGGCTGGCGGCCATAGCCGCTGGCTTGCGCCGCGCTTGACTTCGCGCCCGGATCACTCATGATCCCTGGATGCGGATTTTGGCTCATCGTTTCCGATACCATGGCGGACAGCTGCTCGCAGGCATTTAGCCCCGGGTTCGCATTCGCCTGACTACCGCAGAGCTCGGGGCTTCCACACACTCAGAAACTTCATCCGCCTTTCGCGGATGGCTTCTTGCGGAATCGAGCAAATGCAGACTGAACTTTCGCGCGGCACACGGCCGCCCCTTACCCTTGCAGATGATGAGGCTGAAACACTCGCCGATCTGGCCGTGTCCTTGCTGGACCGGTCGCCACAGCTGGCTGAAATGCTGCTGCAGGAAATCGACCGGGCCGAAACGTTCCCCCCCGCTGAACTGCCTGCGGATGTCGTGACGATGATGTCGCGCGTGACCTTTGTCGATGAAGGCAGCGGCAAGGAACATTCGGTAGAGCTGGTCTATCCGAAAGACGCCAACATGGCCGAAAACAGGATATCGGTGCTGACGCCCGTGGGCGTTGCGCTGGTGGGTATGAGGCGCGGCAATTCCATCGATTGGCCCAATCTTCAGGGCGCGGTGCGCCGTCTGCGGATCGTAGAAGTGGTCCAGCCGGAGTGTGGTTGAAATGATGGAGAGCGCAAGCTCGCGCCATTATCGGCGTCATTTGATCGTAAAGATGAAAAGCCGGTTCTTCGGCTTGCGCCGGTTCCAGGTGTGGGATCGGGGTAATCTGGTTGGCACGTTCCGCGATGTCGTCAGCGCGGAACTGCACATAGATTCCCGCCTGAACGGGGGGTAGCGTTCAAAATTCCGGCAGCGTCTGCGCGGCGAAGCCCCAACCCGCCAGCGGCTTGCCTTCCGCCCGGCCGATCAGATCGCCGGCGTTGTCGATGCTGAAGGGGTGGGCATCGGCGAACTTGTCCAGTTCATCCCACGCCACCGGCACTGCGACTGGGGCGCCGGGGCGCGCCCGTGCCGAATAGGGCAGGATTGCGGTGCTGCCCCTCTGGTTACGCAGATAATCGATGAAGATGCGGCCCTTGCGCTTCGCCTTGCTCATGGTGGCAGTGAAGCGGTCGGGCTCCGCAAGGCTCAGCGCCTCGGCAAACCGCTTGGCGAAATCCTTGTGCGCATCCCACGAATGGCCGGGGGTCAGCGGCACCACGACATGAATGCCCTTGCCGCCGGTCAACATGGCAAAGCTGGCCAGGCCGATGTCGGAAAGTTGCCGATGCAGGTCCCGCGCGGCTTTGCGCACAGTGGCGAAATCCAGCGCCTCGTCAGGATCGAGGTCGAACACCATGCGATCGGGCGCTTCCACATCGGTGACACGGCTGGCCCAGCCGTGGAATTCGATCGTGCCCATCTGCACGCACGCCAGGATGCCGCTGGTATCCTCTACATAGAGGTAATCCTCTGTGCCGCCGTCTTTCTCGGTGATCGGCACGTGCAGCACATGGGGGCCAAGTCCGCCGGTGTCGTGCTTCTGGAAAAAGCAGGCCTTGGCGCGCCCTTGCGGGCAGCGGACAAGGCTGATGGGCCGCGCCGCCGCCCATGGCAGCATTAGCGGCGATATGGCGGCGTAATACTCCGCCAATTGACCCTTGGTCTGCCCGCTTTCGGGATAGATCACGCGCTCCCGGCTGGAAATCTTCACATCCGTTTCCGGTTCTGGCGCCCGCTCTGCCTTTTCCGGCATGACATCTCCCGCCTTCTTGTCGGATCGCAGGGCCACGAAGCTGCCGTGCCGCACGTTGCCGTCTGACGTGAACTCGCTGAAAGCCACTTCGGCCACCAGCGTGGGCGAAAGCCATGTCACGCCCCGGCTCTCTGCCCGGCCGACTTCGGCGGCGGGTGTCTTGCGTTCGATGCGGGCAAATTTCGCGGCCAGTTGGCGCATGGTATCGGCATTGAAGCCGGTGCCTACATTGCCCTTGTAGATCAGCTTACCGTTTTCGCTCTGGGCCAGGAGAAGGGAGGAGAATGGCCGCCCCTTCGCCTTTGACTTCTTCCAGCCGATCACCGCGAATTCCTGTCGCAAGGTGCACTTCACTTTGACCCAGTTGCGCGTGCGGGCAGAGCGGTAGGGGGCATCGATACGCTTGGAGATGATGCCTTCCTGCCCCGCGGCGCACATCGTGCGGTACAGCTTCTCGCCCGCGCCGATCACATGATCCGCCACATGGATCGGCGGCTTCGCATCCGCCAGCAGCGCTTCCAGCCGCTCCTTGCGCTCGATCTGACTGGCGCCGGTCAGGTCTTCGCCCGAAAGGTTCGGCAGATCGAAGGCGTGAAACGCCAGCTTGTCCGCCACCCCCTGCGAACCGTGGCCGCGTTTCAACACGGCCTGCAATGCGGAAAAATCGGGATTGCCGTCCGCGCCATAGGCCACGATCTCGCCGTCGATCAGACAGGGCGGCAGGTCCAGCGCCGTGAACCGTTCCACCAGCGGGGCGAACTTGGCGGTCCAGTCCAGCCCGGTGCGCGTATAGACGGAAACCTTGCCGCCCCCGCAGGCGATCAGGGCGCGATAACCGTCGAACTTGATCTCGTGCATCCAGCCGTTGCCCGCAGGTACGGCATCGACCAGCGTGGCGAGCTGCGGTGCGCGGAATTTCGGCGGTTTGCCGGTGGCAGCGGGGCTTTTCCGCCTTTTCGCCGGTGCCTTGCCTGCCGCCGCGTTACGCTTCGCGGCCTTCTCCATCACTTTGGTGAAGGCCGCGCCCTTCTTGCCTTTCAGCGACCATGCGCCTTCACGGTCCGCAGCGATCTCCGCCATGGATCGCCCGGTCAGCACGCTGGTCAGGCAATGCTCGACCAGTTCGCCCCCTGCTTCCGCATCGGCATCCGCAATCTTGCGCAGCAGCCAGTTCTCTCGCTTTTCGCCGGGGCGTGGTTTCAGGCGGATCAGTAGCCATTCGCCTTTCATCCGTTCGCCATGCAGGGTGAAATGCAGATGGCCCTTGTCGATGTCCTTCCAGCTTTTTCCTTCGACCGGTTCCCATGTGCCCCGGTCCCACAGCATCACCGTTCCGCCGCCATATTCTCCCTTGGGGATCACCCCTTCGAAATCCGCATAGGCCAGCGGGTGGTCCTCCGTCCGGACGGCCAGCCGCTTGATCTCGGGATCGGCCGACGGCCCTTTGGTCACGGCCCAGCTTTTCAGCACGCCGTCCGCTTCCAGCCGGAAATCCCAGTGCAGCCGGGTCGCCTCGTGCTTCTGGACGATGAAGCGGTTGCCGCCCGTGCTGCTGGCCCGCTTGCCCGCTGGCTCCTTCGTCTTTCCGAAGTCGCGCTTGCGGTTATAGTCGGCCAGCGGATCGCGCGCGCTCATCCGCCATAGCCTTTGTCCGCGAACATCACGCCTGCTTTCTCGCCGGACGCGCCTTCTTCACAGAGGCTTTCTTCGCAGGCGCCCCCTTCTCCTCGCCGACGGATTTCTTCAGCGCGGCCATCAGGTCGATAACGTTACCGCCGCGTCCGCCGGTTTCCGGTTCCTCCACGTCTTCCAGTATCTTCTTGCCCTTGGCCTTCTGCTTTTTGGCGATCAGCTTCTTCAGGGCATCGACATAGCGGTCGTGAAATTCGCCAGCGTCAAACGGGGCGCTGCGCTGGTCGATCAGCGTTTTGGCAAGTTCCAGCAGGCTCTTGTCGGGTTTCGTCGCCGGAATATCGCTGAAGTAATCCTGCGCCTTGCGGACTTCGTCCTCATACCGCAGCGTTTCCAGTACCAGCCCCTTGCCACAGGGTTTCAGGCTGACCAGCGTTTCGCGCCCGCGCACGCTGATCTGCCCGATGCCGACCTTCTTCGCCGCCTTCATCGCCTCGCGCAGCACGACGAAGGCTTCCTCGGCCAGGTCATCGGCTGGCACGACGTAATAGGGCTTTTCGAAATAGAACACGTCAATTTCGCCGCTGTCGACGAACTGCACCAGTTCCAGTGTGCGCCGGCTTTCCACTTTGGCTGCTTCGATCTCGTCGTCGTCCAGCAGCACATAGCTGCCCTTCGCGACTTCATAGCCGCGCACGATCTCGTCCCGATCGACGGGGCCGATGCCCTGCACCACCTTCTCGTAATTGATCGGCTTGCCGCTCGGCTCGTGGATCTGCCTGAAACTGATCGCCGCGCCCGATTTCGTCGCGGCATAGATCTCCACCGGGATCGATACGAGGGCGAGCCGTATCTGCCCCTGCCAGTATGCGCGTGCGGCCATGCGTGCGGTTCCTCCTGCTGCGGGGAGTCAGCGCGCGAAAGGGCGGGGGGTTCCGGCGGCTATTGTCGCTCCAGCCGCACCAGTGCGGTGTCCAGCGCCTGAAGGAAGCGGGACCGGTCTGTTTTGGAGAATGGCGGCGGGCCGCCGATGCCTTCACCCAGTCCGGCGCGCAGGTCGGCCATGATCGCGCGGGTGGCGATGGCGCCGCCAATCGATCCTTGCGTGAACGGCTTTCCAGTGGGTGCCAGCACGGTCGCCCCTGCTTTCAGGCAACGGTCGGCCAGCAGGATATCCGCCGTCACCACCAGCGCGCGAGTGTCGGCCTGCTCCGCTATCCAGTCGTCAGCGGCGTCGAAGCCGTCGCTTACCACCACGCGTTCCACCAGCGGGCCCACCGGTACGCGGAACATGCTGTTGCTCACCACACTGACGCGGACCTTGCGGCGTTCCGCCACGCGATAGATTTCCTCCTTCACCGGGCAGGCATCGGCATCGACCAGGATACGCACATCGCTCATGCCAAATGGCATAGGGGCGGGGGCCGTGAATTGCACGGGTGCGCGCGGATTAGGTGTTCCGCCCCTTGCGTGTTATACTGTGCGGGCTGACGTCGAATTTTGCGACGGACTTCGGTGCCATGACCCGGCTGCCTTTGCGGTTTGCCCCGGCCTGACGACGACTTCCTTTCGATTGACGACCTGACGCACGACCCCCGCATGGCAATTTCGCTCGCGGATTTCAGTCTCGAAAGGACTATCCCATGCCCATCGGCACCGTAAAATTCTTCAATGCAGACAAGGGTTATGGCTTCATCGCGCCCGAAGATGGCGGCGCGGACAGCTTCGTCCACATCACCGCCGTTCAGGCGGCCGGCATGCAGACGCTCGATAAGGATCAGCGCCTGTCTTACGAGGTTGAGCGCGGCCGCAATGGCAAGGAATCTGCGGTCAACCTGCAGCAGGCCTGACGCCCATTGGCTTCCCTCGGCTGGCATGATCCGGCCGAGGGGGCACCTCCAGACGGGAGATGGCCGGATGAGCCAGACCTTCGAATTCTACGACCAGCGCGCCCGCGCGGCAGAAGCCGCGGCCGGCAACGCAATGCTGGATAATGTGCGGGAACGGGAACTGCGTTCGGCCCGCGCATGGCGCGACATGGCTGATCGCCAGCTTCAGATCGATGCGGAACGGATCAAGGCAGAAGAAACGCGGGCCGCCCGCCGCGCGGCCGAACTCGAATCGGCCCAATCCTAGGGTAAGGCCCTAAAGCGCCGCAACCGCTTCCAGCGCCGGTGCGGCCCATTCCGGGCGGCAGATCAGCAGGTCCGGCAACCAGGTGTCCGCGTTGTTGTAGGTCAGTGGCCTGCCGTCGATGCGCGAACAATGCAGGCCGTGGGCCTTTGCCACCGCCACGGGGGCGCAATTGTCCCACTCGTACTGTCCGCCGGAATGGAGATAGATCTCCGCCTGCCCCAGCACGACGGCCATTGCCTTGGCCCCGGCTGAACCCATCGGCACCAGATCGCAGCCCAGTTCTTCCGCCACGGCCAGCGCCTCCGCAGCAGGGCGTGTGCGGCTGACCAGCATACGCGGCGCGCCGATGTGCGGCTGGCAGTTCACCGGGCTGTCGCTGCGCAGCACTTTGCCGCCGTCCAGACCGGGCAGCGCCACCGCGCCGATCTGCGCGATGCCATCGATGGCCAGCCCCACATGCACGGCCCAGTCCGCGCGCGCTTCGCCAAATTCGCGCGTTCCATCCAGCGGGTCGATGATCCAAACGCGCGACTTGCCCAGTCTCTCAGGCGTATCCTTGCTTTCTTCGGACAGCAGGCCGTCGTCGGGTCGCTCGGCGCGCAGGCGGTCGATCAGATAACGGTTCGCCTCGCGGTCGCCTTCTGCGCCCAGCGCCTTGCCTTCGTGGAATCCCAGCGACCGCAATGCCAGTAGGATGCGGCCGGCTTCTTCCGCCAGTTCAGCCGCCAGTTCCGCGTCGGTCACAGTTCCGGCACCCACTGGCCCAGCAGCCGCTCCACGATCAGCTCTGCGGCTGCTTCGGGGCTGGTGCGGGTGGTGTCGATGCGGATTTCCGGTGCTTCGGGCCGTTCATAGGGGCTGTCGATACCGGTGAAGTTCTTCAGTTCGCCTTCGCGCGCCTTGCGATAAAGGCCCTTCACATCGCGGCTTTCCGCCACTTCCAACGGCGTATCGACAAAGATCTCGATGAACTCGCCTGCGGGCAGCATGGCTCGCACCATCTCGCGCTCTGCCCGGAACGGGCTGATGAAGGCGGTCAGGACGATCAGCCCGGCATCGCTCATCAGCTTCGTCACTTCCCCCACGCGGCGGATGTTCTCGATCCGGTCAGTCTCGGTGAAACCAAGGTCCTTGTTCAGCCCGTGGCGCACGTTGTCGCCATCCAGCAGGAAGGTGTGCCGCCCGGCGGCGTGCAGCTTCTTCTCCACCAGATTGGCGATGGTCGATTTGCCCGATCCGGACAGGCCGGTGAACCACAGCACGGCGGGCTGTTGCCCCTTCAGTGCGGCATGGGCCTGCCGCCCTACTTCCAGCGCCTGCCAATGGACGTTCTGCGCCCGGCGCAGGGAGAAGTGGATCATGCCCGCGCCAACCGTGGCGTTGGTCAGCTTGTCGATCAGGATGAACCCGCCCAGCGCGCGGCTGTCGGCATAAGGTTCGAACACGATCGGCCGGTCGGTGGTCACTTCACAAACGCCGATGCCGTTCAGGCCCAGCGTCTTGGCGGCCAGATGCTCCAGCGAATTGACGTCGATCTCGTACTTCGGCTGGGCCACCGTGGCGCTCACGGTCTGCGTTGCCAGCTTCAGCCAGTATCCGCGTCCGGGGATCAGCGCCTCGTCGCTCATCCACACCACGGTCGCCTCGAACTGGTCGGCGGCCTGTGGCGGCGCTTCGGCGGCGGCGATCACGTCGCCCCGGCTGCAGTCGATCTCGTCGGTCAGAGTCAGGGTAACGGACTGGCCGGCCACTGCTTCGTCCAGATCGGCGCCCATCGTCACGATGGATTTGATCGTGCTGGTCTTGCCCGAAGGGATCACCCGTACCGCATCGCCCGGCTTCACCGTGCCTTCGGAAATCAGGCCGGAAAAGCCCCGGAAATCGAGGTTGGGGCGGTTGACCCATTGCACCGGCATCCGCAGCGGGCGGGCCTGCGCGGCCGCACCTTCGATCTCCACCGTTTCCAGATGGTCGATCAGGCTCGGCCCGGTGTACCACGGAGTATTGGCGGATGGCGCGGCGGTGATGTTGTCGCCCATGAAGCCGGAAATCGGGATCGGCGTGAACTGCTCGATGCCGATTTCCTTGGCGAAAGCGGCATAGTCCGCCACGATCCCGTCGAACACTTCCTGCGAGTAATCGACCAGATCCATCTTGTTCACCGCCAGCACCAGATGGCGGATGCCGATCAGGTGGGCCAGGAACGAATGCCGCCGCGTCTGCACCAGTACGCCCTTGCGCGCGTCGATCAGGATCACCGCCAGATCGGCGGTGCTGGCGCCCGTCACCATGTTGCGGGTATACTGTTCGTGCCCCGGCGTATCGGCCACGATGAACTTGCGTTTCTCGGTCGCGAAGAAGCGATAGGCGACGTCGATCGTGATGCCCTGCTCACGTTCGGCGGCAAGGCCGTCCACCAGCAGCGCGAAATCGATAGCCTTGCCCTGTGTGCCCACGCGCGCGCTGTCTGCCTCCAGCGCGGCGAGCTGATCCTCGAAGATCATCTTGGAATCGTAGAGCAGTCGCCCGATCAGGGTGGACTTGCCGTCATCCACGCTGCCGCAGGTGATGAAGCGCAGCAGGCCCTTGTTCTGATGCAGGTCGAGGTAGGAATCGATATCCTCCGCGATCAGCGCGTCGACCTTGTAGGCCACGTCCGGGGTGGTCGGCATCTCCGTCATCAGAAATACCCTTCCTGCTTCTTCTTTTCCATGCCGGCGCCGCCCGCATCCTTGTCGATCGCGCGGCCCTGCCGTTCGCTGGTCGTGGTCAGCAGCATTTCCTGCACCACTTCGGACAGGGTGGCGGCCGTGCTTTCAACCGCTCCGGTCAGCGGATAGCAGCCCAGCGTGCGGAAACGGATTGATCGCATAACCGGCTCCTCACCCGGCCGCAGCGGAAAGCGATCATCATCGACCATCAGCAGCAGCCCGTCGCGTTCCACCGTCGGGCGCGGGGCAGCCATGTAGAGGGGGACGATCTCGATCCCCTCCTTCATGATGTATTGCCAGATATCCAGCTCGGTCCAGTTGGACAGCGGGAACACGCGGATGGATTCGCCCTTGTTCTTGCGGGCGTTGTAGAGGTTCCACAGCTCCGGCCGCTGGTTCTTCGGGTCCCATCCGTGGGTCGCGGTGCGGAAGCTGAAGATACGTTCCTTGGCCCGGCTCTTTTCCTCGTCACGGCGCGCACCGCCGAACGCGGCGTCGAACTGCCACTTGTCCAGCGCCTGCTTCAGCCCGTCGGTCTTCCACATGTCGGTATGCAGCGGGCCGTGGTCGAACGGGTTGATCCCGCGTTCGACCGCTTCAGGGTTCTGATAGACCAGCAGTTCCATGCCCGCCGCTTTCGCCGCCTTGTCGCGCAGCGCGTACATGTCACGGAACTTCCACGTCGTATCGACATGCAGCAGCGGGAACGGGGGCGGGGCGGGGTAAAACGCCTTGCGGGCCAGATGCAGCATCACCGCGCTGTCCTTGCCCACGGAATAGAGCATCACGGGGTTGGTGGCCTCTGCCACCACCTCGCGCATGATATGAATACTCTCCGCCTCTAGACGGTCGAGATGTGTCAGCCGCTGCATGGCCGCGAATTGCCTGTTGGCGATGGCAATCGCAAGGGATGGGCCGGGCAGAAATTCTTGGGTGCAGGCAAGGGAGGCGTGCGGCCTGCCTCAGTCAAACGGCGTCCACTCATCCCCCGCAGGCATGGGGGCGAACACCGCATCGATCATCGCGTCTTTCACATCTTCGGCGTTGGCCGGGTTCCAGCGGGGGGCATTGTCCTTGTCCACCAGCACCGCCCGCACCCCTTCGGCAAAGTCGCTCCGCGCGATCATGCGCGCGGCCAGGCGGTATTCCAGCTCCATCTCTTCGGCGAAATCGGCCCGCCCGCCGCTTCCGGCGAACAGGCGCAGGGCTACTTTGGCGCTGGCCGGACATTTGCTGGCGACGGCTTTCAGTTCCTTCGCCGCCCATTCGGAAGGGTCAGCCTCCAGCGCGGCCAGTATGTCCTCCAGCCGGTCAGCGGCGAAAAGCCGTTCGATCCGTTCCGCATTGCGGGTGAGGCGGGCCGGGGGCGGTTCGGTGGAAAGTGCTGTCAGGTGCGTTTCCACCGCTTCGGGATTGGCCACGATCCGCGCTTTGGCCTCGCTCAACCGCTCGGCTGGCAGGTAATGCGTGGCAAGGCCGGCCCACAGGCATTCCGCCCCGTCCAGCCGCGCACCCGTCAGCGCCAGAAACGGCCCGATCCGGCCGGGCAGACGGGGCAGGTACCAGCCCGCGCCGACATCCGGAAACAGGCCGATGGCCCCTTCCGGCATCGCGAACAGCGTGTTCTCGGTCGCCACGCGATAGTGGCAGGGCAGGGCCAGGCCCACGCCGCCGCCCATCGTCACCCCGTCCATCATGGCGACCACGGGCTTCGGGTAAGAGAACAACAGGTGGTTCATCCGGTATTCGGCGTGGAAGAAGGCGCGCCCCGCCTCGCCACCATCCTCCAGCGCGGAACGGCGCACCATCGCCACATCGCCCCCGGCACAGAACCCGCGCCCTTCGGCATGGTCCAGCATCACCGCCGCCACGTCCGCATCGTCGCGCCATTCCAGCAGTGCGGCGGAGATCGCGTCGCACATCGCCTGCGTCAGCGCGTTCAGCGCCTTGGGCCGGTTCAGCGAAATATGGCCCACCGCCCCTTGGCGGGTGACGATCACGTTATCTGCCTGCACTGTCAGTTCACCTGTTCGACCGAAAGACTGCCTGCGGGAAGGGGCTTCAGCATGTCCCGCGCCGGAATTGCCGTGTCCAGCCAGCGCGCGCAATCGGCTGGTGGCAGGACCACGATGGACCGGCTGTGATAGGGCGCGACATCGGCCGACGGCTCGCAAGTCAGCAGCGTGAACGCCTCCCCCGCCGTCGCATCGTTGCGCCACAGGCCCGCGATGCCAAACCACGGTTCCCCCTTCAGGGTGAACAGCCACTTGTGCTTGCGCTTTGATTTGGGATCACTGTGCTGCGTGAATTCGTAGAATCCGTCTGCCAGCACCACGCAGCGTCCGCTGGGAAATTCGCGGTGTTCCGACCGGAAGTTGTAGACCGGCCGCCCGCCTTGGCCCGGCCATGACCAGCGCCGCTGCACCAGTTCATACCGGCCATCCGCCCCGGCCCGGATCATCGGCGCGCGATCGGTGATGCGGATATCGCTGCGCGGTTCGAAGTTCGGCCAGCCTTCCGGCGCTTCCAGACTATCGAACAGTTCCTCCGCCGGAACGCGTTCAAGCAGGCGATAGGTGTTGCACATCCTGCGGCTCTAGCGGGCCATGATCGTCAGGGGAACGGATTCGACTCCTGCTGCAATAGAACATAATAAGAACATTCGAATCGAAAGCCTGATATGAAACAGCGCCGCTTCTATCGCTATCTGCTGGCGGTTCGGCCACCGCCCGGACTGCTCCCACGCTTTCAGGCGCTGGCGGAATCGCTTGAACAAGGTGGCGCTCTGCACCTGATCCACCTCACGCTGTGCGTTGTTGGTGAGCGGGTAGAGCGTGACCCGTTCTTGCAGTCCCGCGTGCGGCAGGCGGTGGAGGGGCTGCCGCTGCATTCCTTCCCGGTCAATTTCAGTCGCGTGGTGGCAAGCTCCCATGGCGCCTTCGCGCGGACATTCGGGCGGCAGGACGAGATACAGGATTTCTATCGCGCTCTGGTGCGGCGTCTCGACGCCTGGGGGATAGAGCCGCTGCATCGCAAATCCGGCCTGCACCCACACCTGACGCTGGGTTATCGCCCTTGCGCCCCGGCCGTGACGCGCATCGATCTGCGCTGGTTTCCCGAAGACCTGCTGCTGATTGAAAGCGAGGTCGGGCTAACTCGCCACAATGTTCTGGATTGCTGGGCGCTGCTCCCGCCCCGCCAGCCGCCCTTGCCATTCGGCGATGCCCGCTTCGCTATTCCTTCAGCAGGTCCCGCCCCACGATCAGGCGCATGATCTGGTTGGTGCCTTCCAGTATCGAATGGACCCGCAGGTCGCGCCAGAACCGCTCAACCGGATAGTCCATCAGATAGCCGTAACCGCCGTGCAGTTGCAGCGCCCGGTCAGCCACGGCGATGCCGGTATCGCTGGCCAGCCGCTTGGCCATGGCGGCGAAGCGGGTCTTGTCCGGCGCGCCGTCCGTCACTTTCGCGGCGGCGAGATATAACAGCGCCCGTGCCGCCTCCAGCTCCGTCGCCATGTCCGCCAGCGTGAACTGCGTGTTCTGGAAATCGGCGATCGCCTTGCCGAACTGGCGCCGCTCTTTGGTATAGCGCAGCGCCTCGTCCAAACACCGCAGCCCGCCGCCCAGCGAACAGGCCCCGATGTTAATCCGCCCGCCGTCCAGCCCCTGCATCGCGATGCGGAACCCTTCGCCTTCCGCGCCCACCATGTTCGCGGCGGGCACACGCACATTGTCCAGAATCAGCGCGGCGGTCGGCTGGGCATGCCAGCCCAGCTTACGCTCCGGCGCACCAAAGCTGACACCCGGCATGTCCCGCTCTATCGCCAGACAGGATATGCCGCCCGCGCCGTCGCCGCCGGTCCGCACCATTGTCAGGTAAAGGTCGTTCACGCCCGCGCCGCTGATGAACTGTTTGGTGCCGTTGACCACCCAGGCATCGCCATCGCGCACTGCGGTGGTTTTCAGCGCCGCCGCGTCAGAGCCGGAACCAGCCTCCGTCAGGCAATAACTCGCCATCCACTCCATGTCCACCAGCCGGGGCAGGTATCGCGCCTTCAGGTCGGCCGATCCGAAGCGATCGATCATCCAGCTTGCCATGTTGTGTATCGACAGGAAGGCGCTGGTGGCCGGGCAGCCATAGGCCATCGCCTCCATGATCAGCGCCGCTTCCAGTCGCCCCAGCCCAGCGCCGCCATGCTCTTCCGAAACATAGATCGCGGCAAAGCCCAGTTCCGCCGCCGCGCGGATCGTATCCGCCGGGAACACATGGTCCTCGTCCCAGCCTGCGGCATGGGGCGTGATGGCATCGGCGGTGAACCGCCGCGCCATGTCCTGAATGGCAAGCTGATCGTCGGTGAGCGCGAACTGGCCGGTCATGCGTTTCTCCCGGCCCGGATCATGTCAGCAACCGGTTTCACTGGCAACCGGTTGCTGACCGTTACTGCCCGCTGCCGATTACCGCTTCCGCTTCGATTTCCACTTTCCAGCGCGGATCATAAAGACCCGCGATGGCAACCAGCGTGCCGGTTGGCCGAACATGCTTCAACGCGCGGCTGAAGGCGGCGCTGATCGCGTCGGCGTCCTTGATGTCGGTGGCGAACATCCGCACCCGCACCACGTCGTCCATCCGCCCGCCAAGGTTCTCTATGTGCTGGCGGATCAATGCGAAGCAGCGGTCGGCCTGCGCCCCCGCATCCTCCGCCACCGATCCGTCTTCCTCCCCGCCCACGGTGCCGGAAACCACGATGCGGTCGCCAACACGCAGCGCGCGGGTAAAGCCTATTTCTTCTTCGAAGGGCGACAGGGCCGGAATGCGTTGCCGCCCATCGTTAGGTTCAGCCACAGGATATCCTCTCGATCTTGTAGTTATCGTCATAGGATACCGTAAGTCGGTCGGCGCGGAAGTCCATCGTCATGGCGCTGCGGGGCGGCCCCCACCGCAACTGCTTGGCGCCCGTTACGCGCAGCAGCCGCGCACCCAGTTCCGGGGTGGCCTTCTGGCCGACGAATGACTGCGCCGGTTCAGCCTTGCATTCCCCCGCCAGTCCGCCGCCTTCACCCGTGGTGGCGCAGGCGGAAAGGGCCAAGGCGCCGG
>DATMGK010000024.1:0-23973 GCA_035555595.1 Croceibacterium sp. | reverse complement strand
CTGCAAATCGCACTGGTTTTCCTGCTGCCCGTTGTGGTGCTGGCGGGGATTTGCGCGTTTGCGATGGCTGCGCACGGCGGTGTCCGCGATTATGCGATCCGTCTGGAACTGCCCGAGCCGGGGCGGGCGGTGGGCCTGCCGGAGATCAGCGGCCCGGACGATCCGCCGCGACCGCTGGTGGTGATCGATCCCGGGCACGGTGGACACGATCCAGGCGCGAAAGGCGCCGGGCTGGAGGAAAAGGCGCTGACGCTGGCGCTGGCCCGCGCGCTACGCGACGAATTGCTCGCGGCCGGGGGAATTCGCGTGGCGCTGACCCGCGATGACGACCGTTTTCTGGTGCTGGAGGAACGGGCGGAGATCGCCCGGCAACTGGGCGCGGACCTGTTCCTTTCGATCCACGCGGATTCGGCCGGTGAGAAGGACGAGGTGAACGGGGCGAGCGTGTATACGCTGTCGTCGCGGGCATCGAGCCAGAGCGCGGCGCGCTTTGCCGCGCGGGAAAACAGTGCGGACGAGGTCAATGGCGTTTCGCTGGCGGGGCGAGATGACGAGGTCAACGCGATCCTGGTGGAGCTTTCGCAGCGGCGCGCGCAGGCGCGGTCGGAGGAATTCGCGGGCCTCATCGTGCGGGAAGGGCAGGGGCGGCTGACATTCCACCCGCAACCGCGCAGGTCGGCCGCGCTGGTGGTGCTGCGCGCGCCCGATGTGCCTTCTGCCCTGTTCGAGGCGGGCTTCGTGTCGAATCCGGAGGACGCGGGCCGGCTGGCGTCGGCTGAAGGGCAGCGGCGTTTCGCCGAATCGCTGTCCCGCGCGATCAGGGTTTATTTCGCGCGTGAGAGGGAAGGGTAGGCGCTGATCGTCTCATCGTTCTGGCGTGAGACAGAAATCGCGTGCTAAGGCGCGCCGCAATGGCCGATACCGACACGACCGCGGGCGAAAGCTTCACTTACCGCATCCGTCGCGACACGCGCGGCGCGATTGCGTGGTTCAGGCGCAGTTTGCGTGAGAAACGCTGGTTCCGCTGGGGCGCGGTCGCGCTGACGGCGGCGCTGCTGCTGTGGGTGGTCGTCTGGGCGACGCTGGCGCGTGGCCTGCCCGATGCGCGGACACTGCTGGATTACGAGCCGCCGCTGCCCACCATGGTGCGGGGCATCGATGGCGAGATCGTGCATTCCTATGCGCGTGAGCGGCGGGTGCAGTTGCAGTATCAGGATTTCCCGGCGCAGCTGGTAAACGCCTATACCTCTGCCGAGGACAAGACGTTCTGGACCCACGGCGGGGTGGACATCACCGGCACGGCGAACGCCGTGTTCGATTATGCCCGCAAGTTCGGTTCGGGCAGCCGTGCGGTCGGCGGTTCCACGATTACGCAACAGGTCGCCAAGAACATCCTGCTGGGCAACGAATATTCGGTCACCCGCAAGCTGAAGGAAATGATCCTCGCCCGCCGGATCGAGGCCGCGCTGACCAAGCGCGAGATCATGGAGCTTTATCTCAACGAGATTCCGCTCGGCCGCCGCAGCTTCGGCGTGCAGGCGGCGAGCCGCGCCTATTTCAACAAGGACGTGGGCGATCTGGCGCTGCACGAGATGGCGTTCCTGGCAATCCTGCCCAAAGCGCCGGAACGTTATGGCCGCGAACGTTATCGTGAAGACGCGCTGGCCCGCCGGAACTTCGTGCTGAACTCCATGGTGGAGAACGGCAATATCACCGCCGAACAGGCCAATGCGGCCAAGGCCCAGCCGCTGGGGCTGATCCGCCAGCAGCCTGAAACGGATTTTGCCGACGCGGGCTATTTCCTGGAGGAAGTGCGGCGCGAGTTGATGGACCGTTATGGCGAGCAGGCCGAGGATGGACCGCACAGTGTTTATGCTGGCGGCCTGTGGGTCCGCACATCGCTGGATACCGAAATGCAGGAAGGTGCGCGCGACGCCCTGCGTGCGGGCATCCTGCGCTATTCCGGTGGACGGGCGTGGAACGGCCCGATCGCGAAACTCGATCCCGACAAGGGCGATCTGAAGCGCCAGCTTGCCTCAAGCTATCTGGGCATCAACTATCGCGACTGGCGCATCGGCGTGGTGACCGATCGTTCGAGCGGCGTGGGCAAAGTGGGCTTCGCCAATGGCGACGAAGCATCGCTGACGGGGATGCCCGATGCGCTGAAAACGGGTGATGTGATCGCCGTTGCGCCAACGGGCAATGCCTGGGCTGTGCGCACCGTGCCGGAAGTTTCGGGCGGTTTCCTGGCGATGGACCCGCATACCGGCCGCATACTGGCGATGCAGGGCGGGTTTGACAGCCGCCTGTCGGACTTCAACCGCGCCACGCAGGCGCTGCGCCAGCCCGGATCGACCATCAAGCCATTCGTTTATGCCACTGGACTGGATCAGGGGATGACCCCCGCGACAATGATCCCCGACCAGACGTTCTGTTATTATCAGGGCGCGAACCTGGGCGAGAAATGTTTCCGCAACTTTGGCGGTGGCGGTGGTGGCGAACACACCATGCGTTGGGGGCTGGAACAGTCACGCAACCTGATGACGGTGCATATCGCGATGGATGCGGGGATGGAGAACGTGACCCGCACGTTCGAACGCGTGGGCATCGGCAAATACGAAAACTATCCGTCGTTTGCGCTGGGCGCGGGTGACACCACCGTGTTGAAAATGGTCAACGCCTATGCGGCGATGTTCAACCATGGGGTGCAGCACAAGCCGACCGTGGTGGACTATGTGCAGGATCGCCGGGGCAAGGTGATCTGGCGCGCCGATGCGCGTGAATGCACCGGCTGCAACATGCCCGAATGGGATGGCAAGCCGATGCCGAGGCTGAAGGAAGTGGGCACGCAGGTGCTCGATCCGCGAACCGCCTATCAGGTGGTGCACATGCTGGAAGGTGTGGTTCAGCGCGGCACGGCGGTGCGGCTGCGTTCGCTGGGCTTCCCGCTGGCGGGCAAGACCGGAACGACCACCGGGCCGACGAATGCCTGGTTCGTGGGCGGATCGCCCGATCTGGTGGCCGGAACCTACATCGGGTTCGACAAGCCGCGTAATCTGGGCGGCTGGGTGCAGGGCGGAAATACCGCCGCGCCGATCTTCAAGGATTTCGTCGACGCCACCCGTGATCGCTGGAGTGGTCGGCCTTTCCTGGCGCCGGAAGGCGTTCGGATGGTACGTGTCGACCGCCGGTCGGGCACCCGCGTGTTTGATTCCTGGCCGACCGCGGATCCGCTGGCGAGCGTGATCTGGGAAGCGTTCAAGCCGGATTCCGAACCCCGCCGCACCGCGCGCACGACTGAGAGTGACCGCCTGCGGAACCTGATTCTGACGCAGTTGCGCCGCGACCGGGATGGCGCAGCCAGAGGGGCTGGCGCCGACGGTGGCAACGCTCCGGCGGATTTCGTCGAGGAAAGCGGCGGCATCTACTGACCTGCGGCACCGCATGGACTTGATCCTGCCCACGGTGCATAATCTACAAAAGGCCGGGGCCGTGTTTCGCGGTGCGTCCGGCCATCGATGGAGTGGATACGCGTAATGACCAGAACTTCGCTGTTCCTCGTTTCCGCGGCTGCCGCGCTGCTGGCCGCCGTTCCTTCAAACGCCGCGCTGCGCGAAGGGGCGGTCGCGCCCCAGCTCGTCGCCACCGGCGCGCTGGCGGGGCAGACATTCTCTTTCAACTTGCAGAACGAACTGCGGAAGGGGCCGGTCGTGCTCTATTTCTTCCCCAAGGCGTTCACGCCCGGCTGCAACATGGAAGCAAACGCCTTCGCCGAACACATCGACGATTTCAAAAGTGCGGGAGCGCAGGTGTTCGGGATGTCGGGCGACAATCTGGAACAGCTGAAAGAGTTTTCCGTGAAGGAATGCGCGGGCAAGTTCCCGGTTGCAACCGCGACCCCGGCCACGATCCGCGCGTTCGACGTTGCGCTGGCAATGAACGGGCAGACCAATGCGAACATGACCGGACGCACGTCCTACGTCATCGCGCGCAATGGCCGCATCGTGATGGTTCATTCCGATCTGAACTTCAACGAACACGTGGCCAAGACGCTGGCAGCGGTGAAGGCGCTGCAGAGCTAAGAGCAACCCGCGCTCCGTTCCGGGCGATCCACTGCCGCTTCTGCGCGCCCGGATCGCCGCAGGACTTTTGCTTTTTCGCAATGGCGACGCGGGTGCGCGCCAGCAGCGGTACCCCGGCGCATAACTTCTGCATGATGGCCGGGGGGTGGCTTCCCCATCGCCGCCACCTGCGCTAGGGCGCGCGCTTTCCGACGGAGACTTACCATGCGTGCCGAAGGGCAGGCCAATATCGACCGGATCGAAGCTGCGCTGGCGCTGGTGCGCCGCTCGCTCGACTGGGAACGCGCCCTGCGGCGGCTGGACGAACTCAACGCCCGCGTGGAGGACCCCACCCTGTGGGACAATCCCAAGCAGGCCGAAGAAGTGATGCGCGAGCGGCGGAGGCTGGAAAGCGCGATCGGCACCGTGAACGAGATCAGTTCCGAAATGGCCGACGCGGTCGAATTCGTCGAACTGGGTGAGGCCGAGAGCGACGATGCCGTCGTGCAGGAAGGGTTGACCAGCCTGCAGAAGCTGGCCGACCGAGCCGATGCCGACAAGGTGCAGGCGCTGCTGGCGGGCGAGGCTGACGGCAACGACACCTATCTCGAAATTCATGCGGGCGCTGGCGGCACCGAAAGCCAGGACTGGGCCGAGATGATGCTGCGGATGTATTCCCGCTGGGCAGAGCGCAAAGGCTATAAGGTCGAAGTCGTCGAATACGGCGCGGGCGAACAGGCGGGCATCAAATCTGCAACGCTGCTGATCAAGGGCGAGAACGCCTATGGCTATGCCAAGACGGAAAGCGGCGTGCACCGGCTGGTCCGCATCAGCCCCTATGACAGCTCCGCCCGGCGGCACACTTCGTTCAGTTCCGTCTGGGTCTATCCGGTGATCGACGATAACATCGAGATCGAGATCAACGACAGTGAACTGCGGATCGACACCTATCGCGCATCCGGCGCGGGCGGGCAGCACATCAATACCACCGACAGCGCGGTGCGTATCACGCATATTCCCACCGGGATCGTGGTCGCCAGCCAGAATGACCGCAGCCAGCACAAGAACCGCGCCACGGCGATGAACATGCTGAAGGCGCGGCTTTATGAGGCGGAACTGGCGAAGCGCGAGGCGGTGACCGCCAGCGAATACGAGGCTAAGACCGAAATCGGCTGGGGCCGCCAGATCAGGAGCTATGTCCTGCAACCCTACCAGATGGTGAAGGACCTGCGGACCGGAACGGTTTCCACCAGCCCCGACGATGTGCTGGATGGTGAGATCAACGACTTCATCGCCGCCGCGCTGGCCCAGCGAGTTACGGGCGAAGCGGTCGACGTGGAGGACGTGGAGTAGCCGGGCGCCGCGAGGCTATCGGCTTTCCCCCGTCACGGCTTGGGGCTAAGGCCCGCCGCCTATGATCCGCAATCTCTCTTTCCTGGCGATCGCGATGGCGACCCTTGCGGCGTGCCAGCCGCAGGCGGACGATGGCGACCGCCCGGAAACATCGCGAGAGTTTCCGCGTGCTTTCCGCCCTGTTTCATCTTCGGGCGAGAGCGGTTTCTCGACTGAAGAACAGCGCGATGACCGCAACGAGGCGCAGACGGTGATGGACCTCGCCGATATCCGCCCCGGCATGACGGTGGCGGACATCGGTGCGGGCGAGGGATACTATACCGTGCGCCTGGCCGAGCGTGTTGGCGCCAATGGCCGCGTGCTGGCGCAGGATATCGACCGCGATGTGGTGGCCGGGCTGGGCGACCGCGTGGTGCGCGAAGGGCTGGATAACGTTTCGATCAAGCTGGGGGCGGAAGACGACCCGCGCTTGCCCGAAAAGAGCTTCGACCGGGTGTTTCTGGTGCACATGTATCACGAGGTGGAGGAGCCTTACGCGTTCCTCTGGCGCCTGCGCCCGGCGCTGAGCGAAAATGGGCAGGTGATCGTGGTCGACGTGGACCGGCCGACCGATCAGCACGGTATTGCCCCGGCCTTGCTGTTCTGCGAATTTCAGAGATCGGGATTTCGGCTGGTCGAATTTGTTCGCAAGCCGGAACTGGCGGGCTATTACGCGCAATTCGAAGCTGTCGGCCCACGGCCGGAGCCAAGCAAGATCGAACCCTGCGGCGTGCAGGGCAAGGAACAGGAACAGCGCTGAACAGGCGCGGCTAGGATCGATAAATGCAGTTCAAGGGTTTGAAGCCCATACTTTATGGTGGACGCGAAGTTTGGCCGCTGATCGAAGGCGGCAAAGGCGTTGCGGCGACCAATCATATGAGCTCTGGCGCATGGGCTGCTGCCGGGGGAATCGGCACTGTCAGCGCCGTGAACGCCGACAGCTATGACGCCGAAGGGCGCATCATTCCGCAAATCTATGAACAGCTGACCCGGCTGGACCGGCACGAACAGTTGATCCGCTATGCCATCGACGGCGCGGTGGAGCAGGTACGCCGGGCCTATGACCTTGCCAGCGGGCAGGGCGCGATCAACATCAACGTGCTGTGGGAAATGGGCGGTGCGCAGCAGGTGCTGGAAGGCGTGCTGGAAAAGACCCGCGGCATGGTGGCGGGCGTCACCTGCGGCGCGGGCATGCCTTACAAGCTGAGCGAGATCGCCGCGCGCTATAACGTCAACTATCTGCCGATCATCAGTTCCGCCCGCGCGTTCCGCGCATTGTGGAAGCGGGCCTATCACAAGGTCAGCGAATTGATGGCCGCCGTGGTCTATGAAGACCCCTGGCTGGCAGGCGGGCACAATGGTCTTTCCAACGCGGAAGACCCGAACAAGCCGGAAGATCCCTATCCCCGCGTGAAGGCGCTGCGCGATACGATGCGGGCCGAGGGCATTTCTGACGATGTGCCGATCATCATGGCTGGCGGCGTGTGGTTCCTGCGGGAATGGAATGACTGGATCGACAATCCAGAACTGGGTTCGATCGCGTTCCAGTTCGGCACCCGCCCGCTGCTGACCGAGGAAAGCCCGATCCCGCAGGGCTGGAAAGACCGTCTGCGTGAGCTGGATCCGGGCGATGTGCTGCTGCATCGTTTCAGCCCCACGGGGTTCTACAGCTCCGCTGTGAGGAACCCTTTCCTGCGCAATCTGGAAGCGCGTAGCGACCGGCAGATCCCCTATTCCCGCGTAGAGGCGGGCGAACACACCGTGCAGCTGGATGCCGGGGTGAAGGGCAAGAACTTCTGGGTCACGCCCAAGGATCGAGAGCGGGCGCGTGGCTGGGTGGGCAATGGCTTCACCGAAGGGCTGAAGACGCCGGACGATACGCTGGTGTTCGTTTCCACAGACGAGCGGGCCACGATTCGCGAGGATCAGGCCGCCTGTATGGGCTGCCTTTCGCACTGCGGCTTCTCGTCATGGAAAGACCATGACGATTACACGACCGGCCGACTGGCCGATCCGCGCAGCTTTTGCATTCAGAAGACCCTGCAGGACATTGCCCACGGCAGCCCTGTTGACGAGAACCTGATGTTCGCGGGCCATGCAGCCTATCGGTTCAAGCAGGACCCGTTCTATTCCAACAACTTCACCCCTACTGTGAAGCAACTGGTCGATCGTATCCTGACGGGGGACTGAGGCGCGCGCATGGCTTGAAGCCTGCCCGTCACTCGCGATAGGAAAAGGGCGATGCTGTTACGCCGCGCCCTTTTCCTGATCCTGGCATCGCTGGGCTTAACCGTGACCGCCCCCGCCACGGCGCAGGACCGCGAGGTGCCCTATTGGGCGACCTTGCGCGCCAGCGAAGTGAACATGCGGGTGGGGCCGAGCGAGGCCTTTCCGATCGCGTGGGTCTATCGCCGGCAAGGGCTGCCGGTGAAGGTCGTGCGCGTGCGGCAGGGCTGGCGGCTGGTGGAGGACCCGGATGGCGAACGCGGCTGGATCGTCGCCCGTCTGCTAAACCCGGCGCGGGGCGTGATCGTGACCGGCGAAGGGCTTGTAAGCCTGCACGAGGATCCGGATGGCGACGCCAAGGTGTTATGGCGCGCTGAACCGGGCGTCGTCGGTTCACTCGGTTCGTGCGAGGATGACTGGTGCCGTGTCGACATCGACGGCCGCAAGGGCTGGGTTCGCGCGGAACGGCTTTGGGGAGCGGGGGAGCCCTGAGGCAACGCCCCCGCGCTTACCGCAATTGGCGAGCCGCCTTCTCGAGATCAGATTTCCCGGTTGCCAGCGAACCTTTCAACCGGCCGCACCGTGGCTGTTTCGCCATCGTCGCCGGTTACTTTCATGCTGCCATCCGCTGCGGGAGTTTCGCCGGAAAAGCAGCGATGCCCTTCCACCCCTTCGGTGACGAAGCAGTTCTTGCCATCCTGCGCGAAGATCGTGCCGCCGGACGCGGTGCCGTCATCGGCGACCATCGACCATGTCAGACCGGGGTGGACGGTAAGGTCGTCAATCTTGCCGTTCGCGCGGACGATTTCGTAGTTGCCCGGCGCGACCGCTTCAAACCCGGCATCGGGACCTGCGGTGGTGGCGGCTTCGGTGGTAGATGTCGCGTCCGTTGCCGCAGCATCGTTCGTGCTGTCGGTTCCGTTGCAGGCGGTGAGCGAGAGGGCGGCGGCCAAAGCAATGGCGTATTTCATCGTGGTCTCCTCATGGCCCGGGCCTCAATGAACCCGGGTCTCTTTGAGGAGAAAACCGCCGGACGCGACTGGTTCCGCCTCAGGTCAGTTCGATCGCCAGCGCGGTAGCCTCACCCCCGCCGATGCAGAGGCTGGCAACGCCGCGTTTCAGGCCTTTCTGCTTAAGCGCATTCAGCAGCGTGACGACGATGCGCGATCCGCTGGCGCCGATGGGGTGGCCCAGCGCGGTCGCGCCGCCGTGGATGTTGATCTTGTCATGCGGAATGCCGATGTCACGCATCGCGAACATGGCGACACAGGCGAAAGCCTCGTTCACTTCCCACAGGTCCACGTCGTTTACCGACCAGCCGGCCTTTTCCAGCACCTTGTTGATCGCGCCGACGGGGGCGACGGTGAAATCCTTCGGCTCCTGAGCGTGGGCGGCCATGGCGATGATCCGGGCGACCGGCGTCTTGCGTTGCGCCTTCGCCACGCTTTCCCGCGTGAGGACCAGTGCGGCCGCGCCGTCTGAAATCGAGCTGGAAGTGGCGGCAGTGATCGTGCCGTCCTTCGCAAAAGCGGGCTTCAATTCAGGAATCTTTTCGGGGCGGCCTTTGCCGGGCGCCTCATCCGTATCGACGGTGACATCGCCCTTGCGGGTCTTGATTGTGACAGGGGCAATCTCGTCCGTGAAAGCGCCGGAGGCGATAGCGGCATTGGCGCGGGCGAGGGATTCGATCGAGAAATCGTCCATTTCCAAGCGCGTCAGCTTGTAGGCATCGGCCGTATCCTGAGCGAAGGTGCCCATGGCCCGGCCAGCGTCGTAGGCGTCTTCCAGCCCGTCGAGGAACATGTGGTCATATGCCACGTCATGCCCGATGCGCGCGCCGGAGCGGTGCTTCTTGAGCAGGTACGGGGCGTTGGTCATGCTTTCCATGCCCCCGGCCACCGCCAGATCGATGCTGCCCGCAGCCAGAGCTTCTGACGCCATGATGATGGTCTGCATCGCGCTGCCGCAAACCTTGTTCACCGTGGTGGCCTGCACCGACTTCGGCAGCCCGGCCTTGAGCGCCGCCTGACGGGCGGGGGCCTGACCCAGACCGGCGGGAAGCACGCAGCCCATGTAGATCCGGTCGATCGCATCACCCGCAACGCCCGCGCGTTCCACTACCGCCTTCACCGCGGTCGCACCCAGATCGGTTGCGGAGGCATCAGCCAATGCACCCTGCATCGCGCCCATAGGGGTGCGGGCGTACGAAAGAATGACGATTGGATCGGATTCGGAAAATGCGGGCATAAAGGCTGAATCTTTCGGCTGGAGACGGAACTTTTGGATACGTAATGATGCCGTGGCGGCAAGGCAAATGGATGACGAAAGGCGCGGGCGACAGCCTTTGTGATGAGCTTGCCCGAGGATAGCGCGCATGTCTTGCCTGGAGTGCCATAAATTCATGCGATTGAGAGGCATTCGCAACTGCGGTAATTGGCGGGTTTTCAGGCTTTGTCGGCCTTGCTCTCTCTGTGCTCACGGCTTAGAGGCGCACCCAATTCAAGCCCCTTCGATTCAATCCCAGAGGCGTTAGTGGTCGACCTCACGCAATATCTGCCGATCCTGATCTTTCTCGCGATCGCGGTCGGTCTATCGACGGCCTTCGTCCTACTGCCGATGGGCGTGGCGAGGCTTACCGGTACACACAATCCGAATTCGGAAAAGCTGAGCGAGTATGAATGCGGCTTCCCTGCGTTCGAGGATTCGCGCAGTCAGTTCGACGTGCGCTTCTATCTGATCGCGATCCTGTTCATCGTGTTCGATCTGGAAGCGGCTTTCCTGTTTCCCTGGGCGGTGAGCCTGGACCTGACCGGTTGGCCCGGCTGGATAACAATGATGATCTTCCTGTTCGAGCTGGCAGTGGGGCTGGCCTACGCCTGGAAGAAGGGGGCTCTGGAGTGGGAATGAGCGAGAATACGCGCCTTGACCATGCACTGGCCCAACGGGCGGCGACCAATGTCGGCGGCCCTGCGGTGAACCCTGCGCTTCATCCCGAAATCCTGATGCCGGGCGAAGATTACTTCAACCAGATCAATGCCGAGGTGAATGACAAGGGTTTCCTCGTCACCAGCACCGAGGAACTGTTCCAGTGGGCCCGCACGGGCAGCCTGTGGTGGATGACCTTTGGCCTGGCGTGCTGCGCGGTGGAGATGATCCACGTGAACATGCCGCGCTATGACATGGAGCGGTTTGGCGCCGCCCCGCGCGCCTCCCCGCGCCAGTCGGACGTGATGATCGTGGCCGGCACGCTGTGCAACAAGATGGCACCGGCTCTGCGCAAGGTTTACGACCAGATGTCGGATCCAAAGTATGTGATCTCGATGGGTTCGTGCGCCAATGGCGGCGGCTATTACCACTACAGCTACAGCGTAGTGCGCGGCTGTGACCGGATCGTGCCGGTGGATATCTACGTCCCTGGATGCCCGCCGACAGCCGAAGCATTGCTTTACGGTGTGATGCAGTTGCAGCGGAAGATCCGCCGCGCCGGAACGATAGAGCGGTAATATGGCGACTGTCCTGCATTCTGCCCCGCGCTTCGCTTCTAACGACGGCGTGAGGGAAACTCTCTCCGCAGCGCTGGGCGATATGCTGCTCGCGTCGAAAGAGCAGCATGGCGAAATCGTGCTCGGCGTAGAGCGGGAGCGGATCGAGGATGCGCTGCGCCTGCTGCGCGATCATCATGAATACCAGCAGCTGATGGAGATCGCCGGGGTGGACTACCCCGACCGCGAGGAGCGGTTCGAGGTGGTCTATATGCTGCTGAGCGTAACGAAAAATCATCGCGTGATCGTGAAAGTGCGGGCGGCCGAGAATACTCCGGTGCCGACGGTCACGACGCTGTGGCCGGTGGCCGGTTGGCTGGAGCGTGAGGTTTTTGACCTCTATGGCGTGCTGTTCGACGGCAACACCGACCTGCGCCGCATTCTGACCGATTACGGGTTTGAAGGGCATCCTTTCCGCAAGGATTTCCCGCTGACCGGTTATCAGGAACTGCGCTACTCCGAAGAGGAGAAGCGTGTGGTGTACGAGCCGGTGGAACTGGCGCAGGATTTCCGCACGTTCGAGTTCACCAGCCCGTGGGAAGGCGCGGATTATCCGCTGCCGGGTGACGAGAAGGCAGCGGTGCCGCCGGTGGTTCAGGTCAAGACGACCGAGAGCCCGAAGCAGGCTGGTGCGGGTAAAAAGGCCAACGCCAAGGCGGCCGAGAAGGTGGCCCCCGAAAAGCCCGCTGACCGCACTGCGGCGAAGGCTGAACCGGCTGCTCCGAAGCCGACCGACAACACGCCCACGCGTAAGCCGCGCGCGGCAAAGGCTGACAAAGCGACTTCCGCGAAGGCCGCGCCGAAGAAGCGGACACCCAAGCCGAAAGGGGACAAGGCATGAGCCGGTTTCCGATCCTTGCTCTGCTGGCGGGAAGCTCGCTGGCGCTGGGCGCGTGTTCCGGGGCGAACGAAGGTGAGAGCGCTGACGATTTTGCCGCACGCGTTGGCGGGCAATCCGTCGCCTCGGGGGTGCCTGCGGCGGTTGAAACCACTGCCGTTGCTGCACCGCCGCCTGCCGGTGTGGACGTTTTGGCGCTGGAGCAACTGGGCAATATCGGCGGGGTCGATCTGGGGCCACGTGATGGCGGCTGCACTTTCGCCAGCGGTGAGACTGAACTCATGATCGCGGGCGCGCCGGCTGATCCGGCGAGCGCGGGCAGGGGCGTGATCAGGCTCGGTGGCAAGCTCTATCAGCTTTCCTCTGCCGGTGGGCTGAATGCCCTGCGTCAGGGAACGCGTTTTTCGGGTGAAGGCGTGACGGTGGATGTCGCCGGTTCCGGGCAAGCCGCCACGCTTACTGTCACCGACGGAGGCGGCCGTCAGAAGGCCGTTGCCGGCAGTTGGGTTTGTGCATGATGAGCGGTCTGGTCCAGGAATCTTCGCCCACCACGGGTGATGAGGTCATCACCAACTACACGATCAACTTCGGCCCGCAGCATCCGGCCGCGCACGGCGTGCTGCGCATGGTGATGGAGCTGGATGGCGAGATCATCGAACGGATCGATCCGCATGTCGGCCTGCTTCACCGCGGCACGGAAAAGCTGATCGAATACAAGACCTACCTTCAGGCGCTGCCCTATTTCGACAGGCTCGATTATTGCAGCCCGCTGGCGATGGAGCACAGCTATGTGCTGGCCATCGAGAAGCTGCTGAATGTCGAGGTGCCGTTGCGGGCGCAGTATCTGCGGGTGCTGTTCGCGGAACTGACGCGCATCTGCAATCACATGCTCAACATGGGCAGCCATGTGATGGACGTTGGCGCGATGACGCCGAACCTGTGGCTGTTCGAAATCCGTGAGGATTGCCTCAATTTCTTCGAGCGCGCGTCAGGTGCGCGCATGCACAGCGCCTGGTTCCGCCCCGGGGGCGTGCATCAGGATGTGCCGCTGAAGCTGCTGACCGACATCGGCGACTGGCTGGACACCCGCCTGCCGCGCCTGTTCGAGGATGCGATGGGGCTGGTGGTCGACAACCGCATCTTCAAGCAGCGTAACGTCGACATCGCGGTGGTGAGCAAGCAGGATGCGCTGGCATGGGGCTTTTCCGGCCCGATGATCCGCGCCGCCGGCATCCCGTGGGATCTGCGTAAGAGTCAGCCCTACGACGTTTACGACCGGATGGATTTCGAAGTGCCGGTGGGCACCAATTCCGACTGCTACGACCGTTTCATGGTCCGCGTGGAGGAAGTGCGCCAGTCTGCCCGCATCATGAAGCAATGTCTGGCCGAAATGCCGGAAGGGCCGATCGCGAGCCTCGACCGCAAGGTTTCCCCGCCCAAGCGTGCGGAAATGAAGCAGTCGATGGAAGCGCTGATCCATCACTTCAAGCTATATACCGAAGGGTTCCACGTCCCGGCGGGCGAAGTCTATGTGGCGACCGAAAGCCCCAAGGGTGAATTCGGCGTCTATCTGGTCAGCGATGGCACCAACAAACCGTATCGCTGCAAGATCCGCCCGACAGCGTTCAGCCACCTTCAGGCGATGGATTTCATGTGCAAGGGCCACATGCTGCCCGACGCGACCGCCATTCTGGGCGCGATCGACGTGGTTTTCGGGGAGTGTGATCGGTGAGCAGGCTCGCAACCGCCCAGCAGATGATCGCGCACTACAACGCGCAGGATGCCGACGCCTATGTTGCGCTGATGACCGAGGGTGCCTGCGAAGCGGGCTATCGCGGTGCGGTGGTGCGTGATGGGCAGGAGGGCACCCGCGCGGGCCTCAAAGCCATGTTCGCCGAATTCCCCGAGAACCGCGCCGAAGTGCTGTGGAGCCAGGAACTGGGCAACCATGTCGTGTTCCACGAGCGTGTGTGGCGATCGGCGGCGGCAGAGCCGTTTGATGTGGTCGCGGTTTATTCGTTCGAAGGCGACAAGTGTTCGCGTGTGGAGTTCATCCGCTAATGGCCGCCCGTGAAGTCGAACCCGATACCCCTGAACTGCGTGCGCGCTGGGGCAATTTCGCGTGGACAGCGGAGAACGCTGCCAAGGCGAAGGAAATCCTTGGCCGCTATCCCGAAGGGCGGCAGCGTAGCGCGTCGATCCCGTTCCTTGATCTCGCCCAGCGGCAGGTCGGTGCGGAAACCAATACGCAGGGCTGGCTGCCGATCCCGGTGATCGAATTCGTGGCGCGCGAGCTGGACATGCCGGTGATCCGCGTGCTGGAAGTTGCAACCTTCTACACGATGTTCAATCTCGTCCCGGTGGGCCGTTTCCATGTGCAGGTCTGCGGCACCACGCCGTGCATGCTGCGCGGTTCGGACGACATCCTTGCTGCTTGTTACAAGCGCGGGATGAAGAAAGGCCACACGACCGGCGACGGCCTGTGGACGCTGACCGAGGTGGAATGCATGGGCAACTGTTCCAGCGCGCCGATGGTCCAGATCAACGACGACAACTACGAAGACCTGACGGCTGAGCGGCTTGATGTCGTGCTTGATGCACTGGCACGAGGCGAAACGCCCAAGACGGGCACGCAGGAGCCGGGCCGGCAGACCGTGGAGCCCGCGGGGGCACTCAGCACGCTGACCGCGATGGCCACCGAAAACCACGATTACCGGGGGGAATGGTGATGGAATACGCCATCCCGCTTATCGTCGCGCTGCTGCTGGTCGCGGTGGTGTGGAAGCTGTTAAAGGGCATGGCCAAGACCATCGCGCTGGTCGGCCTTCTGGTGCTCGCGGCGATCTATGTCTTCGGCTTCGGAGGGCTTGGCTGATGCTCGCCGACAAAGACCGCATTTTCACCAATCTCTATGGCTATCAGGACTGGCGCCTGAAGGGCGCGCAGGCGCGCGGGGATTGGGACAATACCAAGGCGCTGATGGCCGTCGGTCAGGACGCGATCATCGAGGAAGTAAAGGCCAGCGGGTTGCGCGGGCGCGGCGGTGCCGGATTCCCCACCGGCATGAAGTGGTCCTTCATGCCCAAGGAGAGCAAGGACGGTCGCCCGAGCTTTCTGGTCATCAATGCCGACGAGTCCGAGCCGGGTTCGTGCAAGGACCGCGAGATCATCCGCCACGATCCGCACAAGCTGGTCGAAGGCGCGCTGATTGCGGGCTTTGCGATGCGTGCGCGGGCGGCCTATATCTATATTCGCGGCGAATATATTCGCGAGGCGGAAACGCTGTTTGCCGCCGTGGCGGAAGCTTACGATGCGGGCCTGCTGGGGAAGAACGCGGCAGGTTCCGGTTACGATTTCGACGTCTTCGTTCACCGCGGCGCTGGCGCCTACATCTGCGGTGAAGAAACCGCGATGATCGAAAGCCTGGAAGGCAAGAAGGGCCAGCCGCGCCTGAAACCGCCATTCCCCGCCGGTGCGGGCCTCTATGGCTGCCCGACCACGGTGAACAATGTGGAATCCATTGCCGTTGTGCCCACGATCTTGCGGCGCGGGGCGGCGTGGTTCTCCAGCTTCGGGCGGGAGAACAACAAGGGCACCAAGCTGTTCCAGATCAGCGGCCATGTTGAGCGGCCGTGCGTGGTGGAAGAGGTGATGAGCATCCCCTTCCGCGAACTGATCGAAAAGCACTGCGGCGGCATTCGCGGCGGGTGGGATAACCTGCTGGCGGTAATTCCAGGCGGCTCTTCGGTTCCGCTGGTCCCGGCCGAGCAGATCATGGACGTGCCGATGGACTTCGACGGGTTGCGCGAAGTCGGATCCGGGCTGGGCACGGCGGCCGCCATCGTGATGGACAAGTCCACCGATATCGTCCGCGCGATCAGCCGCATCAGCTATTTTTACAAGCATGAGAGCTGCGGCCAGTGCACCCCGTGCCGCGAAGGCACCGGCTGGATGTGGCGCGTGATGGAACGTCTGCGCACTGGCGATGCGGACGTGGCGGAAATCGACGCGCTGCAGCAGGTCACCAAGCAGGTCGAAGGCCATACTATCTGCGCGCTGGGCGACGCGGCGGCCTGGCCCATTCAGGGCCTGATCCGCCATTTCCGCCCGGAACTGGAACGTCGCATTGCAGAGCGCGAAGGCGCGATGCAGGAGGCCGCTGAGTAATGCCTAAAGTCACCGTAGACGGCGTCGAGATCGAGGTCCCCAACGGGGCGACCGTGCTGCAGGCGTGTGAGCTTGCGGGCAAGGAAATTCCGCGTTTCTGCTATCATGAGCGGCTGTCCATTGCGGGCAACTGCCGCATGTGTCTGGTCGAGGTGAAGCCGGGACCGCCGAAGCCGCAGGCAAGCTGTGCGCTGCCCGCTGCCGAAGGTCAGGAAATCCGCACCGACAGCCCGATGGTCAAGACCGCGCGCGAAGGGGTGATGGAGTTTCTCCTCATCAACCACCCGCTTGACTGCCCGATTTGCGATCAGGGCGGCGAGTGTGACCTGCAGGATCAGTCTGTCGCCTATGGCCGTGGTGGCTCGCGCTATCACGAGAACAAGCGCGCGGTGACTGAGAAGTACATGGGCCCGCTGATCAAGACGATCATGACCCGCTGCATCCATTGCACCCGCTGCGTGCGCTTCTCTGAAGAAGTGGCCGGCGTGGATGAAATCGGCGCGCTTTATCGCGGCGAGGACATGCAGATCACCACGTACCTCGAACATGCGGCGAAGCATGAGTTGAGCGCCAACGTGATCGATCTGTGCCCGGTGGGCGCGCTGACCAGCAGGCCCTATGCCTTCGAAGCGCGGCCGTGGGAGTTGAAGAAGACGCTGTCGATCGACGTGTCCGACGCCATGGGTGCGAACATCCGTATCGATAGCCGGGGCGGTGCCGTGCTGCGCGCCCTGCCGCGCATCAATGACGACGTGAACGAAGAGTGGATCAGCGACAAGGCGCGCTATCAGGTCGATGGCTTGTCTCTGCGCCGCTTGGACAAGGTCTGGATTCGCAAGAACGGCAAGCTGGTTCAGGCAAGCTGGGATGAAGCGTTTGCCGCCATCGCCAAGGTAAAGGCGGGCAACAGCGTAGCGGCAGTTGCGGGCGATCTGGTCGATTGCGAGACGATGTTTGCGGCGAAATCGCTGCTCTCCGCGCTTGGCTCGGGCCTCATCGAAAGCCGCCAGACTGGCATGAGCTATCCGGTGGACAACCTCGCGGCGGTCAACTTCAATACGACTTTTGCCGGGATCGAGGATGCGGATGCGATCCTTATCGTGGGCAGCCACGTGCGCTGGGAAGCGGCGCTGCTGAATGTCCGGCTGCGCAAGGCGGTGAAGAAAGGCGCGAAAATCTTCGTCGTCGGTCCCGAATGGGAAACGACCTATCCGGCCGAGTTCCTGGGCGACGATGCGGCTGTGCTGCACAAGCTACCCAAACATGTGGCCGAGACGATGGCCGGGGCCGAACGGGCAGCGGTTATCGTTGGCGGCGGCGGCATCGTGGCGGGTGCGTTGCATCCGGCTCTGGCGCTGGCGCAGGCGTGGAATGCGGGCTTCAACGTGCTGCATTTATCTGCCGCGCGCATGGGTGCCCTGATGCTGGGCTTCGCGCGGAAAGGCGGGATTGCCGATCTGGCGGACGCCAAGCCGAAGCTGCTGATTTCGCTGGGTGCGGACGAGGTGGATTTCAGCCGCTTTGGCGATGCGCTGAAGGTCTATATCGGCCATCACGGTGACAAGGGCGCGCATGCGGCGGACGTGATCCTGCCGGCGAGCGCCTATACCGAGAAGGCTGGAACCTACGTCAGCACCGAAGGTCGCGTGCAGTTTGCCGACAAGGCGGTGTTTGCGCCCGGCGATGCGCGCGAGGACTGGACGATCCTGCGTGCGCTGGCCGATGCTCTGGGCGTCTCAGTCGGGTTCGACAGCTTTGACGAGCTGCGCGCGAAGATGGTGGCCGAGGTGCCGGCGTTGGGCGTGGAAGGATTGGCCGATTACGGCGCGCTGCCAAAGGCAGACGCGAAGGCCAAGGCATCCGGCGTGATCGCCTATCCGATCAAGGACTTCTACATGACGAACCCGATCGCCCGGGCGAGCCATACGATGCAGCAATGCTCTGCCGAACTGCTCCATGGCGAAGATTTTGCGGAGGCGGCGGAATGACCGCTCTCTTCGAATCCTGGGGCATGAATTACGAATGGGCGTGGTTCACCGCGACCATCGCGGGCATTCTGCTGATCGCACTGCCGCTGATGCTGGCGGTGGCGATGATCATCTACGTCGATCGCAAGATCTGGGCGGCAATGGCGCTGCGCAAGGGGCCAAACGTGGTCGGGCCGTTCGGCCTGCTGCAAAGCTTCGCGGACGGGCTGAAGGTCTTCCTGCAGGAAACCATCATCCCCTCGGCCGCGAACAAGGGTCTGTTCCTGATCGCGCCGATCATCACCTTTACCGTGGCGCTGATGGCGTGGGCGGTGATCCCGTTCAATGCAGGCGCGGTGCTGGCGGACATCAACGTGGGGCTGCTCTACATCCTCGCGATGAGCTCGCTGGGCGTTTACGGCGTGGTGATCTCAGGCTGGGCGTCCAACTCCAAATATCCGTTCTTTTCCGCCATGCGCGCCGCTGCGCAGATGATTTCATACGAAGTCTCGATCGGCTTCGTTCTGATCTGCGTCGTGCTGTGGGCCGGCACGTTCAACATGAACGGCATTATCGAGGCGCAGCGCGGGCATGGGCTGGGGCTGGTCAACGGCTTCGCATTCAACCTGCTTTTGTTTCCGATGTGGGTGGTGTTCCTGATCTCCAGCCTGGCCGAAACCGCGCGTGCGCCGTTCGACCTGACGGAGGCGGAAAGCGAACTCGTCGCCGGATATCAGACCGAATATTCCAGCATGTCCTTCGCGCTGTTCTGGCTTGGCGAATATGCCAACGTGCTGCTGATGTGTTCGCTGAACGCGATCCTGTTCTTCGGTGGCTGGCTGCCTCCGCTGGATTGGGAGCCGCTGTACCTGATCCCGGGCTGGCTGTGGCTGTTCGCCAAGATATTCTTCTTTTTCTTCGTCTTCTCCTGGGTGAAGGCAACGGTGCCACGGTATCGCTATGATCAGCTGATGCGTCTGGGGTGGAAGGTGTTCCTGCCGCTCAGCCTGCTGTTCGTGGTGCTGGTGTCTGGCTACCTCATGGCAACGGGTCACTACGCATGAGCGTCGCACAACTCATCAAATCGTTCACCTTGTGGGAGTTCGTGAAGGCGCATGCCGTCACGCTGAGGTACTTCTTCAAGCCCAAGGCGACGATCAACTATCCGTACGAGAAGAACCCGCTCTCGCCGCGCTTCCGGGGGGAACACGCGCTGCGCCGCTATCCCAACGGGGAAGAACGCTGCATCGCGTGCAAACTGTGCGAGGCGATCTGCCCTGCGCAGGCGATCACGATCGAGGCCGAACCGCGCGAGGACGGCAGCCGCCGTACCACGCGGTATGACATCGACATGACAAAGTGCATCTATTGCGGCTTCTGTCAGGAAGCGTGCCCGGTGGATGCGGTTGTCGAAGGGCCGAACTTCGAGTTCACCACGGAAACCCGTGAGGAACTGCTCTATGACAAGGCGAAACTTCTGGCCAACGGGGACAAGTGGGAGCGGGCGATCGCCGCGAACCTTGAAGCCGATGCGCCCTATCGCTAGGCGGCCCGCGATCCGATGATCCACATCCTCTCCTTTTACCTCTTCGCGGCCCTCACGCTCCTTTCGGGCGTGTTCGTGGTCATGGCGCGCAACCCCGTGCATTCGGTGCTGTGGCTGATCCTCGCGTTCTTCAACGCCGCCGGCCTGATGGTCCTGGTGGGCGCGGAGTTCATCGCGATGCTGCTGGTCATCGTCTACGTCGGCGCGGTCGCCGTGCTGTTCCTGTTCGTGGTCATGATGCTGAACATCGACTTCGCGGAACTGCGCGCCGGGTTCATTAAGAACTTCCCGCTAGGCATCGCCATTGCGCTGGCCCTGCTGGCGGAGCTGGTGCTGGGCATTGGCGCCTATCGCGCGGGTGCGCTGGAACTCGGCACGCCCGATGGCAGCGCGGCCCCGCTGCTGGGCGAAAGCAATATCGAGAGCATCGGTGCGCTGCTTTATGGCCGCTACCTGTTCCTGTTCGAAACGGCGGGCATCATCCTGCTGGTGGCGATGGTGGGCGCGATCGTGTTGACCCATCGCGGTAGCCGCGCCGTCCGCGCGCAGCAGAACATCGCCAAGCAGATCGCCCGCAAGCCTTCGGAAGCGACCGTCAATACGAAGCCCGAAGTGGGGCAGGGGGTTTCGCTGTGATCGGCATAGAGCACTACGTCGTTGTCAGTTCGATCCTGTTCGTGCTGGGCGTGCTGGGCATTTTTCTCAACCGCAAGAACGTGATCGTCATCCTGATGGCGATCGAGCTGATCCTGTTGGCCGTGAACATCAATCTGGTCGCGTTCAGCGCCTTTCTGGGCGACCTGACAGGGCAGATATTCGCCATGTTCGTGCTGACGGTGGCAGCCGGCGAGGCCGCGATCGGCCTTGCCATTCTGGTGATCTATTTCCGCGATCGCGGCACCATTGCGGTCGACAGTGTCGATCATCTGAAGGGATAGCGCGTGCCGACGATCCTCATCATCGTCTTCGGACCCTTGCTTGCGGCCATCGTCGCAGGGCTGGGCAACCGTGCGCTGGGCAATACTGCGGCCAAGTTGATCACGACTGGCGCGCTGTTCCTTTCGTGTGGGCTGAGCTGGCCGATCTTCATCGAGTATCTGGGCGGTAACACGGCTGCGACTGTCACGCCGGTGCTGCAATGGGTGCAGTCCGGCGGAATGAGCTTCGACTGGTCGCTGCGGGTGGATACGCTGACTGCGGTCATGCTGGTGGTGATCACCAGCGTGTCCGCGCTCGTCCACCTCTATAGCTGGGGCTATATGGACGAAGATCCGGATCAGCCGCGGTTCTTCGCCTACCTGTGCCTGTTCACCTTCGCGATGCTGATGCTGGTGACGGCTGACAATCTGGTTCAGATGTTCTTCGGCTGGGAAGGTGTCGGTCTCGCCAGCTATCTGCTGATCGGGTTCTGGTTCCGCAAGCCGACCGCTAACGCCGCAGCCATGAAGGCTTTCGTGGTCAACCGCGTGGGCGACCTTGGCTTCATGCTCGGCATCTTCGGCACGTTCCTGGTATTCCAGACGGTTTCGATCCCCGAGATTCTGCATGCCGCGCCTGCCATGAAGGGCGCATCGACCATCGGTTTCCTGGGCATGCGGCTGGATACGATGACGATCCTGTGCCTGCTGCTGTTCATCGGTGCGATGGGCAAGTCGGCACAGCTTGGCCTGCACACCTGGTTGCCGGACGCGATGGAAGGCCCGACCCCGGTTTCCGCGCTGATCCACGCAGCGACCATGGTGACGGCGGGCGTGTTCATGGTTTGCCGTCTTTCGCCCATGTTCGAAGCGGCGCCTGCTGCGTTGACTTTCGTCACCTTCATCGGTGCGGCGACCTGCCTGTTTGCCGCCACAGTCGGCACGACACAGTGGGATATCAAGCGAGTGATCGCTTATTCCACCTGTTCGCAGCTCGGTTACATGTTCTTTGCGGCGGGTGTGGGCGCTTATGGCGCAGCCATGTTCCACTTGTTCACCCACGCGTTCTTCAAGGCGCTGCTGTTCCTTGGCGCAGGTAGCGTGATCCACGCGATGCACCACGAGCAGGACATGCGCTATTATGGCGGCCTCAGGAAAAGCATTCCGCTCACATTCTGGGCAATGATGGCGGGCACGCTCGCGATCACTGGCGTGGGCGTGTACCATCTGGGTGTCGGTTTCGCGGGCTTCTTCTCCAAGGACGCGATTATCGAAGCTGCTTATGCCAGTGGGACGGAAATGGGCAATTTCGCCTTCTGGATCGGCTGTTTTGCGGCGCTGCTGACCAGCTTCTATTCTTGGCGGCTGATGTTCCTGACCTTCTGGGGCAAACCCCGGTGGGAGCAGAGCGAGCATATCCAGCACGCGGTGCACGACGCCCATGGCCATGGCGCGGAAGATCACGCTCACGGCCATGATGTGCACGCTCATGACGAACACAGCGACGGCACGGCGGGTTATCATCCGCATGAAAGCCCGCTGCCTATGCTGGTGCCGCTACTGGTGCTTTCAGTAGGGGCTGTGCTGGCGGGCTATGTGTTCAAGGGCGCGTTCCTGGATCAGGCAGCGTTCTGGAATGGGGCCATCGCCTATAACGAACACCTGATGCACGCGATGCATGAGGTGCCGACACTGGTGAAGTATGCGGCCAGCATCGTCATGCTGATCGGCCTGGCGATTGCATGGGTGGCCTACATCCGCGACACGTCGATCCCGGCCAAGGTGGCTGAGCAACTCGGCCCGGTGTACCGCTTCCTCTACAACAAGTGGTACTTCGACGAGTTGTACAACTTCCTGTTCGTGAAGCCCGCTTTCTGGCTCGGCCGTGTGCTGTGGAAGCGCGGTGACGAAGGGATTATCGATCGTTTCGGACCCAATGGTGCGGCCTGGGTGGTCGAGAAGGGCACCGTCGTCGCCCGCAAGGTGCAGTCGGGTTACCTGACCAGTTATGCGCTGGTGATGCTGCTCGGGCTTGTCGCAGCCGTGACGTGGGTGCTGATGTGATGGGGGGCTTTCCAATTCTCTCGCTGATGCTGCTGGTGCCGATGGTGGGGGCGATCGCCTGCCTGTTCGTCGGCGATAAGGCCGCGCGCACGATCGCGCTGGCCGCCACGCTGATCAATTTTGCGCTTGGTATTGTGCTGTGGGCCAGCTTCGACGTGGGCGGTGCTCAATGGCAATTCATGGAGCGGGCGCCGCTGTTCGCTGGCTTCAACTGGGCACTGGGGATCGATGGCATCGCGTTGATGCTCATCATGCTCAGCGTGTTCCTGATGCCGATCTGCATCCTGGCCAGCGCTTCCATTGACAAGCGCGTGGGCGAATACATGGCGGCCTTCCTGTTCATGGAAGTGCTGATGATCGGCGTGTTCGCTGCGCAGGACCTGTTCCTGTTCTACATCTTCTTTGAAGCCAGCCTGATCCCGATGTACCTGATCGTTGGGATATGGGGCGGACAGAACCGGATTTACGCCGCGTACAAGTTCTTCCTCTACACGCTGCTCGGCTCGGTCGTGATGCTTATCGCGATGCTGTGGATGGCGAACGAAGCCGGAACCACCGATATTCCCACGCTGATGAATCACGGCTTCCCTGTGCAGGCGCAAACCTGGCTGTGGTTGGCCTTCTTCGCCAGTTTCGCCGTTAAGATGCCGATGTGGCCGGTGCATACCTGGCTGCCAGATGCGCACGTGCAGGCGCCCACAGCAGGTTCGGTAATTCTGGCAGGCGTGATGCTGAAGATGGGCGGCTATGGCTTCATCCGTTTCAGCCTTCCTATGTTCCCGGAAGCGAGCGTGCATTGGATGTGGCTCGTGTTCGTGCTGTCGATGGCTGCCGTGGTGATCACCAGCCTGATCGCTCTGGTCCAGCACGACATGAAGAAGCTGATCGCCTATAGTTCCGTCGCGCATATGGCGATCGTGACCATCGGCCTGTTCTCCTTCAACGTGCAGGGCCTGGAAGGTGCGATGATCGTGATGCTCAGCCACGGGTTGGTGTCCGGCGCGCTGTTCCTGTGCGTGGGCGTGATATACGATCGGCTGCATACGCGTGAGATCGACCGTTACGGCGGCCTTGCGATCAACATGCCGAAATACGCGCTGTTCTTCATGCTGTTCACGATGGCCAGCATTGGCCTGCCGGGCACCAGCGGTTTCGTGGGCGAGTTCCTGAGCCTCGCCGGCATCTATCAGGTGTCCACGTGGGTAGCGGCGATTGCTGCCACGGGCATCATTCTGGGCGCGGCCTACATGCTT